>NZ_JAKZFS010000002.1:0-600000 GCF_022808915.1 Fundidesulfovibrio terrae
AGACTACCTGGTTGATAGGCCGCAAGTGCAAGTGTAGTGATACGCTCAGCTAAGCGGTACTAATAGCCCGTTCGGCTTGACTCGCATTAAGTACTTTACGCGTTCCTCCCTTATTTACTTAATATCATCAGGAATTTCCTGGTGGCCTTTGAGGAGGGGGTACACCCGATCCCATTCCGAACTCGGAAGTTAAGCCCTCCATCGCCGATGATACTGCTAGGACCGCTAGTGGGAAAGTAGGTCGCCGCCAGGTTCCTTCAAGAAAGGCCCGCACCAAAATGCGGGCCTTTCGCTTTTCGGGCGGCCTCGCTCGAAACCACGCCTGATCATCCGCTCCACTCACCCCCATCGTTCAACGCGAAGCGGAAAAGGATGCCAAAGGAACGAAGTTCCTTTGGCAGGAGAGTCCAGAGAGGGCAGCGCCCTCTCTGGCCGCCGGAAGCGTCTTCAAACTCTTCGCCTCGCTCTTTAATCCGCCAGGATATTGGACATACCGGCGCACTCGGCGCATGATAGAGCCTGACAGCCGGCGGCATTCTTCAGCCGCAGCATAAGGAGGCGCGCCATGAGCGATCAGTCACCAAGAGCAGTCATCGTCACCGGAGCCTCGCGGGGCATAGGCCGTGCCGTGGCTTTGCGCCTTGCCCGGGACGGCTTCGACATCGTGCTGAACTACGCGGCCAACGAGGTCCTGGCCCAGGAGGCCGCGGCCGAAATCCAGACCTTGGGCAGGCATGCAGTGTGTCTGCGCGGCGACGTGGCCGTGGAATCGGACGTAGAGCATCTTTTCACGGCCGCTATGGCGCGGTTCGGCGCCGTATTCGCCGTGGTGAACGCGGCGGGCATCCTGAAGATGCTGCCGCTGGCCGCCTGCGACCCTGCCGACTTCGACCGCATCACGGCCGTGAACATACGTGGGACGTTCAACGTCCTGCGCCACGCCGCGAAGCATCTGGCGCAAGGAGGGCGCATCGTGACCTTCTCCAGCAGCGTGGTGGGTATGAACATGCCCGCCTATGGCCCTTATGCCGCGTCCAAGGCCGCCGTGGAGGTGCTGAGCCGCACGATGGCCCAGGAGCTGCGAGGGCGGCAAATAACGGTGAATGCGGTGGCTCCCGGCCCTACGGCCACCGAGCTTTTCTTCGAGGGCAAGACCGGAGAGCTGATCGACCGCCTGGCCAAGCGGTCGCCATTAGAGCGCCTGGGCACACCCGAGGACATCGCAGGGGCCGTGTCCTTCCTGTTGGGGCCCGATGGCGGTTGGATCAATGGGCATGTGCTTGCGGCCAATGGCGGATTCATCTGATTACCGGCCAGGCGGCTGGGCGTATTCCGACGTAAAAGGGCAGATGTAAAACACATGGGACAGACAGCGGCGCGCCATGGGGCGGTGGGCGCGGCGGGGCTTGCGTGCGCGTTCGGGGGGGCCTCCCTCTGGGGGCTTTCGTTCGTGGTGCCCCTTTTCATGACCGGGATTTCGGCCTGGGACGTTTCCCTGGGACGCTACCTCGTCTTCGGGACCATAGGCGCGGCGTTCATCCTGCGCGCAAGGGCGTCCGGCAGGGGCCTCACCGGCAGACAGTGGGCCAAGGCCTTCGTGTTTGCCGCCACAGGATATTACGGCTGCTACACGGCCATGGTGATGGCCATCGAGGCCGGCGGCGCGGCGTTGCCCACACTGGTCATGGGGCTCACCCCGGTGAGCGTGGCCGTGGCGAGCAACCTACGCACCCGCGAGACGTCTTTTTTAAGCCTGGCGGGGCCGCTGGCGTGCATTGGCGCCGGTCTGGTCCTGGTGAACCTGGCGCGGCACTCGCAGGGGCTGGGCGGGGGCAACCTGGTCGTATGCATGGCCGCAAGCGTTGCGGCGTTGGCGATGCTGACCTACTATCTTGTGGCCAACATCGAATTCCTCATCCGCAACCCGGAATTGACGCCGCTCACCTGGGCCAATGCCACGGGGTGCGCGCTCCTGGTGTTCGCCCTGGCGGCCCTGGGTGCGCGCTTGGCCGTGGGCAACGGCTTCCCCTGGGAAGGCACGCCCACCGGCGCGGTGCAATACGGGCTATGCTGCCTGATTCTTGGGCTGGCCGTGTCCTGGCTGGGCGGGGTGCTGTGGAACAAGGCCAACGCGCTTCTGCCGCCAACCTTGGCCGGGCAGTGCATCGTGTTCTGGCCCTTGTCCGGGATCATCTACGCCTACGTGCTGCAGCGGGCGTTTCCGGGGGGCCGGGAAATCCTGGGGATGTCCCTGATCTTCGCCGGAGTGGTGTGGGGAATCCGGGCGGCGGGCAAAAGCTCCCGGCAGGGGCGTGCGGCCGAAAAGAAATAACGCCCCGGCCCGCGGTTCCCGGGCCGGGGCGGCTTCATTCGCTGGGGCAGAAGGCCCGGGGCGTCACTGCAGACGCTTGCCGTTGACCGCGAGGCCCACGCCGTCCCAGACGGCGACCGAAGCCAGCCGGTCTCCGGAAGGCACGAGGATGCCTTGCAGAACCAACTGGTCGAGCTGGACGGCCATCTCCTGCCTGAGTGCCGGATCGGACGACGGGCGCTTGGTCTTGTTTTGGGCCAGCAGGCAGGCCAGCTCCAGCACTCCTTTTGCTGGGCCGTCGAGCTTGGCCGTGGCGCGCAGCATGGACGGGATCAGCGCGGCGTTGGCGGGCACCTGCTTCATATTCTCGGTGTTGACGGTGGCCTGAAGAGTGACCGGCCCCAGATCCCCTTCCAACGCCTTGAGGGAGAAGTCGAGCCGGGGCGACCGGGCCAGGAGGGAGTTGCCCACGCGCAGCAGGTCCTCCTGCGGCGAGCCCTGCGGGAGGGCTCCGGGTGTTGCTTGCTTCTGGAGGATGCTCTGGAGTTCATCCAGGGCGGGGACGTCCAGATTGGCGACGGCCAGGGACACCGTTGCCGGGATAACCGTCCCCGCCTGGTCGAGTCCGATCCCGCCGAATTCCGCTGCGTAGTCGAGTAGGCCGCCTCTGGGTTTGAGATCGAGGTTCGCATACAATTTGTCCAGGTGGACAGGGGTATCGGGTGCGGCGGGCTGGATATCGAAGGATTCGAGAGCGACGCGGTAGGAACCGCCCCAGATTTTTCCCGTGATTCTTCTGGCCTTGGAGGTGAAGGAGAATCCGGCGAAAGTCGCGGAGGCCTTGCCGTCGCCCAGCCGGATCAGGGGGCAGCGCCCCGTCATCTCGCTCTCGGAGACGTCGGCGTTGAAGGTGACGGAGGCTTCAAGGGGCTGCCACTCAACCTGCAGGGATGTCCCGTTGTCCAGCTGAACGGTCCGGCTCGCCGGGGGGACGGCTATGGAGGTGACGCCGCTTCCGTCGAAAGCGATGCGGGTGCGGAGTGTCGTCTGGGCCAGCTCGGGGAGCTTCGCCAGGAAGTCCCGGGGGATTTGGGGTGTGTCCTGGTTTGCGGCGAAGGTGGTGTCGGTGATGGCCAAGCATGCCGCAGGTCCGCCGGCGAAGGCCACCGGGCCGTGGGACACGTCCAGAATCGCGTCCAGGGTGATAGGCTTTCCGGAAGCGGTCCTGCCCGGTTCGCCCGGCACATCGAAGGCGACGGTGTAGGTGTATCTGCTGGTGAAGATTCCCTGCCGTTTATCTTTCAGCTTACAATTTACGCCAGGGGCGTCGGCTTTCATCTGTTCCAGGCGAGTGTTCAAGACCGCTTCGGCTTGGCGGCCGACGAAATATGAGGCGGCGCAGTACGCGACAGCGAGAACGGCCAGAACCAGGGCGAGCTTTTTCACGAAAACTCCTCGGCGTAGATGTTGCGCGCAAATCAGGCCCGGCCGTCCGCGAGGCGCGGCCTCATGTCGGAAGTCACGCGGGTCCGTGAGGATCATCCTTGGGCATGTAGGTCAGCAGCAGGTCCTGCCCGCTGGGCCTGACTCCTGCCAGGCGCAGGCGGACGGCTTGCTCCATGGACTCCACGCAGTCGCCGGAAAAGACCGGCACGGCCATGGCGTCGCCGATGACTTTCGGGGCCAGGAAGTACAGAAACTCGTCCATGACGCCCTGTTTGACCAGGGAAAGGGCCAGCCTGCCGCCGCCCTCGCACAGGGTGGTGAAACATCCGGCCTCGCTACGCAGCTTGGCGAATCCGGCCGCAAGGTCCAGGCTTTCGCCGCTGGCGGGTAGCTCCCACACCCGCACGCCAAGATCCCGTAGCGCTTCGGCCCGTACCGACGCGGAGTTGAGGGCGTCGGTCCAGAAAATCGTCTGGTCGGGCCGACGGGCCAGAAGCGCCAGGGGGGCCGACGGTTCGGGCAGAAGCGATGTGACCACCACGGCCAGGGGCTGCTTGCCACCGTAACCGCCTTCGAGCCTGACTGTGAGCTGGGGGTTGTCCTGGCGCAGGGTGGCTCCGCCGACGATGACCGCGTCCACGCGGGCGCGCAGTTCGTGCACGGCGGCGCGAGACTCAGGGCCGCTCACCCATGCGGCGTGGCCTGTGCGCGAGGCGATGCGCCCGTCCAGAGTGGCCGCCATCTTGAGGATGTTGTAGGTGCGCGGCGTGAATTGCCAGACACGGAAATCGGCGATCATGTCCAGACATTCCCGCTCGAGCACGCCCACGGTCACGTCCACGCCCTTGGAGCGCAGGAACGTTGCGCCGCCGCCTTCAACGCGCGGGTTGGGGTCGGCGCAGCCCACCACGACCTTCTTGATGCCAGCCGCGAGAACCGCCAGGGTGCAGGGAGGGGTCTTGCCGTGGTGGTTGCAGGGCTCCAGGGTGACGTAAAGGGTGCAGGAGGATGTGTCCACGCTTTTGGACGCGGCGTCGGCCAGGCAGTTGACCTCGGCGTGGGCCTCGCCGCAGCGCTGGTGCCAGCCCTCGGCCACCACCTGTCCATCCCGCACCAGGACGGCCCCCACGCAGGGGTTGGGCGCGGTTGCTCCCTTGCCCCGGCGGGCAAGGTCCAGGGCGCGGGCCATGTGGGCTTCGTCAGGAGTTGTCGGGGCGTGACAGAGTATCAAAGTTCACTCCTGCTTCGGTGAGCATGTCCCGGGAGAGGTCGTCCGGGTATCCTTCGGCGTAGTGGATATTCTTGATGCCGCAGTTGATGAGCATCTTCGTGCAGATGATGCAGGGCTGGGTGGTGCAGTAGAGGTCGGCTCCGGCGATGGAGACGCCGTGGGTGGCGGCCTGGATGATGACGTTCTGCTCGGCGTGGAGGCCCCGGCAGAGCTCGTGGCGCTGTCCGGAGGGGATGCCGAGCTTCTCGCGCAGGCAGCCGATGTCCAGGCAGTGCGCGGTACCCGCGGGGGCGCCATTGTAGCCGGTGGCCAGGATGCGCTTTTCCTTCACCGCGATGGCCCCGACCTTGCGGCGCAGGCAGGTGGAGCGCTCGGCCACCAGGAAGGCGATACGCATGAAGTATTCGGGCCAGGGGAGACGTTGGTCCATGATCGGTATGCTCTCCATATTTTCACGGAAATTGCTGGGCGTAGCGCTCTTTGTCAAGAAACAAGAAAGGCCGCCGGACTTTCGCCCGGCGGCCCTAGAAACGTTTCTAGTGCGTTTCTACCAGGCGAACAGCGGGAACTGGCGGGCGAATTCCTTCACCTCGGCCTTGATGGCCGAAAGCGCGCTTTCGTTGTCCTTGGCGGTGATAGCGGCGTCGATCCAGGCCACCACCTTCTCCATCTCGGCCTCCTTCATGCCACGCGTGGTGAGCGCGGGCGTGCCCAGGCGGATGCCCGAGGTGACGAAGGGGGAGCGGGTCTCGAAGGGCACGGTGTTCTTGTTGGCGGTGATGCCGGCGGCGTCCAGGGCGATCTGGGCCTCCTTGCCGGTCACGTTCTTGTTGTTCAGGTCCACGAGCATCAGGTGGTTGTCCGTGCCGCCGGACACCAGGTCGTAGCCCAGGGAGGTGAGGCCCGAGGCCATGACCTTGGCGTTCTTGACCACCTGGGCTTGGTAGAGGGCGAACTCGGGGCGCAGGGCCTCCAGGAAGGCCACGGCCTTGGCCGCGATGACGTGCATGAGCGGTCCGCCCTGGATGCCGGGGAAGATCTGGGAGTCGATTTTCTTGGCTTCTTCCTCGCCCGCTAGGATGAGCCCTCCGCGTGGTCCACGCAGGGTCTTGTGGGTGGTGGAGGTGGTGAAGTGGGCCTTGCCGATGGGCGAGGGGTGCTGGCCGGTGGCCACCAAGCCAGCGATGTGGGCCATGTCCACCATAAGCATGGCTCCGACCTCGTCGGCCACGGCCCGGAAGCGGTCGAAATCGATGATGCGCGGATAGGCGCTGGCCCCGGCCACGATCATCTTGGGCTTGTGCTCGCGGGCGAGCTTTTCCAGGGCGTCGTAGTCGATGGTGCCGGTCTCCTTCTTCACGCCGTAGAAGACGACGTTGAAGAAGCGGCCGGAGAAGTTCACGGGGCTGCCGTGGGTGAGATGGCCGCCGTGGGAGAGGTCCATTCCCAGGATGGTGTCGCCGGGCTTGAGCACGGAGAAGTACACGCCCATGTTGGCCTGCGAGCCGGAGTGGGGCTGCACGTTGGCGTAGTCGCACCCGAAGATTTTCTTCACGCGGTCGCGGGCGAGGTCTTCGGCCACGTCCACGAATTCGCAGCCGCCGTAGTAGCGCTTGTGGGGGTATCCCTCGGCGTACTTGTGGGTCATGACCGACCCCTGCGCCTGGCGCACGGCGGAGGACACGAAGTTCTCCGAGGCGATGAGTTCCAGGCCGCTCATCTGGCGGTCGATCTCGCTGGCAATGGCGGCGGCGATTTCCGGGTCGCGGATGAAGATTTCGTCCATGGCTTCCTCTATGCTTTGAGTATTATTCGACCGACAGCTCGGTGAAGGCTGCGCTGTACGGCGATGGGTCCGCAAGGACCGGCGTGCCCGGCGAGTTCCAGGTCCTGTAAATGAATTTGATGGTGTTCCTACCCGCCTTGGCCGTGAAAGGCAATTCGTCTGCGGCGTTCGGGGTGAGCCATTTCCCTGGGGCTATTGGACCGATGGTCTTGAGGGCCTGCCCGTTGACCTCGATGCGTACCTGCTGGCCGGGCATGATGTTCAGCAGGCCGAAGCGCAGGCGGGCTTCGCGCTCGGCAGGCGCGGAGAATGTGACGGAGGTTTCCGGTCCGGTGGCCCACCGCCAGCGCTTGGGGCCGTCGGATTCGAGATCCCTGAGCCCCGTCACGGAGAGTTCCCGGTCGAGGTTGTCCGGGGCGAAGAAATCCAACCCCAGGCCAAGCGGCGTCACCGACAGCTGGAAGAAGGACATCAGGGAGAGGTTCCCCCCGGGATAGCCGGGGGTGGTGAGCGGCACATGGAACCTGAACCGCACGGTCAGTGTGGAAAACGGGGTGTAGCGCCTCAGGTACAATTTGGGTTCGAGCAGGACGAAATCCGCCTTTGGGGGCAGCTCCAAGCCCTTGTTGGCCAGGACGGGCACGGGTTGATCATCGTCGAACTGCGCCTCGATGGAGAATGTCCCGCCGCGCAGGCTGTTGCGGAACCGGGGGTGGATCTCGAGAGCGCAGGTGGCCGGGAGCGAATCATTTTTGAACACGAAGGAAAAAAAGCCGGTGTCGCCGTTGCGGGAAGGGTAGACGGAGTATCCCCGGTCGGAGAAGACGGTGATGTCGCGCAACTCGTGGACGTTGGCGAAAAACGAGTCGGGCTGGTTGGTGACGGTCGCGGTCTCCCGCAGGCGTAACGTTTGCGGGGTGAGACGCGGGATGGTCTTCTGCACCAGCCGGAAGGGGGGCAGTTCCGCCACGACGGTACCATCCTCAATATCGGGACGGGAAGCTATCGTGGTGATGGTCGTGCCCGTCCTGTCGGGAGCGAGGGAATTGCTCGTGAAATTCTGGTAGGGACAGATCTGGTCGATATACCAGCTGGTAGAGTAGTATTCCGTGTCGAATTGGGATCGGACGAATGTTCCCGGTGTGAGGAATTTCGGAAAATATGACACCAGGCTCTTCATGTTCGAGTCGACTTTGCAGAAGTTGCCCTCGTAGATGTAGTCGTTACTGAATATCTTTGAGGCAAGGGGCTGGGTCAGGGTGAACACGTTGGCCGAGCCAATCAGGAGGGCCACAAAGCAGGTAATCCACATCCTTACGTCGTTCAGCAGTGAGGACAGACAGAGTATGCAGAAGTATGGGATGAATATCAGATGCCAGGGATTGTAGTAGGACCCGTAGCGCAAGGCGATGATGACGGCCACGGGGAACAGCGAAGAGGAGGCGATGTAGTAGAAGAGTGGCCTGTTCGTCCGCAGAATCCTGAAAAGGCCGAGCAGGGCCAGGGCCGCGATTCCAAGGCGGATGAACGTGGAATCATGGAACGGAAAAAAGGCCCGGTTGAGGGCGGACCAGGTATTGGCGGCGACCTCCAGATAGGAGATCGATCCGGAAACCGGCTCGCGGCGCATCATTCCCAGCAGGAACGGGGTGACCGCCAGAAAGGGAAGCGTCACGGACAGGAGGAAGAACCAGGTCTTGCGTGAGCTGAGACGTTTGCCGTCGAGCAGGTAATAGGCCACCACCTGCGCCGGGAAAACGATGACGCTTATGAAGTGGGTAGAGTAGGCAAGAAAATTGACTGCGACCAGCTTGAGCCAGTCGTTTCGCGTGGACTCTCGCGCCAGCCGGCAGAACAACAGGCACGAGAGCGCGACAAGGCACAACCATATGGTGTATGGCCGCACCTGCCGGGAAAAGAGGATGAGGAAAGGGTCGGTGGCTACCAGGACCGAACCCACGATGGCCGCACGGGAAGAAAGGGTCTCCTTGAGCAGCTTAAAGCTGAGCCAGATGAGCAGCACTCCCGCGCCGAAGGCTGGAAGGCGCAGGATGAGATCCGAGTCGCCGCCCGCCATGAACGCCTTAACGAGCAGATGGAATCCTGGTGGGTGAACCTCGCAGCGCCTGCACCAGTCGAGAATGTATTCCACCGGATAGCGTGCCGTGAGGGGCACGACTAGTTCGTCCCAACGCAAAGGCGGGGCTTCGAGGTTCAAGAACCTCAAAACCCCGCCCATGAGCATGACAAAGATCAGGAAGCGGTTGGCTACCTTCTCGGCATCGTCAGTCACGCATTCCTGCCGAGAATTGGTCAACACGAGCGCGCCTACTCGTATTTCTTGAAAATCAAGCACGCATTGGTGCCGCCGAACCCGAAGGAGTCGTTCAGGACCGTGCGCACGGTGCGCTTCTTGGGCGCATTGGGCGTGTAGTCCAGATCGCACAGGGGATCGGGGGTCTCGTAGTTGATGGTGGGGGGCACCACGTCCTCCATGATGGATTTCACGGAGAAGACGCTTTCAATGGCTCCGGCCGCGCCGAGGCAGTGGCCGATCATGGACTTGTTGGACGTGACCGACAGCTTGTAGGCGTGGTCGCCGAACACGGTCTTGAGGGCCTGGGTCTCGCACTGGTCGTTCAGCTGCGTGGACGTGCCGTGCGCATTGACACAGTCGATGTCCTCGGGCTTCATGCCCGCCTCGCGCAGGGCGGCCGCCATGGCCAGGGCCGCGCCTTCGCCGGATTCCGGGGGGGCGGTCATGTGGTAGGCGTCGCCGGATGCGCCCATGCCCGCCACTTCGGCCAGTATCCTGGCTCCGCGGGCCTTGGCGAATTCGAGTTCCTCGAGCATGAGGATGCCCGCGCCCTCGCCCATGACGAAGCCGGTGCGGTCCTTTTCGAAGGGCCGCGAGGCCTTGGTGGGCTCGTCGTTGCGGGTGGAGAGGGCCTTGAGGGCGTTGAAACCGGAGAGGCCCAGGGCGGCGATGGTGGATTCCACGCCGCCGCAGATCATGGCCTTGGCCCGGCCGAGCATGATGTCGGTATAGGCGTAGCCCACCCCGTGCGCGCCCGAGGCGCAGGCCGTGGTGGTGCAGACGTTGGGCCCTTTCGCGCCGGTGAAGATGGCGGACTGCCCCGCGGCCATGTTGGCGATGAGCACCGGGATGAAGAAGGGCGACACCCTGCCCGGTCCACCGGCCAGGAGCTTCTTGTGCTGCTCCTCGATGGTGTGCAGGCCGCCCAGGCCGCAGCCGATGAGCGTGCCCACGAAGGGGGCCAGTTCGGGGGTGATTTCGAGCCCCGAGTCTTCCACGGCCATCATGGACGCCACAACGGCGTACTGGGTGAACAGGTCCATGCGCCGGGCCTGTTTGACCGGAATGTACTTGGACGGATCGAACCCCTTGACCTCGCAAGCGAAGGTCGTATCGAACCCGGAGGCGTCGAAACGGGTGATGGGACCCGCGCCGGACACGCCGTCCAGGAGGTTCTGCCAGCTGGTGGCGAGATCGTTGCCGATAGGCGTGATCGCACCCATGCCGGTGACGACGACACGATTGAGCTTCATGGGCATTGGCACCTTGAGGGAAAATAGGGCGGCCGGAAAACGGGTCCGGCCGCCAATGCTATGTTAGGCCTGCTTGGACGAGACGTAGTCGATGGCGTCCTGGACCTTGACGATCTTCTGGGCGTCCTCGTCGGCGATCTCGACGCCGAATTCCTCTTCCATGGCCATGATCAGCTCGGTGAGGTCCAGGGAATCGGCGCCCAGGTCGTCCACGAACTTGGCTTCGGGCTTGACCTCGTCGGCGGAAACTCCCAACTGGTCCACGATGATCTCTTTGACTTTTTCGGCGACGGACATGTTGCTCTCCTTGGAATAAGCGGGTGGTTGTTTTCGTTAGCGGTAAAGGCCGCCGTTGACGGCCAGCACCTGGCCGGTGACGTAGGCGGCCTCCGGCGAGGCGAGATAGGCAACAGCCGAGGCGACATCCTCGGGAGTGCCCATTTTTTTCAGCGGAATCTGCTCCAGGAAGGCGGCCTTGACCGCGTCGGGAAGCACTGCGGTCATGTCGCTCTCGATGAAGCCGGGAGCCACGGCGTTGACCGTGATGCCGCGCGGAGCCAGCTCCAGGGCGGCGGTCTTGGTGAGCCCGATGAGCCCGGCCTTGGCGGCCACGTAGTTGGCCTGCCCGGCGTTGCCCGACTGGCCCACCACGGAAACGATGTTCACGATGCGCCCGGCGCGGCGCTTCATCATGATCTTGGCGGCTTCGCGCAGGCAGGTGAAGGCTCCGGTGAGGTTCACGCCGATGACCCGGTCCCAGTCCTCGTCCTTCATGCGCACCAACAGGCCGTCCTTGGTGATGCCGGCGTTGTTCACCAGCACCTCAAGTTCCACCTTGCCCTCGATGTGCTCCTTGAAGAAGGAGGCCACCGCGCCCCGGTCGGAGACGTCCAGGGCCATGGCCTGGGCTTCGCCGCCCTCGGCCATGATGTGGGCGGCCACAGCCTTGGCCTCGTCGGGCTTGGAGACGTAGGTGAAGATGACGGAATAGCCGTTCTTGGCCAGACGTTTGGCCACGGCCGCGCCGATGCCGCGCGAGCCTCCGGTGACGAGAGCGGTGAGGCGGGGAGGGTTTTTCATGCTGGTTCCGGTATGAATTGAGGGTGCCTAACTCAATTGTTTAGCAAACTCAAACGTCATTTTCTAGACGAATTTGAGAAGCGCGGCGCCCCAGGTGAATCCGCCGCCGAACACGGTCAGCAGCACCCGCGCGCCGGGCTTGACCCGGCCTTCGGCCACGGCGTCGGCCAGGGCGATGGCCACGGACGCGGCCGAGGTGTTGCCGTAGCGGTCCACCGTGACCATGACCCGGTTGCCCGAGAACTTGAGCCGCTTGCCCACAGCCTCGATGATGCGCAGGTTGGCCTGGTGGGGGATGAACAGGTCGATGTCGTCCATGACCAGCCCGTTCTTCTCCACGATCTCCTCGCACACGGAGCCCATGGAGCGCACGGCGTTCTTGTAGACCTCGGGGCCGTTCATCTCGATGAAGAATTCGTCCTTGATGGTGTCGCCGAGCTTCATCGGCCAGCCCGAGCCGCCGCCCTTCACCGTGAGCAGGGGCCACAGGGAACCGTCGGCCTTGAGCACCACGTCCTCGATGACCGCCTGTCCGGGCTTGGGCTCGCGGTCGGAGACCACGATGGCGCCCGCGCCGTCGCCGAAAAGCACGCAGGTGGCCCGGTCGGCCCAGTTGGTGCGGCTGGTGGTGACTTCGGCGGCCGTGACCAGCACGGTGGAGCCGGGGCGCAGCGCCAGAGTCCCCCGGGCTGCCTCGATGGCGTAGAGGAAACCGGAGCAGGCCGCGTTCATGTCCACGCAGGCGCGTCCCCGGATGCCGAGCTTCTCCTGAAGGATGCAGGAGGCGGGCGGGCAGAACGCGTCCGGGGTGAAGGTGGCGTAGAAGATGTGGCTCAGGTCCGCCGCTTCGCGCCCGGCGCTTAACAGGGCGTTGGAGGCGGCCTTGGCGGCCAGGTCGCTGGAGGTCTCTCCGGGAGCGACGATGCGCCGCTCCTTGATTCCGGTGCGGGAGGTTATCCAGTCGTCGCTGGTGTCGACCATGGTTTCCAACTCGGCGTTGGTGAGCACACGATCGGGGACATGACGGCCAAAACCTTCGATAGTGAAGAGTCCGTGCATTGTGTGAGTCTTTTATTCGGCGTGGGCCGGGCGTTTGACGAAGTGGGCGAAGTCCTTGTTGGCGGCGAGGCCGGACTTGAGCTGGGCGGCAGCGTCCATGCTGATGAGCGTGCCGGCCATGTCCACGGCGTTGGCGATGGCCTTCTGGTTGGAGGCTCCGTGGCTGACGATGACCGTGCCGTTGAGCCCCAGAAGCGGCGCGCCGCCGTATTCGGCGTAGTCCATGAGCCTGGAGAAGCGCTTGAGGGCCGACAGGGCAAGGGTGGTGCCGATCTTGGCGAAGAAACCGCGCCTGAGCTCTCCCTTGAGGAGCCTGCCCAACGAAGACGCCAGTCCTTCGGCCTGCTTGATGACCACGTTGCCCACGAACCCGTCGCACACCACCACGTCCACCTCGCCGGTGAAGAGGTCGCGTCCCTCGATGTTTCCGACGAAGTCCAGCGAGGAGTTCTTGAACAGCTCGAAGGCTTCCTTGACCAACTGGTTGCCCTTGCCCTCCTCCTCACCGTTGGAGAGGATGGCCACCTCGGGGTGCGGGCGGTGCAGCAGGAGCCTGGCCATGACATCGGCCATGATGCCGAACTGCAGGAGGTTCAGGGCCTTGCAGTCCACGTTGGCTCCGGCGTCCACCAGCACAAGGGGGGCGCGCTCCGTGGGCAGGATGGTGGCCAGGGCAGGCCGATCCACGCCCTCGATGCGCCCCAGGGTGAAGAGGCTGCACGCCAGCACCACGCCGGTGTTCCCGGCGCTGATGAGTCCGTCGGCCTGGCCCTCCCGGACCAGGTTGCAGGCCACCTGGATGGACGAGTCCTTCTTCCTGCGCAAGGCCTCGGACGGCTTGTCGTGCATCTCCGCCACCTGGGTGGCGTGCACGACGCGCACGACGATGCCTCGCGTGTCGAGCTTGGAAAGCTCGGCAGCGATCCTGGGCTCGTCACCGACCAGAAGCAGGTCGAACTGCTTGCGCTTGGCGGCTTGCACGGCGCCGGGGACGACAACGTGGGGGCCGAAGTCCCCACCCATGGCGTCCACGGCGATACGGGGCCGGTTAGGACTGGGGTTCATCCCGCTTGAGCACCTGACGGCCCTTGTAGGTGCCGCAGCTGGGGCAGACCCTGTGAGGCAGGGCGGGCTCGCCGCAGGAGCACAGGATGACGTTGACGGCGGTCAGGGCGTCGTGGGAGCGGCGCATGCCCTTGCGGGACTTGGAGACTTTCTTCTTGGGGACGGCCATTTCCGTATACCTCTATATAATTAGTCTTTCTTGACAATGGTCAGGCCGCGCAGGGCGGCCATGCGCGGGTCCAGCTCGGCGCCGCCGCACTTGCACGGCCCCGCGTTGAGGTCCTGCCCGCAGGACGGGCACAGACCTTTGCAGTCCTCCGAGCACAACGGCTTCACCGGCAGGGCCAACACGAACTCTTCCCAGAGCAAGCCGCCGACGTCAAGCTCCAGGACGCGCCCCCGCCTTCTGAGCAGGGTGGGCTCCAGGGACTCTTCGCCGGGAATCGGCTCTTCCTCGAAGAGGTCGAAGCTCTGGTCCACGTCCACCCGCACCTCGCGGGTGCAGCGGTCGCACGGGGCGGAAACCGCTCCGGTGAGCCTGCCGCGCACAAGAGCCCCGCGCGGTTCGGGGGTCACCTTGAGCGTGGCCGTAAGCGGCGACGCGGGCGCGAAGTCCATGTTGAACTCGCGCAGGCCCTCGACCCAGAGCTCCTGGTCGTCGAAGTCGAACTCGCGGCCTTCAGCCGGTATGTCGGTTATGTCCAGCCAACGCTCGGCCATGGTTCTCCCTCCGGGAAACAAGGGTGAGTAATCGCGCCTTGGGGTTCTGTCAACAAAAAGCTTGCCAGGGCGAAAAAGTGCGTGTAAGCATCGCTTCCCTTTCGACGAGTATTTCATATTCCTGGGGTTTTCCCCGTTGGAGGTTTGATATGGCCAAGGTTTGTGAAAAGTGCGGCAAAAAGCCCCAGAGCGGCAACAATGTTTCCCACGCCAACAACAAGTCCAAGCGCCGCTTCGTGCCCAACCTGCGCCAGGTGCGTGCCCAGAAGGCCTCCGGCGAAGTGTGCACCATGACCGTGTGCACCCGTTGCCTGCGCTCCGGCACGGTGGTGAAGCCCGTCGTGCGTGAAAAGGCCGAGTAGGCTTTTTCGTTTTTTATTTCAGTCGATGACGCCGGACCGGGGAAACCCGGTCCGGCTTTTGTTGTTTCCGCACGTTCCTGAAGGACGGGCGCTTCCTGTCCCGAAACGAAAGGCCGGGCGGATGGTTCACATCCGCCCGGCTATGTACATTCGTTGCAGCGGCAAGCTCGCAGATGCGGCCTGCTTGGAGGACTCTCCAACGTGCGCGGGGATCAGCAGTTCGCCATCCCGTCCACTATCCTGCCGTCCTCCATGGCCACCACCCGGCCAGCCAGCTTGGCGTAGCCCAGGTCGTGGGTGACCATCACCAGGGTCACCCCTTCCTTGTTCAGATCGCGCAGGAGCTCGATGATGCCGTCGCCGTTTTTCTTGTCCAGGCTGCCCGTGGGCTCGTCCGCGAACATGACGCCCGGGCTCTTCACCAGGGCCCGCGCGATGGCCACGCGCTGCTGCTCGCCGCCCGAGAGCTTGCCCGGCAGGCGATCCTCCTTGCCCTTGAGCCCCACGCGCTCCAGGCAGGTGCGGGCCTTTTGCCTTATCTCCTCGCTCACGGGCCTTAAGCTGTTCATGTAGGGCAGCATCACATTCTCCACCGCCGTCAGGTAGGGCAGCAGGTGGTGCAGCTGGAAGATGATGGAGAAGTCCTGGTGGCGGAGTCCGTTGATCTGGCCCTCGCTCAGGGTCGAGACCTCGCGCCCCCGGTAGACCACCCGGCCCTGGTCGGGACGGAGCAGCGTGGAGAGCACATTCAGCAGGGTGGACTTGCCCGAGCCCGAACGGCCCACCACGCAGGCAAACTCGCCGTCCTCTATGTCCACGGACACCCCGCGCAGCACCTGGGTGTCGCCGAAAGTCTTGGATACCTCGATAGCTTGCAGCATGGCGCGCTCCTACAGCATGACCAGCGCCTGGCTGGGATCGGTGTTTGCGGCCTTCCAGGCGGGGATCACCGACGACAGGCAGGAGATCACCGCCACGCCGGAGAGGGTCAGGCCCAGGTGCCAGGGCTCCATGGCCAGGCTGGCCTCCTTGGCCATGTCCAGCATGTCCATCACCTTGAAGCTCACGCCGAAGCCGCCGAAGTAGCCCACCAGCCCGGCCACCACGCCGATGATCAGCGCCTCCAGGCAGAAGATGGAGAACACCGAGGACTTCGAATAGCCCAGGGACCTGAGCACCCCGATCTCGTGCTTGCGCTCGTTCACCGACGCCAGAAGCGACAGGGCGATCATGAAACAGGCCGTGAGCAGGAGGATCACGCTCACGATGAGCGCCAGGTGCTGCACGAAATGGACGGTGTACATGCGGCTCTTGACCACTTTCTGCATGGCCACGATGTCCACGTCCGGGAGCTTCTGCTGGATCTGGGCCACGATTTCGTCGATAGGGCAGCCCGAACACAGCGCGGCCACCTCGGCGAAATGGATCTGCCCCGGCTGGTGCATGGCTTCCTGGAGATCCGTGATGTCCGCGAAGACCACGTTGTCGTCCTCGCTTCCGGTCGGCAGGATCACCCCGGCCACGGTGAAGTCGCGGCCTTCGGCCTGGAAGGTGGCGCCGGGCTTGAGCGACAGGGCCTCGGCGGCCTTGGTCCCGACCAGGACCTCGCCGGGCTTGTCGGCCGGGCGGCCGTCGAAACCCCAGTAGTTCTTGATCATGAGCTCTTCGGCCCAGTCCACGCCGATCATGGCCACGGGGACGTCCTTGACCTTGGTCAGGGCCAGGAACTTGGGGGCCACGGCCGCGATGCGCTCCTTGAGTTCGATGGTGCGCACCGTGTCCACCTGCTCGCGGGTGAGGTGCCTCACGTCGAAGGACACGCTGCCCAGGCTGAATCCCCCGTAGCCCACGGCCAGGGTGTCCTCCTTGGGCTTGAGCATGATGTTGGCCCCGTAGGCGGTGAGCTTCTTCTCCATGGAGTCGCCCACGGCCTTGGACACGTAGTTGAGGGCCACCACCGAGCAGATGCCAGCGGCGAACACTACCGTGAGCAGCACCGTGCGCATCAGCTTGCGCCTGAGGGTGCGCATGGGAAGCGAGAGCAGGTTCATGGGCAGCCGCCTATTGGAAGTACTTGAGGCCCTGGGCCAGGTCGTCCTTGGAGATCACCACGTCGGCGCCGTCGATCTTGTTGGGCAGGGGATGCGGGTTGCAGCCGCCCTTGACCATGCCCACGCGCGAGACGTGGAACTTCTGGCCGCAGTTGACGCAGACCATGAATTCGCCCTGCTGCTTGTAGCCCTTCTTTTCGGGGAAGCACACGTCGCAGGCGTCCAGGGCCGAACGCACGGTGCCGTCCGGGGCCTTCACCACGAAGTACTTCACGGTGGTGCCGTTCACGTCCAGCTTGTAGAACTTGGCGGTGTCGCTCACGTCCTTGAGGGGGATCTTGACGGTGTCGTCGGCCGCATGGGCGGCCAGGGGCAGGGCCAGAAGCAGAAGCAGGGGAAGAAGGATGCGTTTCACGAAAGTGACCTCTCTCATGTGGATTTCTTGTCGGGGCGTTTGATGCCGCCGGGACCGGCGGCCTTGGTCCATGTAAGCACGGATGGCGGCCGGTCAAAGCCTTTCTGGGGAAGCAGGATGTATGCCACTGGCCATTCATTCGAAATGTCATGGAATTTTATATGACCCCAACCTGCCGTGTGCACAAAATTGCACATCGGTTTCTCCTTGTGCAATCACGTGCCCGGCGCGTTGACAGCCCCCCGGTCCGGCGCGTACCAGCGGGCCACCACGAAATTTCGGAGGCTCCATGAGCATCGTCACCCGTTTCGCCCCCAGCCCCACCGGTCAGCTGCACATCGGCGGCGCGCGCACCGCCATCTTCAGCTGGCTGCTGGCCCGCCAGGCCGGAGGCAGATTCCTGCTGCGCATCGAGGACACCGATACCGTCCGCTCCCAGGCCGCCTACACCGAGGGCATCCTGGCCTCCATGAAATGGCTCGGCCTGGACTGGGACGACGAGCCCATCTACCAAACGCAACGCTTCGACCTCTACAACCAGTACATCGATCGCATGGTCGAGGCCGGTTCGGCTTACTGGTGCTCCTGCACGCCCGAAGAGGTGGAAGCCATGCGCGAGACCGCGCGGGCGAGCGGCACCAAGCCCAAGTACGACGGACGCTGCCGCGAACGCGGCCTCGGCCCCGGACCCGGCCGCGTGGTGCGCCTCAAGGCTCCCCTTGGCGGCACCACCCTGATGGACGACCTCGTCCACGGCCCGGTCGCCTTCGAGAACACCGAACTCGACGACATGATCCTGCGCCGCTCCGACAACACCCCCACCTACAACCTGGCCGTCGTGGTGGACGACGCCACCATGGGCGTCACCCACGTCATCCGCGGCGACGACCACATCAACAACACCCCCAAGCAGATCCTCATATACAACGCCCTGGGTTTCCCGCTGCCCGTCTTCGGGCACGTGCCCATGATCCTGGGGCCGGACAAGAAGAAGCTCTCCAAGCGCCACGGCGCAACCGCCGTCTACGAATACGAGGCCGAAGGCATCCTGCCCGAGGCCATGCTCAACTGCCTCGTTCGCCTGGGCTGGTCCTACGGCGACAAGGAGATCTTCTCCCGCGAGGAGCTCATCGAGCACTTCTCCATCAAGGCCCTGGGCAAATCAGCCTCGGTGTTCGACCGCGAGAAGCTCCTTTGGCTCAACCAGCACTATATTAAGGAATGCCCGCTGGACCGCCTGGCCGCGCTCCTTACGCCCCATCTGGCGCAGCGCGGCTTCACCGGCCTTGACCGCGAGTACCTGAAAGCCTTCATGCCCCTGCTCCAGCCGCGCTCGCGCACGCTGTTGGAAATGGCCGACCAGGCCGCCATGTTCGTGGCCGACGCGCCCGAAATGGACGCCCAGGCCGTGGCCAAGTTCCTCACCGATGAGGTCAAGCCGCATCTGGCCGCCCTGGCCGCCATCTTCGCGGCCGCGCCCGTGTTCGAGCAGGAGCCCCTGGAGGCGGCCGCCAAGGCCTACCTCGACGAGAACGGACTCAAGTTCAAAACCGTGGCCCAGCCCCTGCGCGTGGCCCTCACCGGCAGGACCGCCAGCCCGGGATTGTTCGAGATGATGCAGGCCATGGGGCGCGACCGGGTGCTCGCGCGCCTGGGAAGAGTGTAAGAGAAGAGCTGGGGCGCTGCCCCAGACCCCGCAAGGGCTCCGCCCTTGACCCGCCAGGGGGATGATCCCCCTGGACCCTCAAATAGCTTCGCGGGCCTGAGACCGGCATGCCGGTCTCAGGCCCGCGAAGCTATTTGAGGGGATTCCAAAGGGACTCAGTCCCTTTGGCGGGAGAGTGCAGAGAGGGCGGCGCCCTCTCTGCCCGCCGGAGGCATCTTTCTCTTCGCTCTTCTAATTCAGCGCCGGTATCCCTTCGTCGTTCTTGCGGAAAGAGGCGATAAGCGAGGTCAGTTCGCGCGACTCGCCAGCCAGACCATGCATCGCGTCCGTGGCTTCGCTCATGCCCTGGGCGATCTCGGAGGCGATTCGGCTCACTTCTTCAACTGCCCGGCTGATCTGCTCGCTGGCGGCGGATTGTTCCTGCGAGGCGGTGGCGATGGCGGTGATCTGGTCTCCGGTGCCGGTGACCAGTCCGACGATGTCGTGCAGGGCGTTTTCGGATTCGGCCGCTTCGGTGGTGGCGGTAGAGACCGCCTGGGCGGCCTGGTTCACCAGATCGATGTTGGAGTGTATGCCGTCCTGGATGCTGGAGATGGAATCGCCCACTTCCTTTGTGGCGGCCATGGTTTTTTCGGCGAGCTTGCGCACCTCGTCGGCAACCACGGCGAAGCCACGCCCGGCTTCGCCCGCGCGGGCGGCCTCGATGGCGGCGTTGAGGGCCAGCAGGTTGGTCTGGTCGGCAATGTCGGAGATGACGTTCATGATCCGGCCGATGGACCCGGCCTGATCGCCGAGCCGTCCCATGCCGGATTCCAGCATTTCGGCAACGACGTTCACCTGGGTGATGGCGCTTTTGGCCCGTCCCACCACGTCGCGTCCTTCCTCTGCCTTGGTTTTGGCGTTGGCGGCCTGGCTGGCGGCGCTGGAGGCGCTCTGGGCCACCTCGAGCACGGAGGTGTTCATCTGCTGCATGGCGGCGGCGGTCTCGGAGGTGCGCGCTTCCTGGGTGGAGACGCCGCGTCCCACCACCTGCACCTGGCCGGAGAGCTGGCTGGTGGCGGCGGACATGCCTTCCACCACGCGTTCGAGGCGGTGGGCGGCTTCGAGCATCTCGCTCTGCCTGGCCTCGGCGCGGTTCATGGCCTGGCGGGCCTGTTCGGCGGCCTCGGTGGCGTTCTGGGCTTCGCGCTCGGCGTCGGCTTCCTTGAGGAGGCATTGCTGGATCATGGATTTGAGCTTGCCCACCATGTCGCGCAATCCGTCGGCCAGGATTCCAAATTCGTCGCGGGCTGTGATTTCCAGGGGCGCGTCCAGGTTCCCCTCGCCGACGGCGGTGGCGTATCTGGCCAAGGCAGTGGTGTTGCGGGCCAGATAGCGCGACGTGACCACGGCCAGCAGGGCGGCGAGCAGCGTGCCGCCGATCATGCCCAGGAGCGCGGCAAGCTTGTTGATGCGCGCGTCCCGTTCGCTCTCGGCCAGCGACTGTGCGGCGCTCTGGTTGATCTGGGCGGTCATGGCGTCGAGGCTGGCGAACAGTTTTTCGTTGCTCGCCAGGATGTCGCCCAGGGTGAGGGCGAGCATGCGGTCATAGGTTTCCTGGCCGTTGGTCTGGTGGAAGTCCTTTTCGAGGCTGAAGAACTGGTTGTTGAGATCCCTGGCCCGGACCAACTCGGATTGGAATTCCTTCCAGAGCTGCGCTTCCTTGGGCGTCTTCTCGAGTTTCTCGTAGAGATCCAGGCCCTGTTTGTATTTGGCCCGTGCCGACTCCACTTCGGCGAGCAGCGCCTCGCGCTTCTGGGGAGGAAGACCGGGCAGCATGAGGGATCGCTGTATCTCAACCACTTTGCGTATGTTGTCCTGCATGAGGAGAATACCCTGCATGCTGGGAATGCGTAAGGCTCCGAGTTCCGTCAGGCGGCCACCGATGGAACTATTGCACCACAGCGCAGACGATCCGAGCAGGATGAACAACAGGATGATCGTCCCGAAGGACGCAGCGAGTTTTACGGCAAGGTTGCAGTTTCTCATGCGAGGCAGCTCCTCTTGTACAGGTTCGAGAGGAATGGGAATGGCATATATTTTTCGCTTCCTGTTCGTAGAGAAAATGCCGGGCGCGCGCCAGTAGGGTTTCACGAAATTTATAAGTCAATGATGTGAAGAGCTATTTACGGTAAGATAATCGAAGAGAAGGTTGACATGTATTGATCATGTGTATGCATTGTCGCAGGAACGGTTGATGAGCGGCAGTGGCTCAGTCGCGGCACGGGCCTCGATGAAAACAAAAAAGGCCGCCCGGTTACGCCGGACGGCCTTTGGATTGTTCAGGAAGGGTTCAGCTCCGCGCGCCCTTGCGGCGTCTGGCCGCACCCAGTCCGAAAAGGCCGAGTCCCGCGAGGATCATGGTTCCCGGCTCCGGAGTGGCCACGGGAATGTCGGTGACCGGATGGTCCGGGTTATTGGGCGGGTCAGCCTCGGTCAGAAAGGCCAGGGGCGCTTTGGCGTTGGACGAGGGCGAACTCGCGTAAGTCTGCGGCACGTCGGAGGAGGCGCCCCCGGAGCGCGCCGGGGTGTCCGTCAGGGGGGGAGTCGTGTCCGTCGTGGGCGTCGTGAGAGCCGCTGAACGCAGGTAGCGCTCGAGCTGGCTGGCGTAGGACGTGCTGTTCCCGTTGTCGCTTCCGCTTCCCCCGCTACCGCCACTGCTCGACCCACTGTCCGAGGAGCCGGAAAAATTGCCGGACACGGGCAGGTAGCCTCCAGTTCCCGGATCGGAGCCCTGGAAGGGGCGTCCCCCGTGCCACTGTTGGGAGTGGGAGGAGGTGCCCAGGCTGTCCGAGATTTGCGAAAAGATTCCGCCGCGGGAGCCGGGAGTGTACGCTTGCTGCCACACCTGGGAAGCCATCAGGTCCATCGGTGCGTCCAGGGCGTTGAAGAAGAACGCCTCGGAGGAGAATTCCGGTCCGAAAGTCTGCATGTAGGCGGATGCCGCGGCCACATTCCGGATGATCCCGGTGGGGGCGGCCCGGCCCGCGAGATTGCTCAGAGGTGTCCTGGATAGGGGCTCGCCGGGAATCGAGTCGTCCGCCAGGACCGTTTCGTCGGTTTCGGACAGGGACGCAAATCTGTTGCCCGCGCTGACGATACAGACGCAGCCGATGATGCCGAGTGCGAAGAGTGCTATGAAGAGACGGCCCATCTTATGCCTCCCAGGGTATCCGCGATTCTCGGTGGTTCGTTGGCCCGGAAGTCATCCCCACTGATGCTGGGAGCTGGTGATGCTTGCAAGGCCCGCGAAGTGTAAAATTAACCGAAAATCATCGGGAAACTTAACACAAAGCGGGTGAAAAAACCGAAAATACACGCTTGGTAACTTTTCAAGCAATGAGCGTGCCGGATACGGAGTGTCCGGATAGGGAATTGCAAAAAGAAAAGGCCGGGTTTCCCCGGCCTTTCAGTGGCGCGAGCGCCGGCAAGGCGAGGTTATTCGTGAAAATCGAACGTCGCGAACCCCTTGTTTTTGCACAGAGTATCGCGTTCGGCGTCGCGCAGGTCCGCCTGGGCCATTTCCGAGACCATCTGCCTGAAGGTGATGCGGGGGGTCCAACCCAGCTGCTGGCGGGCCTTGGTGGGGTCGCCCAGAAGCGTCTCAACCTCGGTGGGACGGAAGTAGCGCGGGGCCACGGCCACGACGCACTTGCCGGTCTCGGCGTGGTAGCCCTTCTCGTTGACGCCTTCGCCCTCGAAGCGCAGGGGGATGCCCAGCTCTTCGGCGGTGGCCTGCACGAACTGGCGCACGCTGTACTGCTCGCCCGTGGCGATGACGTAATCGTCAGGGGTGTCCTGCTGCAGCATGAGCCACATCATCTCCACGTAGTCGCGGGCGTGTCCCCAGTCGCGCTTGGCGTTCAGGTTGCCCAGGTAGAGGCAGTCCTGCAGGCCCAGCTTGATTCGGGCCATGGCCCGGGTGATCTTGCGGGTGACGAAGGTCTCGCCGCGCATGGGCGACTCGTGGTTGAAGAGGATGCCGTTGCAGGCGAACATGTTGTAGGCCTCGCGGTAGTTCACCGTGATCCAGTACCCGTAGAGCTTTGCCACAGCGTAGGGGCTGCGCGGGTAGAAGGGGGTCTTCTCGGTCTGGGGCACTTCCCGGACCTTGCCGAAGA
This sequence comes from Fundidesulfovibrio terrae, assembly GCF_022808915.1. Taxonomy (NCBI): domain Bacteria; kingdom Pseudomonadati; phylum Thermodesulfobacteriota; class Desulfovibrionia; order Desulfovibrionales; family Desulfovibrionaceae; genus Fundidesulfovibrio; species Fundidesulfovibrio terrae. The sequence goes on from NZ_JAKZFS010000002.1 coordinate 22,923, forward strand.
GCTCCGACGTGGAGGCCTGATAGACCTTTGTTTTCCCGGTGAGCCCGAGGATACGGATGGCCTCCAGGATGCGCAGGGTGCCCAGCGCGTCGCAGTTGGCCGTATACTCCGGAGTCTCGAAGGACACCGCCACGTGGGACTGGGCGGCCAGGTTGTACAACTCGTCCGGCTGCACCTGCTGGATGACCCGGATCAGGTTGGTGGAGTCGGTCAGATCGCCGTAGTGCAGGATGAAGCGCCGCCCCGTGACGTGCGGATCCTGGTAGAGGTGGTCGATGCGGTTGGTGTTGAAGAGCGAGGCGCGGCGCTTGATGCCGTGTACCTCGTAGCCCTTCTCCAGGAGCATTTCCGCGAGGTAGGCCCCGTCCTGTCCGGTGATGCCGGTGATGAGGGCGACCTTCTTCTTCATGCGAGGTTCTCCTTCGGGGACGTCTGCTCCCGTTCGGCCTTGACCATGGCCCTGGCCACCTCGGGCATGGCCATGGTGGCCTGCCAGCCGAGGCGTTCCCGGGCCTTGGAGGGGTCGGCGCGGCTGACAAGTATGTCGGTAGGCCGGTAGAGGCCGGAGTTGACGTCCACGTGTTCGGTATGGTCGAGGCCCAGCTCCGCGAAGACCTGGGCCGTGAAATCCTGCAGGGAATAGCTCTTGCCGGTGGCGATGAGAAAGTCTTCGGGAGCGTCTTGCTGGAGCATGCGCCACATGGCGTCAACGTATTCGCCGGCCCAGCCCCAGTCGCGCACCACGCCGGTGTTGCCCAGGCTCAGGCGCTCGCCGGATCCGGCCGCGATGCGGCAGGCCGTGGACACGATCTTGCGGGTGACGAAGCGGGCCGGGCGAAGCGGCGACTCGTGGTTGGTCAGGATGCCCGAGCAGGCGTAGAGCCCGTAAGCCTCGCGGTAGTTGGCCACGGACCAGTAGGACGCGGCCTTGGCCACGGCGTAAGGGCTGCGGGGCTTGAAGGGGGTGTCCTCGCTGGCCGGCTCGGGGGAGTTGCCGAAGCACTCCGAGGAGCATGCGTTGTACAGCCTGATGGGCTTGCCGAGCAGGCGCAAGAGCTCCAGAATGTTGATGGTGGCCACGGCCACGGACTCGAAGGTCTCCAGGGGCTGCTCGAAGGAAAGCCCCACGGAGCTCTGCCCGGCCAGGTTGTAGACCTCGTCCGGATCCACCTTTTCGATGACCTGCCACAGCCCCCGGAAATCGGTGAGCGAGGCCGAATGGATGGCCACCCTGTCCGCCACGCCCAGGGCCGCGAGGCCCGCCGTATTGGCCATGGGGGCGTCGCGCGAGGTCCCGGCCACCGTGTAGCCCTTGTCCGCGAGGAGCTTGGCCAGGTAGGCGCCGTCTTGGCCGGTTATGCCGATGATGAGGGCGGATTTCATGCGTTGTCCGGATAATTTCTCAAAGCGACCTTTCTTGGTACAAACGCGGGATAGTGTCAATGCCGAGCCGGAGGATTGCGCATGTGCATGTGCATGGTTTTGCACATGTGAAGTGTTTCACCGTGCACGCCGCGCAATAACATGCTGTAATAATTTATGATATGCTTTGGCATGGATGCTGCTTCATGGCAGCAAACGGCGCAAGCGATACGCGCCTTGGAGGCGGTCATGAGAAAGAGTCTGCTGGTGACGCTGGCTGCTGCGGCGATCCTGTCCACCACGGTCCTCAGCGCCCTGGCCTGCGGCGGCCCCGGAATGGGTCGCGGCTACGGAATGGGCGGATACGCGGGTGCCTCGTACTCCGGGCCGGGCGCATGCCCCGCCTACGGTGCGGGATCGGGCTACGGCCCCGGCGCGGGCCGGGGGTACGGATGGATGCGCGGCGGTTACGGCCAGAACCAGGGCGGTCCCCAGATGCAGGGCCGGTTCCCCGGGCAAGGCGGCCAGGCCGCACCGGCCGAGTTGTAACGCGGCGTCGGCCGATCACAAAGTTTCCTAAGGAGATACGTCCATGAAATCACGTCTTTCGATTCTGTCCCTGGCTGTGGTGGCCCTGCTTGCCGTCTCGTCCCTTGCCCTGGCTCAGCCCTACGGGCGCGGCCCCAACGCCTGGCTGGCCGGTGTGCCCCAGGAGAAGCAGGAGCAGGTGGCCAAGCTCTACGGTGAAGGCCGCCAGAAGCTCTACGAGCTGGAAAGCCGCAAGTGGGCCAAGCAGGCCGAGCTCAATGCCCTTCTGGCCTCCCCCAAGCCCGATTCCTCCAAGATCGAGGCCCTGGCCAAGGAGATCGGCAACTTGAGCTCCATGGTCTACCAGGAGCGCGTGGCCCTGCAGCAGCGCATCGCCAAGGAAACCGGCGTCAACATCCCCCTGGCCGGCGGCCCGGGCATGGGCGGAGGCTGCGGCGGCAACGGCTACGGCGCTGCGGGATGCCCCGGCGGTTCGGGCTACGGCCCCGGCGGCTGCCCCATGGGTCGCGGCGGCTACGGCCCCCAGGGCGGCAACCAGTCCGCGCTGCCCCTGTGCTGCCAGACTCCCGGCCAGACTACCGGCCAGGCCCAATAGTTCCCATACGCCTTCAACCTCCATCCCCTCACCTTGGAACCCCGCCCCCCACCGGCGGGGTTCCCTCTTTCGGGGGCCGATTGCCTTGTGCGCATTCCGGGTGATAGATGAAGGGGAGAGCGGGGCGCTGTCCCGCACCCGGAGGGGCGTGGCCCCGGTCCGGGATCGCGGGGGGCTTCCCCGACACACTTCCCGCTGGAGCACACGATGCTGCGTCGACTTTTCTGGTTGCTGTTCGCTTTTTCCCTGGCCGGGCTCGCGGCTTCGTCGCTTGCCCTGTTCGCCGGGCCGTCGGCCGAGGTGGCCGACTGGTCGGGGTGGAGCTTTCTCGGGCTGTCCCGCCCGCGCTGGGAGGCCCTGCACTACGGGCTGGGGCTTCTGCTGGCCGTGTCCGGCCTGGTGAGCCTCTTCACCGGCGGGAGCCGGATGATGGCCACCGGTGACGGCGAGGCGGACGCGGCTCCGGCCTGGATCACCGCCATCATCGTGTTCGCGGCCTTCGTGCTGTCCAGCGTGCTCATGCTGCCCCCGGGCGGCACGCTGGTGGCCATGTCCGGTTCGCTCAAGTCGTGGCACGCCAAGAGTTTCGGCGAACCGCCCCTGGCGGGCGCGGCGCACCTTTCCCCCACGGAGCTGGCCAAGCGCCTGAGCCTGGACCCCGGCAAGGCCCTGACCAACCTGGCCGTGCACAACGTGAAGATTTCCTCGTCCGACGCCACCATCGACGAGATCGCCCGCACCAACGGACTGGCCCCGGCCGCGGTGTACGAGACCCTGCGCGGCGGCAAGGAGCCCAGGCTCCCCGCCCCGGCCCAGGCGGTCCAGGCTCAAGCCCAGCAGGCTCCCCCCCTGCCGCCCCAACTGCCCGCCGACCCCCCGCCGGGACTGGGCAGGCTGAAGCTCTCCGACGTCTGCGAGCAGTACGGCCTGAATCTGAACACGGCTGTGGACAAGCTGGCCAAGGCAGGAATCCGGGCCTCTGGCGACATGACCCTGCGCCAGATTTCCCAGAACAACCTCATGCTGCCCATCGAAGTCTACGACGCCCTGCGCGGCACGCCCCAGCAGCCCCAGCCAGCCCCTGTTCCGGCTCCTGCTCCGGCGGCCCCCGCCCCGGCAGCTCCGGCGACGGCCCAGCCCGAGGCGCAGCCCGCCACAGCCGCGCCCGCGCCGCAGGCTCCTCCGGCCGTGACGGCGCAGCCCCAACCGGCCGCTCCGGCTCCGGGCCAGGCCCCGGAACAGGCCCCCGCCCCGCAGGTCGTCCTCGTGCCCGAGAACCTGGGCGCCATGACCCTGGCCGCCTTCTGCCGCGACCACAACATCGAGGCCCCGCAGGCCCTGGCCCGGCTCAAGGCCAAGGGCATCGTGGCCTTCTCGGACATGACCTTCCGGGAACTGGCCATCGAAAACAACCTCACCCCCGAGCAGGTGATGGAACTCATGGTCAAGTAGATGGACGTCTCCGCCCCGCGCACCCCCAGGAGCCTCCTGGCCCTGGCCGCCCTGGCCCTGGTGCTCATGGGAGCGGCCCTCTCGGCCGTGACCTGGCGCAACCTCGTGGAGCAGCGCCAGCTCATCGACCAGCACGTGCAGGTGGCGGCGCGAACCATCCTGCGCGGGGTGGAGTCCAACCTCATACGGGTGATGCCCATGCTTGGGCGCATGCAGCCCGAGGTGGCCCGGGAACGCCTTGCGGAAGTCTTCCGCGAGACTGCCGACTCGGGCGACGTGCTGTTCCTCGGAATCTACGACGCCGAGGGACGCCAGCTGATCTCCTCCGAGCCCAAGGAGGCCCAGGGCATGCTCGAGGCGCCGCTGGACTCCTTGGCCCTGGCGGACCTGGCCCTCACAGGCGAGTGGTTCGGATCCCTGCCCATGGGTGGCACCACCATCCTGGGCTACGCCGCCCGCATGCGCCCGGGCATGGCCAAGTTCTGCCCCGGATCAAGCGGCGGGCCGCCCGGCAAGCAGCCCCCGGTGTACTTCCTGGTGGGCATGAGCCTGGACGAGCACTACGCCCAGCTCAGAAACTTCCGCAACGCCGCGCTCATGCAGACCGGCTTCGTGCTGGGCACGGCGGCGCTCCTGTGGATACTGCTGCTGGCCTACTTGCGCCGCCGCGAGCAGGGGCGCAGGCTGGACCGGCTGGAGATATTCCACTCCAAGCTCCTGGATTCGCTGCCCGAAGGGCTTCTCACCGTGGACGCCTCGGGGATGGTCTCCGCCGTGAACCCGGCCGCCAAGACCATCCTCGGCCCTGATCTGGTCGGACGCGAGTTCTCCGGGCTGCCCCTGGACATCGACCCGGGCAACTGCCCGCTGGACTGCTCCTGGCGTCAGATCGAGCTTCAGGGGCGGTCGCTGGAGATACTGGCCGCCCCCCTGGAGCGGGAGACCATGGTCCTGGTGCGCGACCGCACCCAGCTGCGCTCCCTGGAGCGCGACCTGGAACAGTCGCGCCACTTGGCGGCTGTGGGGCGGCTCGCCGCCGGGGTGGCCCACGAGATACGAAATCCCCTGAGCGCCCTGCGGGGGTTTGCCCAGCTTTTCGCCGCCAAGCTCGCGGGCAAGCAGCCCGAACAGTCCTACGCCGAGACCATGGTGCGCGAGGCGGACCGGCTGGGCCGGGTGGTGACGGACCTGCTCTATCTGGCGCGCCCCAGGCCCATGGAGCCGCAGCCCGTGGACCTCGCGGCCCTGTCCGAGGAACTGGGCAGGCTCCTGCGCTTCGACCTGGAGCGGACCAAGGCGGGGCTGTCGTTCGACATCCAGATGCCGTCGGTGCTGGCGGACGCGGATGGGCTCAAGCAGGCGCTCATCAATCTGATGCTCAACTCCATGGCGGCCATGCCGGAGGACGGGGGCACGGTGACGCTGTCCAGCCGGGCGCTGGACGGCGAAGTCCACGTGAGCGTGGCCGACAACGGCCGGGGAATGGAGGAAGCGGAGCGCGCCCGGGCCCTGGAGCCGTTCTTCACCACCCGCAAGGAAGGGTCGGGGCTGGGGCTGGCCATCGTGCACAAGATCGTGCGCGACCACGGGGCCGCGCTCGAAATCGAGAGCGAGCCCGGGCGCGGCACGGTCGTGACCATGAAATTCAAGGCGTGAACGCGAAGCCCGCTAATAGTTTTTGAAAGGAGGTCCAGGAGGAAAAACTTTTTTTAAAAAGTTTTCGTCCTGGCCGCCGGAGGCTCATGAAATCTCTTCTCGTGATCGACGACGAACCCGGCCACCGCCTGATGGTGCGGGCCGTGATGGAGGACGCCGGCTGGTCCGTGTCCGAGGCCGCCTCGGGCGAGGAGGGCCTCAAGCGCTTGCGGGGCTGCCGAAGTTCGGACTGCCCCTCCGTGGTGCTTCTGGACATGAAGATGTCCGGCATGGACGGCGTGAAGACCCTGGCGGGCATCAGGGAAATCCTGCCGCAACTGCCGGTGGTCATGCTCACCGCTTACGGCACCGTGGGCTCGGCCGTGGAGGCCATGAAGCGCGGAGCCTTCGATTACCTGACCAAGCCCGCCGACAACGAGGAGCTCAAGGCCGTCCTGAACAGGGCCCACGAATACGGCCGCCTGGTTTCCGAGAACCGCGAGCTCAAGCGCAGGGTGGGCGAGGCCGACGCGGCCTCCAAGCTCATCGGGACAAGCCCGGCCATGCGCCAGGTGCGCGAGCTGGCGAGCCAGGTGGGCCCGGCAGAGGCCACGGTGCTGATCCTGGGCGAATCGGGCACCGGCAAGGAACTGGTGGCCGAGCTGGTGCACGCCATGAGCCCCAGGCGCGACAAGCCCCTGGTGAAGGTCAACTGCGCGGCGCTGCCGGGCGATCTCCTGGAGAGCGAACTCTTCGGCTACGTGAAGGGTGCGTTCACCGGGGCCATCAAGGACAAGCCCGGCCGATTCCAGCTGGCCCACGGCGGCACGCTTTTCCTGGACGAGGTGGGCGAGCTTCCGTTGGGCCTTCAGGCCAAGCTCCTGCGCGCCCTGCAGGAGCGCGTGGTGGAGCCCTTGGGATCGGTCAAGCCCGTGGCCACGGACGTGCGCATCCTGGCGGCCACCAACCGGGACCTGCGCACAGAGGCGGCCAAGGGAGCCTTCCGCGAGGACCTCTATTTCCGCCTGGGGGTGCTCGAGATCAAGATTCCGGCGCTGCGCGAGCGCATCGAAGACCTGCCGGAACTGGCGGCGCACTTGCTGGCCAAGCTGGGGGCGCGCAACAAGAAGACCGTGCGCGCCGTGAGCCCGGCCTATCTGGACATCCTGTCCCGGTATCCCTGGCCGGGCAACGTGCGAGAACTCGAGAACGTGCTGGAACGCTCGGTTATCCTGTCGCGCTCGGACACCCTGACCCCGGAGACCCTGCCGCCCCACCTGACGCGCGAGGCGTCCGCGCCCGTCCGGGGAGCGGCCGAGCCCCAGGACGCCCCGGTGAGCTTCGAGGACGCCGAGCGCCTGGCCATCGTTTCGGCCCTGGAGGCCAACGAGGGGCACCGGGAGCGCACGGCCGAGGCCCTGGGGGTCAGCCGCCGGACCCTGCAATACAAGCTCAAGAAGCTGGGGTTGGCCAAGCGATGACTCCGGAGGTTTCGAAGATGCTCGAGGGAGTCCCGGATGTGCTGCGCCCGCTGCTGCCCGAGGTGTACGAGGCGCTGCGGGAGATCCTTTCCCAGGCGTGCGGGGCGGTTGAAGCGGGCGACGCGGCCGGGGCGCGCGCGGCGGCGCACCAGCTCAAAGGCGCGGCCATGCGTTTCAGCCTCGAGGCGCTGGCTCAGAAGGCATCCCAGGCCGAGGAATGCGCCGGGTCGGGCGATCTGTCCTGGACTGGAGCGGCCCTGCGGGAATTCACGGCCCTTCTTTCGCTGCTTGAACGCACGGGGCCGTGAACTCCGGTTCACGACGGGAGAGGGGCGGGCACTGCCGCACGGATCGCGGCCGGGGAGCCGGTTGGGCAAATGCCCGGCGAGCAGCAGTGGCGGAAAAAAGAAACACCGCCCGATGACCGCCCCATGACCGGAGGGTGCTCGGCGGCTGGACGGCGAAGCGGGGCCGGTGGGGCTAGTCTTCTTCCTCGATGAGCCCGTTTTCCAGGCAGAAGGCGGCAAGTTCCAACGAGCTCCGCAGGCCGAGCTTCTTCTTCAGGTTGGTCTTGTGTTTCTCCACGGTCTTGACGGAGACGAAGATGGCGTCGGCGATGCCCTTGTTGGTCTCGCCCTTGGCGGCCAGCTTGAGCACCTGGCGTTCTCGCTTGGAAAGGCGGTCCAGCGGATCGGAAGACTTGTTGCCCAGGCGGCAGACCTGGGCCAGCATGGCCGAGACTTCGCGCGAGAAGAAGGTCTGGCCGGAAGCCACGGCGATGATGGCCGCGGTGAGCTCCTCGCTGGGACTGTTCTTGAGCAGGTAGCCGTCGACCCCGGCCTGCACGGCCGAGGTGAGGTAGTTCTCCTTGCCGTGGGCGGTCAGGGCCAGGATGCGCACCCTGGGGCAGCGGCGCTTGATCTCGGCGATGGCCTCCACGCCGTCCATGCGGGGCAGGGAGAGGTCCATGAGGACCACGTCCGGATTGAGCCGCACGGTCTGGTTCACGGCCATGTGCCCGTCCGACGCCTCCCCGGCAATTTCAAAGCTCGAGTTCGACTGCAAGAGCGCTTTGAGGCCCTTGCGGACGATCTCCATGTCTTCGGCGAGGAGGAGTCTTATTTTCTTCATAATGTGTACGGATTGAGCATTTCTACATCCAGCGCAACGGTAGCAAAGATGCCTAAAGAGTCAATAGTGATGACAGGGATTTACGTGTGCGGGTGGGCCGGCTCATGAAAAAAAGCGCCTTGGTGTCGCCCCCCCGCCGTGTGCGTCCCCGAAGAAATGTCGCTGTACCGTTAAACATGCGCTGAACAGTATTGATTTCTCCCGATGAATATATGCTGCGCGTCTGGTTGGTGTTTCAACATGCTCCCGGATTCGACGCGATCAATCCAGGCCCAGCCCGGCGAGCACCTTTTCGGCCGGGCGCCTCTCCGGCACGACCCGGTGGGGGCATTTGCCCTCGTTCCACTCCTTGGAGGTGTAGAGACCGCAGAAGCAGGCTCCGTATTCGGCCACGTCGGGCTCCCGGTAGGTGCAGGGGCAGATGATGTCCCTGTCCATCTCGTAGTTCCCCGAGGCCAGGCGACAGGGGCAGGCCATGTGCCCGTAGCGCTCCTTGTTGACCAGGAGCATTTCGAGGAGATCCATGACCATGGTCGTGTCGCTGTTGAAAAAGTAGCCCTTCTTTTCCTGGAATGCCTTGAGTTTTCCGTAGAGTTCCTTGGCGTCCATGGGGGTTAGTCCTCCAGGGCCCTTTCGATCTCGATCTTGTCGAAGCCGACGATGACCTTGCCCTCCACGATGACCGTGGGGAAGGACAGGCCCGGGTTGACCTTCTTTATTTCGTCGATGGCGCTTTTGCGTTCGTCGCCGGTGAGCTTGTCCACGTAGACGCAGTCGTACGCCTGGTCGCGTTCGTCGAGGAATTCCTTGCAGTGCTTGCAGTGGATACAGGTGGAAAGGGCGTAGACCTTGACGGACTTCTTCATGGAACGGCTCCTTTGGGCTTGGCGGGGGTCCTGCTCCTCGGAGCGGATTGGTAGGTTATCCGCTTTTCCAGATGGTAGGTCAAGATGCTCAGGGGATAGGTCAGCAGGAGGTAGAATACGGCCAAGGGGAGGTAGGCTTCGAAGGTCTTGTACGTGATGGAGTTGACGATTTCGGCCCCCTTGGTGAGCTCGCGCACGGCGATCACCGAGAGCAGCGACGAATCCTTGATGAGCGAAACGAACTGTCCCGTCACCGGGGGGATGATGCGCCGCAGGGCCTGGGGGAAGACCACGTGGCGCAGGGCCTGTCCGTGGGTGAGCCCCGAGGAGCGGGCCGCCTCCCATTGCCCGGGCGAGATGGACTCGATGCCCGCCCGGACCATCTCCGTGATGTAGGCCCCGGCGAAAAAGGCCAGCGTGACCATGCCCGTGAGGAACGGGCTGTCCACGTGCACCATCACCGCGAAGCAGAAATAGAAGATGTAGATTTGGGTGAGGAGCGGCGTGCCCCGGAAGCCCCACACGTAGAGCGTGGCCAGCTCCTTGAACCAGACGTTCTCGGAGACCCGGGCCAGCCCGCCCAGCACCCCGATCACCAGGCCGAGCACGATGGCCCCGCAGGAGACCATGATGGTGTTGGCGAATCCCTGGATGAACAGGTCGCGGTATTGCCAGACCACCCACCAGTTCCAGTTGTAGTGGAGGGTGGACATCATGGCCACGAGCAGAGCTGCGGCGCAGGAGAGCAGGATGAGGCGGACGGCGATTGGCTTGGGCATGGGAAGAACGGCCCCGGCGGGTTGCGCCGGGGCCGCGGGGATTAATGCAGCAGCGGCTCCACGAACTGCTTGCGCAGATCGTCCAGGGTGCCGTCGGCCTTGCGCAGGGTCACGAACATCTCGAACCAGTTCCACAGGTCGAAGTCGCCCTTGTGCATGGCGATGCAGAAGGGCTCGTAGGTGAAGGGCGTCAGGATGGCCTTGGTGGCCCCGGGGTATTCCTTGGCGTGCTTGGCGATGGAGAGCTGGTCGTAGATGAAGGCGTCGGCGCGGCCGTTGACCACTTCCTGCACACAGGCGGATTCATCCTTGTAGCGGTTGATGGTGGCCTTGGGGAAGCGTTTGGCGGCCAGCAGGTCCGAGGTGGTGCCGGTCTTGACGGCAATGATGCGCTTGGGGTCGTTGAGCTCGTCGACCTTGGTCACGTCCGGGGCGCGTTTGGCCGAGAGCAGGGCGCACAGGCCGGTGGTGAAGTAGGGGCTGGTGAAGGTGATGGTCTTGGAGCGCTCCAGGGTGCCGGTGATGCCGGAGATGATCAGGTCGATCTTGCCGGTCTGCAGGGCCGGGATGAGGCCGGTCCATTCCATGTCCTTGATTTCGAGCTCCACGCCCAGGTCCTTGGCGGCGAGCCGGGCCAGTTCCACGTCCAGGCCCACGGGCTGTCCCTTGGCGTCGGTGGACTCGAAGGGCGGGTATTTGAGTTCCATGCCCACCACCAGCTTCTTGCGGTTGACGATGTCGGTGAGCAGGCTCTGCTTGTTTATGTCGAAGGATGTCTGAGCCATGGCTGGCAGGGCGGCGAAAGCCAGGACGGCGAGGATGAGTACGGATCGACGTAGCATGCGTGGGCCTCCTGATGTTCTGGTATTGCCATTCATTAGCTCAAAACGAGGGTGGCAGGAAAGCCTTTTTTGGAAGAAAAGGCTTGGGGCGCGGGCTATGCCAGCCGCGCCGCGATGGCGGAGCGCACCAGGGCGAACACCTCGTCCGGGCTGCCCGAGGCGTCGACCACGGCGAAGCGTCCGGGTTCGCTTTCGGCCATGGCCAGGAATCCCTGGCGCACGCGCTCGTGGAAGTCGGTCTCCAGGGCCTCGAAGCGCCCCTCGGACTGGCAGGCCCCGGCGGCGGCGTTGCGGCCGCGCGCCCGGCCAAGACCCAACGCAACCGGCAGGTCCAGCACCACGGTCACGTCCGGGGCGAGCCCCCCCGTGGCCATGCGGCCGAGATCCGTAAGGCGCGCCACGTCCAGGCCCCGGCCGTAGCCCTGATAGGCCACGGTGGAGTCGTGGTAGCGGTCGCACAGAACGGCCTTGCCCGCGGCCAGGGCCGGGCGGATCACCTGGGCCACGTGCTGGGCCCGGTCGGCCAGGTACATGAAGAGTTCCGCCATGGGGTCCAGGTGGGTGTTGCGCGCGTCCAGCAGGATGCGGCGCAGCTCCACGCCCAGGGCGCAGCCGCCGGGCTGGCGGGTGACGAGCGTGTCCCTGCCCTGCGAGCGCAGCCAGTCCTCGGCCAGGGCGATCTGGGTGGACTTGCCCGCGCCTTCTACACCTTCAAAGGTAACGAACATTGGGGCGGGCCTTTTTCCTGCGGCTTGCGGGGCGGGCCGTTCTCAGGCTTCACCCGCACGGGGTTGTAGACGTAGCGGTCCAGGGCGCGCACGAAACCGGTGACGCCGATCTTTTCCGGGTCCTCCACCGCGCCCAGGAACTGGTGCACCTTGGCGTCGATGTTGTCGGCGAAGTGCAGGATCATGGCCTCGGGGGTCATGGGCGTCTTGGGGGAGCCGAAGGCCAGCTCTCCGTGGTGGCTCACCAGCATGTGCTTGAAATGCAGCGCCAGGCCGGGCTCCAGGTCCTTGGCCTTGCGCAGGAAGGGCTCCAGAAGGCCGAGCGATATCACGATGTGCCCGAGCATCTGGCCTTCGTCGGTGTATTCGCGGGTGAGCCCCGAGGAGAGCTCCCAGGCCTTGCCCATGTCGTGGAAGGCCGCCGCGGCCAGCAGGGTGTCGCGGTCAAGCTGGGGGTAGAGCTGGCACAGGGACAGCGCCACCCGGCACACGGCCAGGGTGTGCTCCACCAGGCCTCCCCGGTAGGCGTGGTGCATGGCCTTGGCCCCGGGCGCGGCCAGGAGCTTCTCGCGTATCTCGGGGTCGCCGAGCACCTTGCGGCAGAAGCGCCGCCAGGGGGCGTGGCCGATGTTGGAATTTAAAAAATCTTCCAGCTTGGCGTAGAGGGATTCGGGCTTCTCTTCACTCTCAGGCAGGAAATGGCCGTAATCGATGCCCTCGGGCGCGGGGCCCAGGGGCTCCAGGCCGTCCAGGTTGAGCTGGGGCTGGTCGCGGTAGGTGGTGACGGTGCCTGAGGCGATGGCGAACTGTCCGGCGGGCAGGTCGTCGAAGGCCAGGGAGCCCGGGGACCAGAGCTTGGCCTCGATGACGCCGGTGGCGTCCTGGAGCTTGAGCGACCAGAAGGGGCCGTTGCGGGCCTGGCCCTTGGATGCCTGCGCCAGCAGGAAACATTCGCTCACCTGGTCTCCCACGGCCAGGTCGCGCACGAAGATTCGTTTTTCCGTCACCTTCTTGCCAGCCTCTCGGGGGTAATAGTATACGGTCAACCGGTGTGAAGAACTACAGATTTCCCCAGGCCGGGGCAAGTGGTCCGAACAGCGCGCACCGACCTGCAGAACTTTTAGCCCAATCCGATTCGAAGAACCCATGAAAATACTCCTGACCAACGACGACGGCATCCAGGCCGTGGGCCTGCGTTCCCTGTATCACGGTCTCAAGCGCGCCGGACACGAGGTGCACGTGGTGGCTCCGGTCACTGAGATGAGCGCCGTGGGGCACGCCGTCACCCTGGCCGCGCCGCTTCGCGTGAAGGAATTCGACGAAAAGGACTTCCGGGGCCAGGGCGTCTCCGGCACCCCGGCGGACTGCGTAAAGCTGGGCCTGGCCACGCTGCTCGGCTTCAGGCCCGACCTTGTGGTCTCGGGCATCAACGCCGGGGCCAACGTGGGCGTGGACATCCTCTATTCGGGCACGGTGTCCGCCGCCACCGAGGGCGCCCTCATGGGCCTGCCGGCCCTGGCCGTTTCCTACGACAGCTTCGCCCCCTCGGACCTGGCGGCCCAGGGGGACTACACGGCCTGCTTCGTGAACAAGGTGGACTGGGGGGCCCTCCCCAGGCATTGCGTGCTCAACCTCAACTTCCCGGCCCTGCCCATGGGCGAGGTGCGGGGACTCAAGGTCTGCCCCCAGACCCGCGCCGCCTACGACGACTGGTACGACGAGCGCATCGATCCGCGCGGACGCAAATACTATTGGCTCACCGGCGTCATCCCCCCCGAGCGCGTTTCACCAGGCAAGGACCGGGCCCTGCTCACCGAAGGCTACATGACCCTCACCCCCCTGCGCTTCGACTTCACCGACCACGAGACCATGCAGCGGCTGGCCTCTCTCCCGTTTTGACCCCGTAACTCCGAAAAAAAACGCAAAAAGGCCCCTTCCGGGGCCTTTTTGCGTTGCAGCGGCCATGGAAACATGTCAAAAAAGAAATATTATGAACCCAGTGGAGCATCCCTTGCTGAATGTGCTCATCGTCGACGACGACGAGATCACCCAATTCCATGCCAGCCAGCTGCTGCTGTCAATCGGGCGCGCCCGGATGGCCTACACCGGCATGGACGCCATCGCCCGGGTGGAGGAATCCATCGCGGCGGGGGAGCCCTACGACCTGATCCTCATGGACGTTGTGATGCCGGGACTGGACGGACTGACCACGGTGCGCGAGATAGTAAAGCTCTTCAACGACCACCGCATCCCCCTGGAGAAGCGCCCCAAGATCGTCATGCTCTCTTCTGTGGACGAGCGCGACACCCAGATCGACGCCCTCTACGCCTGCGGCGCGGACCACTACCTGATCAAACCCCTGGACGGGGACGAGCTGATCAAGGCCCTGGCCGAACTGGGGCTGGTCACCCCTCCTCTCTGAGCCTTCCGTCCCGGATGTCGCGCGGGGACGCGAAAAAAAACATCGCCACTTGCGACAGCCGTTCGGGCGAGGTACATTCCGGACAATCCGCCATCCCAAGGAGAATGAGATGAAACGAACATTGTTCATCCTGGCCGTTCTCTGCGCCGTAGCCACCGCCGCCCAGGCCCAGCAGGCCGGGCAGGTCTACCAGTGCGTGCGCCCGGACGGCACCGTGGTCTGCACCGTCACCGACACGACCGGAAACCCGAGCGTCACCTGCAACCACGAATGCGTTGACTGCAACATGGTTTGCGCGGCCCGGGCGCACCTGACCGAGGGCGGAACGGTGCCCGTGCTGCCTCCTGCGGTTCCGGCCGAGCGCCGAGCGCCTTCCGCCGCGCCTGAAACCCGGGAATACTGCCAGCGCGAATACCAGGCGTGCGTGGCCAAGTGCAAGGGCGATCCCATGAACAGGTCCTCGTACGACATGGACGCCTGCGTTTCCAGCTGCAACAGCTGGTATTCCGGGTGCGGCATGAAGCCTTAGGCGCCGCGGAGGGTTCTCTCGGGCCGCCACATGGCGGACCTGTGCAGGAAAGGGACGCGGGCGCGACTTTCGCGATCAGGGCTCGAGATCGCGCCCGTTTCTTTTCAGGGGCGTGACGGGAATGGCTGGCGCGGACGGCGTAGCGCGTCAGCTCGCGGAGGGATCGGGCGTCCAGGCGGCCAGGTTTCCGAACAGCCGTCCCAGGGCGCGGAAGGTTTCGCTGCGCGCTTTCCGCTCGAGTTCCATGCCGTAGTCCCCTGCCCAGGGGGCCACGTGGGCGGCGTGGAAGAGCGCGGCCGAGGCGAGCAGTCCCTCCGCCGTTTCGGGGCGGCGGGAGGCCGAGCCGATGAGCGCGCTCACGAAAGCCAGCTCCACCCCTAGGTGGTCCGGGGGAGGGGCGGGACGCCACAGCTGGTCCACGTCAAGCCTGGCGGGATCGAACCCGGCCGCGCGGTAGGCCGCGAGGGCGTCCGCCGCGTGGGGACCACCCAGGCGTTTCTCCCGGAAGGCCGATTCCAGCGGGGGCAGGTAGCGCCCCGACGACGGCACGAAGAACAGCTCGTTCCAGTCCTCCCGGGCAAGCGCCAGCTCTCCCGGCCCCGCTGCGAACTCCAATGCGGCCGCGGCCTGCCCGATCAGTTCTTCCTGGGGGAGCTTGAGCAGGAGGGCCGCTCCCGCGTCGAAAAGGGCTTCGTTCGAAAGTCCCCTCATCATATCTTCACGATCCGCGCGGGCAGGGCGTTGCGCGCGTTGGACCCCACGGCCACGTCGCCCAGGGTGGAGCGCCCCTTCCTGAAGGGGTCTTCCATCCCGAGCATATTCGAGGCCAGCCCGGCCCCGCGAAGCGGGCTGGCGGGCTTCGCCTCGCCGCCGATCTCCACGGCCCGGGCTCCAAGAGCCCAGTGGCCGTAGCCGTGCTCCACGGCAACCACGCCCTCCATGACGCCCCGGCGCACCGTGACCCGGGCCCGGGCGGAGCCGCCCGGAGTCTCCACCAGGACCATGTCCCCGGTGGACAGGCCCAGGCGTTCGGCGTCGGTTGCGCTCACGGCCACTTCGCCCTCGGGGCGGATGGCGTGCAGGCGCTTCGATCCCACGGCCCCGGCGGCCATGAGCTGCGACTTGGTGGAGATCAGGCTGAAGGGCCACTTCTCCAGCGGGTAGAGCTCGCGCAGCGGCGTGCCCTGGCAGAATCCCGGCTCCATCCATGTGCCGGTGCCCTTGAAGCGCTTGCCGGTCATGGAGTTCACGGCGCGGGCCACGGTCTCGTTCCATATCTGCACGGGCTTTTCCCAGCGCGCGGCCAGCAGGTCTCCCTGCCAGCCCTTGTCCACGGGCTCGAAGCGGCCTCCCCGGCTGTAGACCTGGGCGGCGCGCGCCCATTCCTCGGGCGGGAGCACCCGGCGCAGGCTTTCCTCCAGCCGGTCCAGGCCGGTGGCGGCCAGGTCCTCTGGGGTGACCTCCGGCACGGGCGTCGCGTCGAAGGCCATGTTGGCCACGGCCCGGTGGTACCAGTCCTCGGGGCGCTCCAGGGGGTGCAGGCCGCCGTTCTTGTCCTTGATGGCCCCGGGGCCGAAGCCGGGGAGA
Source organism: Fundidesulfovibrio terrae (assembly GCF_022808915.1). Taxonomy (NCBI): domain Bacteria; kingdom Pseudomonadati; phylum Thermodesulfobacteriota; class Desulfovibrionia; order Desulfovibrionales; family Desulfovibrionaceae; genus Fundidesulfovibrio; species Fundidesulfovibrio terrae. The sequence goes on from NZ_JAKZFS010000002.1 coordinate 38,881, forward strand.
TTCAGGCGTTTGGCCAGGGCGATGAGGAAAGTCTCCATGCACACGGGGTCGCCTTGGGGCGTTTGGGCCACGGGGGGGGCCACGCAGGGCCAGGCGACGCTCGAGACCTTGGCCAGGGGACCGGCCCAGGGCGTGGCGCAGCCGTACCCCTCGTACAGGGCCACGTCGGGCACCACGTAGTCGCACAGGGCGGCGGTCTCGGTCATGAAGGCGTCCACGCAGACCATGAGGGGGATGCGCCTGGGGTCGGCCATGTCCTTGGCGAAGGAGTTCATGAGCCCGGCCTGGCCGTAGACCGGGTTTGTGGCCCAGAACAGGCAGGCCTTGAGCCTGTACGGGTAGCCGTCCAGGGCGGAGGGCAGGTATTCCGACTGCACCGAGTTGGAGAAGGGATACCAGGGCGCGCGGGTGGGGTAGGGGTTCTGCCCGGTTTCCTTCTTGCGGCGGTATTCGGTGGTCTTCTCATACGGGAAGCCCTGGCGCGACAGGCGCACGCCTCCGGGCTTGGCCTTGCCCTGGAAGTTGGCCAGGTCGTAGCGGGGTCCGGGGCCGAAGTCCTTGAACTTGCCCCCGCCGATCCCCGTGCCGCCCTTGCGGTTGAGGTTTCCGGCCAGGGCGTTCAGCAGGGCCACGGCGTAGGCCGTGTAAAAGCCCCCGGAGTGCATGGTGCCGCCGTGGCAGTCGGCGGCGGCGCGTCTGCCGTGGGAGGCGAACTCGTCGGCCAGGGCGATGATGTCCGCCTCGGGCACCCCGCAGGCCTGCGAGTACTCGGCCAGGGTGTGCGAGAGGGCCTCGTCCAGAAGCAGCTGCAGGGCGGTCTTGGCCGGGACGGCCTTGCCCCCCGTCTCCACCCGGCCCTTGAAGTAGATGCGCGCTGGGCCCGTGGCCGTGTCGTGGGGCGCGAGCTGCCCCGTGGCCTCGTCCAGGACCAGCAGGGCGTTTTCGGACGCGTCGGGGAAGCGGTCCCTGGCGCGCAGGAACCGCCCGAAATCGGGGGCCGCCGGATCGGCCGACACCAGGTGCGCCGCGTTGGACCAGGACGCCTCGCCCATGGCCTTGGCGGCCTCGGGTCCGGGGCAGGCCAGGTAGGCCGTGTTGATCTTGCCGGTTTCGAGCATCCGCCGGATCATGCCCATGACCAGCGCCCCGTCCGTGCCGGGGCGGATGGGCACCCAGCGGGTGCGGTCGCTGCAGGAGCGGTTGTCGGAGTTGGTGAGCACCGGGTCCACCACTACCAGCTTCATGCGTCCCTCGGCGCGGGCCTGGGCCACCTTGGCGGCCTGGTACATGAAGGGGTTTCCCGCATTGGCCGGAGCAGAGCCGATGGACAGGTAGAATTCGCAGTGGTCGTAGTCGGGCTTCAGGTGCGGGTATTCCTGGAAGTCCCCCAGCATGGCCGCGTATCCAGCGCGCATGCTGAGCCCGCAGTTGCCCTGGTGGTTGGCCACGTTAACGGTGCCGAAGGCTCCCGCCGCGAAGCGCTGGGCGAAATGCATGCGGCCGTTGGCGTAGCCGAAGATGAAGGCCAGTTGGTTGGCTTTCGAGCCGAACTCTGGGGCCCATGTGTTGAGCGGTTCGCCGGTCAAGAGCGAGGCCAGGCCGTCCACCGGGCCTTCTCCGAAGAGGTCGCCCCCCTGGGAGATCTCCTCCACGAGGCGCTCAAGGCTGATGGGCTCCCATTTGCCCGATCCGCGAGGCCCCACGCGCCTAAGCGGGGTGAGCACCCTGTACGGATCGGTCAGCTTGTCCAGCACTGCATTGCCCCGGCCGCAGGCCGTGGCCCGGCGGGCAAGGCCCCCTTCCTGGTGGCCGGAGAGCTGGCGCACGCTTTCGGCAAGCCCCGCCTCGTAGGCCACGGGCGGTTGCGCGGCCAGAGGGTGGTAGGGATTGCCCGAGACGCGCAGCACGCGCCCGGTCTTGCGGTCAACGCGCACGCGCACGCCGCAGACGGAGGTGCAGCCCACGCAGATGCTCCCGGCCAGGTACTGGTCCGGGTTGAGGGTCACCTGGCCGGTGGCCTTGTCCACCGTGGCCTCCGGGGCAAGCGACGGGGAGGCGGGCGCCTTGCCCGGCTTCAGGGTTGCCTGGACGATGCTTTCGAGCACGGGCTCGTATCCGGCTGCGAAGACGCTGAGCGCGCCTGCCGCGCCCAGGCCCTTGAGAACGTCGCGGCGGGTGATGCTCATGACTGGCCTCCCGCGCGGGCGCTAAGGCCCGGCATGCGGCTGGTCATCAGGGACGCCGCGAACATGAAAAACACCCACAGGGCCATGGGGGCCAGGGCGGTGAGCACACCGGCATGCCCGGCCAGGTGCGGCTCGCCCAAGTTGCGCCCAAGCGACGCGGCCTGCCCGGCGGCGAGTATGCCCACCCGCGCGGCCCAGGCCCCGGCCAGGGCGAACAGGCAGGCCCAGACGAGCCTCGAGTCCGGCTTGCGCGGGAAAAGGGCGGCGGCAAGAAGCAGCGCGCCGCTGCCCCCGGCCAACAGGGCCGTGCCCAGGGGCCAGCCCGGCAGGCCTGGCCAGGCTTCGACCGTGCCCCAGGCGAAAAGGGCGATCCCGGCCACGGCGCAGGCCAGCGCCGCCGCGAGCCGTGGCACGATTCCCGCCACGGTTCCGGACAGGCGGGCCAGCCCCAGGCTCACGGCCATTCCGGCGGCCAGCCCGGACGCAGCCAGGGTGGCGGACGGCCAGGGGCCGGACCACAGGGCGATCCCCACGGCGTGGTCCACCTCGATCCAGGTGTAGGCCACGGCTCCCAGGGCCGCCAGGCAGGCCAGGCGGGCGGACAGGACGCGCTCAGGGGCGTCGCCCTTGAAAATGATCCAGCACTGCGCCAGGCCCACGGCGCAGTGCGCCAGTATGGCCGCCACGCCCCAGGAGAGCGGCGAGGTGGGGTGCACGCGGTAGAGCATGGTGGGGAAGCGCTCCGGCGAGAGCATCTCGGCCACGAGGTTGAGCGGCGCGGCCAGGGCCAGGCCCGTGGCCGCGAACACGGCCCAGGCTCGCAGGTTCCGGGAGTGCCGGAGCTTCAAGGCCTTGGGGATGCATCCGGCCAGCAGGGCCCATGCCCCGGCCTGGATCATGAGCAGGTAGTGCGCGGCGGACAGCTCCCAGACGGGCAGGGCGCGGAACGCGGTGAGTTCGATGGCCGGGTTCATCGGAAGTTCTCCTCGGTGACGCGGATGTGACCGGGGACGCCGGGGGCCTCCAGGGGCAGGGCCTCGGAGGCGGCCAGCCCCACGTAGAAGACCCGGGGCTCGGTCTTGGCCTCGGGCTTGAGCACCCGGACGCCGTCCCCGGCCGATGCCAGAAGCCTGGCCACGGCGCTGTCGGGATCATTCATGTCGCCCACGACGCGGGCCTTGCCGATGCAGGTCTCCACGCAGGCGGGCAGAAGCCCCGCGCCCAGGCGGTGGGCACACAGGGAGCACTTGTCGGCGGTCTTGGCCTGGTGGTTGAGGAAGCGGGCGGCGTAGGGGCAGTTGAGCACGCAGTAGCCGCAGCCCACGCACTTGGCGGGGTCCACCAGCACCAGGCCGTCCTCGCGCTGGAACGTGGCCCCCACCGGGCAGGAGGGCACGCAGGGCGGGCGCTGGCAATGGTTGCACAACCTCGGGGCCAGCACCTTGCGGGGCCTGGCGTCCTGCACGACCTCGAAATCGCCGACGCTGGTGCGCTGCGCTCCGAGCGGCGTGCGGTTCTCCATGGCGCAGGCCACGGTGCAGGCCTGGCAGCCCACGCAGCGCCGCATGTCGATCACCATGGCGTAGCGCACCGGCCTTGGTTGCGGCTCCCCGGACTTCTTGCCGAAGGAGAACATCTCCAGCAGGGACCTGCGATCCATGCGTGTCTCCGATGATAATGTTGTGAAATCGTTCACTTTCGGCATGCGCCGGAATTTTGGATCGGTAGCAGATGGTGACGAGGCTTGCAACCTGGCGGGTCCTGCAAACACCAGCCCCCCCAGGACGGGGGGGCTGATGCGAGGGTGGAGGAGGACCAGGCGGGGGTGGCTGAAGTCCCCGCCCGGCATGGGAGACAGTTGTTTACTGCACGGGAATGGGGCGGAACACGTGCTGTCCCTGGCGCTTGATCAGCACCAGCACCGCGCCGTTGGCCTTTCCTTCCTTGGCGATGATGGCGGCGGCTTCCTGGGGGCTGGTCACGGGACGCTGGTTGATCTCCAGGATCACGTCCCCTTTGCGCATGCCCGCCTCGGCGGCCGGGGAGCCCGCTTCGACTCCCAGCACCAGCAGTCCGCCCACTGGCTTTCCGTTGCGGGGGTCGGTGGGCGACAGAGACATGCCCAGGGTGTCGCCGGCCGGGCTCGCGTTTTCGTCGCCGGACTGGCCGAGTTGCTTCGTGTCGCGTTCCACCAGGGTCACTTTCACCGACTTGGACTGTCCCTTGCGCAGGTAGGTGAGGTTCACCGACGAGCCCGGTGCCATGGCCCCGATGCGGGTGGTCAGGTCGTGGGCGTCGGTGACGGGCTGGCCGTTGACCTCGGTGATGACGTCTCCGGAGGCCAGGCCGGCCTTCTCGGCGGGGCTGCCGGGGTTGACCTGGCTCACCAGGGCGCCCTTGTCCGAGGACAGGCCAAGGGCCTTGGCGGTGTTTTCATCCATGGGCTGTATGGTGACGCCGATCATGCCGCGCTGCACCTTGCCCTTGCTCTTGAGCTGGGCCACCACTTCCTTGGCGATGTTGGAGGGGATGGCGAAGCCGATGCCCTGGCCTGAGGCGATGATGGCCGCGTTGATGCCGATGACCTCGCCGTCCAGGTTGAGCAGCGGCCCGCCTGAGTTGCCGGGGTTGATGGAGGCGTCGGTCTGGATGAAGTCGTCGTAAGGTCCGGCCCCGATGACCCGGCCCTTGGCCGAGACGATGCCCGCCGTGACCGTGTGCGACAGGCCGAAGGGGTTGCCGATGGCCATGACCCAGTCGCCCACGCGCATCTTGCCGGAGTCGCCGAGCTTGAGGAAGGGCAGGTCGTTCCCGTTGTCTATCTTGATGAGCGCCAGGTCGGTGTCGGGGTCCGCGCCGATCACCTTGGCCTGGATGGTCTTTTCGCCCTTCTGGAGCTTCACGTTGACCTTGTCGGCCTTCTCCACCACATGGTTGTTGGTGAGGATGTAGCCGTCGGCCGAGATGAGGAAGCCCGAGCCCAGGGAACGCTGGCGGCGCTGGGGCTGCTGGTTGAAGAACTGGTCGAACTGGTCGAAGAAGTCGTCGAAGGGCGTGCCGCGCGGAATCTGCATGCGGGGCTGACGCTGGGTCTGTTTGGGCGCGGTCTCGGTGAAGATGTTCACCACGGCCGGTCCGGCCTTTTCGGCCAGGTCGGCAAGCTTGGGCATCTCGGCCAGGGCCTGTCCCGCGGCGAAGAGGAGCATGAGCGAGCAGAGGAGTGCGATTCTGACAGGTTTCGTCCGGTGCATGGATACTCTCCTGAAAAGTGAAGCGGAGGCCGCTTCCGTGATGGGAGCAATTAGAACTCGTAAATGACAGGAATGTTTCCCGGAAATGAACAGAAGTTCATTCTGCCCGTCGCCGGGCAGGGAAAGGCTCTGCCTGGGGGGTATCTGGAAGGAGCATCTTCCGGAGGCCCGACCTTGTGGTGACAGAGCAGAGTTACATATAACAACTTTTTATGAGGGACAGTCTCCGCCCGGCGGAGCATGGGGAAGGCATGGCAAGAAATCTCGGGGCAATCTGCGGCGACAAGAACAACAACATGAATCTGATCAGGTTCTGCGCGGCCTCGGCGGTACTGGTCAGCCACAGTTTCGCCCTCGCCACCGGTTCCGCTGCGGCCGAGCCGTTGCGCGGCCTGATCGGGATGACTCCCGGAAGCATGGCGGTGGATGTCTTTTTCGTCCTCAGCGGATTTCTGGTCACCAGGAGCCTTGTGGAACGGGGCAGCATCCTGGCCTTCATCAAGGCGAGAATCTTGCGGATTTATCCGGCGCTCCTCGTGTCCGTGGTGATCACCGTGGCCGTGGCCGGGTTGTTCTTCACGACCCTGGGCGCGAAGGATTTCCTCCTGAACGACAAGACCATCGAGTACCTGAAGTACAATTCGACCATATTCTGGGGCTACGCCTCGTTTCTTCCCGGCGTGTTCGAAGGCAATCCCTTCGGGGCCGGAGTGAACGGATCGTTGTGGACTTTACCCAGGGAAGTGCATCTGTATTACAAGCTCGCCCTGGCCTGGATACTCTTTTCGATCAGCAAGTCCAGGCGGACGTTTGTTTCGATCTTCGTGGTGTGCGTGGCTGTGGGCGGGCTGCCGTACATGCTTCTCAAGGACGGCGGCCGGTTCGTGGAGGGGTCCGACTGGCGGTTGGGGTACCTGTTTTTCTCGGGCGGGGCCTACTACGTACTGCGGAAGTGGATCGCCCTCGACTGGAGGGCCTTCGCCGTGTGCGCGGCGTCCATCGTTCTGGCCTACCACCAGGGGTACTTTTTCCCTGTGTACAGCCTGGTCGTCCCGTACATGGTCCTTTGCCTGGCCTATGCGCCGTCGGGGTTTCTGAAGCACTACAACCGGGCGGGCGACTACTCCTACGGGATGTACATCTATGCGTTCCCGGTCCAGCAGTCCCTGGCGGCGGCGGTTCAGGGCATCGGCGCGTGGGCGCTCATGTTCGCTTCGTTCGCGGTCACGTTGCTGCTGGCGTTCGTCTCCTGGAATATGATCGAGCAGCGCTGCCTGCGCTTCAAGAACGTGCGGATGACGGACGCCCTGCCGGAAGGCCTGCGCACGAGGATCAGGGCGCTCGCCGAATCGGCGGGAGCGTTGCGCTACAGGATGAAAAATTATTGAACGGAGTCGCCCGGCCGCGTCTCGGAAGAGCGCACGCGGCTCGCGGGCGGGAAGGCCACGAGAATTTCAAGGCCCGGGCTTTGCTCCCTAAATTCCAGTTTCGCTCCGTGCAGCCGGGCCACGGCGGCCACCAGCGACAGCCCCAGGCCCGAGCCCGGCGTGCCCCGGCTTTCGTCCAGGCGGTAGAAGCGCTTGAGCACGTTGGCCCGCTCGGCCTCGGGGATGCCGGGGCCGGTGTCGGCCACGGACAGCACGATGCATCCCCCGTTCCCCCCCTGGGCGCCGTTTCCGGCAAGGTTCGCCGTTTCCCCTCCCGCTCCCTTGTCAGTGGCTGCTTCCTGGCCGCGCCCGGGCAAGGCTCCGGGCTGGGCGGGTTTGCGCGAAGCGCATCCGTTTTCCTCGAGGCAGACTCCCACCCGGATGGCCCCCGCCTCGGGCGTGTACTTCACGGCGTTGTCCAGCAGGTTGACCACGGCCTGCGAGAGCAGGTGGCGGTTGCCCCAGACCATGAGGCCGTCCAGGGCGGAAACGGCCAGGGCGATGTTCTTGTCCTCGGCCAGGGGCTCGTAGAGCTCCACCGCGTCGCGCACCAGGACGGACAGGTCCAGCTCCTCGAAGTTGTCGCGCGCGGCGGCGGATTCGGCCCGGGCGATGGTGAGCAGGGCGTTGAAGGTGGCGATGATGGATTCGGCCTGGTCGATGGCTTCCTCCATGGCCTGGCGCTGGGAAACGGTGTCCTGGGGCTCCAGCAGGGCCAGTTCCAGGCGCGAGCGAAGCCGGGTGAGCGGGCTTCGCAGGTCGTGGGCGATGTTGTCCGAGACCTGGCGCACCGTGGCCAGAAGTTCCACGATGCGGTCGAGCATGTCGTTTAAGTTGGCGGCGAGGCGGTCGAACTCGTCGCCCGAGCCTGACAGCGGGATGCGCTTGCCCATGGCTCCGCCCATGATCTCGCGGCTGGCGTCGTTGATCTCGTCCAGGCGGCGCAGGAGCTTCACGCTCATGACGTTGCCCCAGATGAGCCCCATGACGACGGTGATGCATATGCCAGTGGCCATGGCGATGGCCATGATGGCCCGGGCGCGCATCACGTCGGAGAGCTCGCGCCCCACCAGCATGTGGATCTTGCCCATGAGCGTCACCACCCGCACCCTGGCCTGCAGCGGCTTGGGATCGTCGGCGGCGGTGACGGGGATGGTGTGCCACTCGGGGTAGCCCTTGGGTTCGATTCCGGGCGGCCACTGGCGCATGTTGCCAGCCAGATAGTGCATCTCGCGGTCCACCAGCAGGTAGATGTTGGAGCGCGACGCCTCGTTGCGCTGGCGGCTGGAGATCTGCATGGAGAGTGCGGCCAGGCCGCGTTCGTCGTACTGCTCCACCAGGCTCCACACCTCGGACTCGATGATGTCGTCGGTCTGGCCCAGCATGAAGGTCACGGCCGCCCACCAGATGAAGCCGAAGACCACCGTGGCGGACACGGCGAACAGCGCCACATACCACAGGGCCAGGCGGAAGCTGAAGGTCTTGAGTACCTTGGGACGGATCACGCGGGGCCAGCCTCACGCGGGCGGATGTCAGGAGCCGTCGGACGGGTCACGGAGCATGTATCCCGCCCCGCGCACGGTGTGGAGCAGGGGCTTGTCGAAGTCCTTGTCGATCTTGCCCCGGAGCCTGGAGACGTGCACGTCGATAACGTTGGTCTGGGGGTCGAAGGCGTAGTCCCAGACGCGCTCCAGGAGCATGGTGCGGGTGACCACCTGCCCGGCGTGGCGCATGAAGTATTCCAGCAGGGAGAATTCCTTGGGCTTCAAGTCGATGGGCTTGCCGGAGCGCTTCACGGTGCGCGCGGTGAGGTCCAGTTCCAGGTCGGCCACGGCGAGCACGGTGAGGGGCTTCTCGGCCCGGCCGCGGCGTCCCAGAGCCTCCACCCGGGCCATGAGCTCGGCGAAGGCGAAGGGTTTGGTCAGGTAGTCGTCGCCGCCCGCCCGCAGCCCCTCCACGCGCGCGTCCACGTCCGACAGGGCCGAGAGCACAAGCACGGGAGTGGTGTCCCCGGCGGCGCGCACGGCCTTGAGGATGGACAGCCCGTCCAGGCCCGGGAGCATGCGGTCCAGAATGATCACGTCGTAGCCGCCCGCCGTGGCCCGAAACAGGCCTTCGCGGCCGTCGGCCACGTGGTCCACGCCCACGCCGTGTTCCTTGAGGCCCTTCGTCAGGTAGGACGCGGCCTGGGGGTCGTCCTCGACCAGGAGGATTCGCATGGCCTAGAGCCTCACTTCTCCCGAGAGTTCGGTGCCTTCGCGCACCACCGCCTGCTTGCCCGTTTCGTTGATCACGTGGACCTTGCCCGTGGCCTTCACCCCGGCCTCGAAGAGCACGTCGCCCCTCACTGTCAGGCTCTCGCAGTGAATCAGCGACGGCGCCCCCTGGGGGAAGCGGGCCGTGAAATCATCGATCTTCTTGTAGAATTTGGAATCCAGGTGGACCACCGGCATGGAGCCTTCGCGGTTGGGCGAGGGCACCACGGTCTTCTCCGGGCTCACCTCGTAGCAGTCGGACATGACCACCAAAAGGTCCGCGGTGGTCTTGACCGGGGCGAAGCGGGTGCGCGGCACCTTCACCGCCAGGGCGCTCTCGAAGGCGGAGATGGCCGAGCCCATGGCGGTCTCGATCTGTATGACCGCCGGGGACTTGGGATCGCGCGGGTCCAGGGTCTTGGGGTTCAGGATGAGGTCCAGGGGCATCATGCCGTTGGCCACGAAGACCTTTTCCATGGCCCGCAGGTCGATCCACAGGGAGTTGGTGTTGAAGAAGCGGTGCTTGGTGATGTCCTGGAAGGCGTCCAGGTCGCGCTCCAGGCACTGGGCGATCTCGCGCAGCACCATGCGCCCGTTGGTGCGAAGCCTGGCCAGGTGGCCGCCCTTGCGGTCCGAGGCGGTGCGTCCGGCCACTTCCATCAGGAACGGCGCGCCCTCCTTGACCATGTAGCCCAGCAGCCGCTCGTCCATCACCGCGCCCAGGTTGTCGGAGTTGGCGATGAAGGCGTAGTGGTAGCCCCGCTCCAGGAGCTTGCGCAGCACCTTGGAGGTCACGAGCGCCGTGTACAGGTCGCCGTGTCCCGGCGGGTTCCATTCCAGCTCCGGGTTGCCGGGCCAGACGGCGGGGGAGAGGTCCTTGTGCAGGATCTTGGGGTAGCGGTGCTGCAAAAAGGCCAGGGGCATGCCGCCGGGGCCGTTGTCGAAGCCCTCCACCTTGAGCATTGTGTCCAGGTGGGTCTTGAAGCTGTTCATGAACAGAAGCGGGATGGGCTTGCCGTGCTTCTCGCGCAGCGCGCGCATCTGGGCCAGGATCAGGTCCAGGAAGCTCATGTGGTCCTTGACCGTGATGAGGCTTTTGGCCTTTTCCAGGCCCATGGAGGTGCCCAGGCCGCCGTTCAGCTTGATGACCACGGCGTGGGGCATGGCCTGGCGGCCCACCTCGGCGTAGGAGGCCAGGGTGTCGTACTCCGGGACTTCGTGGTCGGTGAGCGGCAGGAGGTCGTCCTCGGGCAGCTTGCCCTGGGCGCCGTAGAGCAGTCTCGAGAAATAGCACTTGAAGATATTGATGACGATGGGGGGGATGCCCTGCTCTTCCATCTTGAGTCCGAAGGGGCGGAACATCTCGATCATCTGGGGATCGGCGGTCTTCATGCAGTCCATGATCATGGGGGCGGTCCTCGCGATGCCGTAGTGAATCGTCCGAAACTTCCCCCCGTGTGCGTGAAATGCCCCCTCGCGTCAAGCTCCGGGGCGGGCCGACGCGTACACCGAGGCCAGGATGAGCCCGCCCCCGGCCATCTGGCCGATCCCGACGCTCTCCCCCAGCACCAGGGCCGCCCCGGCCACGGCCACCACGGGCACGGCGTTGATGAAAAGCGCCGCCGTGGCCGCGGGAACCCGCGACAGGGCGAAGTTGTAGGCCAAAAATGCCCCCACCGTTGCGAAGATGCCGAGCCCGGCCACGGCCGCAAGGGCCGCCAGGGGCACCGCGTCCCAACGGGGCACGTCCGAAAGGAAGAACGGCAGGAAGAACACGGCTCCCCAGAACATCTGCAGCATCGTCAGGTCCACGGGCGAGACGCTCTCGCACAGCCGGGACGTGGCCACCATGTATACCGAGGCCGAGGACACGGCCCCGAGCATCATGGCGTCGCCCGCGTTGACCGGGCCGCCTCCTCCGCCCACCAGGAGGACCACTCCCGCAAGCGAGGCGGCCACTCCGGCCACGCTGCGCGTTCCGGGAAAGACGCGCGAGGCCAGGCTGGACAGGGCCAGCACCATCATGGGGATGGCCGCCGCGATGAGCGAGGCGTTGGTGGCCGTGGTCAGGCGCAACCCCAGGATCTCCAGGGCGAAGTAGCAGCCGGGAAAGAGAATGCAGATGGCCAGCACCTTGGCGTGGCCGGTGAGCGAGAGCCGGGGCAGGCCCCGGCGCGCGGCCAGGGGCAGGAGCAGCACGAAGGCCAGGGCGAAGCGCAAAAAGAGCACCGCGAAGGGAGAGAGGCTTTGCAGGGCTATCTTGGAGGCGGTGAAGGAAAGTCCCCAGAACAGGACGCTGGCGCAAAGGGCCAGATAGGCTGGCAGGTAGGCAGCGGAGCGGCCGCGAAGCATGGCGTGATCCCCCTGGATGAGTGGTGGTTGCGGCCGCCGGTCGGCGGCGCGGGGGCAGGGATAGCCCGGCGCAGGGGGGATTTCTTGGACGAAATTGCGCAAAGGGTGGGCAAGGGAGGGCTGGCGACTTGCTCACTTTCATGCAAACTTAGTAAGTTAAATTCTAAAAAGAATCGTCTTATTAGAAGAGTATTTGTTAATCACATGTTCCGTCGCGAAAAAAAGGAATCCAAACTTTTCTCATATACGGTGTTCCGAATACATCGCTATGCTCAGACAAGCATTCAATTCTTTCGGACAAAAAGTGAAATTTTTTGTCGAATCCATCGAGTCCGGCAGAACCAATGAAAGGAAGAAAACGCGCTATTTTTAGAGGCCAATCTTCACCACAAATTATACTTAAAATACGGCCGCATCTAGATGAAACACGAGACCAGTCGAAGTCCCTGCGCATCGCAGCGCTCAGTAGCAAGATTCTGTCAAATTCTATTCCTGGAAATCTAGTCAATGCTTTTGATACAATATAGGTGCCGAAACTATGGGCCACAACAGCAATTTGTGGTTTGACCGCAAATCTAGAAATAGTGTTGTTGTAAAACTGATGAAATTGCCCGACCCACTTCCTTCTAGAAAAAGGGTCTATTATGCCGAGCCTCGCGTCGCCATAATCCCACGGCATATACAAAAACCTATGCCCGTCTGTGGCGAACGTTAACTCGAAGCCCAGATCGTTTTTCCATGTGCCGCGAGTGTTGATCCCGTGTACTGCGAAAACGAGGATGTCTGGCCGTTCAGATGCATATTTAGATGTGAAGCTGTCAACCGCTTTGGCTGCTAGAGCAATATTTTTTGTTTCTTGGTTTCCGATAACTAAATCTGTAGGCATGCGGTCCAAGAGTACGTCGCCGCATATCTCCATAATTGTATCGGAAAGTTTCGAGCCAAGAATGTCAAAAAACATCGATAGTTCAGTTGTTGAAAGTAATGCGGTGAGAATTCGCACAACCTCTCGGAAGACAGGTTTCTTGAGAATTGTTGAAAAAAGAGGTTTCGCATCAATTTCGGTGTTAACGCCAGGATTATGTATTTGTTCTTTTAAGTATAAGGCGGCATGTGTTTCATGGGCCGTTAAGTGGAAGAACCTGAGGCGGTCATGCTCCTGTATAAGCATGCCGGAGTCGAGAAGAATATTGATAAGTAGCTCAACGTCACTTTTATTTGCTACAAATTCCTGGCATATTTTTGTTGCTTCTTCATGAGGGATAAGGCGATCTCCGTTCATTAACATTTTGTATGCAAGTGCACTGAGGGCGCTTTCGACTGTTTTTGGATCAATTCTCGCCGGGATGAGTGATTTTGTGTGGTCACGCCAAGTGGAGTATCTTAGCATCTCAGAAAACAAGTATTGCCTCGTGCCAACTCCATATTTGTGAGCGTTCCTGATTGTTATTAAGAACAAAGGGTGCCTTGCTAAGTTCATGAGTTTTTTGTCCGATTCAATAGATGCAAGCAGCCGTTCATGGTCGGGTACTTCTTGTAAGAAACGAACAATCTGTTCGTTTGTTAGGAGTGGGATTTCTGCTGATTGCCATCCACGAGTAGTGAGCAAGTGGGTATTGTACCCGTGACGAGAGGTGATAATAATTATGCTGTCAGTGTATTTTGAGTCGATACCAAGTATTTCGCGCATTGCTTTGTCAGAGAAGAGTGGTGTCAACTCGTCAAAGCCGTCAAATAAAAACAGCAAGGAATTTGGAGCTGTTTTTGTTGATAGGATGTCGAAATTCAAGTTTGATTCAAAGCGCGCAATAGATGCATCCAGCAGGTCAGACAGTGAGCTGCTATAATTTCTTAGTGAAACAAATATCGGGATGATTCCGTGCTTTTTGACTGCTTCATAAGCAAGCATGTCTAAACTTGTCGTCTTCCCCGTGCCGGGGCCACCAAGCAAAACAAGGCGTGTGCATGGTTGAAATATTTGATCCTGCGATAATCCAATTAAATTCTCGAAGGTTGGGTAGCCAGGTAGGTTTTGATAGGGGCGCGTACCGGAGGAATAGTATTTGCCAACGGCCACAACATATTTATGCAAGTCAGGTGTTTCATCCATCAAGCAGGCCCCTATAAAAGACATTGAACGTCGAAATTAATACAAAAGTTGTTGGTTGTGGCTTGGTCTTGCGTGTGAAATTAACTTTACTTTTTACACCCCGAATTCCCCTCACCTCCTCGACCCCAACATATACTGCCTGGGCGTGGCCCCGGTGTAGCGCCGGAACACCCGGTTCAGGTGGCTCTGGTCCGCGAACCCGGCCTCGGCCGACACCTGGGCAATGGGCGTTCCCCCCGCCAGCATCCGCTTGGCCAGCTCCACGCGCAGCTGGTTCTGGTAGGCGTGGGGCGTCACGGCGTATGCCTCGCGGAACACGCGCGGCAGATGGCAGGCCGAGACCCCGCAGGCCGCCGCCATCTCGCTCAGGCTGATCCTGTCCGTTGCCCTGGCCGCGATCATGCGCGCGGCAAGCGTCGCCGCGCGGCGTTCGGCCCTGGGCGGTCCGCCCGAAAGCCTGACCGTCTCCCGGCAGGTGAAGAGCTTCTCTAAGGCGTCTTCCAGCAGGGCCAGCTTCTCAGCCCCCGAAGCGCCCTGGTCCTGGGCGCGGCCGAAACGCAGGAAGGCCTGGGCCGCGTCTCCGTCGTCCAGCACGGCCGGGACCGCCGGGTCGAACGCCAGCGCCTCCCCGCAGCCGGGGAGTCCGGCATGGTCCCGGGCGTCGGGTCGGGCCGGGCCGCCGGGCGGATCGTCCGGCCCTGCCGGAGCCGTCAAGCGGCTTCGGGCGCGGGCCAATTGGCCCTCGAACCAGCCCCGCTCCAGGTAGAACTTGCGGTACTTGAGCGTCTGGCCGGGCTGCGGATTGCAGGCGTGGGGCTCGCCCGGCGGAAAAAAGACCGCCGCGCCCGGGCCCATGAGCCACTGCCCACCACGGCAGCCGAGCAGCGTGGCCCCTTCCTGCACCACGGACACGGAGTAGGTCTCGTGGGTGTGGGTGCCGAAGGGGCTTCCGGCGATGCGCGTATCGCGCGACTCCACGAACGGCAGGTCCGGGTCGCGCAGGAATGCGGTGTGGCTTCTGGGGGCGGCGTCCATGCGGGATGTCTCGATGCGGCCGCCGGGCCCTTCATCCCGGCCGGCGGCCGCGCGGTCCTAGTCGTTCTCGAGATTCTTGCGCACCCAGCTCATGGCCGCGGCCACGGTGGGGAAACCGATGGTGCAGGTCAGGCCCATGAGGGCGTGGTAGACTTCCTCCAGGCTGGCCCCTGCGGCCATGATCCGGCGGGCGTGGGACAGCACGGACCCTTCAGAGTGCGAAGCGGCGGCCGCGCCCAACTGCACGAAAAGAAGGGTCTTTTCATCCAGCGGACCGGTGTCGCGCACGGCTTTGCCCAGGGTTTCCACCGCCTCGATGTAGGCGGGGTGCTTGGCGCGCATGATCTCGTAGTGCTTGGGCTTGAGTTCGGTTTTCATGGGGTCTCCCGTATGGATGGGGCTGGTTGGGGTTGGCGGAATGTTCCGTCGTCCCGAGCCACGTGTTGACGGCGGCAGCGGCTTGGAGCAAACGTGAAGAACATGAGCGAAGCGTGCAGGAACTCGGAAGAACTCCTGGCCGAAATCGGCGAACTGAGGCTTAGGGCCGAAAGGCTCGAGCATGCCTGGTCCGCTGTCCGGGAGTCCGAGGAACGCTACCGCAAGCTCCTGGAGACGGTAACCGACTACGTCTACACCGTAAAGGTGGAGAACGGCAAAGCGGCCGCCACCACCCACGGCGCCGGGTGCATCCGGCTCACGGGCTACGGCGCCGCCGAATTCGCGGACGACCCCATGCTGTGGTACCGCATGGTCCACGAGGAGGACCGCGCGGCCGTGGTGGAGCAGGCCCAGCGCCTGCTGCGCGGTGAGGACTGCCCGCCCCTGGAGCACCGCATCCTGCACAAGGACGGCGGCGTCCGCTGGGTGCGCAACACGCCGGTCATCCGCCGCGACGCTTTCGGGCGGGTGGTGTTCTACGACGGCATCATCCAGGACATCACCGGAGCTAAGGACATGGAGGAGAAGGCCCATCACGCCTCGCTCCACGACCCGCTCACCGGGCTGGCCAACCGCCTGCTGCTCATGGACAGGCTCTCGCGAGTGCTGGAGTCGGCCCGGCGAGAGGGCGTCAAGGTGGCGGTGCTTTTCCTGGACCTGGACAATTTCAAGGCCGTGAACGACCGCCTGGGCCACGCAGTGGGCGACAAGGTGCTCAAGGAAGCGGCCGGGCGGGTGTCCGAGTCCGTGCGCGCCTCGGACACGGTGGCCCGCGTGGGCGGGGACGAGTTCGTGGTGGTGCTGCCCAGCCAGAAGGGCGAGTCCGGCGCGGCCGAGGTGGCCCGCAAGATCATACACACCCTGGGCCGTCCCTACGCGAGCCTGGACGGGGAGAAGGGCCCGGGCGGCAGCGTGGGCATAAGCATCTATCCCGACGACGGCCAGGATCCCTGGGAGCTCATCAACAAAGCCGACGAGGCCATGTATTTCGTGAAGAACCACATCCGTTCCAGTTTCGCGTTCCATTCCAGCCTGACCCGCCGGGCCGGCCCCGGACCCCACGATTCATGAAAGACACCGCCAGCCTTTTTCCCCCGGAATTCGGGCATGTCATGAGCTTCGGGCCCGCGGTGATCTACACCGTGGACCCCAAGACCATGCGCACCCTCACCGTGAGCGCCAACGTGCAGCGCGAACTGGGCTACACCCAGGAGGAATACCTCGCCCCTCCGGGACTGTGGCGCACCCTGCTGCACCCGTCCGACGCGCCCAGGGTGTTCGCGTCCTTCGAGCGGCTCTTCGCCACGGGCGAGCTGAGCCTGGAATACCGCCTGCGCCGCAAGGACGGACAGTGGCGGTGGGTGCGCGATTCGGTGGTCCTTCGCCGGGGACCGGACGGCGAACCGTTGGAGATAGTGGGTTGTGCCTACGACATCGAGGACCGCAAACGCCTGAAGAGGGCCCGCCAGCGCGAACAGGGCCTTTTCGAGGCCATGTTTCGCAGGCACGTGGCGATCATGCTGCTGCTGGATCCCGTGTCCCTGGAGATCCTGGACGCCAACGACGCGGCGGTGAGCTACTACGGCTGGGACGCGGACGCCCTGCGTTCCATGAATTTCCGCCAGATCTGCCAGGATGGGCCGCAATGCCAC
Source organism: Fundidesulfovibrio terrae (assembly GCF_022808915.1). Taxonomy (NCBI): domain Bacteria; kingdom Pseudomonadati; phylum Thermodesulfobacteriota; class Desulfovibrionia; order Desulfovibrionales; family Desulfovibrionaceae; genus Fundidesulfovibrio; species Fundidesulfovibrio terrae. The sequence continues at coordinate 55,587 of NZ_JAKZFS010000002.1, forward strand.
CTGGCGGTGGTGGAGCAGTGCCGGGACATCGGCTGCCGGGTGGCGGTGTGTCGCCACCTGCGGGCGAACGGCGAGATCAGCGACATGGACATCCGCATCAGCCGCATCGAGGTGGGCGAGCGCACCGTGCTGTTCGCCGTCATGAGCGACATCACCGCGAGCATGCGCGCCCAGCGCGCCCTGAAGGAGTCCGAGGCCAGGCTTCGCAGCATCACCGAAAACGCCCGCGAGGGAGTCTTCCAGTCTACCATGGAGGGGCGTTTCGTATGGGCCAACCCGGCCCTGGCCCGCATGCTCGGCTACGCCAGTCCCGAGGAGCTGGTGGCCTCCATCACAGACATCGGCAGCCAGCTCTACGCCGAACCCGGGGCGCGAGCCCGGCTGATAGCCGTGCTGCTGGAGCGGGGCTCGGTGGACCGTTACGAGATCCGCCTGCGCCACCGCGACGGCCATGGGATATGGGTCGCGGCCAACACCTGGCTCGTCCGGGAGGATGGGGGGCGCAAGCGCCTCGAAGGCGTCCTGGAGGACATCACCGCCCGCAAGAAGGCCGAGTCCGAACGCATGCTCCTGGCCACGGCCGTGGAGCAGGCCGTGGAAGGCGTGGCCATCGTCACGGGCGGCACCTGGGCCGTGGAGTACGCCAATCCGGCCTTCGGGCGCATCACGGGGCTTGAGCGCCTGGACATCCTGGGGCGGTATTTTTTCGATCTGTTCGCACATTCCAGGCCGCCCCTGCCGGCGCGCGACATCCAGCAGGCCCTGGGCGCCGGGCAGGAATGGACCGGGCCCATCAAGGACGGCAAGTCCTCCGGCCGGCCCATGTCCGCAGAGGCGGTCTTTTCGCCCATACGCGACGAATCCGGACGGGTGTGCAACGCCGTCGTGCTCCTGCGCGACGTGGCCTCCCACGACCGGCTGGAAAAACGCCTGCGCCGCGCCCAGAAGCTCGAGGCCGTGGGCACCCTGGCCGGAGGCATCGCCCACGACTTCAACAATATCCTCACTCCCATCCTGCTCAACGCCGAGGTGGGCATGCAGCTTCTGAATCCGGGCGACATCCTGCGCAGGCCTCTGGAGGAGATCCTGCAGGCCGGGGGGCGCGCCCGCCAGCTCATCAAGCAGATCCTGGTCTTCAGCCGGCGCGGCGACCTGCGCGCGGCGCGCATCGAGCTGGGCCCCATCGTCCGGGAGGCCCTGCGCCTGCTGCGGCCCGGGCTGCCCCCCGACGTGGACGCCCGCATGGACCCGGGAGAGGAGCCCCTGGAGATCCTGGCCGACCCGAGCCTGGTGCACCAAATGGTCATCAACCTGGCCGACAACGCCGTGCACTCCATGCAAGGCAAGGGGGGCACGCTCACCATCGGGCTGACCCGGCGCGAGGTGACTCCGGGGGGCGGTCCCTCGGGCCGCGCGCTCGTTCCCGGCGGCTACGCCGTGCTGAGCGTGGCCGACACCGGGCACGGCATGGACAAGGCCCTCATGGAACGCATCTTCACGCCCTTCTTCACCACCAAGCGCCCGGGCGAGGGCACGGGCATGGGCTTGTCCACGGTGCACGGCACCGTGCGGTCGCTGGGGGGAGGCGTGTTCGTGGAGAGCGAGTTGGGCAAGGGGAGCCGGTTCGAGGTGTACCTGCCCCTGGCCGGGCCGGGGCCGGCCGGCAAACTGCCCTCGGACGGGCGGCGGGTCCTGGTGGTGGACACCCAGGCGTTCTCGCGCCGGGCCCTGGCCATGACCCTGAGCGAACTCGGCTACAAGGCCACCATGATGCGCGACGCCGCCAAGGCGCTCAGCGCCTTCTCCCGGGTGGGGGACCGCTTTGACGCGGTCCTGGCCGGGGAGGATCTGCATGGCATGTCCGGGCGCTCCTTCCTGGAATCCTGCCGGGGGATGCGCCCCGGCGTCCGGCTGGTGCTGCTCACGGACCGGGACGAATCGGGAACCCTCACCGGCGGGGCGGACCTTGTGCTGCAGAAGCCGGTGAGCGCGCTCGCCCTGGCCGGAGCCCTCGCGGACCAGCCCTCCGTGGCTTCGGAGGCGCGGGAGGTCGCCGGTTCCGTCCGGGCCTGATCCGCGCGTTCCTCCTCACCAGCCGGACCGTGCGACCTCGAAGTGCGCCTTGGGGTGGTCGCAGGCCGGGCAGCGTTCCGGGGCGTTCTTGCCTACGTAGGTCCAGGCGCAGTGGCGGCAGATCCACGTGACCGGCTCCTCGCGCGCGAACACCCGCCCGGATTCGATGTTTTCGGCCAGGGCCTTGTAGCGCGCGCAATGGAACTGTTCGGCCTTGGCGATGTTCTCGAAGACCAGGGCCGCCTCGGCGAAGCCTTCGGCCCGGGCCTCGGCCGCGTAGGCCGGGTAGGTCTCGTAGCCCACCCGGGTCTCCCCGGCCACGGCCAGGGTGAGGTTTTCGAGCGTCGTGCCCACGTCGTGGGCGTGAAGCGGCATGGCCACCTCGGCGGCGAGCCCGCCCATGAGCTTGTACATGCGCCTGGCGTGGGCCCGCTCCTGCTCGGACGTCTCCTGAAAAACGGCGCATATCTGCTCGTACCCGTCCTTCTTGGCCTTCTTGGCGTAGAAGGCGTAGCGGACGCTCGCCTGGCACTCCCCGGCGAAGGCGGCGAGCAGGTTGCGTTCGGTCCTGCTTCCCTTGATGTCGGCCATGGCGGCACCTCCATGATCGCTTGTGGGCGAAAGGAACGGCCGTGTCAACGAGCCGGCCGCGCATGCCGGGAAAACCCGCTGTTCATTGACAAAAAACCGTTCGCAAGCCTATAATCCCCTGCCGCGGCGCTTTTCGCGCCGCTTTTCGCCGAGTTTTCGACCACGTCATCAATTCGCCACGCCCCGTCAAGGAGGAGAGCGTCATGCCCCTGGTATCGCCCAAAGAGATGTTCGAGAAAGCCTACGCCGGAGGCTACGCCGTCGGCGCCTTCAACGTGAACAACATGGAGATCGTCCAGGGCATCATCGCCGCGGGCAACCAGGAACGCGCCCCGCTCATCCTCCAGGTCTCGGCCGGCGCGCGCAAGTACGCGGGTGAGAACTACATCATCAAGCTCATGGAAGCGGCCATGCAGGACACCGACCTGCCGGTGGTGCTCCACCTGGACCACGGCCAGAACTTCGAGATCTGCGAAATGGTCATCAAGGCCGGGTTCACCTCGGTGATGATCGACGGCTCGCACCTGCCTTTCGACGAGAACATCGCCCTGACCAAGAAGGTCGTGGAGTGCGCCCACGCCCAGGGCGTCTTCGTGGAAGCCGAACTGGGCCGCCTGGCGGGCGTGGAGGACGAGGTCAGCTCCGAGCACAGCGTGTACACCGATCCCGACCAGGCCGTGGAGTTCGTTGCACGCACCGGCTGCGACTCCCTGGCCATCGCCATCGGCACCAGCCACGGGGCCTACAAGTTCAAGGGCGAGGCCAAGCTCGACTTCGACCGCCTGGAGAAGATCGGCAAGCTCATGCCCGGCTATCCCCTGGTGCTGCACGGCTCCTCCTCGGTTCCCCAGGAGTTCGTGGCCATGGCCAACACCTACGGCGGGGCCGTGGGCAGCGCCAAGGGCGTGCCCGAGGAGATGCTCAGGCGCGCCGCCTCCATGGCCGTGTGCAAGATCAACATCGACACGGACATCCGCCTGGCCATGACCGCGGTCATCCGCAAATATTTCGCCGAGCATCCGGAACACTTCGATCCCCGGCAGTACCTCGGACCCGCCCGCGACGCCGTGCGGGACATGGTGGCCCACAAGATCAAGAACGTGCTGGGCTGCTCCGGCAAGGCGTAAAACCAAGGACTCATCACCGGGCGTCCCCGAATCCGGGACGCCCGAGTTTTTCCCGGAACTTTCAAGACGCGTAGAGCTACCCGCAAGGAGGCACATCCATGGCGACCAGGATTGGCATTAACGGTTTCGGCCGCATCGGCCGTTATCTGACCCGGCTTCTGGCGGACGACAAGAATTACGATCTCGTGGTCATCAACGCTCGCGCCAGCAACGAAGAGCTGGCCCGCCTGCTCAAGTACGATTCCGTCCACCGCACTTTCCAGGCCAAGGTGGGCACCTGGGCCGAGGGCATCACGGTCAACGGCAAGGAGATCCTGGTCAACCGTCACGGCGCCTGCGAATGGAAGTGGGGCGAGCACGGCATCGACCTGGTGGTGGACACCACCGGCAAGTTCTGCGACCGCGAGAAGGCCAGCCACCACATGGCCTGCGGCGCCAAGAAGGTCATCATCTCCGCTCCGGCCAAGGAGCCCGACTGCACCATCGTCATGGGCGTCAACGAGCACGAATACGACCCGGCCAAGCACCACATCATCTCCTCGGCCTCCTGCACCACCAACTGCCTGGCTCCGGTGGCCAAAGCCCTGAACGACGCCTTCGGCATCAAGCACGGCATCATGACCACCATCCACTCCTACACCATGAGCCAGCGCATCCTGGACGGCTCCCACAAGGATCCCCGCAGGGCCCGCGCCGCCTGCCTCTCGCTCATCCCCACCACCACCGGGGCCGCCCGGGCCGCCACCATCGTGCTGCCCGAGCTCAAGGGCAAGCTTGACGGCTACGCTATCCGCGTCCCCACCCCCGACGGCTCCATCGTGGACCTGACCTGCGAGCTGGCCAAGGACGTCACCAAGGAAGAGGTCAACGCCCTGCTCAAGTCCAAGTCCAACGAGAATATGGGCTACACCGAGGAGCCCCTGGTCTCCGTGGACTACCTGGGCGACACCCACGGCGGCGTGGTGGACGGCCTGCTGACCTCCGTTCTGGACAAGAATATGGTCAAGGTGGTCATCTGGTACGACAACGAGGCCGGGTTCACCCACCAGCTGGTGCGCCTGATGAACCTCGTTTCGTCGAAATAGACGCTTCAATCGACGACGCGCCATATTCGAGGCCGGGGGTTCAGGCTCCCGGCCTCGTTGCATCGCGGCTGGGGCGGCTGCATGCGCGTAGCGCCGGGCAGGTGTGCGTTGCGAGGAAGGATGCCGGAAAAGTGAAGAAGAGGCTGGCGGAACTCGAGCCGAATCTGCTACCCTTCATGTTCCCGCTACGGCAATCGGCGCGCCCGGGTCAGGACTCGGGCCGTACAAGGAGCCATGACCCATGGACGAGCTCGCGATTCAGCGTCTCAGGCGTGTTCTGGGGGATACATGCCTGCTGGTGGTGGACGACACGCCCATCATTCGCGGCATCATAAGCGGCATCCTCGAGCCTCTGGGCCTGCAGAAGATCCTTCAGGCCAGCAATGGCGAGGAAGCCTGGGAGCTGCTCAAGGCCGGAAACGTGGACATCGTCGTGGCCGACTGGCTCATGCCCGGGATCAACGGGCTGGACCTGCTCAAACGGATGCGCCAGGACCCCGGTTACGCCCAGACCCCCTTCATCATGATCACCGGCGTGCCCGACAAACAAGTGGTCATGGAGGCCATGAAGCTCGACGTCACGGATTTCATGGTCAAGCCCATCGACGGTTCCGTGCTCAAGCAGAAGATCCTCAAATCCCTGAGCCGCAATATCTCCTAGGGCCGGGGCCTCGCCATCCGTTCCCGGAGCCTGTGGCCCTAACCAACGAAAACCCGATGGTCGCGCCGCCGGAAGAGAGCGCCACGTTTTCCGGCGGGCGGCGTAAGCCAGGAGTCCCCGTGTTTTCCGGTGCAGTATCCGCCGCGTCAGGGCTTATGCGGGACGCGGTCAAGGCCAGCGTCGAGCTTTTCAAGGTGATGATTCCCATCATCATCCTGGTGAAGATCCTTCAGGAACTGGGCGTGGTGGACTATCTGGCCGCCCCGCTGGGTCCGGCAATGGAGCTTCTGGGCCTGCCCGCCGCCATGGGCCTGGCCTGGGCCACGGCCATGCTTTCCAACATCTATTCCGGGCTCATCGTGTTCCAGGCCCTAGCGGCCGGGTCAGCGCCCCTGACCCAGGCCCAGGTCACGGTGCTCGGCGTGCTCATGCTCATCGCCCACAACCTCCTGGTGGAGGGGCAGGTCACCAAACGCTGCGGCGTGAGCTTTCTGGGGCAGAACGCCCTGCGGGTCTTCGGCGCCCTGGGGTGCGCTTGGATCCTCCATGCGATCTTCACCGCCGGGGGCTTTTTCACCGGCCCGGCGGTCATGCTCTGGATGCCGCCCAAGCCCGATGCCACCCTGCTGGGCTGGGCCGCCGGAGAGGCCAAGAACCTGGGCTACATCTTCCTGATAATACTCACGCTCATGGGGCTCATGCGCTTTTTGAACGCCGTGGGACTGACCAAGCTCCTGGAGATCATCCTGACCCCGTTTCTGAAGCTCATGGGCATCGGCCCCACCGCGGCCACGGTGACGGTCATCGGCATGACCATGGGACTGACCTACGGCGGCGGGCTCATCATCCACGAGACCCGGGCCGGGCACATCCCGCCGCGCGACGTGTTCGCGGCGGTGTCGCTCATGAGCCTGTCCCACGCCCTCATCGAGGACACCATGCTCCTGGCGCTCATAGGCACCAGCCCATGGGGATCCCTGGCGGGGAGGCTCGCCTTCTCCCTGGTGGTGACGGCGGCGTTGTCGCGGCTTGCCGCCTCGCGGGAGCGGAGAGCGTCAGGCACTGCAGGCTGATTGGCCCTGATCCGCGTGTGGGCCTGGGCCTGACTTGGGGCGCGCTCGCATCCCATCGTAAATTTTCCAGCGGCGGCGAGGCCGCGCCACCTCGCGCTAGGGCTTACCCGTGGCGTTTGCGCCCTCCAGCACCTTCTTCACGAACGCCTCCATATTCCCCCCCGTCTTGAGCACGATGAACCGGTTGGCCACCGCCGCCACGTAGCGCTGGGTCTCGGGGTAGGGCGGCACGCCCGCGAACTTGCGCACGGCCTCCGGTCCGGCGTTGTAGGCTGCCAGGGCCAGGCGCACGTCGCCGAAGGTTCTCAGCTGCTCGCGCAGGTAGCGGCTGCCGGCGTCGATGTTGGCGGTGGGGTCGAAGGGGTCGTCAAGCTTCAAATCCCGGGCCGTGCCGGGCATGATCTGCATGAGTCCCTGCGCCCCCTTGGGCGACACCGCCGCCTGGTCGCCGCCGGATTCGATCTCGATGAGCGCCTGCACCAGGCACGGGTCCAGCCCGTGTTTCGCGCTGGCCTGGCGTATCCAGCCCTTGACCTGGGCGCTGGTGGCCCCCTTGGGCACGCGGAATTCGAATTCCCCGGGCGTGTGCTCGGCCGCGCGGGCGAACACCGGCGGCACGAGAGCCAGGAGCAGGGCGGCCATGGCCGCGAGGACGGTTTTGGGGATCATTGCCCGAACGTCTCAAAGGGCCGGCCCGATGTCCAGAGGGGGGACCTGCGGGCCTGCGGGGAGGCCGGGGTCAGGCTCCGACCCGCGCCCTAGCGCGCGGCGGCATCCAGGCGGGTTATGAATTCGCCCAGGGCGGAGGCCAGGGTCTTGTCCAGGCCGAAGACCAGCCCCATGGACAGGGTATTCCCCTGCTGGGCGAAGCTCTTCACCTGGGCGCGCAGGCTGGCAACGCGCAGCCCCTCCATGGGGATGGCCAGGTTGAACCGGTCGCCCGTCATGACGTTGCAGATCAGCTCCCCGTCGTCCAGGTTGGCCACCACGCGGCAGCCCCCGGCGCTGATGTCGGTGACGTACCCGGACATGCGCAGGTGCTCGTTCTCCAGGCTGGCCGGCAGCTGGCACTTCACCCGGGGGTGCTTGCGGCGCATGAGGATTTCGATCTTCTTGGGGTAGGCGAAGAAGACCATGGGCCTGGGTTTGGTGATGAACTTGGTGACGGAGGTGAGGAATCCGTAGTGGGAGCCGTGGTCCTCGAAGCGGACCCGCAACCCCATGCCGGGCTTGGGGCAGTTCTTGAGTCCGGAGCTTATGGGCATTTCGGCGATGATGGTCTCGGAGCCGTCCACGCCCAGGATTGAAGACTGGTCGTAGAGGTGGCTCCCCGTGAACTGGATGTCCAGGGGGTCGAGGACCTTGAGCGAAACCTGGCTGGCGTCGCCCACGCGTGCGGTGGCGTCGCGCATGGAGCGGCTGCTGGCCAGGTGCGGTCGGGCGTCCCGGGATGTTTCCTTGCACTCGTCGCCCTGCATGCACTCCATTTTTTTGAGATGGTCGATGAACCGGGACACGGCCTGGCTCGATGTCGACCCGTTACGGAAGGCCATCCCGAGGTTCAGCAGGCCATCCTTGCGGGTGCAGGCGCGCACCTGGGCCGACAGGGTCTGGGTGCGGAGGCCGTCCACGGGGAGACGGATGTCGAGCTGGTCGCCTTTCTTGACGGAGCGGTCGAGCCCGGCCTCGCGCGTGCTGGCCACGATGCGGCATCCGCCCATGCTGATGTCGCGGATGTGACCGCTTGCGAACAGGCTCTGCCCTTCGATGATGGTGGGGACGAGGCATTTGATGCGCGGGTGGCTGCGCAGGGCCCGGCTCTCGACCTCCTTGGGATAAGAGAGGATGAGCACCGGCGAGGGGTGCTTGAGCCAGTTGAGCACCTGCACTTCGAAACCGTAGAGCGCGCCGTCGTTCTCCAGGCTCACCAGCACGTCCGAATCGGGTTCGTATCCGGTCTTGGAGGACTGCACCGGCGAAGGCTTCACAATGAGGAACTCGCCGGGCTTGTATCCCAGCACCGCGGCGCGTCCGCCTCGTTCCTCCGCCCCGGTGCGCAGGGACACGGGCTGCCCCACGGACAGGGCAAGGTTCACTTCCGGAACCGCAAGGGAAGCGTCTGATTCGTTGTCGGCAGGGGGGCGGTTCATAGGCAAATCCGTTGCGGCGGCATTGCCGCCATGGAGTGTCCACGTCGGGAGAAGCTTGCAAGGCCGGGCCATGAATGCACGACGACTACAACTAACTCATGAAAGACTTTAAGAAAAGAGGGGGAAAACACGAAAAAGCGATGTTTCGTCAACAGGTTGCGTTTCGCTCGCCGGCTCGCGCCTGCGCCAAGCGGCGGGCTCGCCTGATTTTGTCCGCCTTTCTGGCGGGCAGGTCAGGCCTGGATCACCTTCCCGAGGGACCGGGCTTCCCGCGTCTGGCTCTTGGCCAGGTACATGGCCGCGTCCGCGTAGGCCATGAGGGAGTAAGGATCGGAGCCGTCCTGGGGGGAGACCGCAAGCCCCAGGCTGGCCCTCACCTCAATGGCCGCCCCCTTGACTCGGGCGGGTGCGTTGAGGGCCCTGGCCACCTTTTCGGACACCCGGGCCGCGGCCCGGCCGCTGTTGACACCGGGGATGACGACCACGAATTCATCGCCCCCCAGCCTGGCGATGGTGTCGTCGCCGCGCAGGGCCAGGGTGAGGCGCTTGGCCGTGAGCACCAGCAGTTCGTCGCCCGCGTCGTGCCCCAGGGTGTCGTTGACGGCCTTGAAGTCGTCCAGGTCGATGAACAGCACTCCCACGGATGTCCCGTGTCTGCCGGCCCTGTCCAGCGCTTCGGTGAGCCGGTCCAGGAACAGCGTCCGGTTGGGCAGGCCCGTCAGCTGGTCGTGGTGGGCCTTGTGGTGCAGTACGGCCTCGTTGTCGCAAATGGCGCGCTGCACGTTGCGCACGATGAACAGGCCGCAGGCGAAGCTGCTGGCGAAGCCCAGGGCGATGATCAGGTACACGGTCCATTGGGCGCGGCCGGTCTGCCGTTGCGCCTCGCCGATGAAGAGCGCGGCCGTGTCCCTGGAATAGGCCACGATGCCGTCGAGCTTGGCGCTGATTTCCTCGTAGGCGGGGGTGCCCAATGTCAGGATGAGTCCCTGGGCTGCGTCGAATTCTCCCTGGCGTGCCGTTTCCAGGATACCGTCTCGCACCGAGCGCCATTTGTTGAACAGGGCCACCGCCTGCTCCGCCTCGCTTTTGTCGCCGAGATAGAAATCCGAGACCGTGGCGAGATTTTTGAAGAAGCTCTCGTCCAGTTGGGCGATGTCTTCGATGGCGGCCTGGGCCCTGGCCTGGTCGCGGGCGAGCGCGGCGTACAGGACGCGCTCGCGGACCGAGGTCAGGACCCTCTGGGCCTCGAGGGCGGCGTTGCTGACGGCGAACGGGTGGGCGTAGAGCTTCTCGGCGCTTTCGCCGACCTCCCGGGTCTGGACGAGGACCAGGATGCACGTCCCCAGCAGTCCCAGGGAAAATACGCCATAAGCGGTGAGCAATGCCTTGGTGTAGCGGTGCAGACGGATCGTCTTCATGTCGTGCGGCAAAGGCCTCGGGACCCGGTTTCAGAGTCCGCGCATGTGTTCCGGTTTGAGAGGTTTCCTTCCCTGGATGACGGCGTCCAGGAGGTCCAGGCCGTATTGCCTGTCGCGGGGAAGCCTGAGCTTGAGGGGCACATGGTTCGAGGCGTGGTCGGCCAGGAACAGGCCCCGGGGCATGGCGGTGTGTTCGAGGAGCATGCGCAGTTCCCGAACCAGAGCCTGAGCGTCCTGGGGAACGAACCGTCCGGATTCGATGTCCGTCCACAGGGGCGTCCCGGGCACGGCAATGAGGCTGAGCGTCGCGGCCTGGTCCGGTTCCATGGCGGCGAGGGCCTCGCCGGTGAGCCGGGCGTGGCGCTCCCAGCCGCTTGCTCCGGCCAGGCCGGTGATCACCGTGACCGAGAGTTTCATTCCCGCCTGGCGGACCTTGGCCGCCTGGGCGAGCATGTCCGCCACCCGGGCCTTCTTGCCCATGGCCGCGAGCAGTTCGTCGTCGCCGGATTCCAGGCCCATGTAGACCATGGACAGCCCGAGCCCGCGAAGCGTTTCCAGTTCCTCGGGGCTTTTGGGCGCGAGGCTCATGGCGCTGGCGTAGACGCCCATGCGGCCCACGCGGGGCAGGCGCTCGCGGATGCGCTCGAGGATGCGCGTGAGCCTGCGCGTGGGCATGGCCATGGCGTCTCCGTCGCACAAAAACAGGCGGCGCATGCCGGGCATGTGCCGGGCCGCGAAGTCGATGTCCTCGAAGACGACGGCCTCATCCTTGATGCGGAAGCGTTCGCCCAGGTAGGCCCCGCAGAAGGCGCAGGAATTGTGGGAACAGCCCACCGTCACCTGGAGCAGGATGCTGTCGCCCTCGCTGGGAGGACGGATGATCTGGCCTTCGTAATGCATGGAGAGTTCCCGGTGGATGGGCCGCACGCGAGCCCTTGCAATCTATACTCCCAAGGGGGCGTTAGGCAAGTGCGCCTGGCACCAGGAAAAACAGGGGAAAAGAGAAAGGGCGCATTGGCGGCGCCATCCCGCCCGTCACTGACGAGTTAGGACTATGGTTTCTTCTCCTTGTCGCTTGTTGATGCCCGAGTCAAAAGGGCCGTCAGGATCACATGCAGGACGACCGCCGGCCACAGGAGTATGCCGGTCGGCCCGTCCGCCAAGCCGACGTAGGCGAGATACAACGTGACGGCCGCGCTGTAGGCCAACATGCCGATTCGCGGCGGGCCCGGCCAGCAGGCGACCCCGAGCGCGATCAGGGCGATGCCGGCCACGCGCGCCACGGTCACGGCCACGCCCGCGAGCTCCGTACCGAGCAGCAACCGCCCAACCAGCGACGGAACCAGCAGCAACGCCAAGCCGGTGGCGGCTTCGAGCACCGCGGCAAGAACGAGCACCCATCTCATAGCGCCGACACCTCCTGGCCTTTCGCCCGGGCGACCGCGTTGGCACTGGCCGGGATTGCGCCGCTTGCTCCGGTCCGAGGCTAAAGCTAGTCGCGTGCCCCGGCGACGGTCTTTTGCATCTGCTGGCGTTCCTGTGCCGTCACCTGTTCTGGTCCGAGGTTGAAGGTGAGCTTGTCGATCGTGCCGGTGAACGTGAACGGAACATCGTAGCGGTACTCGAGCATGGCGACGCCGGTGCGCGTGTCCTGGCCGATGTCGAAGGTTTCGTCCTCCGGGAAGGTGACCGGGGTGGTGTGCTCCATGGAATTCTTGGCCGCTTCCTTGCCGTCCACGGAGAGCACGCCCGTGCCGCCCTTGCCCAGACCCGGGCCGTCGGACTTGAAGTCGAAGACGATGGTGTGCTTGCCGGGGCTCAGTTCGGGCCCTTCCCAGATGGTCCGTTTGAGGTCGAGCAGGTTGTAGAGGAACACCACCCTGCCCCGCTCGAATCCCACCACTCCCTTGCTCATGAACAGCCCGTAGCCGCCGAAGCGTCCGCCGTCGGTGACGATCATGCCTTCCGCGCCGCCTTCGGGGATCGTGACCTCGGCGGTGATGGTGTAGGACTTGTTCAGGATGTTCGGAGCGCCGCTGTTGGGCACGCCGGCCAGCGTTCCCGCGTAGGTGAAGATCTTTCGTCCTTCGGTCAGGTTCGGGCGCGGTGAGTTCCAGCGATGGAGGGTCGAGTTGTCCAGCGGCAGCACGCCATGCTTCTTGGCCTCGGCGTAGAAGACGTCCTGCATCTGCTTGAGCTTGTCCGGCATCGCGGCGGCCAGGTCGTTGGACTCGGTGGGATCCTCCATGACGTTGTACAGTTCCCACTTGTACCCGGTGAGCACGTCGGGCGGCGGGGCGTTGCTCAACTCCCACGGGAGGGTGGCCGGAGTGGTGCAGGCCACCCAGCCGTCGTGGTAGATGGCGCGGTTGCCGAGCATTTCGAAATATTGCGTGGTATGCCGGGTGGGCGCGTTGGCGTTGGCCTTGTCCCAGGTGTAGGCCATGCTCACGCCGTCCATGGGGCGTTGCTTGATGCCGTTAAGCGTCTCCGGCATCGGGATGCCGGTCGCTTCGAGGACGGTCGGAACGATGTCGATGAGGTGGTGGAACTGCCGGCGGATGCCGCCCGCGTCGCCTATGTGGCCGGGCCAGGATATGGCCATGCCCTGGGCCGTGCCGCCGTAATGCGACGCCACCTGCTTGGTCCACTTGAACGGCGTGTCCATGGCCCAGGCCCACGGTGTCGCAAAGTGCGGGAAGGTCCGGTCGGACCCCCAGAACTCGTACCAGAGGAACTGGTCCTTGACCGGCACGGCGACACCGTTGAACGTGGTGAACTCGTTGGGCGTGCCATTCAACATGCCTTCCGGGCTCGCGCCGTTGTCGCCGCTGATGTAGATGATCAGGGTGTTGCCCAGCTGGCCCAGGTCCTCCACCGCCTGGATCACCCGGCCGATCTCGTGGTCGGTGTAGGCCAGGTAGGCCCCGTAGACGTCGGCCTGCTTGATGAAGAGCTTCTTCTCGTCCCAACTAAGCGATTCCCACTGGGGCAGCTCCTTCGGCCACGGGGTCAGCTGGGCATTGGCGGGCATGATACCCAGCCGCTTCTGATTGGCGAAGATGGTCTCGCGCAGCTTGTTCCAGCCGCCGTCGAAGAGATGCATGTCGCTGATCTTCTTGATCCACTCCGACGTCGGATGATGCGGGGCGTGGGTGCCGCCCGGCACGTAATAGACGAAGAACGGCTTGTCGGGCGCGACCTCCTTGAGCTCCTTCATGTACTGGATGGCCTCGTCGGCCATGGCCGTGGTCAGGTTCCAGCTCGGGTTGCCCTGGAAGGGGTAGATGGCCCGCGTGTTGCGGTACAGGTTCGGCTGCCACTGGCTGGCGTCGCCGCCCACGAAGCCGTAGAAGTACTCGAAGCCCATGCCGGTGGGCCACTGGTCGAAGGGCCCTGCCTGGGTGGCCTGATAGAAGGGCGTGTTGTGGTCCTTGCCGAACCAGGAGGTGGCGTAGCCGTTCTCCTTGAGGATGGCGCCGATGGTGCCGTTCTCCTTGCGGATGACCGAGTCGTACCCCGGGAACCCCGTGGCGATTTCGCCCACCACGCCGAAGCCGGCCACGTGGTGGTTGCGCCCGGTGATCAAGGCCGCGCGCGAGGGAGAGCAGAGCGACGTGGAGTGGAAATTCGTGTAGCGCAGCCCGTTCTTGGCGATGCGGTCCAGCGCCGGTGTGGGAACGACGCCGCCGAAGGTGCCTGGCGCGCCGAAGCCGACGTCGTCGGTCATGATGAGCAGCACGTTGGGCGCGCCCTTGGGCGGCACGACCCGTGGCGGCCACCAGGCTATTGACTCCGAGGCCTTTTCCTTGATCACCCCGCCGAACGCGGGGTCGGGCGGCGGAAGCTGTTTTCCGCCGAGAGTGGTCGTGGCGCTGGACGAACCCAGCTCTCCGGTGACTTGCTGGGCGATGCAGCATGAGGAGTAGAAGGCGAAGGCGACACAGGAAACCGCAAGGGAGATGATCAGCCTGACTGCCATCATACCAGACCCCCCATTCGATGTGGTTCTGCCGACCGGGACAGTCGCAGGCCGTGATCCCCCTGCGTTGCGGCCTTGGGCTGCGACGCTGGCGCCGCCGGCTTCAGGCTAGTTTAATTGTTAGCCATAAGCGGCGTGACAAGTCCAGAGAATATCGCCCTCACTTTAGCCGCCGTTGAGAGGTCGCTATTCCATGTAGATCGTCCCCAGGTCGGGGGGTAATTGTCGTTTTTTGTTGCCAGCAGGCAGGTCAGGTTGCCCTTGAACGGGGTTGGGACGAAGAACAGGGCGTGCGGCGGAGGATCAAGCGGTGGGCCATTGGGGGGCAAGGTTGTCCACCCCGGTTTTCCAACAGAAAAAAGGTGGGTAGCCCCAGTAGAGCTACCCCCTTGGTCTTGGGCAAATAATTGGTCGGGGCGAGAGGGTTTGAACCTCCGGCCCCCTGCGCTCAAGTTTTGGAGGATAAGGGTTGTGTCTCGAAATAATTCGACATTTCTTGAAGGTGGTAGCGTGCCCCGGTCAAAATCGATAATCCCCCGGACCAAAGAGGTGAGCCAGAGGTTGTCCGGGGGCGGTGCGCAAGTCCAGGCGAGGGAGTCGTGCTGGTCAGTTCAGGAGTGCGAGCCTTTTCCAGCCTCCACGCGACACTTCTTTGAAGGCTCGGCTCAATTCTTTCCGTTGAGGGTGTCTTTCAAAGTGAAGTTGATGATTTTTCCGCTATCATCCTTCATTGAATACGCGGCATCGTCGATCACCCATGCGCCAGACTCTTCGATCAGCGTAAAGTCGTATGGTTTGTAATATCCACCCTTGTCGCACTCTTCAATCCTGTTGCTGACTTTCAGGACGTACGTATTCTTATTTTGATATGCATCAACAATTTTAAGTGGTTTGCAGGAGTCTTGCCCATTGAGCAAGAAGTCAAAGTCAAGATTGCAGATGCCTCCACCTTTCCTTGCACACGCCTCGTCCTTTAATAACAGCGCTTTCAATTCTTTCGAAACCATGTTGTTTTTGATTGAAAATGTTATGGCACTTGGGCTTGTCTTGGTCGGATTCATCATGAAGCGTGAGTACTCGGAAAAGAGCTTCTCATAGCGTGCCTTCACGGCTGCAGTCACATCAGCATCCTGCGCAAAAGCTTCAGAAACACCGAAGGTTCCTGCCCACGCAACAGCCAGAAACAATGCCGCCAAGCGAATGGTGGTCCTGCCTGCTTCCATGACATTCACCTATATCCCCTTTGAGGTTTGTTGCGATCCCTTTTATTACGCCCGGTTGCGGATGATCGTGATCCCGTAGGTGGAGTCCTCGCCGGCGTCCCGCGCCTCGTGCAGGCGGAACTGCATGCCGCCTTGGCGCCAGATGGTATCCTTGCCCGCCTTCCGGCCCCGCCCCACATGTTGCGTGAGCCAGGCGGCCAATTCCTGGGCCACGGGGTTCTGCTGCTTCAGGTAGGAGTCGACTCTGATCACCTCCCACCTGCCCTTGCGGTCGAAATCAACCAGCACCGAGACTGGGCCCTCGCCCTCCGCCGCGATGTAGTCATACTGCAGGCGCTCGGCAGTGAGTATCGACGGAGCCTCACCGGCCAGCGCGCTCCGGATCTGCGCGACGAGGGCCTTTCGGTCCAAAGTGGGGCCGATGTCCAGGGTCGTGCCTTTGAGGGTCAGGGGGAATGTCGCGGGCTCGGCGGCCTGGGGCGCGCAGTCCGCCCGGCTGGGTCCCTGCGCGGACGCCGTCCCGGGCTGGCCGAGGGCGAGAAGGAGAAACAGAAGACGCATCGCTCTCACGGTACCGTGCATGGCTTTCTTTCCTCCGAATAGCGGGCGCGGTTGGCTCTCGGGTTTCATACTGAGGCGCGAAGCCGCCGCTTAAGTCACATGAACGCGGGGTGCGCGATGAAGGACTTCGCGATGTTGCCCACGAGCGGGTCGAACTCGTCCTTCAGGGCCTGGTCGTACGTCAGCACGAAGGTCGTCTGGACCAAGTCGGTCATCACGGTCTTCCTGTAGAGGATCTTTCCGTCTTTGAGGCCGGAGACGACGAAGAAATCATTTCCCAGGCTCTTGTAAGTCACCTGCAGGCCCGGCTCCTGCTGCGCCTCCTGGAACACCTTTTTGAGGGACTGCTTCAAGACGCTGTTGAACCCGGCCCAGCATGTCAGTTGCGCCCGGCCGCCCGGGGCGTTGAAGACCTGCCCGTCGCCCGCGTCCGATTCCCCCTGGGCGGCCAGAAGCTTCTTGGGCCAGGCGAGGAGGTATCCGTACTTGTGGTTGGTGTAGCAGTCGTAGACATCCGTCATGCCGCATACAGCGCTGGCCTTCGCCTCCATTCCAGGCGGCAGCCGGACCTCCTGGGCCTGCTGCTTCGCCCAGACTCCCCCGGCGAGCGGCAACGACAGCAGGGCGAAAATAAAGAACAGCCAGATGCCGCGCCCGCCGTGCGCGGAGGATCGCGGGCTTTGCCTCTGCGAGGTCATCTTGGCTTCCTCTTTCGCCGTCCACCCCTCGGGCACGTCACTCCTGAACTTGCTGAACTCCGCGGCGCCGGCCACATCCGCCCCTGCGAATCCATGAGCTCAACATTCAGTTCGAGATCTGAACATCCAGGGTGTATTTGGTGTCCTTTCCGCGCATGGCGCCGACGATGATCTTATAGGCGCCGCTCACCGGCAGGGTCCCTTCCCACGCAGTGGCGTCGTCCTCTTCGCCGGCCTTGGGTAGGTAGGCGCCGTCCTCGCCGGGCATCTTGATATGGAAGATCACCAGCTTCAGCTTGTTGGAAACCTTCACCCGCATGGTTTGTCCGGCCTTGGCCGTTATGGGGTAGGTGTCGCGGTCCATCCCCTGGATCTCGCCTTTCAGGCTGGCGCTGCTGCTCCCCATGGCGAGGGCTATCTGAGGCTTGTCGGCGGCGAAGGCGGCGGTTGCGAGACACAGTCCCATGAAGGCCGGCAAGGCGAGCGCCTTCACGAGGGCGCGTCGATAGGAACGAATGAGCATGCTGCTTTCCTTGGGTGGGGGGCGGCTGCAGATGGTCAGCCAGCGCACATTGCGGACCACGCCTTTGAATCTATTTACACAATTCCGTGACGAAAGTACTCAGGAATTCCTTGCCCATTTCTTTTCCGTTGAAGGCTACACCGTTGGTATCAAAGCCATTTGGCCTTGGCGCAAACTGCATGAGCACATTGTAACGTTTTCCCTGCCAAGTGACGATTCCCGTGACGTTGACAATCAACGACCCGTCATCAGCCTTGCCGGATTCCCATGCCGGCCTTTCGAAGGCCTCGTCGATAGACTCTCCAACAGTCTTGTATTTGCATTTTTTAAAATTACAACCCCTGATGTACGTGCATGCCCTGTCGTAGGCCATTCCGGTCGAGGCAAACAGAAGAAAAGCCAACGTCGCCAAAACGATCTTTACCCTCATGATCGGTTCTCCCGCAGTGGGGGGTGCTTCTCCCCGCAGTCAGAGTGTTGAACGACAATCCCTACTTCAGTCCGGTCAACCTTGGGGACAAGGGGCGCAGGCGTGCGCCGCACCCGCCAGGACGCCAAACATGCGCTCCCTGGTAATCTCTCCAGCTTTTTTGGAGAAGCGGGGTTTCACGGGCACGTGTGGGGGATTTTACGGACGCGGGATGCGGCAATACAGAACGTGGCGGTGCGGCGTCCGGCGGGAGCGTGCGCGACAGGAGGTGGCGCGGCGGAAAGGACGAGGGGGCTATTTCTGGATTCGGATGGCGTGTTTCCTGAGCTCTTTCATGCCTTCGACCCCGATCTTTTCAATGATCCTGGCGAAGTATGATTCGACGGTCCTGACGCTGAGGCCCAGTTCGGATGCGATGTCCTTGTTGGAGTCGCCCTGGCCGAGCATCGTCATGATCTGCATCTCGCGGGCGCTGAGGGGGAGGACGACAGGCTGGAGCGCCCGCGACGCAACACATTGAGCAGCCCTCGGGCTGAGGTGGCGTTTGCCCGCATGCACGTCGCGGATGGCGCGCGGCAGGGCGAAGGCTTCATCCCGTTTGGAGACGTAGCCGGAGGCCCCGCGTTTGAAGCACTGCTCAATGATCTCGGGATTCTCGTGCATGGAGTAGATCAGCACCGGGATGTTGTGGCCGGTCAGTTCGTTGATGAGGTCGAGCCCGCTTTCCTCGCCCAGGGAGAGGTCCACCACGGCGATGTCGGCCCTGGCCGAGTCGATGCCGGCCAACGTCTCCTCGCGGGTCTCGGCCTCGGCGCAGACAACGATGTTCTCCTGGGCCATAAGGAGCGATAGCCCCTGGCGTATGGCCGGGTGGTCGTCCGCCAGGAAAACCCGGATGTCGTTTCGTGCATGGCTGTTCATCGGTGTCCGCTCGTGTGTTTGTTCATCCGCATCCTCACGGATTGAGATGAACATCATGATTTCCGGCGGGGCTCAACCGGTATCCGGCCGTTTATTCCCATTGTCGCAGGGCGCGGTGCAGACCACCACGGTCCCTCCCTCGGGCGCGTCGGAGACGACGAGCTCGCCGCCGGCAACCCTGGCCCGGTGGGCCATGATCCGCAATCCCAGGCCGCCGGGTGTTGGACGGTCCGTCTTTCTTCCTTGCCCGTCGTCGCTGACGGTGAGCGAGATAGCCCCGCCTGCAGCGCAGCGGAGCGCCACGCAGATGCGGCAGCCGCCCGAGTGCTTCACGGCGTTGGCTATGGCCTCCTGCGCTATGCGGAAAATCTGCGTAAGATGGCTGTTGGAGCAGCTGTCGCAGGCAATGCCCTGGCGCAGTTCGATGTGGAACTCGCTGGACTCCCGGAACCGCTGCACCATCGCCTCTAGCGAAGGCTTCCCCCCTGTCTGCTCGTGTTCGACAGGCCAGAGGCCTCGCGAGAGGTCATAGGCGTGGTCTACGGCCTTGTCCAGCAGGGTGGAAAGCTGCTGGAAGCCCGGGGTGAGGCCGGACTTCTCAGAGAATTCGCGCCCCAGGACCGCGCAGCGCAGACGGGCCCCCGTGAGCTGCTGGCAAAGACCATCGTGCAGGTTGTGACTCAGGCGGCGGCGCTCCTCCTCGCTGACGCAGACTATCTCGCGCTCAAGCCGGCTGCGCTCCTCCATCTCAGCCCGCAGGGCGGCGTTGCTGGATTCCATCGCCTGGGAAAGGTTCTCCACGGCGGTGAACGCGCTGGTGAAACGCTTGGCTAGCACGAACGCCTGAGACAGCACGAACGCGGTCAATCCCATGGGAAAGATTGTCCCGGGGCTTGTGCTGAAAATGTGGTGGTACAGTTCGCTGAGGGACGCCGCTGCCAGGATGACGCACCCGCCCAGCAGGAAGAGCGCCCCGTCTTTGCCTCGCCGCACGCACAGCCCCAGGGACACTATATAGCAGGCATTAATGAAAAGGGACGAGACAGCGAAGGCGGGAAGCATGTCGTATACAGCGCTCTTCGATAGGAACAATACAGCGAACAGAGCCGCGCCACTCCTTATGTCGCAGAACTGCTGTATTTGGATGCAAAATTCATTTTTGTATAGTGACATGAAAAATCTATATATTATAGAGTGGTATATTGCGTAGCAGATGAAGCATATTGTTGTCGCAGCTTCTATACTCACGCCCGGAACAACCAGCCTTATGAGCCATTCTGAAGAGTCCATCGTGATATACAATATCGAAAGTACAAGGCAGTCAAGCCCGAAATAAAGCGTGGAGACGTCCTTTTTTCTGAGGAAGTACAGCATCATGTGGTATGCGAACGCCAGCAGGAGCACGCCCGTAAAGAACATGGACCAGCACCACGTGCGGACATGGGCCTGCTCCAATTGGTCCATGTCCGCCAACAGGACGGGGTAATGCACGCCTCCACGACGGAAATAATGGTTTGACACCTGTAGAACCAGGTCAACCGGGCCACCCTCGTTCGGAAGGTCCGCCATCACCAGGGAGCGCTCCGCTGTCTCGGCCTCCTTGGTCCGCCCAACCACACCGGCGCTGGCGACGAGCCGCCCGTTGGCCCACAGACGGTACGCGGCAGGCAAGGAAAACAAACGCACCCCCAGCCGGTGGGCGCCTGGACCGAGCAGCAGGCGCAGGCGGAACGTGGCCTGCCCCTCGCCCGACAGGCGGCGGCCGTCGAGCTCATGGTCCTTCCAGAAGCCCGGGAGGCGCAAATAGCCGGACATGGCGGGCCGCTCAGCCCCCTCCCGGAAATCCACGGGGGCCAGGAGCCGATCCCAGTAGAACTCCCACTGGCCGTCAAGGGCCACCGGCCCGTCCCGGGTAGGTTCCCATCCGGAAAGGTCGAGCACTCCGCGCTCGGCGACAGGCGCAGTCTCTTTCTGCAGGGAGCACCCAGCGCAGGAAAGGAGGATCAGGGTCGCCAGGGCGGCGATGGAGTGTGTGTGCCGGGGCAGGATCATGGGCGTGGCCTCGCGAGGTCGTTCAGGACAGGGCCAAGGTGGAGGAGGTCGTTTTCGGGGTGATGCATCCTGTGCCAGGTTGGGGCTTCCCGTGCTTCTTTTGAATCCGCAGCGAAAAAAACACCGGCTTCCTGACGCCTTCGTTACAGCAGCGGAAGAGGAGGTAGGATTTAAGCATGATGGGTTCCGCGAGCAGTGTATGTTTTGCCGATCCAGAATGCGAGGACGCGAGGAGTGACGCCATGGAGCCTCATTATCCCTGAATCTGGCCCGTGGGAAGGCTTGAGGAGTATGGCCTCGGGGCGCTATGATTCGAGTAGGTTTTAGAAAGCTCAAACCGCGAGCACAAAGAGGTAGTGGTGGAATCGCCAACTCCAGGCAAAAGCAGACAACCCCGGCAAGGGGAAAAATGACTCGCTTCGGAAGGGTGGGGCAGGCGTAGGCCCTTGGGGAGGCCAAGAGGTTGTCCGCCCCGGTTATCCGGCAGAAAAAGGGATCAGCTCAGTGGAGCTGATCCCTTTTTCTTTTGGAGAGTAATTGGTCGTTGCGGCGTGATTTGAACTCACGGCCCCCTGCGCCCAGATGAGGGTTATGCATATATCCAATGAAATGATTGGATAATCCTCAAGATTTTACGACAAAGGCCTGACGAATTGGCGACATCTTCTAACAAGTGTGTCGTAAAAGACGTCGTGAAGGGATGACTGCTTCAGACTATCAGGGCAACCGGCGAGAGAGAACTGTGGAACCGCCCGGTTTGCGTTTGATTCGTAAGCGAGTTCAATAGATTATGTGGAAACGAGTGGTGATGAAATCCCGTGAGTGGACATGTGTTTTACGCACGGTTTGCACATGCTCTAGCGCCCCCGCCCGTCGTTGGCCCGCTTGACCAAGCCATAGCCAGCCACCCGGTCCATCAGAACTTAGTGCAATATTTCAGTGTATTGTCTGGATGAAAATTTATCTTGACCAAATTGTGATAATTATTAATTTTCATCAATAAATTTTTTTCACTAAACGCAGGCGCCGGCCTAGCCGAAGGCGATGAAAGGTGAGTGGATATGGGACGAAAGAAGACTCCGCTGAGCGATTCCTTGGCAGTCAAAGCCAGCATTGTTGATGCGGCTGAAGCCCTTTTCCGGAGCGTGGGCTATTCCAAGACAACCGTGGGGGAGATCGCCAAAGCCCTTGGTATGAGCCAGGCGAATGTCTACCGCTATTTTCCGACCAAGGCCTCAATCAACGAAGTCATCTGCGAGCGGGTTGTCCTGAGAATTGAGGATCGATGCAAATCGATAATAGATTCAACAAGCAGTGCACAACAGCGTCTGTCGCTGTTTATGCTGGAATACTTTCGCGCGGTGAAGGACAATGTAATCAAAGAGCAACGGGTGCACGAGATGGTTGTCAAGGCTGTTGAGCAGTATTGGACTGTCATACAAGAACATGTCAATAGAATGGATATTATGGTGCAGGGAATATTGTCAAATGGAATCAAAGCGGGCGCTTTCAAGGAAGTGGATATTCCTGCGACGTCGCTCGCCCTGCAGAATGCTTTTTCCGCCTTCACCTATCCTGCCCTGGTAGAACGCCAGATAGCTGACGCCGCGAATTCAGGTGGAGAAAAACGAATTGAAGCGGACTTGTTGAACCTGGCGGCCATAGTGCTGCGGGGGATTAGCGCGTGACGCTCCAGAACACGCAACAGTAAGTGCGGACAACGTATATGTCTCCTTTTGGCGTATCCATTTTCGAGATGGGAAAGAACGCATCGGCCCGGGTTGTGCCGCTCTTGCTCTGTACGCTTTGTCTGGGATCATCACCGGGGTGCTCCGAAGAGAAAGCCTTCCCTCCACCCCGGCCTGTGGTCAAGACGGTCCGGGTCGCCTTGGCGGCCGAATCCGACAGCAGGACCTATCCAGGCGTCATTGTTGCCCGGCACGAAGTGGATGAGTCTTTCCGGGTGTCGGGACGAATTGAACGGCGGCTGGTGGACAAAGGCGACTTGGTGCGCCAGGGGCAGAAACTTGCGGTACTCGACGAGAAGGATTTTCGCCTGTCCCTGGAGAGCGCCCAAGCGGAGTTGAAGGCCGCGTCTTCCAATGTCTCCCAGGCTTCCGCCGAGGAAAAACGCTATACGTATCTGCTTTCCCGGCATGTGGTGAGCCAATCCGAATACGATTTGAAACGCCTGCAGTCCGACGAGGCCAAGGCCCGTCTGGAAAAGGCCGATCGAGCCTTCAAACTGGCGCGGAACCAACTCAGCTACGCCAGCTTGACCTCCAACGACGACGGAGTGGTCACCAAGGTGAATGCCGAACGGGGCCAAGTCGTCACTCAGGGCCAGGCGGTGGTGGCCGTGGCCCAGGACGGAGCTCTCGAGGTGCAGGCGGACATCCCCGAGGGGTGTCTTCGGGATATCGAAAACTCCGACGCCGAGGTCAGTCTCTGGTCCCAGAGCGATACGCGCTACAAGGCCGTGTTGAGGGAGACCTCGCCCTGCGCCGACCCCGCCACCCGGACATACGCCGTGCGGTTCACCCTGGTCGACGGCGACCAACGCGCGCGCCTGGGGATGTCCGCCACGCTGCGCCTTTCGCGGAAGACCTCCGACAAGCTCGTACGCATCCCATCAACCGCCCTTTTGGAACAGGGCAAAGGCCCGGGCGTGTGGGTCGTTGAGCCGGACACGGGGAAGCTGTCACTACGGCCGGTTGTGATCGCGCGTTACGCCGATAGGGATGTCCTGGTCCAAGGGCGGCTTGCCGAAGGTGAGACGATCGTGGCCACCGGCGTTCAAATGCTGGACCCAGGGATGTCGGTCCGCCTGGACGAGTCGAACAAGGTTGTCGAGAGATGAACCGCTTCAACCTGTCGGAGTGGGCCGTCACCCATCGGGCAATGACGCTCTTTCTTGTCGGGCTCGTGTCCGTATCCGGCCTGTGGTCGTACACGCGGCTCGGGCGGGCGGAGGATCCGGAATTCACCATCAAGGACATGGTCATAAACGCCAATTGGGCCGGAGCCACTGCCGATGAAATGCAGCGGTTCGTGGCCGACCCCATTGAAAAGGAGATCCTGCAGGCCCCCCACGTGGAAAAGGTGAAAACGTATTCGCGCCCGGGAAGCGTGGTCATGCAGCTCACTTTATACGATTCCACACCTCCTTCCGCGGTCAATGAATGCTGGTACCAGGTCCGCAAGCGTGTGGGCGACATGAAAGGCAGCCTGCCCCAGGGCGTGGCCGGCCCCTACTTCAATGACGAATTCGGCGATGTGGACTCGGTGCTCTATCTGCTCACCGCGGAGGAGGCCACTGCCCGCGACCTGAAAGACCAGGCCGAAATCATCCGCCAAGACTTGCTGCGCGTTCCGGATGTGACCAAAGTGAGGTTTTATGGAGAGCAGGCGGAATGCATCTTCGTGGAGTTGAACAATGTCAAGCTGGCCACGCTTGGGGTTGCCGCGCAGGATGTTTTCAACGCCATCGCCAAGCAAAACGAGGTGTCGGCAGCGGGTTCTCTGGAAACCGCAGCCGACACCATCTATCTGCGGATGAACGGAACCCTTAAAGGCACAAGCGCCCTGGCTGCGGTGCCGGTGCAAAGCGGAGGAAAGACCTTTCGCCTGGGCGACGTGGCCACGCTTCGCCGCGGCCCTGAGGACCCGCCCTCCTTCGTGGTCCGCCATGAAGACAAGCCAGCCATCGCCCTGGGCGTGGTCATGACCAAGGGAGCCAATATCCTGGACCTTGGACGCAACCTCGACCAGGCCTTGTCGCGCATCCGGGGAAAGCTCCCTCTCGGTATCGAGATCACCAAAGTGGCGGATCAGCCCAAGGTGGTGGACGCATCGGTCGGCGAATTTTTACGGTCGTTCGCCGAGGCGCTGGTCATCGTTCTGGCCGTGAGCTTTCTTTCTCTCGGTTGGCGGGCGGGCTTCGTGGTGGCCCTGGCCGTGCCCCTGGTCATGGCCATGGTCATGACCGTCATGCAGGCCTTCGGGATGAGCCTGGACTGCATAAGCCTGGGAGCCCTCATCATCGCCCTGGGGCTTTTGGTGGATGACGCTATCATTTCCGTGGAAATGATGGCCGTGAAAATGGAGCAGGGGCTCGATCGCATCAAAGCCGCCATTTTCGCTTGGAACGCCACCGCCTTTCCCATGTTGACCGGCACGTTGGTCACGGCGGTGGGATTTCTGCCCGTTGGCTTGGCCAAATCCGTATCCGGAGAATACGCCTGCGGTATTTTCTATGTGGTTGGCATCGCTCTCGTTATCTCATGGCTCGTGGCGGTGTATTTCACCCCGTATTTAGGAATGAAGCTGTTGCCGGATTATTCCAGGAAATCGCATCACGACGCGCGCGCGATCTATGACATGCCCCCCTATCGCGCCATCCGCCGGGTCGTCGTCTGGTGCGTCGGGAACCGCAAGGCCGTCGTCGTTGTCACATCCGTGCTCTTCATCCTTTCAATAATCGGTTCCATGCACGTGCAGCGCCAATTCTTCCCAAATTCGTCCCGGCCGGAAGTCATGGTGGAAGTCCAGCTTCCGGAAGGCAGCGCCTTTGATGTCACCTTGAACGCCGTGAAGACCATGGAAGCATTTCTGAAAACCGATCCTGAGATCCTGACCCGCACCAGTTACATCGGCTCAGGCGCGCCGCACTGGTATCTGCCCATGATACCGGAACTTCCCAGGGTAAGTTACGGCGTCTGCGTTTTGTACGCCGCCGATGCCGATGCCCGGGACCGGGTGAAGGCCAGGATCGAGGAATTCGTCGCCAACGGCGGCCTGCCCCAGGCCAGGGTGCACGTCACCATCCTGAGCCTCGGCCCCCCAGTGGGGTTTCCGGTACAATTTCGCGTCATAGGGCCCAACCCGCTCAAGGTCCGTGAGTTCGCCCATCAGGTGCGGGACATCATGCGTTCCAACCCGAAAACGCGCGACGTGAATCTGGATTGGAACGAGCAAGCCAAGTCCATCCGCCTGGTGGTGGATGAGGATCGGGCCAGCGTTCTGAACCTCACCCGCCAGGATATCGCCAAGGCCCTTCAGATGCTGCTGTCGGGAGTCACAATCACTCAGATCCGGGACGGCATCGAGCTGGTGAACGTCGTGGCGCGGGCCGCGCCGGAGGAGCGTTTAAGCCCGGATCGATTGCGGGACCTGACGATCACCACCATGAACGGTCATGCCGTGTCGCTCTCCCAAGTGGCCAAGGTTCAGTATGTCCACGAGGACCCGATACTGTGGCGGCGAAACCGCGACCTGATGATCACCGCCCGGTCCGAAGTGGTCTCCGGGGTGCAGGCCCCGGACGTGGCAATGGAAATCGAGTCCCTGCTTGCGACTCTGAAAACAAAGTTGCCGTCCGGATACCGGATAGAAGTTGGCGGCGCGCTGGAGGAAAGCGACAAGGCGAACTTAGCCATAGCGGTTTTGCTCCCGCTTACCGGCGGCCTCATGCTGTTTTTCCTCATGCTGCAATTGCAAAGCTTTTCCCGCCTGTTTCTGGTCTTGGCCACCGCCCCTCTTGGGATGATCGGGGCGACCGGCGCATTGCTGCTGTTCAACAAGCCTTTCGGCTTCGTGGCCTTGCTTGGCGTGCTTTCCCTGGCAGGGATGATCATGCGCAACACTGTCATTCTGGTTGACCAGGTCGCCGCGAATCTGCGGGAAGGGATGTCGGAATGGGAGGCCGTAATCGAGTCCACCATCAGACGGTCACGACCTGTGAGTCTCACGGCCCTTGCCGCCATCTTGGCCATGATCCCGCTGAGCCGCAACGTTTTCTGGGGACCGATGGCTTACGCCATTATGGGCGGGCTCTTGGTGGCCACTGTGCTGACGTTGCTGTTTACCCCGGCTTTTTATGCACTGATCTTTCGAGTGGGGAGACCATCAGAATGCTAAACGGCTTTCATCTGTTTCACCGAGGCAAGGCGAGTAACTATATGGTTAGAGTTCTTTGTGTTGTGCTCTCCATATTGGATACATGTCTCTCCATTGGTAATAAAATAAAATCCCAGGTTAAACGCCGTATTGTCTGGACAAGGAATTCAAAATTCCATTGACCAATGTTCGGCTGGTTCAGCCAGCTTATGGAATTGTCAACCTGTGTGGAAAGATCGCCCGAAGTCAAAACAGGCATTGGCCCTAGGGATGGTTCTAAGGTTATCTGACAGAAAAAGGGGTTAGCTCGGGCAGAGCTAACCCCTTGATCTTTGGGAAAGTAATTGGTCGGGGCGAGAGGATTTGAACCTCCGGCCCCCTGCGCCCAAGGCAGGTGCGCTGCCAGGCTGCGCTACGCCCCGACCGGAAACGTGTTGTCTAGAGAATAATCACGCCGGTGGCAAGCTTGCCTTGCAGTGCGTCAGGAAGCCTCCCCGGGAAGGCGCCGGCCTCCTGCGTCCAACGCCTGCAGGGTTTTAGCACGGAGCAGGATGGCCCGGCACAAACATGCTTCGAACCCCGGGAGAGCCAGGGCGAAAGGGGGCGCGTGCTCGAGGCGTCGTTTCGTCGTCACGTGAAGGAGGCGCACGAATGCGTAGTGGTGCCCTGGGGTGGACTCGCACCGGAACAACTTTTCGGGATAAGGGATATAAAGCGTCTTTCTCATGTGCGGCATGTCAATTATACGGGTGATTTTCCAATCTTGCCTGCGTTTGAGTCTGATTTGATAACGCTGGTCCCCGGTCGGTCCCTGTGGATGTAGGCTTTCTTGCCATTTGTCGACTAATTTTACAACGCCGGTAATCATCTCGTCCGCAATCAACTGATATCATGTGGAGTGCGCGTGGACCGTTTATTGCTTTATTGTGTTAATTGTTGCCTGGTTAACTAAGTAGCAAGTTTACACAAAGGATGGTGCTGTCTGGAGGATTCGACAATCTGAAGGGGGATGCGGCCATGGAAAATAGAAAGTCATTGATGCGGTTCCTGTCGTATATTTGTTTTCTTGTTTCCATCTTTTGCATTCCTAGCCAAGGGCGTGCAGCCGTATCTGTAGATGCGAATGCATTGATAAATGTTCAGTTTGGCGAAACCAACGATGGCTATCCCTTCGGCGGCCCTACGCCAAGCTATTCCGGTCCGGGGGTGTTTTCGGCGTCCTCCAATAATTGGAACCTCATCGCAGGCCCCTTCTTGCCGGGTCCCTCTTCCGGGCTAAGCGCGAGCAATATCCCGCTAACCAACGCCGCAGGAGGCTCTTCTTCAGTAACGTTGAGTTACACAACTCCGAATTCCTTTATCGATGTGAGCAATCTGTCAGCTATTTTCAATGGAACACCGCAGCGGAACCTGATGACGTCATACCTCTTTGCCGACTCGAATAGAAACGGCAGCCCGACAGGGCACGACGGTCCTGGCACGGTGGTCTTTGGAGGGCTGACTCCGAATGCCTATTACGAGACGCTCGTATACTCTGCCGCAGACGAAATTGGTCGAGGGACGACATTTTCTGTTGGCGGCGTCACGCAAACCGTAACGCCGAATGGATCAACGACATTTAGCGTCAACAACAATTTTGCAGACTTTATTTCCCGGGCAGATGTTGGTGGCAACATTTCTATATCAATGTCTGCGGCGGGTACTGGAGGATTTCCTGAGGCTAACTTGAATGGCATTCAGCTTCGCGCGATTCCTCAGGTCGATTCACACAAGCTGGTCAATGTCCAGTTCGGCGAGAATAATGATGGCGCCCCCTTCGGCGGGCCTACCCCTCAATATACAGGGCCGGGGGTGGTAAGCGGAACGGCTGGGAACAGTTGGAATCTGATTACCAACAATTTTGTGAGTGGACCTTCGGCTGGAATGAGCGCAAGCAATATCCCTCTTACTGATGCCTCTGGAGCGCCAACATCAGTGCTGTTGAGTTATTCTACGCCAGACTCTTTCATCGACATCAGCAACCTTTCTCCCATCTTCGGTAGCGCGCCGCAGCATGATCTTCTGTCGTCTTATTTGTTTGCGGATAGCATGCGAAACGGCAACCCAAGTGGGCATGACGGACCGGGATCGGTCACACTGTCTGGGTTGATCCCTGGAGCAATGTATCAATTGATTCTCGAATCTGTGGCCGATAATATCGGACGTGCGACATTGTTTGTTGTAGATGGAATGAGTCAGATTGTGGCGTCGGATGGTGTGCCGATACAGGGGCTTTACAGCTCCTATGCCGAGTTTCTGGTGGCTGCAGGCGTGACTGGCGATATCACATTTACAATGTCTGCGGTCGGTACGGGGGGGATAGGATTTCCAGAGGCAAATTTGAACGGTATACAGCTTGTAAGAATCTCTTCCACAGCACCGATCCCTGAACCGTCAGCGTATTTGACTGCCATTGTCGGTCTTTTCTTGCTGGGGTGGGTTCAGCGGCGAAGAGCCTAGGTGCCCGTCGGGCCTGGTCACGGTTCGGTCCGCATGCGCTCGGGGTACGCTGCAACCATGTAGCGGGCCGGGGAATCGTTGGCAGAAATATCCGTGACGAGTGCCTGGAAGGAAGAAGGGCGGCAGCCGATGCGCAGCCGGACTGGCGTCGCGCCGTCGGCCGCGGGCAGGGCGTTCTCGCCAGGCTCCAGGAACAGGCATTGCGCCCCGGCGAGCTCACCGGGTGAGGCTCCGGCGTCCTTGGCGAACAGGGCGCTGCACCGGATGATCCGCCGCTCCCCGTCCAGCATGGCCACCCTGCCCGGGGAGTTCTCGAAGAGGGACTCCCACAGCGCCGTGGCGGCCAGGGCTTGCCTCTCGGCCGAGTTGCGGGCGGTGACGTCGATGATCAGGGAGTGGATGATAGCCCGGTCCCCGTAGCGCATGGGTGTGACCCGTGATTCGACCTCCCGGATCTCGCCGTTGGCCAGGCGGTGCAGGAAGTGGAAGATGTCTTTGCCGGATGAACCTGCCAGGGCCAGTTCGCGGGCGAGTTCATCGGGGGGGAGCGTGTTGATGTCCCCGATACTCATTTGTTTCAGCACTTCGCGCGGATAGCCGTAATAGGCGCAGGCGGCAGGATTGGCGTCGATGATGGCTTTCGTTTCCGAGTCGATGAGCAGTTGCACTGTGCAGTTGCCCTCAAAGAGAGTGTGATGTCTCGATTGCGAGTCGCGCATGACCTTTTCGAATGCTTTGGTAGCGGTGATGTCCAGCCATGAGCCGACTATTTCCAGGGGGTTGCCTGCATCGTCGCGCACCAGGCGCAGATCGTCGCGTATCCACCGCCAGCCGCCGCTCCCGTGCCGGAAGCGGTACTCGATTGACAGCCGGCCCTGGTCGAAGAGCAGGGGGAGCCTCGCGAGATACTTCTCGCGCTCTTCGGGATGGAGCTGGGCAAGCCAGAAGCCGGATGACTTGAGGAATGCCTCGGGGGGGTGGCCGAGTATTTCGCGCACGTTTTCCGAGACGTACGTGGTCCGATGGCTGCCGCTGGCCTTGCGGACATACAGGACGACGGATCCGCCGGCGAAGAGGTGATCGAGCCGCAGCTGGACTTGGCGCAGCGCCTTTTTCATCTGGTCGCTTCCGGTGATGTCCAGGGCGATGTGGACGCCGCCCCATATCCTGCCGTCCGCCCCCCGGATGGGTTCGCTGCGGGTGGCGTACTTCCTCCCGGAAGGGGCGGCGATTGTCTTCTCGCGCACGGCGCCCGAGGCCAGGGCTTCGGCGAGTTGGCAGCCCGGGCAGGGGTCGGCGCGCATTTGGAATATCTCGTGGCAGCGCATCCCTGAGCAGTCGACGCCTCTGTTGCAGGGCGCTTGCGGGTCGCTGCTGGCCACCCAGATGATGTGCATGCCGGGGTCCACCAGCTTGATGGTCATGCCGGGAATATGCTGGAGCGGGCCGCCGGTTTCGGTTCCGGCCACTCGCATGGCGGCCGGGCGGTTCTGATGGGGCGGAACAGGTGCGGAAAGGAACAGGGTGGCGGGTTCGATGCCGAGGGCGCTGGCGATTTTCTCGACGTACTCGAAGGATGGCGAGACCAGCCCCCGTTCCATCTTCCCGAGGTAACGATCTGAAATGCCAACCATTTCAGCCAGATCCGATTGAGTCAGATTGGCGGTCTGGCGCAGGGTCCTCAAGCGGATGCCGAATCGTTTCTTCAATGTCGAGGTTCCATTTATTGAAATGATTCAGGAAGATCCAGAGGATAAACAACCGCTTAGGGCTGTGCTTTTCCTTGTTAAGGCGTTTTCGGCAAAAAGGAAAGGAATTCTCATATAGGATTGAGATTCCTAGTCGATCATCCATAGCGTTCCGGGGCATCCGCCGCTTTCCACTTGCGCCGGCATGGGCTAGACTGGGCCATGCACGGTCACCTGCTCCTTTCGTCCCTGCTGGGACAACTCGAATCCTTGGAGCGTTCGGCCCGGGAGATTCGCTCGCCGCTCCTGGCCGGACAAGCCGAGGCGTTGCGGCAGTCGGTGCTGGGAGTGGTGGCTGAGCGCGCAACCCTGGAGGAAGCCGCGGCCCTGGCCGCGCTCAAGGCCCGCAGGCTCGAGGAGGGCATCGAGGCGAACAAGCGCCGCTACGAGGACACGCTCAGGTCCTTCGACCGGTTCCGCCAGGCATTCGAGCTGGTGGATTCGTTGCGCGGGCTGGAGGCGTTGCCGGACCTGCTGGAGCGCCTGCGCACGCTTTTCAAGGTGGGTATGCTCCGGCTGATCCTGGACCGGGCCCAGTTCGGCGGCTATCTGCCGGAAGGGTTCCCCACGCTTCCCCGGCAGGAGCTGGACGCCCTGGCCGCCCAAGTGCTGGCGGCCGGGAACAGGAGTTTCGTGGGGCCGGCGGCGCAAGCGCCCCGGGGATTGTTCTCACAGGCCGAAGTCCGCCGGTGGGGCTCCTGCTTCGCCTATCCGCTGGAGGACCGCTTCCACGAGGGCCGCTGGGCCGGATTCCTGCTTTTCACCGACGTGAGCCCCCAGCGCTACCTGCCGGAAATGGCCACCGACTACATGGAGCACTTCAGCGACGCCCTGGCCAGCGCAGTGGTGGACGTCACCGACCGGCTCAAGGCCGAGGAACTGCGCGAGGACGTGGAACGCATGACCCGTCACGACCTCAAGTCCCCCCTGTCGGCCATCCTGACCCTGCCTCAGTTCCTGCTGGACGCCGAGAACCTCACGGACCGGCAGCGCGAGATGGTGCGGCTCATGCTGGAATCCGGACGGCGCATGCAGTCCATGATCACGCTCTCGCTCTCGTTCTACCGCATGGAGCGCGGCACCTACGCCCTGGAGCCCGTACGGCTGGACCTGGCCACCCTGGTGCGCTGCGTCTGGGACGAATGCGGCGGCCCCTACCGCTCGGCGCGCATGGAGCTGAACCTCCAGGCCTGCGAGGAGCCGTTCCACGCGCCGGGCGAGGAGCTTCTCTGCTACACGCTGCTGGCCAACCTCATGAAGAACGCCCTGGAAGCCTCCAATCCTGGGGAGTCCATCGAGGTGCGCCTGAGGCGCGAAACGGGCTGGGCCGTGGTGGAAGTGGCCAACGACCGCGACGTGCCCGAGGACGTGCGGGAGCGTTTCTTCGAAAAGTACGCCACCAGCGGGAAGCACGGCGGCACGGGCCTGGGCACCTACACGGCCAGGCTCATCGCCCAGGCGCACGGAGGCGGCATCGAACTGGAGACGGGCCAGGGACAGGGAACGGTGGTGCGGGTCAGGCTGCCGGACGGGCCGCCGCCCTCCCAAGGGGGAGCGTGACGGTCTTTAGTTCTCTGGAGCGATGTGATTTAATTTTCTCGTGATGAGAGTCCCCCTGGTGCATTTTTTCTGCTGATTCTTGCCGTTCTTATTGCCATTGAAATTCTCGTCTGCTAGGCGCTACTCTAGAAAAGGTCGTTTTGTCCTCATCTAAACCGAATCCGATCATGGAGGCTGGGATGAAACGTTATCTTCTTGTCCTCGCTGGTATTCTGCTTTTCCCTTTGTCATGTTTCTGCGCCGAGACGGTGTGCCCGCAACATTATCTGGACAGCCAGGCACCGGACATTTTCAATACCAAAGTTTCAGGAAAGGTACGAGAGCTCTGCTTTCAGGAGTTTGCCGTCGTACATTCCGGTATCACGCGAACTCCCTTGATTTCTGCAGAATGTTTGACAGCGGATGCCCAATCAAAAGAACATCCGGAAAGGAAAGATGCTTTTCATAAAGAGGGACGATTACCGGCATCTGATCGTGCAGAATTGATCGACTATGACCACTCAGGGTTTGATAGGGGGCATATGGCTCCATGCGCGGATATGACCACGGTTGAGTCACAGAAGGAAAGTTTCTCCCTGGCAAACATGGTCCCGCAGGACAAGAATATCAATCGGAGTATTTGGAAGGAAATCGAAGAAACGGTCCGTGGACTGGCCGTTAGCAATCAAAAATTATACGTCGTAACAGGGCCGGTATTCTCTGATGCTAATGTTAGAAAGCTTAACGGGAGAGTGGCTGTTCCTGCATTTGTATTTAAGGCGATCTATGATCCAATCAACAAAAAAGCAGGGGCATACATCGTCAAGAATGTCGCGAAAAGCAGCTATTCAGTGATTTCCATAGCTGAGTTGGAACGTATCACGGGGGTGACTGTATTCATCGGTTTGCCGCCGGAGATCAAGGCAAGCGCCATGGAGCTGCCTGCACCTTCGGGAGGTGCGGAAGGGGGCCACAAGGAAGAGAAAGGCATGGTCTCGGGTTTCTCCCCGGCGCTCCACAAGTGACTGGGCCCCCCGGTCTGAAGCGTCAGGAAGGGTCTTCGTCCAAACCGCTCGTCGCCTGCTCTCCGGTCAACCCGAAGCGCCGCTGCCTGGCGGCGTATGCGTCCAGGGCGCGGTCCAACTGGGCGTCGTCGAAGTCGGGCCAGGGCACTTCCGTGAAATAGTATTCAGAATAGGCGCTCTGCCACAAAAGATAGTTGCTGATGCGGATCTCGCCGCTGGTGCGGATGACCAGGTCGGGGTCGGGCTGGCCCGCCGTGAAGAGCTCCTGAGCGAAGCGCTCCTCGGTCACGTCGCCGGGCTTAACGCCCTGTTCGATCAGGTGCCTGCAGGCCCGCAGAATCTCGGCCCGGCCCGAATAGTTGAGCGCCAGGTTGAGGG
Source organism: Fundidesulfovibrio terrae (assembly GCF_022808915.1). Taxonomy (NCBI): domain Bacteria; kingdom Pseudomonadati; phylum Thermodesulfobacteriota; class Desulfovibrionia; order Desulfovibrionales; family Desulfovibrionaceae; genus Fundidesulfovibrio; species Fundidesulfovibrio terrae. The sequence continues at coordinate 89,242 of NZ_JAKZFS010000002.1, forward strand.
TCATGGTCGTGCATTTCTCGGTCTTCGCCAGCACCAGCTTGAGCACCTGGCGCACCGCGAAGGGGAAATCTTCCAGTTCTCCCAGCACCTTGAGCCGGATGTCCTGCTTGAGGAGCGAGGCCAGCTCATTGTTCAGGAAGCGCACCAGCAGATCGAAGAGCGTGCGCACCTCGTCCTGCGGGCGTCCCCAATTCTCCTTGGAGAAGGTGTAGAGCGTCAGGTGTTTCACGCCAAGCTCGCGGCAGCGCGTCACCAGGCGTTTGGCGGTTTCGGTCCCGGCCTTGTGGCCCTCGCTGCGCGAAAGCCCGCGCGCCTGCGCCCAGCGGCCGTTGCCGTCCATGATGACGGCCAGATGGCGCGGAATCGGGCGGAATGTGTCTGGCATATGGGCGTGTCCTGTTGCCTCAAGAGCGGCGGCCCCCAAGACGGAAACGACTTGGGGGCCATGATGATATTGGGGAGGGGATGCCTCCGGCGGGCAGAGAGGGCGCCGCCCTCTCTGCACTCTCCCGCCAAAGGGCTTTGCCCTCTGGACTCCATTCCCTGGCGCGGACGGGAGCGGCTGCGGGCCGTTCGGGCGTCAGGGGAGGGAGCGTTAGATCTCCATGATCTCTTTTTCTTTCTTGGCGAAGCTCTGGTCGAGCTTGGCCACATAGGAATCAGTGGACTTCTGGATGTCGGCCTCGCCCTTGCGCAGCTCGTCCTCGGAGATGGCCTTGTCCTTCTGGAGCTTCTTCAGGGCGTCGTTGGCGTCGCGGCGGATGTTGCGCACGGCCACCTTGGCTTCCTCGGTGTACTTCTTGGCCACCTTGACCAGTTCCTTGCGGCGGTCCTCGGTGAGGGGCGGCAGGCCGATGCGGATGAGCTTGCCGTCGTTGACCGGGGTGAGCCCCAGGTCGGATTTCTGGATGGCCTTCTCCACCAGCCCGAACGCGGCGCGGTCCCAGGGCTGGATGGTGATGGTGCGGCTGTCGGGCGTGGAAACCGAGGCGAGCTGGTCGATGGGCGTGGGGGTGCCGTAGTAGTCGACCTTGAGCCCGTCCAGCAGGGCGACGGAGGCCCGGCCGGTGCGCAGGTGGGAAAATTCCTTCTCCAGGGCGGCCACTGCCTTTTCCATGCGGGAAGTGGCATCCTTCATAACGGTCTGCATGCTGGCCTCCTTATTCCACGATGGTCCCGGCGCGATCGCCGGTGATGACTTTCTTGAGGTTGCCCGGAACGAACATGTTGAAGACCACGATGGGCATGTTGTTGTCCATGGCCAGGGAGACGGCCGTGGAGTCCATGACCTTGAGCTGCTTCTCGAGCACTTCCATGTAGGTGAGCCTGTCGAACATCACGGCGTCGTCGAACTTTTTGGGGTCCTTGTCGTAGACACCGTCGACCTTGGTGCCCTTGATGATGACCTGGCTCTTGAGCTCCATGGCGCGCAAGGCGGCGGCGGTGTCGGTGGTGAAGTAGGGGTTGCCGGTTCCGGCGGCGCAGATGACCACGCGTCCCTTCTCCAGATGGCGCTCGGCCCTGCGGCGGATGTAGGGCTCGCAGACCTCTTGCATGGTGATGGCCGAGAGCACCCGGGTGGAGAGGCCGAGCTTCTCCAGGGCGTCCTGCACGGCCACGGCGTTCATGACCGTGGCTAGCATCCCCATGTAGTCGGCGCTGGCGCGCTCCATGCCGGAGGCGGAGGCGGACATGCCCCTGAAGATGTTGCCGCCGCCGATGACCATGGCCAGCTCCACCCCGAGGGAGGCAGCCTCCACGATCTCCTTGCAGAAATTGCTGACGGTTTCGGGATCGATGCCGAAGCCCTTGGGCCCGGCCAGGGCCTCGCCGGAGAGCTTGAGCAGGACGCGCTTGAAACGAAGATTTTCCATGTAGGTCTGATCCTGAAGGGCACGGGTGTGAAGTCTGCGTGGTTGCAGTGCTCGACGCGAAGCTACTTAAAAGTTTTTGAAGGAGAGCGCGAGAGGAAACTTTTTTCAAAAAGTTTCCTCTCGCATCTTATCTCATCAAAATTCTTATCTCTACCCAAAAAAAACGGGCCTTGCGGCCCGCTTTTCGTTATTCCCCGGAGGCGTCTTCGCCCAGCTGCATGCGGACGAATCGGCCGATCTGGATGTTTTCCCCGAGGGTAGCCACGAGGTTTTTCAGCAAGTCCTGGATGGTGAGCTTGTCGTCCTTGATAAAGGGCTGCTCCAGCAGGCAGACTTCCTTGTAGTACTTCTTGATACGCCCCTCGACGATCTTCTCGGCGATGTTGTCGGGCTTGCCCTCGGCCTTGGTCTGGGCCATGTAGATGGCCTTTTCCTTTTCCAGCACGTCGGCGGGCAGCTGGTCGGGGGAGACGCAGATGGGGTTCGCGGCGGCCACCTGCATGGCCACGTTCTTGGCGAACTCCTGGAACTTGTCGCCGCGGGCGACGAAGTCGGTCTCGCACTTGATCTCCACCAGAACGGCGATCTTGCCGTTGGAGTGGATGTAGGAGCCGATGACGCCTTCGGAGGTGGCGCGTCCGGCCTTCTTGGCGGCCTTGGACAGACCCTTCTCGCGCAGCCAGGCGATAGCCTTTTCGCAGTCGCCGCCGCAGGCTTCGAGGGCCTTCTTGCAGTCCATCATTCCGGCGCTGGTCTTGTCGCGCAGGTCCTTGACCGCGCTGGCGCTGATCTGAGCCATGATTATTTGTCCTCCTGTTCCACGGCGGCTTCGGTCTCGGCCACGGGGGCGGGCTCGGGCTTGGCCTCTTCGGCTTCGCCGCGGGCGGCGGGGGCCTGATCCTTGCGGGAGGCTTCGCCTTCGATGCAGGCGTCGGCCACGCAGGTCACGAAGAGCTTGATGGCCCGGATGGCGTCGTCGTTGCCGGGGATGATGTAGTCGATGACGTCGGGGTCGCAGTTGGTGTCAACCACGGCCACGACGGGAATGCCCAGCTTGCGGCATTCCTGCACCGCGATCTCTTCACGCTTGGGGTCGATGATGAAGGCGGCGGTGGGCAGGCCGTCCATGTCCTTGATGCCGCCGAGGGTGGCGTTCAGCTTGGTGACCTCGCGGCCGTACATGGAGATTTCTTTCTTGTGGTAGCGCTTGTGGATGGAGCCGTCCTCAAAGGCGGTCTCCAGCTTCTTCAAGCGGTCGATGGAGCCGCGGATGGTCTGGAAGTTGGTGAGCATGCCGCCCATCCAGCGGTTGGTGACGAAGAACTGGCCGGAACGCTCGGCTTCCTTCTTCACGGCTTCCTGCGCCTGGCGCTTGGTGCCGACGAAGATGATGCGGCCGCCCTTGGCCACGGTGTCGACCAAAAAGTCGTGAGCCTTCTGGAAGAGCTTCACGGTCTGCTGCAGGTCGATGATATGGATGCCGTTGCGCGCGCCGAAGATGTAGGGGCGCATTTTGGGGTTCCAGCGGCGGGTCTGGTGGCCGAAGTGGACACCGGTCTCCAGGAGCTGTTTCATGGTGACGTAAGCCATAGCGAATCTCCTTGGGTTTTTTTCCTCCACGCCGGGGTCCGCCCTCCGGCCCTTGCGGGCACCCTCGGGGGTGTTTCCGGCGTGTGTGAAGTTGTGAAGCAGGACTGGCTACAACGAACCTGATCTTTTGGCAAGGGGGAGGTTCCCCTTCGAGGGGGGTTTTTTACGGTTCCGATTTAGGATAGCGGTGCGGGAAGATGAACGTAACCTCGTCCGCGCGAACCGTTCCGGCCCCGGTGCCGGGAATTTTGGCCATGATCCTGGGCTTCTGCCTGGCCTGGGCCGTGTGCGCCCACATTCCCCGCCTTCTCTACGTGGACAACTTCCCGGTCTACCGACGCCAGCAGCTTCCGGCCTACGCCATCTTCGATCCGGCCCGGGCGGACGAGCCCAAATACGCCTTCGTCGGGTCCAGTTACATCATCAACGACTGGGTGGCCAACGACCTGGACCGCGGCGGCTGGCCCGAAATCGAGGATCCGCAGAGCTCCTACGCGGCCACTGCCGAACTGGTGGCGGACGAGGAGTTCGGCGTTTCGGGGCTGGGCTTCTACGACATGGGGCGCCCCGGCCCCGGCTTTCTCGACCATATCTGGTACATCGACCACGCCCTGCGCGCGAAAAATCTCAAGACCATCATCTACGCCAACGGCCAGTCGGGCATGTACCACTTCGAGCCCAACCCGTACGCCGACGTGGACCGGGCCTGCCTGGAAGCCCTGTTCATCCTGGATGGCTGGACCAAGCGTTTCCCCAAGTCGGCCGGAATCATCACGCAGTACATGGATCTCATCCGGAGCTCCGGGGCCTACGCCCGCGGCCTGGATCGCTTCGGGAAAAACTGGCGCGACCGCCTCGATCCGGACAGCGTGCTGCTCATGGACCGCCCCCTGTGGGTGCTGCGCGAGAAGCTCAAGGGCCACCGGAACGACGCCTCGGGTCTGAGCTTCAGGGGCAATCCGCATCTGGCCGTGAACAAGCCCTCCGAGATCCGCGACGCGCTGGTCTGGCGATTGTCCTGGCTGGCGAGGCTCGACGGCCCCGAGCAGCGCAGGCGCACCCTGGAGCTGCTGGACACGGCCGCGCACTTCTACGGCGACCCGCGCCTGGACGCACCGGTACAGCTCAACCCTCCCGTCAGCCCGTTTTCCGGCGAGGAGGCCCAGGCCGACATCCTTTGGACCCGCATGATCGCCGAGGTGCTCCAGGAGGCCGGAGTGCGCCTGGTCTGGTTCTTCCCGCCCGAGGTCAGCATCCCCCCCGCCCAGTACGAGGCCGTCTACAAGCCCGGCGTGGTGGACCCGGTGCGCGCCATCATCACCCCCATGGGGCACGTGGTGTCCGACCACGTGGTGGATCACGGCCTCAACCAGCGCGACTTCCTGGTGCAGCAGTCCACCGACCCGCCCTACAGTTACGGCTACAAGCCCTCGTCCATCGGCAAGCTCAAGGCGGTGCGGCTTCTGCTCGCGGACATGTCCCGGGCCGGGGTGCTGCCGGGCGCGCACGCGCGCGGCGCCTCCTGCTGGCCCGGAGAGGCTGGCCTCCCGGCCGTGAAGATGTGCGTGCGGCCCTTTACGCCGTCCGGCCCGGGCGCCTGCCTGCCCTGGCCCCGGGGGAACCCATGACGCCAAAAGACATCGCCCGATCCGTCCTGGCGGGGATACTGGTATTCATCGCCCTTTCGCTCCTGGTCAATCCCGCCGTCACCGGCGCGCGCATGGCCTGGGGAACCTTCTACGGAGCCTTCTGATCATGAAAGCCAAGACCATGGACGAACTGGCGGCCTTCATCGGCCGCACCCTCAAACTGAAATCCCTCGAGCCGGGGGCGGGCATGGGAACCACCCGGGGATGGGATTCCCTGGCCCACGTGCACCTGATCCTGGCCCTGGAGGAGTGGGCCGGGGTGAGCGTTCCCCCCGAGCTCATGGGCGAGCTGACCACGGTGGAGGCCATCGCCGCGTACCTCGACGCGCAGGGGGTTCTTTCCCGGTGATGCTCCCCCCGGACATGCCACTTATCCACGAACCGGTCTGGCACTGGGCGGGCGCGACCCCCGAAGCTCCCGCCGTGGTGGGCTCACGCGAGACGCTGAGCTATTCGGCCCTGGCGCTTCGGGCCGGAAGGCTGGCCCGCGCCCTCCAGGAAATCGGCTTCACCCAGGGAGCCCGGGCGGGGCTTCTCATGGAGGGCTCCGTGGAGTGCTGCGTGGGGATGCTCGGCTGCCTGCGGGCCGGAGGCTGCTACCTGCCGCTTGCGGTGAACAGCCCGCCACCCAGGCTGGCCGCCGTCATCCGGAGCGCCGAGCCCGAAACGATCTTCACCGTGGCCCAGCACTATCCCCTGCTGCTGCGGGCCCTGGAACTGGCCGGGACCGCGCCCAAGGCCATCTTCGTTCTGGACGGCCCCGTGCCTGACGGCCCGGCGGATGCCCCGGCCGCGCCCTGCCGGGCGGTCTCCCCCGAGGACCTGGCCCACCTTCCGGAACCCGGCCCGTGCCCGTCCATCGCCCAGGACCTGGCCTACATCCTCTACACCTCCGGCTCCACGGGCGAGCCCAAGGGGGTCATGGTCCGGCACTCCAACGTGCGGGCCTACCTGGGCTGGATGACCCGGCAGTTCGCCGTCACTCCGGCGGACCGCTTCTCCGGCCACGCCAGCCCCACCTTCGACATCTCGGTGCACGACATCTTCGGGGCCTTCTTCAGCGGCGCGTCCGTGCACCCTCTGGAGACCCCGGCCCAGAAGGCCTTTCCGGGACCCTTCATCGCCTCGCGCGGCATCACCTGCTGGAACTCAGTGCCCTCGGTGATCGCCATGCTGGTCATGTCGCGCCAGCTGACCCCGGGCGCGTTCCCCGGGCTTCGCCTGGCCACCTTCGCGGGCGAAACGCTCTTGCCGAGCCTGGCCAAGGCCTGGTTGGACGCCCTGCCGCACTGCGCCCTTTACAACAACTACGGGCCCACCGAGACCACCATCGTGTGCACCTGGCACAAGGTGGAACACGTGGACAACGGCAAGCCCATCCCTATCGGGAAGGCCATCCCGGGCAACCAGTGCTTCGTCCTTTCGCCGGGCACCATGCGCCAGGTGGGGCCGGGCATGGCCGGGCGCCTCTTCGTTCGGGGAACGCAGGTCAGCGCCGGATACTGGCGCAAGCCGGCCCTCACGGACGAGGCCTATGTGCCCAACCCGTTGCAGCCGGACATCAACGACGTCCTCTACGACACTGGCGACCTGGCCTACGCCGACGCCGAGGGAATGATCCATTTCCTGGGCCGAGCCGACGACCAGGTGAAGATCCGGGGGCACCGGGTGGAGCTGGGCGACGTGGAGGCCGCGCTCTCGGGCCTGCCGGGCGTCATGGAGGCCACCGTGCTGGCCGTGCGCCAGGACGACGGGATGGAGCTCGTGGCCTGCGTGTCCGGACCGGGCCTGCCCGGGGGCAACGGGGACGCGCTGGTCGGCGCGCTGGCGGAAGTGCTGCCCCCGTACATGCTGCCCGGGCGGGTGGTGTTTTTCCCGGAACTGCCGAGAACTGCCAACGGCAAGACGGACAAGAAGGCCCTTTTGGCGCGTCTTGATGAGACGAAACAGGTTCTTTAGCGGGCGCACCCATTCGCACACATGCTGAACTACTACTCCGAATTGACGTTCTTCGTCCTGGTGATCCCTGCCTTGTGCCTCTATCGCCTGCTCTCCCCGCGGCTCAATCCTGAGGGGCGCGCGGGGCTTTTAGGGCTCATATCCATGGCGTTTCTCGCGCTGCTTCGGGGGGGGCTCGGCCTGTTGCCCCTGGCGTTAGCCGGGGTGGCCTTGCTTTACCTTGGAATGCGGCAGGTGCGCGCGGGCGGCCGGGCCTGGCCGTGGGTCGTTGCGTGGATTGTGCTGTGCGCGGCGGGAAAGCATCCGGTCTACGTGTCCTGGCTGCCGTTTCTGGATGCCGGGGGATCGGGGCTTTCCGGCTGGGGCTGGATGGGCTTTTCCTATTTCGTGTTTCGGGCCATCGACGCCGTCCTCCAGGCCAAGCGCAAGGGCTTCGATCCCGGCCCCTGCACCGTGGGGCTTCTGGGGCTCTATTTCGTCCCCTACGTGTCCGGCCCGGTGAACCGCATCGCCCCTCTGGCGCGGGACCTTGCGGCGCCGGATGCGCCGCTCACCTTCGAGCGGGTGCGCGAGGCGGTGATCCGCATGGGCACGGGCATCGTGAAGATGCTCTTTTTCGCCAAGTGGGCCTATTTCCTGTCCGCGGCCTCCCCGGAGTTCCAGGACGGCCGCCTGCCGGGACTGCCCGGCCTGACGCTGGGGGCCTTCGCCTACTACCTGTACATCTACTTCGACTTCTCGGGCTACACCGACGTGGCCATCGCCCTGTCGGGGCTCTTCGGGGTGAAGCTGCCGGAGAACTTCAACCGGCCCTTTCTGGCGGGCAACATCCAGGAGTTCTGGAACCGCTGGCACATGAGCCTGTCCACCTGGTTCCGGGACTATCTGTTCTTCCCGTCCCTCAGGGCCCTGCGCATGCGCCTGCCCTGGATGCCCGCCCATGCCGCCCAGGCGGGGGCGTTCTTCCTCACCTTCCTGGTCATGGGCATGTGGCACGGCGACGCGGTGAACTGGGTGGTGTACGGCCTGTTCCACGGGCTCTCCATGTCGCTGTGGTCGCTCAAGCGCTCCGCCGAGGACAGCTTCGCGCCGGACTTCTTCGCCTCCCTGCGCGAGAACCCCGCCTATGTCTGGTCCTGCCGGGCCTTCACCTTCTGCTACGTGAGCTTCGGGATGCTGCTCATGCTCGATTTCAAGACGCTGCACACGCTGCTGGCCGGGTAACTCCCCGTCCTGTGCAATCGTTTGCACCAGGACTGTGCAAACGATTGCCCCTCTGCACCTTGCAAACGCCTGATTTCTCAACCTCTTCAGCAATATCGAGGCCTTGCCGGGATGGCACGCCAAATGCTCCTTGCCGGGTATGAATTTCATCCCAAAGGAGTACATCCAATGACCAGAACTTCCCGGATTCTCCATGCCTTGACCGGCATGACCTTGGCGTTCCTGATCGGTTTCGCGGCCATGGCCGCCCAGGACAAGGCGGCCGCGGGCAAGACGGAGCAGCCCGCCGCGCAGTCCCAGGATCATGGCTCAATGAACATGGGGATGGGCATGGGCATGGCGGGCCAGGCGCACACTTTCGCCCCCGGGTTGCCCGGCTAGATCAAGCACCTGCCGTTCGACAAGCAGGAGACGGCCCGGAAGATCTGGCTGACCGACGGCCGGGCCATCGTGGGCTACAAAGAGCTGCTGGCTGCCAAGCGCCATGAGCTGAACGCCGTGCAGGCTCTGCCCGGTACCGACGACAAGGCCGTGGCCGCGCTGGTGAAGGAGATCGCTTCCACCGAAGAGAAGCTGCTCACCGCCGAGATCGGCTTCCGGCGTAAGCTCGAGAAGGAGGGCATCCCCACGTGGGGGCGTTTCGACCACTCCATGCACTCCATGATGATGGGCGAGGACGGCGGCATGGGCGGCATGATGAGCGGCGAGGGCAAGGGAATGATGGGCATGATGAGCATGGGCAAGGACCACGACAAGCAAGGCGCTTCCGCTGACGCCAAGCCCGCCGACACCAAGTCCTCCGATGCCAAGCCTGCCGACGCGGCCAAGGCCCAGGGCGGCCACGCCGGAATGTAGCCTTTCTCCACCAACAAATCAGCCCGGAGCGTGGCTTTGCGCGCTCCGGGCCTTTTCATTTACGTTCTCATCGATCGACGCGAAGCGAAAGGGGGATTCCAAAGGGAGGAACTCCCTTTGGCCGCCGGAGACATCTTTCCGCCTGCGCTTCTCCAGGAACAGCCAGAACCAGGAGAAAAAACATTGTAAAGCATATTCATGTTTTACAATAACAGGGTGTTACAGGCTTATCACCAGCGGCACCACCACGGGGTCGCGCTCCAGCACCTTCCTGAAGAACCTTCTCAGTGACGACCGTATCCGCTCTTTCAGTTTATCCGGATTTCCCGGGGGCATGTTGTCGATGGTGTCCAGGATGACGCACTTGGCGTCCTCCAGCACGTGGGAGTACTGCTGCTCGAAGACAAAGCCTTTCGAAATCAAGTTCGGTCCGATCATGATCTCGCCGGTCTTTTCGTCCATGACCAGCATGACCACCACCATGCCCTCGCCCGCCAGGAGCTGGCGTTCCTTGAGCACGGTCTGTCCCACGTCGCCCACGCCCTTGCCGTCCACGTAGACCTGCTCCACCAGGATGGGGTCTTCCAGGCGGATGCCGCCTTCCTCCAGGAAGGTGATGGGCTGGCCGTCCTCGATGATGATGGCGCGTTCGGGAGCCACGCCGTGCTCCAGGGCCAGGCGGCGGTGCTTGACCAGGTGCCGGAATTCGCCGTGCACGGGGATGAAGAACTTGGGCCGCACGGTGTCGAGCATGATTTCGAGCTCTTCGCGGTGGGCGTGGCCCGAGGCGTGGATGGCCTGGACGCGGTCGTAGATGACCTCGGCCCCGAGGCGGTAGAGCTTGTCGATGAGCTTGTAGATGGCCCGGATGTTGCCCGGGATGAAGCGCGAACTCATGAGCACCAGGTCGCCGGGCTGCACGCGCAGCTGGCGGTGTTCGCCGGCGGCCAGGCGGGAAAGCGCCGAAAGGGGTTCGCCCTGAGAGCCCGTGACCAGCAGAACGGCCTGATCCAGGGGCAGGCCCGGCAGCTCGTCCATGGAGGCCCACACGCCCGGGGGCATGCGCAGGTAGCCCAGGTCGCGGGCCAGCTCGATGTTGGTGGCGAGGCTCTTGCCGGAGACGGCGACCCGTTTGCCCGTGTCGTGGGCCAGGTCGAAGATCTCCTGCATGCGCTGGATGTGGCTGGAGAACAGGGTGACGATGATGCGCCCGGTGGCCTTGCGGAAAATTTCGCCCAGCGACTGCTTGATCTCCATTTCGGTGAGGGCGAAGCCTTCGCGCTCCACGTTGGTGGAGTCGGAGAGCATGCAGGTGACGCCCAGCTCGGAGAAGGAGTGGAAGGCGTCCAGGTCGGTCTGGTGGCCGTCCAGGGGGTAACGGTCGATCTTGAAGTCGCCGGTGTGGACGATGCGCCCGGCCGGGGTCTCGATTCCCAGGCCGTAGCTGTGCACGATGGAGTGGCAGACCTGGAAGAAATTGAAGGCGAAGGGTCCGATCTCCACGCGCTCGTTCTTCTTCACGGGGCGCAGGTCGGCGAATTTGAGCAGGTCGTGCTCTTCGAGCTTCTTGGAAACCAGGGCCAGGGTGAAGGGCGAGCCGTAGATGGGGGCGTCCACGTAGGGCAGCAGCCAGGGCAGGGCGCCGATGTGGTCCTCGTGGCCGTGGGTGAGCACGATGCCCTTGAGTTTGTCCTTGCGGGCCAGGATGAAATCGAAGCGGGGGATGACCACGTCCACGCCGAAGAGGTAGTCCTCGGGGAACATGAGGCCGCAGTCCACCAGGACCATGGCTTCCTTGGTGGACACGGCCATGCAGTTCATGCCGATCTCGCCGAGGCCGCCGAGGGGGTAGAGGGTCACGCCGCCGGACATGTTATCTGCGCTCCTGGTAGGCTTGTTCCATGTGCTCCTTGAGCCAGGTTCTGAACTGTTCGCGCTGCTTCAGGGTGAAGCGCTCCGAGGGGTCGAACGGCTCGAGCGCCTCCACGCGCACCTCGCAGGGCTTGGGAAGGATGGAGTGCTTGGGCAGCACGGCGTGGGAGCCGCTGATGATGATGGGCGCCACGGGCCGCGCGCACTTGAGGGCCATGATCATGCCGCCGATCTTGAATTCGCCGAGATGAGCGGGGTCGAGGCTTCGGGTGCCCTCGGGAAAGATGAGCATGCTCATGCCGCGCTTGGCTGCTTCCGCAGCGTCGTCGATGGCGCGCATGGCTTTGCGGGAGTTCTCGCGCAGGATGGGGATGTGTCCGGTTTTCAGCATGGCCGGGCCGAAGATCGGAATCTTGAAGAGGCTTTCCTTGGCCACGAAGCGCACGTTCCAGTCCCGCAGCACGGCGAAGAGCACCAGGATGTCGAAGTGGCTCTGGTGGTTGGGCATGAACACGTAGGGCACGGACCTGTCCAGGCGGGAGAGGTCCGCGCGCACGCGCACCCCGGCCAGGGCGAGGGCGATCCTGGCCCACAGGCATTCGATGCGGTGGGCCAGGACGGCGTTCTCGCCGATCCCGGCCGTGAGCCAGCACAGGCTGGACACCACGGCCGTGAGGACCGGGAAGATCAGAATGAAAAGCGCTCTATGGACGAGTGCCATCAATGGGCGCTACTCGGCTTCTTCGTCGCCGTGGTCGTGGTCGCAGCCGCAGGCGGTCTCGATGGAGAGCACGATCTCGGTGGCGTCGCGCAGGGCGCCGGAGAGGTCCTTCAGCTGGGAGGGGGTCAGGGCTTCGGCGTCGAGCATTTCGGCGGCCTTGAAAACCACGCGCAGGGCGTTTTCCAGGAGCAGGTCCTGGGGATCGATTTCGAATTCTTCCACGGTGAATCTCCAATAAGATGATGTATGAGGCAGGTCCGATCCGAAGCATGTACCCTCGGGCGGACCAAAAAGCTAGACCTCGGGAGCCAGGTGGCGCTCGATGATCTCCAGATCCTGCGGACGCGACTTCACGCCGAGGGACACCGAGTGGCCGTGCACGTGCAACGCCCCTCCCGAGGTTTCGACGTATCCGGCCGACAGGACGGTGGAGTAGGGCACCAGTTCGCGCATCTCGCCGTGGCTGACCCTGCCCGGGAAAAGGATGGGGGCGGGGTGTCCGGCAAAATCCTCGAAGATGATGTATTTCATGAGCGTCCTCCACGGTGTTGGTAGGCTGTTTTGGCGCGCTTGTCGACTGGCGCGGGCAGGATGCGGCCGCTACGGGCCGCCCGGGCCATCCTCAAGGAGGCGTCGGGCGTCCGACAGGCATGCTGTGACGTTTTCTGCTGCTCCTGTCCGTGGGAGAAAATGGGGCCGCGCTGTTCATGCGGTACGCCAATAATCTTTTGGTTGACGCTTCCCAGTGGCAGTGGCAACGCTGATGCGTCAATGCGGATCGTCGTAAGCTAGGCGCTCCGCTGCAACAGGGTGGTGTTCTGCCTCTTGGAAACGGACATCCGACTGCCGTTGCGAGGTTCACCATGGACACTGGCGATTTCGGTTTTGGCGGACCCAGGCTTCCATCTTTCTGTCTTCAGACGAACCATGTGGAGTTCGCCAGGACGCATGGAGAGCTGCTCAACAGCGTGGCCTTGCCGGTTGCGGTGCTCAACGGCTACTGGCAGATCGTCTTCGCCAACCGCGACTTCCTTCGTGTATTCCGCAGCGTTCCGCAGGAAGACATCCTGGGCTCCCGCGTGGGCGAGGCGCTGGGCTGTTCCAACGCCAGCATGTCCTTGAGCGGTTGCGGCACCTCACCCGCCTGCCGCGAGTGCGACTTGGCCATCGCCCTCTACGTCCCATGCCCGGACGGCCGGGAACTGCCGGCCAGAAAGGTGCGCACCGGCGGCGATTCCCTGGTCGAACTGGCGGAGGTGGCCTGCCGCTTCCTGGATTTCGATGACGGGACCCTTCGCATCTGCACCTTCGTGGACCTGACGCTCAGATAGGGCCGCCCGGTCCTCCCGCCCCTTCGGCACGTCACGGACGCGTTCCCTTGCGGGGCCGCGTCGCCCGTCGCCGCCGTGCAGTGCATGTCTCCCGAACGCCCGCCCGCCATGCAAATGTAACGTTAAAACCCTTTACAAGTGACGCGCGAGAGCCTAATTACATCGGGCTTTGCAGTGCGAATATATAGAAAATTCATATATATCGAGAGTTTATCAATGAACCAGGTTCCTATGAACCTCCGCCGTCTGGTGGCGGACGTTCTCCCCAAGGGTTTCGAGGTGGCCAAGACCGGCGAGGAGCTTCCCGCCGGTGGCTACGCCTATTTCTATGTTCTGGACCCGTCCAAGCGCCGCCGCACCTTCTCCCACGCCACGCCCACCCTGGACGAACTCTACGGCGAGATCCGCAAGCTGGCCGTGGAAGTGCGCCGCCTGGACTACTGGAAGCGTAAATCCGAAATCACCGACGCGGACATGGACGCCCTGGTCGCGAGCGTGTGCACCAACATGCCCAAGCTCAAGGGGCAGCGCTGGGGCTACGCCGCCGAGGACCTGACCACCCCCTGCTGCGGCACCAGGATTCCCGCCGGAAAGTGGTGGATCCACGAGGACGCCGGCATGTTGGGGCAGTTCGCGCCCCTCGCCAAGGCCGAGGGGTCGCCGGACGTGGTGTTCATGGACGCCCCGGACTTCGCCCGCTACCTGATCGAACGCAAGGAGTCGCGCTTCGAGCGTTCCGTGCGCCAGTAGCCCCCGCCGGGCAAAGATGCTTTGAAAGCGCTGGACGGCTTGCCCGCCCGGCGCTTTTTTTGTTTGCCGGCGCTGCGTGCCGCGAAAGGCGTCCGCCTTCCGGCCGGCGCAGGCCTGCTTCACGGGGGCGTGGCCAGCGTATTCCCGGCGCGTCGCGGAAGGCTGGTGATCGTATTTTCCGAACACCCCTTTCGGTTCTATTCGTTGGGCACCGAGCCCCATTCAAGGATATCTGCGCTCCTGATCCGGTTTTGACCGGCACAATTGTTACCAAGGAGTGCTCGATGTCGTTGAATCTCGAAGATGCGGTCGTCAAGAACCTGGAACGCGGCTACCTGTGTTCGGAAAGTGTGATCAAAGGCGCGGCCGAATACCTGGGCATGCCCTGGGAGCACCTGCCTGCCATCGCCACCGGGCTTGGCGGGGGCATCGGCGGCACGGCCGGGGTGTGCGGCGCCCTGACGGGGGCGGTGCTGGCCCTGGGGCTGGCCACCGGGCGCAATGCCCCGGACCAGGACTTCTACGCCTGCGCGGGCCTTGTCCAGGAACTGGTGGACCGCTTCCGGGAGCGCTTCGCAAGCACAGATTGCGTGGACGTCCTGGGGCTCGACCTCCGCACGGATGAAGGGCGAATCCAGGCCATGGCCAAGGGATTGCCCAATCTCCCTTGCAAGGAGTGCTGCCTTTTCGTCGCGCGCTACATCGCCGAGAACACATCCCCGTCGCGTTAGGCCGCGCCGGGAGGCCGCTTCCGGGCGGGGGCGGCCTCCCGCCAGGCGTTCCTGAACAGATCCATGAAGAAGGTCAGGGACGGGGACATCCACTTCTCCCGATGCCACAGCATGTTGACCGGCAAATCCACAGGCAGCCCATGAAGGACCAGTTCGGCCAGCACGCCCGAGTCCAGCTCCTGCTCCAGGGCCACGCGGGGCAGCAGCGCACATCCTCCTGCGGTGTTCCGGAGGGAATTCTTGAGCGCGGCAAGGCTGCTGAAATCGATCCACACGTTTCCCTGCACGCCGTTCTGGCCGAGGAAACGTTCGAGGACGGCGCGGCCGGATGAATCGGAGGAGGCGCAGAGCAGCATGCGTCCGGCCAGATCGGGAGCCTCGATGCGTGCCGGGCCGGTTCCCCAATCCGCGGCGTTTCCCGCGAGGACCAGCTCTTCGCCGCCGATCTTCTCGATGAAGCAGTTCTCGGCTGGCCTGGCCTCCCCAACCACGAAAGCCAGGTCGAGCCCTTTCTCCAAGTACCTTTGTACATCGTGCGTCGAGCTCCCCCTCAGCCTGAGGCCCATGGCCGGATGCTCCTGCCGGAACAGAGGCAGCAGCGCCGGGAAACGATAGGCGGCCAGGGTTTCAGGCATGCGGATCGCGAGCATTCCCTGGCGGGCGTGCTCGCCGGCGGCGGCCGAAGCGCTCTCCCGGGCCAAGGCCAGCAGTTTCAGGGCGTAGGGAAGAAATCGCTCGCCCGCCTCGGTGAGGCGTATCCCCTTTTCCAGGCGGTCGAACAGCCTGAGCCGGAGCTCCGCCTCGAGAGCCTGGATCTGGGCCGACACCGTGGACGGAGCATAATGGAGCACTTCCGCCGCCCTGCGGAAGCTCAAAAGCCCGGCGACCGAAACGAAAGTCTTCACGTTCCGCAATTCCATGCGTCCAGGCTAAGCCCACTCGCCCGAGAAGGAAAGGACGTTGCCCCCTCCGGCTTCCAGCGGCGCGCCGGCGCGGCCGAGGGACCGTTGCCCGTCAGGGCCATTTCGGACGCCACCGCAGCCCTCTCTTGCGGCCCGGCTCCCTTCCGAGTATGTTCCGCCCGGTCTGGAGGCCCGTCCATGCGCAAGTTCGCTTATCTTTTAGTCTTCTTCGTCCTGGCCCTGCCCGTGCTCGCACAGGCGCAGGCCAAGCCCGCCCCCCGCAAGATCGCCATCCTGGAGTTCGACCCGGTAACGGCCGAGGCTGAGAAGGACAACCTGGGCCGGGTCACGGCCGAGTTCCTCATCACCGCCGCCGTGAATTCCGGTTCGTTCAGCGTGGTGGAGCGCGCGGCGCTCAAGAAGGTGCTGGACGAGATGCAGTTCGGCCAAGGTTCCAACGCTCCCGGCACGGTGGCCCAGGCCATCGGTTCCATGGTGGGGGCCCAGGGCGTGCTCACGGGGTCGGTGGCCAAGACCGGCAACTCGGTGCGTCTGGACGCCCGGCTGGTGGACGTGGCCAGCGGCAACATCGTGGCCGCGCGCAACGCCTACGCCAAGGCCGACCTGCGCTCCATCGCCACGGCCGCCGAACTGCTGGTGAGCCAGCTCGAGGGCGACGTCTCGCGCCTCACGCCGCCGGAACAGAAGCCGGAGGCCAAAGCCGAGCCCGCACCCGCCCCGAAGCCTGAAGAAAAAAAGCAGGAAAATCAGGGCGATGCCATTCAGGGGAAACAGCCCGAGCCCCAGGCGCAACAGCCCTGACGCGCCTCTGCACTGCACTGTTGCAGCCCGTCTGGTGACTGCAACATTACAGCAGTGATATGTTGCGTCACTCCCGAATTGAAAAAATTGGTTGCATCAAAGGCTTGGTCCGCGCTAAGGGGGTGCCGTCTTGTACGACGCAGACGCACCCTGCCAGCCAGGAATGACCGGGCTTACGCATTGGGCCGCGAACCGTCCCCGGAACCAGGGGCGGGCCACGACGCCAACCGGCTTCCAGCCGCCAAGGAGATCGACCGAATGCGCAGATGGACGGTGTTCGCAGCCGCCTTGATCATCCTCACCATGCTCTTCCAGGTCCAGCCCGTGCTGGCCAAATCCGGGACATCGGAGAAGAAGAGCGACAAGCAGGTCCACAGCCCCTCCAAGTCTTCCTCCTCGAAGTCGGCGTCCTCGTCGAAGGCGTCAAAAAAAGAGGAAAAGAAGCACTCCTCCAAGGATGCCTCCAAGAAGGAACCCGCCACGCAGGAGCACAAGTCCTCCCGCAAGGGCAAGAAGAGCCACGGCGCCGAGGCGCTCGCCAGGCCCGCCGCGGTCCCCCTGCCGGATTCCTTCAAGGGCGAATTCGGGGTGGACACCAAGGCCGCCTTCGCCGTGGACATGGAGAACGGCAAGGTGCTCTTCGCCCAGGAGCCCGACGCGCCCATTCCGCCTGCTTCGCTCACCAAGGTGCTCACGCTCTACCTGCTCAACGAGCGTCTGAAGGCCGGAACCCTGCGCCTGGACGAAGTCGTCACCGTGAGCCAGGAGGCCAGCCACGCCGGCGGTTCCACCATGCGCCTCAAGACCGGCGAATCCGTCACGGTCGAGGAACTCATCAAGGGCATCGCCGTGGCTTCGGCCAACGACGGCTGCATGGCCATCGCCCAGTATCTGGGCAACGGCGACTACCATCCCTTCGTGGAAGAGATGAACCGCAAGGCCAAGGAACTGGGCATGACCAACTCCCAGTTCTTCAATCCCAACGGCCTGCCCGCCGAGGGCCAGGTGACCACCGCCCGGGACATGGCCACTCTGGCCCAGGCGTACCTCACGAAATTTCCCGAGACCCTGTCCATCCACTCCATGACCGAGTTCACCCACAACAACCGCGTGCGCCACAACTCCAACTCGCTTTTGGGCAAGGTGGAAGGCGTTGACGGGCTCAAGACCGGCTTCGTCTGCGCGGCGGGCTTCAACATCGTGGTCACGGCCCGGCGCGGGGACACCCGTCTGGTGGCCGTGGTGCTCGGGGCCAAGAACCGGCGCGTGCGCGAGCGCGAGGCCACCCGTCTGGTGGAGGAAGGGTTCAAGATCGTGGCGGCCGAAAAGGGCCAGTCCGGCAAGCACGTGGCCATGATCCACTAGACAACTCCCAGCCGATACGGATACCCCAGGCGTCCGGCCCATGGCCGGACGCTTTTTATTTAGAGGCTTTCCATGATGCAGAGCATAAATCCGGCCACGGGGCAGCTCGTGGCCGAGTATCCCGAGCATACCCCCGCCCAGGTGGAGGCCATCCTGGCCGGCAACCACACGGCCCTGCGTTGTTGGCGCACGCACAGCGTGCGCGAGCGCGCCGCCTGCCTGCACAAGGCTGCGGACATCCTCGCCGAGCGGACCCAGGAGCTGGCCGGGCTGATCACCCTGGAGATGGGCAAGCCCGTGGGCGAGGCCCTGGCCGAGATCAAGCGCTGCGTGAACGTCTGCCGCTTCTACGCGGACAGCGCCGAGCAGATGCTGGCCCCGGAATATCCGCCGGGCGCGCCTCCCGACGCCCGTATCGTGTTCGATCCGCTGGGGTCTGTCCTGGCGGTGATGCCCTGGAACTTCCCCTTGTGGCAGGCCATGCGCTGCGCGGCCCCGGCGCTCATGGCGGGAAACGCCTTCCTGCTCAAGCACGCCCCGTCCGTGACCGGCTGCGCCCTGGCCCTGGAGAAGGTCCTGGCCGCGTCCGGCCTCCCGGAGGACCTGTTCAGGGTGCTGGTGGTGGCCGAGGACCGGGTGGCCGGAATCATCGCGGACGCGCGGGTGCGCGCGGTGAGCCTGACGGGCTCCTGCCGGGCGGGCGCGGCCGTGGCCGAGGCGGCCGGGCGCTCGCTCAAGAAGGCGGTGCTGGAGCTTGGCGGCTCGGACCCGTTCATCGTGCTGGAGGACGCCGACCTGGACACGGCGGTGCACACTGCCGTGGGGGCGCGTTTCTACAACGGCGGGCAGACCTGCGTGTCGGCCAAGCGTTTCCTGGTGGCCAGGGCGGTGCTCGCGCGCTTCGAGGAGCGCATGGCCAAGTCCGTTAAGCTTCTCAAGATGGGCGATCCCACGCATCCCGAGGTTCGCATCGGCCCCATGGCCCGCAGCGACTTGCGGCGCAACCTGGACCGCCAGGTGCGCGAGTCCGTGTCCATGGGGGCCCGGGTGGTGGTGGAGGGCGGGCCGGTGGACGGCCCGGGATTCTACTTCCGGCCGGTTGTGCTCTCCGGAGTGAAGCCGGGCATGCCGGTGTTCGACGAGGAGGTCTTCGGGCCCGTGGCAAGCATCATTTCGGTCACGGACGCGCAGGAGGCCCTGCGGCTGGCCAACCAGACCCGTTTCGGGCTCGGGGCCAGCGTGTGGAGCCGGGACGTGGCCAAGGCCACCAAGCTGGCTTCGTTCGTCGAGGCCGGGACGGTGGCCGTGAACACCCTGGTGAAATCCGACCCCAGGCTGCCCTTCGGAGGGGTCAAGGATTCGGGCTTCGGGCGCGAGCTCGGGCGCCAGGGGCTGATGGAATTCGTCAACGTGAAGGTCATGCGCATCCCCGGCTGACCTCTTCTCTCCCAGACGCAACGACGGCTCCCGGGCATGCCCGGGAGCCGTCGTTCTTTCATTCGCGCGTGTTCGCCGGGGCCATCGCCCCGCATCGAAACCCGCGCCCTTCACAATACCCTTAACCGGGGATTCCAAAGGGACTTAAGTCCCTTTGGCCGCCGGAGGCATCTTGCTCTTCCTGCCTTTATCCCCTGCCTAATGGGTGGTCTTCGCCCTCGAGACGTTGTCGGCGGGAGACTGTTCCAGCTTGGCGATGAACTCCTGCACCTTGTCCATGAGCTTCCAGTTGGTGAACATCTCCAGCCAGTCGTCGAAGCTGAGCTGGCGCTCGTCCAGGTAGGTCTCGTGGCCCTGCAGCCAGAGGCCGAACAGGTGCAGCTCGATGCGGAAGGGCTTGGAGTCCATGGCCTTGGTCACGACTCCGGGGGGGTACTTGTCGCCATCGAGCAGACGGCAGACGAAGGCTCCCACGTTCTGCATGCAGGCTTCGATGGAGAGCTCCTTGCCGGAGGCCTCCTCCAGGAGCGGGGTCAGGTCGGGGTACTTGGCGCGGCAGTCGTCGAGCACGTCCGCGGGCATCTCCAGGAAGGGTTTTCCGTCCTTCTCCACGGTGTAGTAGAAGCGCGCCCAATGTTCGAACATGAACACGCGGATGATGTCTCTGACGACGAGGGTGTCTTGGTCCAGCATATCGCAAAAGCTCCTTGTCTTAATTTTTCAATTCTTGTGGCAGCGCACGAAGTGGCCGGGCGCTGCCTCCCGCCAGGGGGGCGGGGTTCCGAGACAGTCCCGGTCCGCCTCGGGGCAGCGCGGGGCCAGGGCGCACGGGCCGCCCGCGTTGAGGGCCGTTTCCTGCACGGACGACGGCGCGGCGTGGCCGGCCCTCGGGTCCGGGGCCGGGATGGCCGCCAGCAGCATGCGCGTGTAGGGGTGCAGCGGCTCGGCGTACAACCGGTCCGCGGGTGCCAGCTCCATGAGCCTGCCCGCGTACATCACGGCGACCCGGTCGCTCAAGTGGCTGACCACGGCCAGGTCGTGGGAAATGAAAAGATAGGTGAGCCCCAGGCGGGTTTTGAGGTCCTCCAGGATGTTGATCACCTGGGCCTGGATGGACACGTCCAGGGCCGAGACCGGCTCGTCGCAGACCACCAGCCTGGGGTTCAGGGCCAGGGCTCGGGCGATGGCGGCGCGCTGTCGCTGGCCGCCGGAAAACTGGTGCGGATAACGCCCTGCGTGGTCGGCGGTGAGGCCCACCATGTCCAAAAGCTCCAGCACGCGCCTCTTGCGCGAGGCGCTGTCTCCCACCTTGCGGGCCTCGAGTCCCTCGGCCACGGACTGGGCCACGGTCATGCGCGGGTCCAGCGACGAGAAGGGGTCCTGGAAGACCATCTGGGCAAGCTCCGGCATGGCCTGGGGCAGGTCCGGGTCCTCCCAGAGGTCGCGCCCGTCCATGAGGATATGCCCGCTGGTGGGGGGCTCCAGGCGCACGGCCATGCGCGCCAGGGTGGATTTGCCGCATCCGGATTCGCCCACCAGCCCCACGGTCTCGCCGTGGGAGACGGACAGGTCCACCCCGGCCACGGCCTCCAGCTCGGCCCGCGCGCTGAAGACGCCCCGGCGGACGGAGTAGGATTTGCGCACGTTCCTGAATTCCAGGCAGGCGTTCACGCGCGGTTCCTCATGCGGCAACGGCGGCGCGGTCATGCCCGGCCTCCGTCGCCGTAGAGCCAGCAACGGACTTCACGCCCGGCCTCTGGCCTGAAGGTCGGCGGAATCTCGCGCGAGCAGCGCGCGAAGGCCCGGGGACAGCGCGGATGGAAATGACAGCCGGACGGCAGGGCGGTCAGCGGGGGCACCGCTCCCTCCACCGGGGTGAGGCGCGTGTGGCGCGAACCGAGCCTGGGCAGCGAGGCCATGAGTCCCTGCGAGTAGGGGTGCAGCGGGCCGTCGAAGAGGTTCTGCACGGGGGAAAGCTCCACCAGCCTGCCTGCGTACATCACGCCCACGCGTTCGCAGGTGCGGGCCACCACGCCCAGGTTGTGGGTGATGAGCAGCATGGCCAGCCCGTGCGCCTGGGCCAGGGAGTCCATGAGCTCGAGAATCTGTTTCTGGATGGTCACGTCCAGGGCGGTGGTGGGCTCGTCCGCGATGAGGAGCTTGGGGCCGCAGGCCAGGGCCATGGCGATCATCACCCGCTGGCGCATGCCGCCGGAAAGTTCGTGGGGGTAGGCGTCCAGGGTGTCCTGGGGATTTGGCAGGCCCACCTGGGCCAACAGGTCGGCGGAATGCTCGCGAGCCTGGGCCTTGGTCATGCTAAGGTGCAGCATGAGCGGCTCGGCCACTTGGCGGCCCACGCGCATCACCGGGTTGAGCGAGGTCATGGGCTCCTGGAAGATCATGCCGATCTGCGCCCCGCGCACCCGCCGCAGCTCCTCGGGGGAGGCCGCGGCCAGGTCGCGGCCCTTAAACAGCACGCGCCCGCCGGTGATCCTGCCCGGAGGAGGCACCAGCCCCAGGATGGAGAGCGAGAGCACCGTCTTGCCGCAGCCGGATTCGCCCACCAACCCCAGGGTCTGTCCCTGGTCCAGGGCGAAGCTCACCGCGTCCACGGCGGGGGCCGGGCCGTCCGAGGTGGTGAAGACCGTGCTCAGGTTGTCGAGTCGCAGGAGGGGTTCCATTTTTCCCTTGTGAGCCGCGTGTTGGACCCGTAAACGTAAGTCTTTCGCGCTTATTAGGCAAGGAGGCCGGGTACGGTGAAGACTTTTGCGGTGGTGGGTGGTGGTTTGGCCGGGTGCGAGTGCGCCGTGGTTCTGGCGCGTTCGGGCGCCCGTGTCACGCTTTTCGAGATGAAGCCCGGACGCATGAGCCCGGCCCACGTGAGCCCTGACCTGGCGGAGCTGGTGTGCTCCAATTCGCTGCGCTCCGACGACGCGGACAGCGCCATCGGATTGCTCAAGCGCGAGATGGAGAGCCTGGGGAGCCTTACGATCGAGGCGGCGCGGGCCACGGCGGTCCCGGCGGGCAAGGCCCTGGCCGTGGACCGCGAACTCTTCGCGGCTTACGTGACCCGCAAGGTCGGCGAGGAGCCGAACATCACCGTGGAACGCCGCGAAATCACGTCCCTCGACGATCCGGCACTGGCCGGGTTCGACGCGGTGGTGGTGGCGGCCGGTCCTCTGGCCTCGCCGGAACTCGCAGGGAGCCTCGCGGCGGCCATCGGAGCGGGCAGCCTCTATTTTTATGACGCCATCGCGCCCATCGTGTTCGCCCACTCCATAGACCGGGACAAGGTGTTCTCCCAGTCGCGCTGGGAGGAAGGCGAGGGCGACTACCTCAACTGCCCCATGGAGAAGGACGAGTACACGGCCTTCCATCAGGCGCTGCTCGACGGCGAAAAGGTGCAGCCGCGCGAGTTCGAGAAGGAGATCCACTTCGAGGGCTGCATGCCCGTGGAGGCCCTGGCCGAGCGCGGCTTTAAGACGTTGGTGTTCGGGCCGCTCAAGCCCGTGGGGCTCACCGACCCCAAGACCGGCAGGCGCCCCTACGCCGTGGTGCAGCTGCGCCCGGAAAACGCGGAGATGACCACCTACAACCTGGTGGGCTTCCAGACCAAACTCAAATACCCGGAGCAGGAGCGGATATTCCGGATGATCCCCGGTCTTGAGAAGGCCGAGTTCGCACGGCTCGGGTCGATACACCGCAACACGTACGTGGACGCGCCCAAGGTGCTGACCGCCGATCTTGAGCTTGCCGCGCGGCCGGGAGTGTACCTGGCCGGGCAGATCACCGGGGTAGAGGGGTATGTGGAGAGCGCGGCCTGCGGCCTGTGGCTGGGGCACCATCTGGCCAGGGGACTGACCCCGCCGCCGGAAGAGACGGCCATGGGGGCGCTGCTGGCCCACCTGCGGCGGCCCGCAAAGAAGTTCCAGCCTTCAAACGTGAATTATGGGCTCACGCCGGACTTGACCGAGCGGGCCAAGAAGGATTCGCGCAAGGCGCTCTATGCCGCGCGGGCCAGGACGGCGTGGGGGGAATGGGGAATAAAATGTTCGATGTGTAGCGAAGGGGCAAGTGCTGTTTAGGGGGCTAGTTAAATGGTTTCCCAAAGTTTGCAACGAGATACACGACAATAAGTATTATGCTGCTCAACGATTGTATCCCCGCTGCAATTCGTATCCATCCATGTGTGTCATAGG
Organism: Fundidesulfovibrio terrae; assembly: GCF_022808915.1. Taxonomy (NCBI): domain Bacteria; kingdom Pseudomonadati; phylum Thermodesulfobacteriota; class Desulfovibrionia; order Desulfovibrionales; family Desulfovibrionaceae; genus Fundidesulfovibrio; species Fundidesulfovibrio terrae. The sequence goes on from NZ_JAKZFS010000002.1 coordinate 112,523, forward strand.
TTGCCTCTGTTGGTTGGAGTCTGGTTATCCAGTTTGATATTGTTAAATCTCTCCATCCGATCCGAGAAGACATTAGCAGGCTTATGTATATTGCATGTATAAAATCGTGTGGATTGTGAAATAATAGTTGCCTGTCGCTGTATTTTAACGATTCACACGACACACCACCCTTCGGATAAGATATAAACAATCCATGGGTGCTGTTTTTTTTGTAAAAACAAGCTTTGTTGGTATGTATTGAAAAGAGTGGATTATATGAAGACAAAAAGTATATGATTGAGAATATAATAATAATTGTCAACAGTGCGTTGATCAGACGTGCATTATTGAGTCCGTATTCGCAAGAATAATAAAAAAATGTGCTCAAGTATTGCTTTCCATCAGCTGACGAGGAACTTTGTTTTTTTGATAATTCGAGTGCAAATGTTGCTTCTTTGTATTTTGAATCAAGTGATTTTGTTGAATAAGTATTTTTTAGCCATTGCAAGAATGTAAAATGAGGTTCAGATGCTCGTGATGTTTTTATGTTGGCGATTTCCCCGATAAAGTTTGCGTCTGGTATTCCAGTGAATTGAACAGTGGCGTTGTTTATGTTGATTTTTAATAGTCTTGCGTTGTTTATGTCTGTATTTATTATTATAGAGTTGCTAAAATCTGCATCATTTAGTGAGCACGATGTGAAGCTACAGTCTTCGATCGTACTGTTTTTGAATTTTGCGTTGACAAATAAAGATTTGTCAAAGTGAAAGTCGCGTATTTCCCCGTTGAACGTACTATTGTATATATTAGAGTCGGTTATGGTGTTTCTTGGTTTTATCCTTTTTGAGGGGGTTATTTTGTCGACAATGTCGAATAAATCTTTTTTTATATCAAACATGGCATTGTTTATAGTCGCTGATTTCCATGATGTGTCGGTGAATGTGCAATTTATGAATAAGCAGTTGTAAAATTTGATGTGGTCGATTTGTGTATTTTTGAAGTGAGTGTTTATAAATATAATATTTCTTAGTGTTGTGCCTGGGCGTATTGACGAGATGTCAATGTCGAAATAAATATAATTTTGTTTGTCCTTATCAATCGTATTGTCTTCTGCTTCAAAAGTGTTTGTTTCGCTGTGTTTTGGATAGCCTATGACAGTATATTCATTGATGTGTTTTGATGAGGGCCAAGAGTAGAGAATGGTAAAGTATTTAAGGTTATGGTTTTGTATGCTCTTCGCGAGTATCCTTATGGGCATGTGCTTTGAGTTGTTAATTAAATTTTTTAATATTTCGTCATTGACGGGTGACAATACATTGAGGGTGCTAATTTCATATAATTCATGATAAAACGAAGTGCATTGAATGTCTTGTGTGGCAAGTGCTGGAGTCGTTCTGATTGTGATCGCGATATTGAAAAGAATGACAATGAGTAAGGTGTGTTGTCGCTGTGAGTTATGCATCGCCTTCTCCCAAGATGAAGGAAGATGTGTTTGATTATCCCAACGCCTCCTCAACCTCCCTTAACATCGCCTGCGCCACCTCCACCGGCTTCTCCGCCCGGCTGATGGGCCTTCCCACCACCAGATGGTCCGCTCCGGCGGCGATGGCCCGGCCCGGGGTCATCACCCGGTGCTGGTCGTCGTTGCCCATGTGGCTTCCCAGGCTCGCCGGGCGGATGCCGGGCGTGACGATCACGAAATCGTCCCCGTAGGTATGGCGCAATAGCGCCGCCTCCCGCGCCGAGGCCACGATGCCGCCGCATCCCGCGGCCAGGGCGATCCCGGCCCGGGCCACCACAAGATCTTCAATCGTCCCGGGATAACCGAGTTCCGCGAGCTCGGTCTCGCCGTAGCTGGTCATCACCGTGACGCCCAGCACCTTGGTCTGCCCGGCCTGGGCCACGGCGGCATGGCAGACGCTCCCCACGTGGGCGTGGATGGTGGCCATCTCCACCCCGCGCTTGGCCGCCTCGCGCATGGCCAGGCCCGTGGTCTGGGGGATGTCCAGAAATTTCAGGTCCAGCATGATCTTGTGGCCCTTGCCGCCGCGCTCGCGGATGCGCTCCACCAGATCGAAGCCCTCGGCCAGGAAGAGCTGCAGGCCGATCTTGTAGTAGCCGATGGTGTCGCCCAAGAGGTCCACGAACGTGAGGGCGTCGGCCCCGTTGTCCACGTCCAGCGCGAAGATGATGCGCTCGCGAAGCGCGATGTCCTTGATGCCCATGAAGGTCCGTGATCCTTGAAGTCCGCCCGCCCGGCGCGCGGGCCCGGCGGGAGGAACGGTTGCGTATGGTTTCGAAAGAGCCGGTTCGCCGCGCACCGCGCACCCGCACGTCTCCCCCGGGCGGGCGCGCGAAGCAGGGCGCTTCAGGCCCGGCGCATCACTTGAATCCCAGCAGTTGGGCGAAGACCTTGCCCTCGCCCTGGTCGAGCTTCCTGTCCCAGAGGAGGTTCTGCACGGCCCACCAGTCCTCGGGCAGGCCAAGCTCCCGCACCCGGCCCACCATGCGGCCGAGCTCGTCCCAGTCCGGCGCGGGCGAGGCGGCCTGGGCCAGCGCCCGGGCGTTCAGGCGCTCCATGAGCCCGGCCCGCTCGAAGCCGCAGCCGCCGCACTGGCGCAGAAACGCGAGCAGGAGTTCGCGCTGTTTGGGCGAAAGGTCAAGCCCCCAGACGTAGGCCCAGGCCAGGGGCGCCCACATGCCGGCCCAGCGCGGGGCCAGCGTCAGGGTGGACTGGGCCTCCTGGATTTCCGTGATGAGGTTTGCGCCCAGCGTCATGCGGCTCACGGAGTCCTGCCACAGCGCGTCCGAGGCCCGCACCGCGAAGGCGTCGGCCAGCCCCTGGCGCTTGTTCACGGGCAGTTCGCGCGGGACGAACACGGTCCGCCCGGCCGGGCCCTCCACCGTGACGGGCGTGGCCAGGAGGTCCCCGCTTGCGGGCGGAGACCACGTCCAGCGCACTTCGTCCGCGCCGGATTCCAGGGCCCAGGCGATGGACGCCGTCCCGCCGGACGCATCCTTGGCCTGCACGGTGACGGCCACGCCCGGCCACACGGCCTGGGCGCTCGCTCCGGGACCTGGCAGGCGATCCTCGCCCCAGAGGGTGACGAGGGCCTGGGCGGCAAGCGAGGCGTCGGATTCGCGGCGCGGCGTGACCGCCTTGCGCCAGATCGTTGCGGCGTTGCCGTACTCGGGCACGTTGGATTCGGCCGTCTCCAGGATGGAGACCACTTCGGCCTCGATGGAGGCCGCGCCGGTTCGCTCGGCCAGTTCCATGGCCCGCAGGGCGTAGGTGAGAGCGTTGACCGGCTCGATGCGCGAGACCTCATCGAAGAACCAGGCGCAGCTGGCCAGGGACGACAACCCCCACTGCTGCATGGCCAGAAGCTTCCAGGCGGCCGCCTGGTCCTTGGCCGGGAGCTTGGCCCGGAAATGTTCCTTGGCGAAGGCGTCCTGGTCCGTGAGCCCGGCCAGGACCTTCCCGTAGGCCGTGAGCGCCGCCCTGGGGTCTGCGAAGCAGGAGGCCCCGCGCTGGAAGTAATGCTGGTCGGCCATGTCCTTGACCCGCTGCAGGGCCTGGCGAAGGGGCGCGCGCCAGCGCTGGTGCCAGCCCGCGTGGCCGCCGGTTACGCAGCCGCAGGGCGAGAGCCAGCGCGCAACCCCGTGGGCGCAGCTCCAGGCGGAGGGCTCGTGCAGCCTGACCTGCATCCGGGGCGGGTTGGCGGCCAGGAAGGCGGCGAAGTTGGTCAGGCCCACTCCGTCGCGGCCCTGCCGGGCCTGGTCCAGCACGAAGGCCAGGGCCATCTCGCCGAAGGTGAAGTGGTGGCCGTAGGTCTCGCCGTCGGTGGCCAGGGCCAGGAGACCGGGGCTGGCCGCCTGGGAGAGCCTGCGCCAGAAGCCCTCGCCGTCGGCCAGGAGCCGCTCGAAGGCCACGGCCTGGGACAGGGGGCCGTCGTAGAAGAACACGCTGATGGAACGCCCGGAGGGCAGCTTCACCAGGTAGGGCTGGCGGATGTCCAGGCTGCCCTGGTCCACCGGGGTCCAGTGGCCGTTGCTCAGGGGACCGACGGCCTGGGCCTGTCCTGGAGCCAGGATGGTGAAGCGGATGGAGTTGGCCGCCAGCACCTCCAGGGTGTCGGTGTCCACGGCGGTCTCGGCCAGCCACATGCCTTCGGGGGCGCGCCCGAAGCGGGCCTGGAAGTCGTCCACGGCCCAGGCGACTTCCAGCTCCTTGTCCAGCTGGGTGGCCAGGGGGAGGATCTGGTGGTGGTACACCTGGGCCAGGGCGTTGCCGTGCCCCAGGCGCGCGAGGCTTGCCCGGTCGGCCTCGGCCATGAGCCGCACCGTGTCCGGATCGGCCTGGGCCATCCAGGCGAGCAGCGTGGGACCCGCGTTGAAGCTCATCCACTCGTAGCAGTTCATCACCTCGACGATGCGCCCCGAACCGTCCAGGCGGCGCGCCCGGGCGAGCGGGGCGTAGGATTCGCGGGTGATGCGCTGGTTCCAGTTGAGGCTCGGTGCGGCGCTGCCTTCGGGAAGGATGGCGCCCAGCCAGGGGTCCTCACGGGGGGGCTGGTAGAAATGGCCGTGGATGCACAGGTGTTTGTCCATGCCCCCTCCTAACGGTTTTATGAAGGGCTTGGTAGAGGTTCAGTGGGGCCGCTGCCGCCAATGCTTGCCCATGGCCCGGGCCAGCACCCCGGCCAGGTGGTCGTACTCCACGGGCTTGGCCAGGTAGTCGTCCATTCCGGCGGCCAGGAAGCGTTCGCGGTCCCCGGGCAGGGCGTGGGCGGTGAGGGCGATGATGGGAACGCGCGACTTGTCCCCCAGGGCGGGCGCGGCGCGGATGGCCCGGGTGGCGGAGATGCCGTCCATCTCGGGCATCTGGATGTCCATGAGGACGCAGTCGAAGTCATCCTGGGCCAGGGCCTTGAGCGCGTCCGCGCCGTTTTCCACGATGGTGGCGCGGTAGCCCAGGTTCTCGAGCATATCCATGGTCATCACGGTGTTGATGGGGTCGTCCTCGGCCAGCAGGATGCGTCCGCCCGCGGTCACTCCCTCGGCGGGGGCCGAAGCGGTCAGGGGGGCTTCGGTGCCCAGGGGCGCGGCGTGGACGGGCATGGTGAAGGAGACCGTGGTGCCCGCGCCTGCCTCGGTGTCGAGTTCCAGGACGCCGCCCCACAGGGCCACCAGGCGCTTCACGATGGCCAGGCCCAGTCCGGCCCCCTGGTAGCGGCGCGTGCGCGAACCGTCGGCCTGGGTGAACGGCTCGAAGATGCGCTGGATCTTTTCCGGGGAGATGCCGATGCCGGTGTCCTCCACGGTGAAGAGCAGGCGCGTGATCCCGGACGGGTCGCGCGCCACGCCGTCCACGCGAAGCGTCACGGAGCCGTGCTCGGTGAACTTCACGGCGTTGCCCACCAGGTTGAAGAGCACCTGTCTGAGCCTGCCCCCATCGCCCATAAGTGTCCGCGGCAGGGCCGGGTCGGCCTCCACGATGATGGCGACGGACTTGGTCCGGGCCTGGCGGGCGTTGAGCTGGATGATCTCGTCCAGTATCTCCGCCGGGGCGAAGGGCTCGATGCCGCACTGCTGCCCTCCGGATTCCAGGCTCGAGTATTCCAGGATGTCGCCGAGCAGCGTGAGCAGGGACCGGCCGCAGTCCAGGGCGTTCTTCACCCACCCGGACTGGCGCTCGTCCAGGCTCGACTTCTCCATGAGCTGGAGCATGCCCAACACGCCGTTCAGGGGGGTGCGTATCTCGTGGCTGACGTTGGCCAGAAATTCGCTCTTGGCCTGGTTGGCCGCCTCGGCGGCCTCCTTGGCGGCGATCAGCTCGCGTTCGCTCCTGAGCTGGGCGGTGATGTCGATGACCACGGCCAGCACCACGCGCTCCCCTGCGGGATCCTCGGTGAGCAGCGCGTCCAGGACCACCTGTCTGGACTTGCCCTGGAACGTGCGCAGTTCGGCCTGCACGTGGCGGATGGGCATGCCCATCCACAGCTGCTCCAGCCTCTCCGGGGCCACGCGCAGAACCTCGGAGGCCGGGGTGGAGAGCAGCTTCTCCCGGGAATAGCCCGTGTGGTCGCACAGGGTGCGGTTGACGTCGCTGAACCAGCCGTTCCCGGCCAGGGAGAACATCATGACCGGCGCGGACTCGAACATCTGGCGGTACCAGGTGCGGCTCAGGCGCACGAAGCGTTCCCGGTCGTCCAGGGAGTCCATCATTTCGCGGATGGTGCTGGCCAGGGAGGTGAAGACGTCGATGCCCTCGTAGCTGGGGCGTTCGCCGCGCTCCAGGGCGCGTGCGATGAGCTTCACCGGGCGCGACACGGTGTGCTGCGCGAAAAAGAAGAACCCGGCCAGTGCCAGGATCAGGGCGCCGCCCGCGCCCAAGTAGAGGTTGCGGATGTTGGCGGCGAGAGCGGTATAGTCCGAGGCGTTCTCCACAAACCAGATGCGCCACTCCCAGAGCGGGAATTCCATCCGGAAGGTGTAGGTGAAGGATCCGGCCTCGCCCGTCACGCCCGAGGCCCGGGACTCCACGGGCATCGAAAGCAGCTTCTCCGGATGGTCGACTCCCTGGCTCAAGAGCACCTGTCCGGCGGAGTTGGCGACGACGGCCTGGGATTCGGTCAGGCGGAAGTGTTTTCCCAGCCGGGTCAGCGCCTTGGCCTTGGCGATGCGGACCTCGCCCGGATCGGAAAGCTTGCCGGACTGGACAAGGTGGTCGTAGGCGTCGTTCAGGATTTCCGCCGCTTCGCGCCCGTAGCCTTGCAGGTCGTGCCCGGCCCGCTCTTCGGCGAAGCGGGAGATGGAGCCCAGCACGAAGACCGCCAGGAACCCCCACAAGATAAAGACTCCGGCGATGATGGGGATGGCGAGGCGGAAGGAGAGGCGGTTCAGCACGGGCTACCTCGAGAGGGCCGGTTTGGCCGTGCGCAGCATTTCGGGCCAGACGATCTCGCGTTTGCCTTTCTGCCATTGCACCGTGACGGGGAACTGGCGCAGCTGCATGCCCGTGGGGTCGACGGCGTAGCGGCCGAGAATGGTCAAGGTTTCCAGTTCCGCCAGGGCTTTCCTGATCTTCTCGGGGGCGAGGCTGCGGGCCTTGGCGGCGGCGGCCTCGAGAACCTGCCCGGCGGCGTAGCCGCAGGCGGCCAGGTGGTCGGGCTCGCGGTTCTGGGTGGCGCGGAAGCGCTCCGCGAAATCCAGGCCGTCGGGATAGGCCCCGGCGATGCGGACGTCCCAGGGCGTCGAGGTGAACAGGCCTTCCAGGTCGCGGCCGGGGAATTCGAGCAGCATCCTGTTGGTTCCCTGGCCGGACGAGACGTAGAGGCTCTTGGGCTTGCATCCCGACCGTTTCAGTTCCCTGAGGGCCTCGGTGCAGCCTTCCTGACTGCCCCAGATGGTCAGGGCGCGGGGGGTGTCCCGTACGATCTGGGCGATGGCCGCCGGCAGGCCCTGGAGGCCTGTGGACACCTTGGCGGACAGGTCCATGCCGTAGCGGCGCGCCAGAGTGGTAATGTTGTCGATCACTTCCTCGCTGGTGGGATGATCCACCACGAGCATGGACACGGTGTCGATTCCGCTGCGCGAGATGAGCTCGAAATACCCGGCGGGCCACTCGGACAGCGGGGACTGCACCCCGAAGGCCAGGCCCTTGCCATCCTTCCACAGCACGTCCGAGGTGGCCACCGGGAAGACCGCGGGAACCTTGGCCTTTTCCAGGGGGGGCAAAGCGGCCAGGGCCAGGCGGGCGTGGTCCGGTCCGAGAATCAGGTCAGCCCCGTGGGGGGACGCCAGGGTCTCGTATGCAGCCTCGGTCTTTCCCGGGTTGGATTCGTCGTCCTTGAGCAAAAGTTCCACCTTGCGCCCGAGTATGCCGCCCCTTTCGTTGACGTCCTGGGCCCACATCCTCAGGCCTTTCGCGTACATGTCGCCGCTGGAGGCGTAGCCGCCGCTCTCGCTGACGGTTGCCCCGACGATTACCGGCAGGGCCGGCTTCACCGCCTGGGCGGATATGGAGAGGGCGGAAAGGCCGGCAGCGAGCAGAGCGAGAATCGTACGCACGTGATTTGACCTTTTGGCTGAAAGGCTTTCACGACGAACATACTCTGAAATGGGGAAAAAGGACAAGCAGGGAATGGAATATTCAGACGCGGAAGCGAAGGATTCCTTCCTAGGTAACGGGGGGCAAAATGTGGGAAGGCCTGTTTCCGCGGGACAGGAGGGTCAGCGGATCCACGAGGCGACGCGCGTGGCCAGCCACTCCAGGGTGAGCACGGGGTTGATCTGTCCCACCAGCGCCTCCTGGGAATTTTCCAGTAGGAGGTCCAGGCGGCGCAGGCCTTGAAGGCCCAGGCGGCTGCTCAAAAAGGAGCCCAGCGACGAGGCGTCGCGGCCGGCCAGAACGTCGGCCAGTTCCTTGGAGAGAGCCAGCACCACGTGCTGGGCCGCGTTGCGGGTGAGCCTGCCCTTGGAGGATGTGAGGGAAAAAAGCCCGAGCCCCGTGCGCCAGAAGTGTTCCAGGGCGTCCAGCCAGTCGGCCCCAGCCTGCTTCTCTTCGGCTGTGAGGGCGCCCCCCGCTTCGGGCCAGGCCAGGGTCAGGGTCCAGGAGCGCGAGACCAGCGTGGGCAGCAGGCGCTCCCGCTGGGGGGCCAGCAGCACGAACACGTTGCCTGGCCTGGGCTCCTCCATGGACTTGAGCAGGGCGTTGGCTGCCGAGGGCGTGAGCCCCTGGGCCTCGGTGAGCACCACCACCCGGTGGCCCGGGCCGCGCGGGGGCTCGCCCACCTTCTGGCGCACCTCGCGCACGTCGTCCACCTTGATGGACTGCTCGGTTCCGTCCAGGAAGATCAGGTCCATGTAGACCTTGTCGCGGATCTGCACGCAGGGTTCGCAGGCCCCGCAGGCCCCGAATTCGCCGCAACTGAGCGCAGCCGCGTAATAAAGGGCGGCCGCCTCGCGGTCCGAGGCGGTGCCGCCCTCTAGAACGAGCACCTGCGGAGGGTTCTCCGCCAGCTGGTCCAGACGCCGCCTCGCCTGCTCCTGGCGGGGGGAAAGCCCGAAAAAGGCGGCGTCCATGCATTAATCCTTGTAGATCGTCTGTTCCCGGTCCGGCCCCACGGAGATGATGCGCACGGGCGCGCCGGAGAGCTCTTCCACGCGGGTCAGGTAGTTCCGGGCCGCCTGGGGCAGGTCGCTCCAGGATCGGCAGGAAGTGACGTCCTCCTTCCAGCCGGGAAGGGTTTCGTACACGGGCGTGACATGGGCCAGGGCCCCTTCGCGCTGGGGCGGGTAGAGGATCTCGGCCCCCTCGTACGTGTAGGCGGTGCAGATCTCGAGCTGGTCAAGGCCGCCGAGCACGTCGAGCTTGGTCACGGCCAGGCCCGTGGTGCCGTTCAACCTCACGGCCTCGCGCAGGAGCACCGCGTCCAGCCAGCCGCAGCGGCGCTTGCGCCCGGTGGTGGCCCCGAATTCGGCGCCCACGCTCTGCAGGTGCTCGCCGCGCGCGCAGGTCAGTTCCGTGGGGAACTGCCCCGAGCCCACGCGGGTGGTGTAGGCTTTGACCACCGAGATGATGTCCCCCAGATCCTTGGGCGAACAGCCCGAACCGGCGGCCGCGTTGGACGACAGGCAGCACGAGGAGGTGACGAAGGGATAGGTGCCGTGGTCGATGTCCAGGTGGGTGCCCTGCGCGCCCTCGAAGAGCACGCCCGCGCCCGATCCCAGGGCTTCCTGCACCATGGCGGGCACGTCGGCCAGGTAGGGGACCACGCGCCGGGCCAGGGGCAGAAGCTCCTCCAGGACCTTGTCGGCGTCCAGGGGCGCAAGTCCGTAGAGGCCGGCGAGCAGGGCGTTCTTCTCGGCAAGGGCGTGCCTGATCTTGGCGGCGAGCAGGGCCTCGTCCAGGAAGTCCCCGGCGCGGATGCCCACGCGGGAGGACTTGTCCTCGTAACAGGGGCCGATGCCGCGCCCGGTGGTGCCTATCTTGGCGCCGGCCTTGGCGGACTCGCGGGCGCAGTCCAAGAGCTTGTGGTAGGGCATGATCACGTGGGTGCGCAGGCTGACGGCCAGGCGGGCGGGGGACATGTCCACGCCCTTGGCGGCCAGCTTGTCCACCTCCATGAGGAAGACCTCGGGGTCCAGCACCACGCCCGCGCCGATGACGCAGCGCTTGCTTCCGTGCAGGATGCCCGAGGGGATCAGGTGCAGGACGGTCTTCTCGCCGCCCACCACCAGAGTGTGGCCCGCGTTGTTGCCGCCGTGGAACCTGACGATGAGATTCGCCTTCTCGGTGAGAAGGTCGACGATCTTGCCCTTGCCCTCGTCGCCCCACTGGGCGCCGTGGATCACCATGCCAGCCATGAGTCCTCCAGAGTAGAGAGTGACGGGGCTTGACCCCCGTACCCCGCCGGGGAAATGATTTCCCCCGGACCCCTCGATAAATTTCATCGGGACCGCGCGCGGGGTCCCGGAAGTTACCCCTTTCACAAAAGGCTTTTTTGCGTAAAAAACCCCACCAGCGTTGTCAACGAAATACGGCGGGCGTAGAGAGTTCGCTGAACGTCGCCGCCCTCGACCGCGAAGCTATAAAAGATTCCAAAGGAACGACGATTCCGCAGGACAGCGTAACTGGACGCTGCCTGCAGCGCCCGAAGGGCGAGGGCCAGGACGGCCCGAGTCAAATTCCCTTGGCTGCCGGAGGCATATCTCTTCCCATGGAATTCACCGTCTATCTCGCCCCCAAGGGCTTCACCAACGAACTCGTCTACGAGCTCGGCGACGTGGCGGAAGTCGTAGACCGCCTGGTCTTCGCGCCCGGCCCGCCGCGTCCCGTGGCCTGGGCCCAGAACATCTGGCTCAATCCCCAGCGCATCCAGATCGACTCCATCTCCGACGGGGCCAACAAGTTGAAGGCCCTGCAGCGCAACTGGGCCCTGTGGAGCGTTCGCCACAACCGCCGCGCCCGCTTGATCGAGGAGCAGCTCCCGGCGGTGCGGCCCAAGCCCGTGGCCATCGGCACGCCGCCGCCGCGCGCGCCGCTGGGATCCTGGACGCTCCTCGAGCGCGACGTCATCGTGGCCTCCCCGGCCTGCACGAGCCCGTTCCCCCATGGGGAGGTGCAGTTCGTGGAGAACAAGCAGGGGCCGCCCAACCGGGCGTACCTCAAGCTCTGGGAGCTCTTCACGCTTCTGGAGGCCGCGCCCAAGCCCGGCAGCTTCTGCCTGGACATGGGCGGCTGCCCCGGCGGCTGGACCTGGGTGCTGGCGAGCCTTGGGTGCAAGGTGCTCACCGTGGACAAGGCCCCTCTCGATCCGCGCATCGAGGCCATGCCGGGCGTGGATTTCCGGCTGCTTTCGGCCTTCGCCCTGGACCCGCGCGAGGTGGGCGAGGTGGACTGGCTCTTCTGCGACGTGGCCTGCTATCCGGACAGGCTGTGGCGGCTGGTGGACCGCTGGCGCACCTTCGGCAAGGTGCGCAACTTCGTGTGCACCATCAAGTTCCAGGGACCGACCGACCACGAGACCGCGGCCAAGTTCTGGGCCTTCCCGGGCTCGCGGCTGGTGCACCTGTACAACAACAAGCACGAGCTGACCTGGGTGCTTCTGGACAAGGAGGAGTTCCCCAGCTTCGCGCCGGAGGAGCCGGGCGGCAAGCTCGGCGAGTTCGGGATGCCGGAAGAGGGCGCGTAAGCGCCCCGGAAGGCGGGCCGGGCGGAACTATTCCGTGCTGCCGGGCTCGTCCTTGCTCTTGAAGGAAAGCACCTTGCCCTTGGTCTTGGCCTTGGGCTTCTCGGGCTGCGGGTCGGCGTGGTTGGGCACGGCCTCGATGAGCTGCTTGGGCGGGGGCGTCTCGCCCGGGGTGCGGCCTTCGGACCAGTTCAGGTTGAAAAGCTGGTTCTTGAACCGCACGGCCTGGATCATGGACAGGATGAGCACGGCCTCTTCCCACCGCTTGGACGGCTCGAAGCGTTTGACCTGCTCGGCGTAGCGCTCCCACATGCTGGTCAGCGACGCCTCGTCGAAGTTGTTGAGCTGCCTGGCCAGCTTCACCAGAACTTTTTCCACGATCCCTCCGGAAGTGACGCAGCCCCTCTAGCACGAATTCCCGGCGCGGCCAATGGCCGTTTGCCGCCCGGGGCCGCCTGTGATAGCCTGCGGCCTCTTTCGCACCCCACCCACGGAGCATATCCCATGAGCGACCTCAAGAAGATGTATACCACCATCCAGGGAGACCCCTTCCCGGCGGACATGACCATAACCCTCGGGGACCGCACCCTGGTTTTCAAGAAGCGCACCTGGACTATAGACGGCGAAGTGAAGGGCCTGCGTTACGGGGAAAATCCGGACCAGCCCGCCGCCGTCTACCAGCTGGCCGAGGGCGGCCTGGAACTGGACGGCGTGAAGTTCCGCGGTCCCGAGCGCGGGCTCGTCTCGGCTCTCACCGAGGAGCACCTGATCCAGTCCGGAAAGCACCCGGGCAAGACCAACCTCACCGACGTGGACAACGGCCTGAACATCCTGCAGTACCTTTCGGCCAAGCCCGCCGCCGTCATCCTCAAGCACAACAACCCCTGCGGCGCCGCCTGGACCGACGAGGGCCTGGCCGTGGCCTTCGAGCGAGCCAACCTCTCCGACCGCATCGCCGCCTTCGGCGGGGCCATCGTGGTCAACCGCACCCTCGACAAGGCCACCGCCGAGCTCATCACGGCCAACTATTTCGAGGTGGTGGCCGCGCCCGGCTACGAGCCCGAGGCCCTGGCCATCCTCAAGACCAAGAAGAACCTGCGCATCATCGCCATCCCCGGCATCGCCAAGCTCCCCGACTACCTTGGCGAGCCCTTCCTGGACGTGAAGAGCCTCATGGACGGCGGCATGGTGGTGCAGTTCTCCTTCCGCAACCGCATCCTCTCGGCCGACGACTTCCTGCCCGCCAAGGGGTCGACCAAGGACGGCAAGGACTTCATCTCCCGCGCCCCCAGCCCCCGCGAGGCCGAGGACCTGCTCTTCGCCTGGGCCGTTGAGGCCGGAGTCACCTCCAACTCGGTCATTTTCGTGCGTGACGGCGCCACCGTGGGCATCGGCACCGGCGAGCAGGACCGCGTGGGCGTGGTGCAGCTCACCATCCACAAGGCCTACACCAAGTACGCCGACCTCCTGGCCTTCGAGCGCCACAAGCTCTCCATCCACGAGCTGCGCGAGAAGGCCGCCTCCGACCCCGCCCTGGCCAAGGAGCTGGCCGACATAGAGGCCAAGACCCAGGCCGACCGCGGCGGACTGCCCGGCAGCGTGCTGGTGTCCGACGGATTCTTCCCCTTCCGCGACGGCGTGGACCTGGCGCTGAAGCAGGGCGTCACCGCCATCGCCCAGCCCGGCGGCTCCATCCGCGACTGGGAAGTGGTCCAGGCCGTCAACGAGGCCACCCCGCAGGTGGCCATGGTCTTCACCGGGCAGCGGTCGTTCAAGCACTAGCTGGCTGGGGCTTCGCCCCAGACCCCACCAGGGCTCCGCCCTGGACCGGCCGGGGTGAGAGCCTCCCCCCGGACCCCGGCGACGGGGGGGCGCAGGACGAACGAGCGGTGCGGCGTCCGTGTGCGGGAGCACTGCGCAGGGCAGGCCGGAAGGATTTGCGCCTCCCGGCGCACGCGGCCAAGGCGGCCGGCCTGAAGCGGGACGTGTTCAGGCCACAGCGAAGCGGGTTTCGACCATGACCAAGAGCTTAAAGATCCTGCTGCCCGCGTTCGCGCTGCTGCTGGCGCTCTCGCTCGTGGTTTTCCTGCTGCGCAACATCGTGATCCTGTCCGATGTGGTCTCGGCGTTCCATCCGGCCACCGGCGTGTTCGTGAAATACGGCCTGTCGCTCCTCGTGGCGGCGGGCGTGTTCTGGCTGGCCGGAACGCTCCTGTTGCGGCCGAAGGCGCTGGTTCCGCCCGTGGACCCTTCCCCCGAAGAGAAGGCCCGCTACCTGGCCCGGCTCGACTCGCGCCTGAAGAGGAACAAGCTGCTGCGAGGGGCCGCCGTGCCGGCCGGTCCGGAGGGCGCCCAGGCAAGGCTTGCCATCCTGGACCAGATGGCCGAGGGCGAGATACGCGCCTGCGCCCGGAAGGTCTTTTTGTCCACGGCCATCGCCCAGAACGGGCGGCTGGATTCGCTCATCGTGTTCGTCTCCATGGCCGCGCTGGTCTGGCGGGTGTCGCACATCTACAACCAGCGGCCGTCGCTCAAGGAGATGTACTCGATCTACGTCAACGTGGCCGGTTCGGCGTTCGTCTCCTACGGCGTGGACGAGATCGACATCAAATCCCAGATCAATGCGCTCGTCGAGCCGCTCATGGCGGGCGCGGCCGGACGGCTGCCGGTGGTCTCCTCGGTGACGTCGGCGCTGGGGAACGCCTTTTTCCACGGTGCCGTCAACTGCATCCTGGTGTGTCGCGTGGGGCTCATGACCAAGAATTACCTGGGAGTCGGGTACGACCCGGAGTCGGGCCTTCGCAGAACCTCCTTCCGGGATGCCCTCGTCCTGGCGCGCGGGGTGTTCAAGGGATCGTTCCAGGAACTCGGGAGCGCCATCATGGATGTGGCCGCCGCGCCGGTGGAAAAGTTGAAGACAAAAACCGCGGAAGCTGCGAAGAGCGCCGCCGGGGCTGTGGGCGGCGCCTGCGGAGCCGTGGCCTCAACCGGAAGGAAAATGGGCTCCCTGCTCAAACGCAACAGGGAACAGTAAGGCGGATGGCTGCCGTTGACCCAAGGCGAACGTGAATAGACCCCGGGCCGCGTCCCCGCGCGAAGCCCGCTAAAAGTTTTTGAGAGAGTCCAGAGAGAACTTTTTGAAAAAAGTTCTCTCTGGCCGCCGGAGGCATCCTACTCTTGACGACCAAGCACCCGTCGATCCAAACCGTCCCCACTCCCGGCTGCATCGTGGAGTTCATGCAGGGCAACGAGCCCCACATCGCTTGGGTGGAGGAAGCCTCCGGCGACAAGCTGCGCCTGTACACCCTGAACAAGCGCGAAACCAAGCTCCCGTCCTCGCGGCTGCTGCCCTGGGCCGGCCCCCGCTTCGAGGGCAAGTTCACCCGCGAGGCGATCCTCGAGAAGCTGCGCGAGCACGCCAAGCTGCGCGAGGAGCTGGCCTCGGGCGTCGACCCGCTGGAAATCTGGGAACTGGCCCAGGGCGAGGTGACGCAGGCCTCGGCCGTGTGGTTCGCGGGCCTGGCCTTCGAGGACCCGGACGTGGACCGCGTGGCGGCCATGGGCCGGGCGCTTCTCGGCGTGAAGACGCATTTCAAGTTCCAGCCGCCCAATTTCGAGGTGCATCCGGCGGAGGTGGTGGAGCGCCGCATCGCCGAGCAGGAGGCCGCCCGCGAGCGCGAGCTGGTGGTGGACGCCGGCCACGAGTTCTTCCACGAGCTGTGGACGGGCTGGGCGTCGGGGCGCCGCAAGGACGTGGCCAAGCTCGCGTCCCAGCTCGATCCGGTGGCCGCCGTCAAGCTCGAGGCGCTGCTGCGCGGGCTTCTGGCCGACGCCGAGAACCAGGAACTGGCCCCCCTGTGGCAGAGCCTGCGCAAGGGGCTGCCCGAGCATCCGCACCAGCCGCTGATCCTGGCCACGGAGTGGGGCATCGTGGCCCCGCACCACAACTATTTGCTGGACCAGGCCGGGTACGAGCCGGGCGACGCCTGGAGCGCGGCCTTCGAAGGCGAGATCGCCTCGCTCGAGAAGGAGTTCCAGGCCAAGCGGGCCGAACCCGAGCCCGTGGAGTACGTGAGCGTCGATTCGCCCACCACCCGGGACATCGACGACGCCTTCCACGTGGAGAAATCCCCGGAGGGCTGGCGGGTGTCCATGGCCCTGGCTCGGCCCACGCTGTCGTGGGACTTCGAGGGCGGGCTCGGGCGCGAGGTGTCGCGCCGGGCGTCCAGCCTGTATCTGCCCGAGGGCGTGAGCCACATGATGCCGGAGCGCCTGGGGTGCGGGCTCTACAGCCTGAACGCCGGGGAGGACCGTCCCGCGCTCATCCTCGATTGGACGCTGGACGCATCCGGCAGCGTCACGGATTTCTCGCCCAGGCTGGCCTGGGTGCGGGTGGCGGCCAATCTTACCTACGAGGGTGTCGAGCGGACGCTTACGGACGGCTCGGCCGGGGCGAGCGTGAGCGCCGCCCACGAGCTGGCCGGGATGCTGCGCGCGGCGCGCATCGATCGCGGCGCTGTGGTCATCGACCGGCCCGAGCCCAAGATCCGCTTGGAAGGAGCGCCCGCCGACATCCGGGTGGACATCGTCCACCTGGAGGAGCACCCCGAGGCCCAGATGACCGTGAGCGAGCTCATGATCCTGGCCAATACCTCCATGGCGGCCTGGGCCGCGCAGCACGGCGTGGCGCTGATGCACCGCGTGCAGGACATCTCCATCCCACACAGCTACTCCGGCGTGTGGACCGACCCCGTGGACATGCACCGGGTGGTGAAGCAGCTGGCCGGAGCCACCATGGAAGTCCGCCCCGGAAGGCACGCGAGCCTTGCGGCTGAGGCTTACGCGCCCATCACTTCGCCCCTTCGCAGGCTCACTGACCTGGTCAACCTGTCCCAGGTGGAGTCGTACCTGGCGTCGGGAGCGCCGCGCCTCTCCCGCGACGAGCTCGTGGCGAGGATGCCGGGCATGGCGGCCAGGCTGGACGCCGTGGGGCAGGTGCAGCGCTTCCGGCCTCGCTACTGGAAGCTCTTGTACATGCGCGAGCAGTCAAGGCAGCGTGAGTTCGAGGCAGTGGCCGTTGAGGACTGCGGGCCGGTGGCCGTGCTGAGTCTCGTTGAGCTGCAGATGTACGTGCGCTGCGGCCGGGACACGCTGGGCGGTTCGGTCACGCCGGGGCAGAAATTCTGGCTCAAGCTCGGTAAGGTCGATCCCCTGACCAACGAATTCCGAGTGCTCGGCGCGCGCGAGGCCGAGGAGAAGCCCGAACCGGGCGACTGGCCGCCGCAAGTGGACTGACGCGGCAGGGGAGGCGGGCGGACCCGTTTCGTCTCCGGCCACGGGCGGATTTTCGGCCCGGCGGAAGCCGGACGGGCCGCGTTGACCGGCCGCCCCGGCTCTGGCAAATATCCCGGATCAAGCAAAGGAGAGTGACGTGTTCGCCAAGCTCATCTGGCTCGCATTGGCCTACCTGGCCGGGTCCTTCCCCTTCGGGTTGTTCATCGCCCAGGCCGCCTGCAACATAGACCCCCGCACGGCCGGCAGCGGCAACATCGGCGCCACCAACGTGGCCCGGCTCTGCGGCACGAAGCTCGGCGTGGCGACGCTTCTCCTCGACGCCCTCAAGGGCTTCGCCCCCGTGGCCATCGCCTGGCAGATGTCCGACGGAGGGTGGTTCGCGGGTTTCGCCGCCCTGGCCACGGTGTGCGGCCACATGTTTCCCGTGTTCCTGGACTACAAGGGCGGCAAGGGCGTGGCCACCACCATCGGGGCCTTCCTGGCCTTGTGCCCCGGCGCGATCACGGTGTCCGGGCTTCTGTGCGCCGGGGCCATCGCGGCCACGGGCTTCGTGTCCGTGGGGTCGCTCCTTCTGGCCGCCAGCCTGCCCTTCACGGTGTGGTGGCTGGGACAGGGAAGCCTCGTGCCGGTGAGCTTCGCCGTGGGCGGACTGGTCATCTGGAAGCACAAGGACAACATCCGCAGGCTTCTTGCCGGCGAAGAGAAGCCCTGGAAAAAGAGCAAGTCGTGATGCCGGATGTCTCGCGCGGCGTGTCGGCTCGCGTTTGTCTGTTTTTCTTGCTCACGGCCGGTTTCGCGCTGAGGAGCTACAATCTGGGCGTGCCGTCCCAATGGATGGACGAGATTCTGGTCCCCCTGAACGCCAGCCATCCCATTGAATACATCTTGGAGCTTTCCCGGCGTATAGAGGTCCACTCCCCGCTCTTCTACGGGATCATCAAGGGCCTGACTCTGGTCGACTCGGGCGATTTCCTCCTGCGCCTGCCGTCAGCCCTGGCAGGAGCGACCACAATCTACTTGGTCTACAGGCTGGGGACAGAACTCTTCGACGCCAACGTAGGTTTGTACGCGGCGGTGTTTACCGCCCTCAATCCTCACCACATGTATCTCTCGAGATACATCAGGCCATACTCCCTGGTGGTGTTCCTATTCGCCCTGTCCCTGCTGCTGACCTGGCGTGTGGCCAGGGACGGGAAGATGCGCGACTGTCTTCTGTTACTGATCGTGGACGCGGTGGTGCTCCTGCTGCACAACCTTGCGGTGCTGCTCGTGGGCACACAACTGCTGTACCTGGGACTAAGCCGAGTGGCCGGGAAAAGCCGGATGGGCTGGAACGGAATCACCGTGTTGGGTTCGGGAGTGGCAGTGATCGCGGCCTGTCTGTGGTGTTTTTTCCTTCGAGACAGCAGTGTGGCGGGGGAGTTTCTCGCCCAGCCCATGGGCTCATGGGATGCATTTCTGGTTGTCGGCGAATGTTTCCTGCGCAACCTGTTCTATTTCGATGTCCCGTTGGCTTGGGGCTTGGGGCTGACGGCCTGCGTCGCGGGCTTGGTGATGATGTGGCGTTCGCGGCCATGGCCCGCGCTGTTCGTTTCGCTGTTCCTGCTGCTCCCTCCTGCAGCCCTCGTGGTGACTGGGATGGCCTGGAACCTGTGGGCCAGGCACTTGAGTCCCATGATCCCGTTGGCCGCGCTGTCCTGGGCGGTCGTGGTTGCATCGCTTAGGCTTTCCCCGGCGCGGCACGCGCAGTTTGTCGTCATCCTCTGCGTGCTGGGCCTCGCTGCCTATCTCGGTCCCGCTCATGGCCGGTTCTTCGAGGTTGACAGCTACCGCGACCGGGTGATCGGTACCAACTACGAGGTGCTTTCCGGCGAGGTACAGGCGCTGATGAGCACGGGGGACGTCATCGTGGTGACGCACGACTATTTCCGCAACGGCCTGAACTGGTACGCCGACCGGCTGCCGCCGCCGAACCGCTTCCGCTCCCAGTCTGTAGATTCCAAAGCCGATCCTCTGAAGGTTCACGTTCTCGCCGACCTGCATTACGGTTATATCGCTAAGAACCGTCAGGACTTCCGGGATCACTATGAGCCAGAGAGCGAGAACTCCCTTGAGGAAAACGTTCAGATGTTCACCTTGGAGGTTAAGCGCTCGCCTGAGTTCGTCGTTCGTCAGGACCAGCGGATTCTCTCGGTCCCAATGGACCTCAAGGGGTTCTATTCCAGGGTTGGGAGACTACGGGACGCCGTTTTTTCCCAGGACGCGCGGGGACCGTTCGTGATGGCGACGCGAAACAACACCCAGGCCGAAGTGGAGTATGTGTTCGTCAACGGGACCGGGCAGGCTGTGCCCGAGGTTGTCCTCAATTTCTATTTCCGTAACACCGGCAAGGGAAACCACATCCTGGCGGAAACCGTTTTCGACGATGAGCCGCCCTCGGAGTATCCCCTGTCTATAGGGCCGGACCCAAGGAGCAACTTCTCCGTAGCTCACCACAGGTCCGGCTCGTTCAAGACCCTCACGGTACGCCTGAAGATGGTCTGCGCCCCCCTGACGCCGCTTTTCCCAGGAGGCAACTACGAAACCCTGCGCTTCGAGGGGCTGGACGCGGCCTTCGGCGCGCCCGGCGGGGACGAGGCGCTCGCTCGCGACATGGCTGGACGCCTCCGGGCGAACTCCCTGCGAAATTTCCTGGCCGAGCGGTTCATCCCGAAAAGCCGGTTGGAGCAGCGCATGGTCGCCGGAAGCGATCTCGCCAGCAACGCAGATGCGGACATGCCGGGATGGAGCAGGCTGGAGGTGTCGCTGGAAAAGGAGCAGGGTGTCTTCCTGGCCGAGCTCGACCCCGGAGTGCAGCAGATGATCGTCTATCCGCGCGTGGGCGACGGGTCGTCCGTGGGTTTTTACCAGTTGGGTCCAGACGGTAGGCGCGAGGAACTCCTTGCCCTGCACGGCGCAGGAGAAGCCTGGACGCCTATATCCGCGCAGTACCCCATTATGCTCAACCCTGGTCTCACGATCGGTGGCAAGTACCGCGTCGAAATCCTGCTCCAGGGGCGCTGGGCCCAGGTCTGGAATAAAAACGGAACAATTTTCTTCGAGAAATAAGTTGGTTGTGACGCCTTTGCTGCCGCTGGCCCCATGTGAAATTGACATGTCCATCGGGACGGCCTAATTTGTCAGCAACGCCCCGGAAAACGGAAGACGGTGCAAATCCGTCGCAGGCGCGCTGCTGTAACCGGCGATAAAACGGGCGGAAAGCCACTGGGTAAGGCACCCGGGAAGGCTCCGCGCACCACCCGGCCGGAAGTCAGAAGACGTTCCTGGGGAGAATCGGCCAGGTCCCGCGAACGGACCATGGTTCCCGCGACGAGCCCTGCCGCGCAGGCGGCCGGGCTATCATCACCCGTCATCGTGGCGTAGCGTCTCTTTTTTTCGTTTTTGAAAATGCAAGCCTTTCGAGGTGTTGCGAGCTTTAATTGACAAGCGCCCAATATGTCGAAGCTTTTTTTGCTTCTTCGCGGCCCTTGCCTCTGTTAGAAACCCCGGAAACTCCGGAAACGCATGGACAACGAAACTCAGCAGGACATCCCGGCCGAAAAGGCCCGAATCAGAGCCGTCACGCCCCTGTCGCTGTGCGACTGGCCCGGGCGTAGCGTCTCCGTGGTCTACCTGGGCGGATGCAACCTGCGCTGCCCCACCTGCCACAACGCCACCCTGGCCTTCACTCCGAGCCTGCACCCGCGCCTGGACACCGACGCGGTGCTGCGCGCGCTTGCCGCGCGCAAGCGCTGGCTGGACGGGGTGGTGGTCTGCGGCGGCGAACCCACCCTGGACCCCGGCCTGCCCGCGCTTGTGGACGCGCTGCACGGGCTCGGCCTGCCGGTCAAGGTGGACACCAACGGCATGCTGCCGGAGGTGGTGGCGGCCGTCCGGGAGCGCAGCCCGGGCACGCTCTTCGCCGTGGACGTGAAGGGTCCGTGGGAGAAGTATCCCGTCCTCACCGGTGGCGCGGCGACGCCCGCCCAGGCGCGAGAGCGGCTTGGATCGATCTTCGCCCTGGCCTGGGCCTCGCCCCAGTCGTTCCTGTTTAGGATCACCCTCGTTCCCGGGCTCGGCCCGGAGGACGTCCAGACCGCGCGGGAGTACCTGCCCAGCGGTTTCACTCTGAGAGAACAACCCTACGTCCAACCCGCGCGGAGGGAGGAGAGCCCCTATGCCCCTGCAGATACAGAAACGCGACGGCTGCCTGGAAACCTGGTCCCTGGAACGGATCGCCCAAGCCATACTGAAGGCCCTTAGGGCCAGCGGCATCCAGGACCCCCTGCTGGCCAAGCGCATGGCCCGCAAGGTGGAGGAGAAGCTGGGCGACGAGCCCGTCGCGCTTCAGGAGAACGTGCAGGACATGGTTGAGCGCGTGCTCATGGAGTCGCGCCTGTTCGACGTGGCCAAGCGCTTCATCATCTACCGCGAGAAGCGCCGCACCCTGCGCGAGCAGAAGGCCGCCTACCTGGACATCAAGGACACCATCGACAACTACCTCTCCAAGGCCGACTGGCGCGTGGCCGAGAACGCCAACATGGCCCACTCCTTCCAGGGGCTCATGCTGCACCTGTCGGGCACCGTGCAGGCCCGCTACGCCCTGGAGAAGTATCCCGAGGAAGTGCGCGCCGCCCACGACCACGGCTATTTCCACATCCACGACCTGTCCTTCGGCCTGGCGGGCTATTGCGCGGGCTGGAGCCTGCGCGACCTGCTGCTGGAAGGCTTCAACCTGGACGGGCGCTCCTCCGCCGGACCGGCCAAGCACTTCGACTCGGCCCTGGGCCAGATGGTCAACTTCCTGGGCACGCTCCAGAACGAGTGGGCCGGCGCCCAGGCCTTCAACAACGTGGACACCTACCTGGCCCCCTTCATCCGCCACGACGGGCTGGACTACGACAAGGTGCGCCAGGCCGTGCAGAAGTTCGTGTTCAACCTGAACACCACCTCGCGCTGGGGCGGCCAGACCCCCTTCACCAACCTGAGCTTCGATCTGACCCCGCCCAAGCACATCGCCAAGGAGGCGGTCATCATCGGCGGCAAGCTCCAGGACGCGGTCTACGGCGACTTCCAGGCCGAGATGGACATGTTCAACCAGGCTTTCCTGGAGGTCATGGCCGAGGGCGACTACTTCTCGCAGATATTCTCCTTCCCCATCCCCACCTACAACGTCACCGAGGACTTCCCCTGGGATTCGCCCATCGGGACGAGGCTTCTGGAGCTCACCGCCAAGTACGGCGCGCCCTACTTCCAGAACTTCATCAGCTCCGACCTCTCCCCCGAGGACGTGCGCTCCATGTGCTGCCGCCTGCAGATGGACCTGCGCGAGCTGCGCAACAAGGTGGGCGGGCTCTTCGGCGCGGGCGACCTCACCGGCTCCATCGGCGTGGTGACGCTCAACCTGCCCAAGCTGGCCTATCTGTCGCAGGGCGAGGAGGACTTCCTGGACCTGGTGGCCGAATACGCCACCATGGCCAAGGACGCCCTGGAATTCAAACGCAAGCTCATCCAGGACTACCTGGACCGGGGCATGTTCCCCTATTCGGCGCGCTACTTAAAAAACGGCTACAAGGGCCACTTCTCCACCATCGGCCTGGTGGGCGGGCACGAGGCCTGCCTGAACATCCTGGGCAAGGGCATCGAGACCGACGCCGGCATCCGCCTCATGACCCGGGTGCTCAACCACCTGCGGGAAATCACCTCCCGCTTCCAGGAGGAGACCGGGCACCTCTACAACCTGGAGGCCACCCCGGCAGAGGGCACCAGCTACCGCCTGGCCAAGATCGACAAGAACCTCTACGCGGACATCAAGGCCTCGGGCAACGGCACGCCGTACTACACCAACTCCACCAACCTGCCTGTGGGGCAGTGCGAGGACGTCATCGCCGCCCTGGAGCACCAGAACAAGCTGCAGCCCCTGTATACGGGCGGCACGGTGTTCCATACGTTCTTGGGCGAGGCCGTCGTGGACACCGAGGCGCTCAAGAACTTCATCATCAAGGCCTTCCGCATGACCAAGATCCCGTACCTGTCCATCACGCCCACCTTCAGCGTGTGCAAGCAGCACGGGTACATGTCGGGGGAGCATTTCGAATGCCCCACCTGCGGCGAGGACGCCGAGGTGTTCACCAGGATCGTCGGGTACTACCGGCCGGTGTCGCGCTGGAACAAGGGCAAGAAGGCGGAGTACGTGGATAGGGTGACGTACGTGGGGACGTGCGGCTGCGAGCCGGGGCAGTTGTAGGAACGATTAATGATAAAAAGCCCTTCAGATGTTGCAGCATCTGAAGGGCTTTTGAAAAGAGCCCCGAAATTTCAACTTGTGGCTGGTTCGGGGACTCCTTGCGGGGAATGGTGCCCGCTATCGCTTGGCTTAACTAACGCCTGGGCACTTCTCCGTCAAGGAAAGCCACTTGAGTGGAGGCTTTCATGACGTTCAAGAAAAACAACACAAGTTAACACGCATGGTTATCGAACGACATGGATGGTTCATGTCGCTGAGAAATCGCTAAGGTGAACTTTCGCCGTCTGTTATTGAGGCGGTAGTTTTCCTGCAACGTCAGCTATGCAGGGGAAACACCTTTTAGCTTGTTGCAGGTGTTGTTAACAGCCAATTGATTAAATATACTAGCCCAATGGGCTGGATAAGGTGTTCTAGTTATGCCGAAAAATACCAAACAATCGTCTCCTGACATTGCCAAGCTTGCTGCGAGCGTACTTGCTGATCCGCATGCTTCGGGCATTCAGAAGAGCCTTGCGGGGTCTGCTCTGTCTCAAACTGGGACTGGTAAACAAACCGGAGCAGACATGGAGTCAAAGGCTTCGAAAGCTTTGCACAATCCAAACTCAGCTGAGATAACGCAGGCGCTCGCGGGAAGCGTCCTGTCTCAGGCCAATAAAGATCGTTAACCACAACCAATCGAGGGAGGCCCTGGATTTTCCGGGGCCTCTTCTGTGACAAATTGATATTTTTGCGAGAAGGATATACCCGCCTCCTGTGATGCGTATATCCCGGCGATCCGATGAGACGGTGAAAGCGAGTCTCGTTTACACCATCGGCCACTCCAACCACCCGGCCGAACGCTTTCTCGATCTTCTGCGAGAGCACGCAATCACCGCCGTGGCCGACGTGCGCTCCAAACCCTACACCAAATACGCCAAGCACTTCTGCCGCGAGCCCATCGAGCGCCTGCTGCGCGCTTCGGGCATCGCCTACGTCTTCCTGGGCGACCTGATCGGCGGCAAGCCGGACGACCCGGACCTGCTGGGCCCGGACGGCAAGCCCGACTATGCCCGCATCGCCGCATCCGAGGCGTTCGCACGGGGCATCGACCGCCTGGTCGCGGGCGCGGCCACGCACACCATCGCCCTCATGTGCGGCGAGGAGGACCCCTCCCGCTGCCACCGCCGCCACCTGATCGCCCCTCGGCTTACCGCGCGCGGCGTCACCGTCCTGCACATCCGGGGCGACGGGCGCGTCCAGGACGAGGCCGCGCTGGCCGAGGCGGAGGCAGGTACGCGAGGTACCCCCGCAGAGCCGTCGCGGCCGACTCTCTTCGACTAGCGTCGCGGTCGGGTTGCCCCAGCGCCCGATGCGGATGATTCCGGGAGCGCGACGGCGAAGGGAGAAAGACGCCTCCGGCGGCCAAAGGAACTTCGTTCCTTTGGAATCCTTTTTCGCTCCGCGCCGGTCCGGCGAAAGGACGTCCGGGATGACTTGCCGTAAAGGGCGTGGCAGGGTGCGGCGACCGTGACAATCATGGGAGGCGTGATGGAACAGCGGCAACGGATGCTCTTCGTGGACAACCTGCGCCTCGGCGTCATCGTCCTGGTGGTCTGCATGCACGTGGCGGTCACCTATTCCGGCCTGGGCGACTGGTACTACAAGGAAGGCCTCCCCCTCGGCACGGCATCGTTTATCTTCTTCGCCGTATTCCAGTGCTTCCTCCAGGCGTTCTTCATGGGGACGCTCTTCATGCTGGCGGGCTACTACGCCGCCGCGTCCCTCGCCTCCAAGGGCGCGGGCGGGTTCATCAAGGGCCGCCTGATCCGCCTGGGCGCGCCGACCCTCTTCTACATGCTGGTGATCAACCCGTTCACGGTCTATTACCTGAAGGACTGGGACCACACGCTCTATCCCGTGCCCTTCACCCGCTTCTATGCCGCCTACATCGAGGGCGGCCGGGTGCTCGGCGGCACCGGCCCCATGTGGTTCGCCCTGGCCCTGCTCATCTTCTGCGTGGTGTTCGCCGCGATCAGGCAACTGTCCGGGACGCCCGGCCGGACGCCCTCGCCGCGCCCCTTCCCCTCGCGCCTGCCGGTGCTGGTGGCCCTGGCGGCAAGCGCCCTGGCCTTCGCGCTGCGTCTCGAATGGCCCATCGGGACCAATTTCCTCAACATGCAGCTGTGCTATTTCTCGCAGTACGTGATCCTGTTCTGCTTCGGCATCGCCGCCCACGGCAACGGCTGGCTGGAGCGGATCGAATACCCGCTGGCCGTACGTTGCCTCGCGGCGGCGGGGCTCGGCATGGCGGTGCTGCTGGGATTCTTCTTCCTGAGCGGGGCCATGGCCGGGGACCAGTCCTTCCGTGGCGGGTTCACGTGGCAAAACGCGGCCTTCTCGCTGTGGGAGTCCTTCACGGGGGTGTTCATGACCGTGGGGCTGGTGGGCGTGCTGCGCAGGCACTGGAACACCCAGGGCGCGTTCGCCAAGAGCCTCTCGGACAGCGCCTTCGCGGTTTACGTGTTCCACGCGCCCATGTTGGTCTTCATCTCGCTGATGCTGCGCGGCGTCGAACTGGCGGCGCTTCCGAAATTCCTGCTGGTCTGCGCGGTGGCGCTGCCTGTCTGTTTCGCGGCTGCCCGGCTCATACGGGCCACCCCCGTCCTGCGCTCCCTGGTCCGTTCCTGACGTCCCCGCCGCTCAGGGAAACTGCTGGCGGGAGGCTTGGGGTCAGCGCGAAGGTCCGGCGCCCAGCGGCAGCTCGATGACGAACCGCGTCCCTCCGCCGGGTGGCTCCTCCACCCGGATGCTCCCGCAGTGGTTGTTGGACACGATGAAGTAGGACACCGACAGCCCGAGCCCCGTGCCGTCGCCGGGCGCCTTGGTGGTGTAGAAGGGTTCGAACACCTTCTGGCGCAGGGCAGGATCGATCCCCGGCCCGTTGTCCTCCACCTCGACTACTGCCATGGCTCCGGAGGAGCGCACGCGCAAGGTGATCGCCGGGCGTTGCTCCCCGTAGTTCTTGGAAGCCATGGCCTGCGCCGCGTTTTTCAGCAGGTTGAGCATCACCTGCTCGATCTCCATGCGGGAGCAGAATACCGGAGGCAGGCCGGGGTCGTACTCCTTGAGGATGGATATGTGGCGGAAGTCGTACTTCTTCTTGAGATCGTAGTCGTTGGAGGCGAGCTCCACGCTTTTGTCCACCAGATCCGAAAGCTGGACGAATTCCTTGCTGGTGTCGCTTTTGCGGCTGAACTCGATCATGTTGGAGACGATCCGGCTGGCTCGCAGCCCCCCCTCGCGGATGTTCTCCAGGAAGGAGAAGATGTTCTTGTCCTCGAGATAGCGCCGTAACCCGTCCAGGTCGCACCCGGATTTGCGCGCGGCCGCCTGGTTTGCCTCGCGAAACGGCGAGAGGCGCAATTCGATGAGCTGGGCCGACTGGAGGATGGCCCCCAGCGGGTTGTTGATCTCGTGGGCCATTCCGGCCGCCAGTCCGCCCACGGACATCATTTTTTCGGTCTGGATCATCATCTCCCGCAGGCGTTCCCGTTCGCTGACGTCGTCCATGCGGATGACCACGCCGTTGATGCCGTTGGCGACCAGCGGATAGAACTGGATGTCGAGCAGATGCACCGACCCCTCGCGCACCAGGGGCTGCTTCTCCAGCGTCTCGACATGCCGTTCGCTGAGAGCGGCGGCCATCTTGTCCAGGTGCTTTCCCATGAACGGCAGGGCCTGTTGCAGCGGATGCCCCACCACGTCTTCGGGATGCTTGCCGAAAAGATCGCTCGCACAGGCGTTCCAATGGTTGACCACGCCGTGTTCATCCACGCCGATGATGGCCGAGGGGGCCGACTCCAGGATGTTCTTGATGAGGTTGCGGGATTTCTCGAGCTCCCTCTCGGCCTCGATGCGCTCGGTGATGTCGAAGCCGACGCCCACGATCCCGGTGACCGTGCCGGACGCGTCGTGCAGAAGCGCCTTGTGGAGCTGGACCTCCCGCATGCCGCCTTCACTGGATCGCACCTGGGTGGAGTAGGCCTGCCGCTCCCCGGTATCGAGCAGCGCCCTGTCCATCCGCTCGTAAACCCGCGCCAGGTCGGGAACGCAAAAGGACCCTGCCGTGGAGCCGAGCATGCGCTCCCTGGGCAGCCCCATCATCTGCTCGAAGGCCGCGTTGCAGCCGGTGTAGGCCAGGTCCTTGTTTTTTGTGAACAGCGGGGTGGGGATGGTCTCGAAAATGGACTGCATGTAGGCCCGCTGGTCGTCCAGGCCCTTTTTGACCTGCTCGGTGGCTTCCAGCTGGCGGCGGAGCAGGAAATTGCTCTCGGCGAGACTGCCGATGAAGGACGCCAGCGCCCTGTTGTAATCGAGGATGTTTTCCACCTTGGCGCGCGTGAACACGGGCACCTTGTCCAGCGCCTCAAGGTAGGCGTGCTTGTCGAACCCGAACTGGTCCGCTTGGCGTTCGAAGAAGGTCCGGTCGGCCGCCTCGTCTTCGAAGAGGAACTGTCCGAGAAAGAACGTGGCCAGGTGTTTCCCGGCGACGAAGATGGGAATGCCGATGTCCCACATGCCGTTGGGGCACTTGTAACCGTGGGAGTTTCCATCGGCGATGTGCTGGGCGATGGCCAGGTCGCTTTGGCGGCAGCGGGCGGCGGTGTCGGGGTTGGCCCGATGGAAATGGACGCAGATGTCCTGCCACCCGGTTCCGGCCAGCACGGCGCCTTCCCGAGCGTCGATGACGCCGCTCGGCATTCCTGCTGCCTGGTAGTGGGCATCCAGCATACGTTGGATGTCGGAAAAGTTGATGAGGTCGACGATTCCCGGCTCGGATACTTCCTGTACCATCGGACCCTCCAGCGTACGGATTGCTCGAGAGCTTCAGACCATGGTCCTATGAAAGAGGTAACCCCATTACCCGGCAGGACACAATCATCTTGTGGCGATTCCCAGCCATTTGGCTGCGATTGCCTCCGCGGTCAAGGATGCCCGTCGGGCCGGGCGGAAAAACGGCAAAAAGCCGGAAGCGCGGCCTTGCGCGCTTCCGGCCCGACATGATTCACAGCGATCGACGCGAAGCGATAAGGGATTCCAAAGGGAGGAACTCCCTTTGGCCGCCGGAGGCTTCTTCCCTCTCGCTCCGGTTGGGGGCTTCTACAGCTTCGCCAGCGTCTCCAGCTCCTTTTCGTGCTCTTTCACCCACGTGAACAGGTCTTCCAGCACGTTGCGGGCGCTCTTCTTGGGTTCCCAGCCGAAGGTGTCCTTCACCTTCTGGGCGTCGGTAATGTAAATCGCCATGTCGGCCGGGCGGTTCACCGGGTCCACGTCCACCTGGATGCGGTTGCCGGTGATCTCCTCGCAAAGCATGGTGGTCTCCAGGAGCGACAGGCTCACTTCCAGGCCGCCGCCCACGTTGAAGATGCCGCCGTCGGCCTTGGACCAGTCCGCCAGCTGGAGTTCCAGCAGGTCGAAGAGGTCGGCGGGGTGGAACAGGTCGCGCACCTGCTTTCCGGTGCCATTAAAGCCGATGTACTTGAGCTTGCGCTTGAAATAGTGGGCCTGCATCCACAGGGAGAACACGCCCTGGTCCACCTTGCCGAACTGCCACGGCCCGGCGATGACGCCGCAGCGGTTCACCACGCCGCGCACGCCGTACATGGCGCGGTATTCCTCCAGAACGAACTCCGAGCAGAGCTTGGTGGCCCCGTACATGGACTTGGCCCCGTAGATGGGGAAGCGCTCGGACACGCCCTGGGGGGACCAGCCTTCGGGGCCGGTCTCGGCGGCCCAGACCAGACGGGTGGCCCCTTCGGCAACCGGGATCTCGTTCAGGGGATCATAGGCGTAGACGCGGCTGGTGGAGAGGAACACCACGTCGGCCTTCTGCTTGCGGCACACTTCCAGGCAGTTGATGGTGCCCACCAGGTTGGTGTTCACCAGGTATTCGGGGCTGCCGCCGAATCCGGCCAGCACGGAGGGCTCGGCCGAGCACTCCAGCAACAGGTCGATCTTGGACTCGAAGCTCAGATCCTCGGGATTTCTTATGTCGCCGTGGACGAACTTGATCCCGGCCTGGGCCAGACGGGGCAGGTTGAACTCGGAGCCCCGGCGCTTCAGGTTGTCCAGGACGATGATTTCCTGCTTGGGGTAACGGGCCTTGAAGGCCATGGCCAGGTTGGAGCCCACGAACCCGGCTCCGCCGGTGATCAGGATCGCGCCGTCGTATTTTTTCATAGGAAGAAGAGCCTCCGGCGGCCAGGGGAACCATGCAGGTCATCCCGCACGCCGCGCTTGGTGTCGTATGATAGGCGGCCTGGGTAACAGGCGCGGACCCGAAAGGGAAGGGGCTAGCGCGCCGGGGTCTGGGACGGCGTGCGCACCAGCTGCGCCAGCAGAAGCGACACCGCGCCCATGGCCGCTCCGGCCAGGAAGGGGATGCGGTAATTGAAGGTCCACAGCCAGCCGCCCATGACCGGGATGAACACGGCCGCTATGTGGTTGATGGTGAACCCCACGGCCGAGGAGGGGGCGATGTCCGGCCGGTCGGCGATCTTCTGCAGGTAGGTGCGGATGCAGACCACGAAGTTGAAGGCCAGGCTGTCCAGGATGAACATGGCTCCGGCCAGCACGTGCGACTCGGTGAACGCGTAGGTGAGGAACACCAGGATGGCCGAGGCGTACTCCACGCTCATGAGCGCCCGCTCGCCGAAGCGGTTGATCATGCGGCCGATGATTGGGTTGGCCACCCAGGCCACCAGGTTGTTCACCACGAACAGCGCGCTCATGGCCGTGAGCGAGTACTCGAACTTCTCCACCAGCAAGAACGCGGCGAACACCATGAATATCTGGCGGCGCGCCCCGGAGAGGAAGGTCAGGGCGTAGTAGAGCCAATAGCGCGAGCGCAGGACCATCTTCTTGTGCTGGGGCGGCATGGACTTGTCGGACGGGTCCTGCAGGACGGCCCACAGGCCCATCAAGACCACCGCACCGCCGATGAGTCCGAAGAGGCTCGGGTAGCCGAGCCTGCCGGCCAGGGCGAAAATGAGCACGCCCACGGCGATGTTGGCTATGGCCGAGGCCGCGCGCAGCTTGCCAAGCACCACCGGGGCCATCTCCAGGCTGAAATACTGCAGCGACAGCGACTGGTTGAGCGTCTCGTAGTAGTGGAACCCCGTAGACATGATGAGCGTGGTGAACACCACCCCCCAAAAGCTCGGAACCAGCCCGGACAGGGCCACTCCCAGGCCCAGGAGCAGGATGGACAGGGCGGCGGCCCTGTGCTCCGAGAGCACCAGCAGCACGTAGATCACCAAAAGCGAGAGGAATCCGGGAATCTCGCGGATGGACTGCACCAGCCCCATGCGGAAGGCGTCCAGCCCGGCGGCCTCGACGCCGAAGTTGTTGATGAGCGTGACCCATCCCTGCATGCCCACCTGGGAGGCGATGGTGGCCACGAGCAGGAAAATGTACATCCGGCGTTGCGAATCAGACATGCGGGAATCCTTGTGGGCGGATCGGGAGGAGCAGATTCATGCCAGAAAAGGGGTGAGGGGTCGAGCGCCGTTTCGCCCGAAGGCGCGTTCCGGGTGCAAAATACGGGGTGGGCGTGGTGGAAAAAGCGGCCGTCATGGGGTAAAGAGCGGCCTCCCGTGTCGTTTCGGAAGGATGTGTTCGAATGCCGAGCCTCGATTTGCTGTCCGTGGCCATCGTTGGGCTGATGCTGCACTCGGCGCTGGCCCTGGTGATGATCCAGACGTACCTTACCCGGAAGACTTATCCAGGGTTCAGCAGCTGGACCCTGTCGCAGATCAGCTGGGTGCTGGCCTGCGCGGCGTTCTTCCTGCGTCCGGCCATCGGAGAGCCCGTCTCCATCGTCTTGAGCAACCCCCTTTTTTTCCTGTTCGCGATCCTGTCGCATCGCGGGTTCATCAGATTCTTCGGCCTGGGCGACCCCCGGCGGCTCCTGCGGTGGGACGTGGGCGTGTCGCTGGCCTGTCTGGCGGTCATCTATTGGAACTACTTCGTTGTGGACAGCGTGGGCGCCCGGGTGGGCGTCAATTCGCTGGCCATGTGCTTTCTCCTGTTCAGGGCCGGGCTCCGCGCGCGCAAGGTTCCCCGGGAGACGCGCAACAGGGCGAACCTCGGCCTGGGCCTCTGGCTGGTGGCCGCGCTTCTGCTGCTGCGGGCCTGCGCGGTGGTGATCGGTCCGCAGAGCGAGCACCCCCAACTGCTGGACCCGATCCTGAAGCTTGTGATCATGCTGGGGATCTTTCTCATGGCCTTCATGGTCTACGGCTACATAGCCCTGATGCACGAGCGCCTGGAGGAGGACCTGCTCCAGGCGCAGTCGCTCTTGCGGCAACAGGCTAACACCGACCCACTCACCGGGCTTCTGAACCGCCGGGGGTTCATGGAGATTGCGAACCACGATATCCGCATGTCCAGGCGCTATGGGCACCGCATGAGCCTGATCCTCTTCGATCTGGACCACTTCAAGAACATCAACGATACCCACGGCCACGCCGTGGGCGACACGGTGCTGGCGGCGGTGGGCGGGGCCAGCCTCGGGGCCATGCGCGAGGCGGACACCCTAGCCCGCTGGGGCGGCGAGGAATTCGCGGTGCTCCTGCCCCAGACCGGCCTGGAGGACGCCCGGCTGACCGCCGAGCGCCTGCGTGAATTGTTGCGGGGACTGCGGCCCAAGTCCGGGGCGGACATCATGACCACCGCCAGTTTCGGCGTGGCCGAACTGCGTGACGAGAGCTTCGACGAACTGGTGGCCAGCGCCGACCAGTGCCTGTACCGGGCGAAACGGGAGGGGCGCGACCGGGTGTGCGTAGCGGGCTGATAGGATTTTTTGGGGGCCGAACCGCTGGATTCCGGCCTCTTGGAGGTATATGGATGCAGCCGCTGAGTGCGTAGCGCGAATGCCTGGATGCAACCAATGCCGATTCTGGATCTGAAAACCGTCGCCGTCATAGGGCTGGTGCTGCATACGGCCCTGGCGCTGGTGATGCTCCAGACCTACCTCACGAGGAAAATCTACCCCGGGTTCCGCAGCTGGACCATCGGCATCGCCTGCTGGGTGCTGGCCAGCGGAGCGTTTTTCTCCAGGTCCGTCATCGGAGACACCATGACGGTCCTGCTGGGAAATCTGCTCCTGTATCTGTTCGGCATACTCATGCACAGCGGCCTGATGCGGTTTTACGCCATGGAGAACCGCAAGCGGCGCCTCGCCGTGGATGTGGCCGTGGCCTGCGCGGGCCTGTGCGTCGTGTATTGGAATTTCTTCACCTGGCAGAACTCCAACCTGCGGGTGTTCGTGAACTCGCTGGTGACGGGCTTCCTCCTGCTGCGGGCCGGGATCGCCCCCCTGCTGATCGCCAGGGCGCGGCACAACCTAGTCCAGCTGGGCATCAGCCTGAGCTTCGGAGTCATCGCCGGGCTGCTCTTCGTCCGGGCCGCCATGGCCGTGATCGACGCCCCATACCCCAGCATGCAGCTGCAGGACCCCCTGCTCAAGCCCCTGCTGCTCCTGGGGCTCTTCGGGGTGGTCATTGCGGTCTACGGCTTCATCTCGCTCATGCACATCCGCCTGGAGGAAGAGCTGCGCGACGCCCAGTCCCGGCTGCGGGAGATCGCCGACACCGATCCGCTGACCGGACTTCTGAACCGGCGGGGCTTCACCGAGATGGCTGCCCACGACGTCAGGATGGCCCGGCGCTACGGACACCGCATGAGCCTGATCATCTTCGACCTGGACCACTTCAAGAGCATCAACGACACGCACGGCCACGCCGTGGGCGACGCGGTGCTGGCGGCAGTGGGCGGGGTCTGCCTCGGGGCCATGCGCGAGGTGGACACCGTGGCCCGCTGGGGCGGCGAGGAATTCGCGGTGCTCCTGCCCCAGACAGGCCTGGAGGACGCCCGGCTCAGCGCCGAGCGGCTGCGCGGGCTGCTGCGTAGCCTGCGCCCCATGCCCGGGACGGACATCATGACCACGGCCAGCTTCGGCGTGGCTGAAATGGGCAGCGAGGGATTCGAGGAATTGGTGGCCCGCGCCGACCAGTGCCTGTACCGGGCGAAACGGGAAGGGCGGGACAGGGTGTGCGTGGCTGCGGGATAAAATTGGGATGGGCTGCCTCCGGCGTCCAGGGGGATCATCCCCCTGGACGCCGGAGGCGTTTAATTCTCCAGGCTCGCTAGCAGTTCCCGCCGGCGCCGCCTTCCTTGACCACGTCCTTCTGCACCTCGTAGATTTCTTTCAGAATCTTGGGCACGTTGTAGGTGATCTTCCAGTTGGGGTAGTGCTCTTCGAACTTCTTGAGACCCGACACCCACCAGATGTGGTCGCCGATGCGATTGGTCTCGTCGTATTCGTAGTTCATTTCCTTGCCGGTGATTTCCTGGCACATGTCGATGGCTTCGGCCATGGAGCAGTTGGAGTAGCGGCCGCCGCCCATGTTGTACACTTCGGCCACGCGGGGCTTCTCGAAGAAGTGCCACAGGGAGTTCACCAGGTCGTAGGAGTGGATGTTGTCGCGGACCTGCTTACCCTTGTAGCCGTAGATGAAGTACTTCTTGCCGGTGATGCAGCAGCGCATCAGGTAGGACAGGAATCCGTGCAGCTTGGTGCCGGAGTGGGCGGGACCGGTCAGGCAGCCGCCGCGGAAGATTCCGGTGTTCAGCCCGAAGTAGCGGCCGTACTCCTGCACCACCACGTCGGCCGCCACCTTGGAGGCGCCGAACAGGCTGTGCTTGGTCTGGTCGATGGACATGGTCTCGTCGATGCCGCCTTCCCACTTGTGGCCCTTCTCGATCTCGAAACGCTTGTCCAACTCCACCAGGGGCAGGTAGTTGGGCGTGTCGCCGTAGACCTTGTTGGTGGAGGTGAAGATGAACACGCCCTCGGGGCAGTGCTGGCGGAAGTTCTCCATCATCACCATGGTGCCGTTGGCGTTGACGGTGAAGTCCATGTAGGGGTCGGAGGCGGCCCAGTCGTGGGAGGGCTGGGCGGCGCAGTGGATCACGGCCTTGATGGACTTGCCGTAGCGGGCGTAAATCTTGCTGATGGCGTCGTGGTCGCGGATGTCGGCGCTGTAATGGGTGTAGCCCTTGAGGTCCTGCTCCAGGCGGTTGCGGTTCCACTCGGTGGAGGCGTCCTCGCCGAAGAAGGTCTTGCGCAGGTTGTTGTCGATGCCGACGACATCGAAGCCCTTGTCCGCAAAGAAGCGGGCGGTTTCCGAACCGATGAGACCGGCGGAGCCGGTGACGATGGCGACAGACATGAAGTAGCTCCTTGAAGAGTAAGTTGGGGCGCTGCCCCAAACCCCGGCAGGGCTCCGCCCTGCACTCGCCAGGGGTATGATCCCCCGGGACCCTGCAATAGGGGGGGTTACCGTTTGATTTTGTCCAGTATGAACATGAAGCCCACCAGAAAACGCAGGAAATACATGCCGAAGGCCAGGCGGGGATGCGACGCGAGCCGCCGCCAGCGGCCGTTTTCCAGAAAGACCCCGAAGAACCTGTACGCGGCTCCGAACTGGCGCTTGATGTCCGGATCGCCTGCGGGCCACTTGGCGATATAGGCTTCAAAGGACCCGCCGTAGTACGTCTTCTTGGTCAGATACCGCCACAGGTCGAAGGCCGCCTCGTTGTGGAACAGGAGCGGCGTGTCGTCCCGGGAGAAATTTTCATAGCCGGAAAGTTTCGAGACCATGTCCGATCCGGCGATGGTGCAGCCGCAGGCGGCACGCGACCCCGCAGCGTCCGGAAGCGAGGACACGTAGGCGTCCACCCGGTCGAAATCGTATTCGGACAGGACCCCCACCCGGCAGCGGTTGCGCATGTGCCGGTCGAAGTCCCAGTCCTCGGGGCCGGTGAGGCTCTCGTCAAAGCCGCCGATGTCCTCGAAGGCCTCGCGGGTGAAGATGCGCACGCAGTCGATGACCGTGCCGTCGTAGAAGCTGCGTTCGAAGCGGCGCACCGTGGGGAAGAATCCCTTCCCGAGCACGATCTCGGGGATGTACAGGGCGCAGAGCGCCTCGCGGCGCATCTTGGCCACCGAGCGCTCGACCACGGTGGCCGAGAGGATCATGTCCGCGTCCAGGAACATGAACAGGTCCCCGGTGGCTTTGGCGAAGCCGAAGTTGCGCTGGGCGCTCCTCTCGGGGCCCTTGTCGAAGACCTTGTCCGTGAAGCTCCCGGCGATGGCTTTGGTGTCATCCGTGGACTGGTTGTCCACCACGATGATCTCGATGAGCTCGGCGGGATAGCTCTGGGCCTTGATGGACTCCAGGCAGTTGCCGATGTTTCGGGATTCGTTGCGGGTGGTGATGATGACCGAGACGCGCTCGCCGTTCATGATAGCTCGTATGTCTCCGATAAAACGCTAAAACCCCCTATCGAGGGGGCCCGGGGGAAATCATGGACTCGGGCCATCCTTGCCCTCGCCCTTCGGGCGCTGCTTCGCAACGCCCGATTGCGCTGTCCCGCGCAATTGTCCCCCCAGCGGGGTAATGCGCAGAGCCCTGCCGGGGTGCGGGGCGTAAGCCCCGCCTTACTTCTTGCACTCCGAACAACCCTTGCGGGTGTTCAGCAAATGTCCGATCAGCTTCCCGGCGGCGCGGTAGAAGAACGCGATATCGTCCACGCTGCGGATCGACAGAATCTTGCGCAGGATGAATGCCGGGGTCAGGGCGGCCTTATACAGTTCGTTCTTGAATTGCAACACGTCATCGCTTGAGATGGGCGACTTCCACACGCTTCTGCGCATGTCGTAGTCTTCCCAGTTCTCGGTGGTCAGCCAGCCCTGCTTCTTGGCCTCTGCAAAAAGAGGCGTGCCGGGGTAGGGCACCACGATGGTGGCCTGGAGCGTGTCCAGGTAGCCCTGGGTGAACATGCGCTTGGCGAAGTCGATGGTGGCGCGGGCGTCGGCCATGGTTTCCCAAGGGTAGCCCACCATGGTGGTGATGTGCGGGGCCAGTCCGGCCTTCTTGCACATCTTGAGCGTCTCCTCGATCTGGGCCACCTTGATGCCCTTGACCAGACGGTCCAGCGTGGACTGCACCACGGACTCAAGCCCGATCAGGATGAACCGGAAATTGGCGGCCTTGAGCAGGTTCCACTGCTCCTGCGACAGCGCTCCCACGCGCATGTTGCAGCCCATGACCACCTTCTTGTTGAGGCCGCGCTTGATCATGCCGCGGCAGAAGTCCTCCAGCCACTTACCCTTGGGGAAGCAGCCCGAGTCGTCGAAGATTTCCTTCACGCCGAGCGCCACGAGCTTTTCGATCTCGTCCAGGTGGCGTTCCACGGAGACGGTGCGGTAGTTGCGGCCCGGATACAGGGTGGTCCAGGAGCAGAAGGTGCACTTGCCCCACCAGCAGTCGCGGCCGGCGTAGACGTAGGTGCCGGGGGTGTATTTGAAGTTGCCGTTCTTGTAGGCGTAGAGTTCCCACCGGGTCAGCTCGCGGTCGATGTAGGGCAGCTTCTCCAGGTCGTGCTCGAGGCTGGCCGGGCCGCTGTCCTTGATCTCGCCGCCTTCACGGTACCATACGCCGCCGGGCAGGGTCGGGGACTTGCCCGAGAGGTGGTCGGCCAGGTCGCCCAGGATGAAGTCGTAGTCGCCGCCCGCAATGACGAAGTCCACCGGGCAGTTCTCCATGGATTCGCGCGGCAGGGCGGTGACGTGGTCGCCCATGAGGGCCACCTTGGAGCCGGGCAGCTCGCGCTTCAGCTCCTCCACGATCTTCCAGTGGCGCTTGATGACCGGGGTCTTGGACTCCAGCGCGATCAGGTCCGGCTTCTCGCGCTTGATGCGGTCGAGCCAGGCCGCGTAGGTCATTTCCTCGGCAATGCCGTCGTCCCAGAACACCTCATGGCCGCGCGCCTTGCACAGGCTGGCCGCGTAGGAGGGCACCATGGGGTAGATGTAGGTGGGGTTGGTGAACCACTGGAACTGGCGGTTCTGGGACAACAGGGCCACGCCCTTGGAGGATTCCAGGGGAGGATAGGAAACGGATACTTTCATTTATCTGCCGAGGGTGCTCTTGAGATCGTTGGTGAACCAGCCGCGCAGGAAGCGCCAGCCGTACCAGAGGTGCGTGAGAACGATGTAGGGGACGGCGGCCAGGGTCACGTC
Organism: Fundidesulfovibrio terrae; assembly: GCF_022808915.1. Taxonomy (NCBI): domain Bacteria; kingdom Pseudomonadati; phylum Thermodesulfobacteriota; class Desulfovibrionia; order Desulfovibrionales; family Desulfovibrionaceae; genus Fundidesulfovibrio; species Fundidesulfovibrio terrae. The sequence goes on from NZ_JAKZFS010000002.1 coordinate 149,907, forward strand.
CAGGGGCTCGTGGCGCTTGATGTCGATCGCGGCCAGGGCCAGGGCGGCGCCGTACACGAACAGGCCCGTCTCGTAGAGGGAGCAGGGCAGCACGAGAGAGCCCAGCACCAGGAAAAGAAGCCACAGAACAGGCATGAAGTAGGGCAGGCGGCGCGAGGTTTCAGGATAGTTGCGGGCGAAATAGCCCCGGTGCGCGCCGTAGTTGCCCACCTGGCGCAGGTGCTTGCACAGTCCCTCGCGGCGGTGGTGCCACACCAGCATCTCGGGCAGGTAGAGAATCTTGCCGCCGGTCTTGCGCACCAGGTCCATGCAGAACTTGGTGTCCTCGCCGGGCCAGTACTCGTTGTCGAATCCGCCCACGTCCAAGAACGCCTCGCGGCGCACGATGAGGTTCACCGTGGGCCAGTCGTCCACGTAGCGGCGCGGGGGGAGGGGCAGGTAGCGTTGGGGGAATCCGCCCGAGAGGCGCGACAGGAACACGGCGCCCGAGGCCCTGGCCCAGAAGGGGTCGGACACGGGGGTCTGGGCCGGTCCGCCCACGGCCGCCACGCCGGGCTCGCGCTCGAACGCCTGCAGGGCGAAGGTGAGCCAGTAGGGCTCGGGATAGGCGTCGTCGTCGATGAAGGCCAGGTACTCGCCTTTGGCGGCCTCGGCGCCCTTGTCGCGCTTGATGGCCGGGCTCACCGCGCCGGTGGGCAGGATGCTCACCGAAGGATGGGCGTACACGCCCTTGACCGCCTCGGGGGCGAGGGGGGCGTCGGGCAGCAGGATGACCTCGTAGCGGGTCTCGTGCATGGCGAAGATGTGGCGAAGGCTCTCCTCCACCAGCACGCCCGGCTCCTTGAAGGGGATGATGATGGAAAACAGGGGGGTGTCCGCCATGGTCTACTCCCAGGTGCCCGCGCGTTCGCGGATGATGTACAGCGGTCTTTGCACCACTTCCGTATGGATGTGGCCGATATAGAGCGACACCATGCCCAGCCCGCAGAGCACGATGCCGATGAGGAACGTGTTGAAAACCATGAAAAAGGCCATGGGGGTGTAGTTGGCGCCCCACAGCACGTTTCCGGTCATCATGAGGATCAGAAAGAGAAGCGACACCGCGATGATGGTCAGCCCCAGGTAGCCCGTGAACCGAAGCGGCAGGAGCGAAAAGGAGGTGAAGCTGTTCACGGCCAGGTTGAAGAGCTTCTTGAAGGAGTATCCCACCTGGCCGGTGTCGCGGGCCGGGGCCACGAAGGGGATGTAGATCTTCTTGAAGCCCATCCAGTCGATGAGGCCCCGGAACATGCGGGTGCGCTCGGTGAACTGCAGAAGCGTCCGGACCACCTTGCGGTCCAGAAGGCGGAAATCCGTGCTGGAGGGGGGGATGTCCAGGTCGGAGAAGCGGGTCATCACCCAATAGAACGCCTTGGAGCCGAGCTTCTTCATGGGCGAGTAGTCGGCCACGGCTTCGCGCACGGTGGCCACGATCTCGTAGCCCTCCTCCCACTTGGCGGTCAGCGTCGGGATGAGTTCGGGCGGATGCTGCAGGTCGGCGTCTATGCAGATGACCGCATCCACGTCGGGACAGAGCTCCACCCCGGCGGTGAGGGCCATCTCCTTGCCGAAGTTGCGCGAGAGCATGAGGCCCTTCACGCGCGGGTCGCGTCCGGCGATCTCGCGGATCTTGTCCCAGGAGCGGTCGGGGCTGCCGTCGTCCACCAGGATGATCTGCCAGTCGTAGGGCAGCGTTTCCAGGACGGCGCGCAGGCGCGCGTGCAGCGCGTCGAGGCCCTGGGACTCGTTGTAGACCGGGACCACGACCGCCAGGGATTTGGGAGAAGAATCGGGCATGTAAGAATACTCTTGAGAGGAAACTTCCTGAAAAAAGTTTGACGCGGGCCGTCCTGGCCCGCGCCCTGATGGGCGCTGTCGCACAGCGTCCAACTTTTCTTCCTGAAAAGTTGTCCTCTCAAACTCTCCTTCAAAAACTTTCAAATGGCTTCGCGTTCATCGGCGGCCAGATTGTACGGTTAAATCATACATCCGGGCCGAGACGAACGCATCATAAGCCGCCCCGCAAAGGCTCCCGGCTGGGGCTGCGGGGTGCGGCGGCTAACCGCCGGGTCCAGGGGGAGGCTTCTCCCCCTGGCCGCCGGAGGCATCCTTATTTTCTTTTCAGGAACCAGTCAAAGTATTCAATGGTCTTCTTCAAGCCGTCGGCCAGCTTGATGGTGGGCTCCCAGCCCAGGGCGCTCTTGGCCAGGGTGATGTCCGGCTTGCGCTGCTTGGGGTCGTCGGAGGGCAGGGGGCGCTTTTCGATCTTGGACTTGGAGCCGGTGTACTCGATCACCAGCTTGGCCAGTTCCATGATGGTGAACTCGCCGGGGTTGCCCAGGTTCACGGGGCCCGTGAACTCGTCCGGGGTCTTCATGGAGCGCACGAAGCCGTCGATCAGGTCGTCCACGTAGCAGAAGGAGCGGGTCTGCTGTCCCTCGCCGTACACGGTGAGGGGCTCGCCCTGCAGGGCCTGGACGATGAAGTTGGACACCACGCGGCCGTCGTTGGGGTGCATGCGCGGGCCGTAGGTGTTGAAGATGCGCACGACCTTGATCTTCAGGTTGTGCTGGCGGCGGTAGTCGAAGAAGAGCGTCTCGGCGCAGCGCTTGCCCTCGTCGTAGCAGGAGCGGAAGCCGATGGGGTTGACGTTGCCCCAGTAGGACTCCGGCTGCGGGTGCACGGAGGGGTCGCCATAGACCTCGGAGGTGGAGGCCTGCATGATCTTGGCGCGCACGCGCTTGGCAAGGCCCAGCATGTTGATGGCGCCATGCACGCTGGTCTTGGTGGTTTGCACCGGGTCGAACTGGTAGTGGATGGGCGAGGCCGGGCAGGCCAGGTTATAGATCTCGTCCACCTCGATGTAGAGGGGGAAGGTGACGTCGTGGCGCATGAGCTCGAAGCTGGGGTTGTCCAGGAGGTGCTGGATGTTCAGCTTGGTGCCTGTGAAGTAGTTGTCCAGGCACACGACTTCGCAGCCTTCGGAGAGCAGGCGTTCACACAGGTGGGAACCGAGAAAGCCCGCGCCGCCGGTGACGAGCACACGTTTGTTCAGGTGCATGTCGGATGATCCTTTAATGGGTGAGATGAAAAGGTCCTTGCCGCAGGGCTGTAAACCGGTTCGGGAGGTTTGTAAATCGGGTTCGGGCCCGAACGGGTAGGTGTCCTGGGCCGCGCAATCATTTCAGGAAGGCGACCTCGAAGTGCATGCCGTCCAGCCGAGATTGGAAGTGACCGCCCCAGTAGAAGCCCCAGGCGTTCGCCAGGGACACGAGTTCGCGCAGCGAGCCCTTCTGCCCTGCCAGGGGAGGTCGCGCGCCGATGGGATTCGACCCCGCGTTGAGGTCGAAGGCCGTGCCGAAAGCGTGGTTGCTGAGTGTCGTCTGGCTGTGGCGGATGAACCGGGCGTTGAAGGACCCTTCATAGCTCAGGATGCGGTCCAGGAGTCCGTTCTTTTCCCAGTCCGCCCACACCCCCTGGAGTTGCGCCGCCGCCAGGCGGTGGAACCGCATGGTCCTCGGAGCGCCGGGCCCCAGGGCTGCGCGCAGCTGGGGAATCTCCACGTCAACAATGGTTTTCGCCTCCCAGTCGCCCAGGATGCGGACGGCCTCCGGATTGCCCGGGGTTGGCTCGGACACGTAGCTGAAGGCGCCAAAGACCGCCTGCCGGCCAGCCAGGCCCTTCAAGGGAGGGAAGTTTGGACGCAACGGAAAGTTGGAGCCGCTCGTGTCGGCCGCCGGCTCCTCCAGCAGTTCGAAGCTCTGATCAACGGCCTTGAGCAGCGTCTGCCGCCCGGCTACGCCATCGGCAGCCAGCCCGTTTTTCTGTTGGAAGGCCACCGTGGCGGCAAAGGTCTTGTCGCCGAAGATGCCGTCCGCCTCGCCGGGCGCGAAGCCGCTCCCGCACAGAAAGCTCTGCCAGGCGCGCACGAATTCACCCTCGGAGCCCAGGCGCAGGGCCCGGAGAACCACCGGGGCCGTGCCCGGGGGCACTTCCGGCTCCGGTGGCGGGAAGGCCGAGGCCACAGAGGCGGCCGCCTCGGCATCGTCAGACGGAAGGAAGCTCATGGCGAACGCCATGGCCTTGTTCCAACGGTTGACCAGCCCGTTCCAGAACTTGCTGCTCTCGTCGCGGCGGACAACGTCACGCTCGTACTGCTCGCGGGCGACACGCAAGGACTTGAGCAGCGGCAGCGGGGCCGTCTCCTTTTCGGACAGTGCGGCCCGCGTGACGGGGCCGACCACGCCGTCGTCCTTCACCTCCAGGGCGCGCTGCAGGATGCGCCCGGCCCCGCGGAGCCCCCGGTTGAACGCGCAATCGCGCAGGTAGCTTTCCACTGCCGCACAACCAGACCAGGAGCTCACCGTGTCCGTGAACGTGGCGATGAACTCCAGGGCCGCCTCCTCCGCTTCGGGGAACCGGCCCTCGTTGATGAGTTCGGCCAGGAGCCGGGCCTCCTCCGGGTGGTAGCGCTCGTTGATGCCGGCCACCTCGAAGGTGCCGCCTCCGTCGCCGTCCGGCAGCATGTAGACCTGCAGCCTGCCTTGGTCCCGGCGGGCTTCGAAATCAAGGATCGAGGCCGCGATCTTCTTGCGTTGTTCAGGAGTAACCATCTTATTTCGCTCGCATTTTGATTGTTGATGTTCCTTTAAAAGGAACATTCCCAATGGGAAAGCCAAGCCAAACCGGAACAAAACAGAACAACATCGCCTGCGGTGAAGACGCTCAGGATGATACTTTGCCGTGTTCTTAGTAGGGATATGAATGGTTGTCAGCATCGAATTGGAAAACACGGAATGGTATTCCGCTATTCGTCTGTCGTCATGGACAAATGCCGTTGAAACAGGTGTTTGGATATTGCTCTACTGGAGTCATTCCGGATGTTCATTGCGGATGAACGTGCGTGCGACGGCTTGTGCCGGGGCAACTGGGAGCCGCCCCTTGAGGAATCATCGCGCACATCCGCCGGGCCTGGTCCCGCAGTCCTGCGCCGGTACCCTCCCGGTGCCTGCGTATCTTCCCGGTAAGCGGTTGAGCGATGCCCCGTCCGGGCGTACAGGCTCGGATGAAAACCGGCCGACCGGCCGAGGGAGGATCAATGAACATACTGGCGTTCAACGCAAGCCCGCGAAAGAAATGGAACACGGCCACCATGCTCGCGCACGTCCTGGACGGGGCGAGGAGCAAGGGGGCCGAGTGCGAGATGATCCATCTCTATGATCTGGCGTACAAGGGATGCATCAGCTGCTTCGAGTGCAAGAAGATCGGCGGCAAGAGCTACGGCCGTTGCGCCGTGAAGGACGAGCTGGCCCCGGTGCTCGAGCGCGCGGCCAGGGCCGACGCCCTGGTGTTCGGCTCGCCGGTGTACTTCGGCACGGAGTCGGGCGAGGCGCGCTCGTTCCTGGAGCGGCTGCTCTTCCCCTTCGTGACCTACACGCCGGGCTATCAGGCCATCGCGCCCAAGAAGATGCCAACGGCCCTCATCTACACCATGAACGTGAAGGAGGAGGCCCTGGGACAGCTGGGCTACAACACCTTCATGAACCGCATGCAGGGCACCATGGCCCGGGTCTTCGGTTCCTGCGAGGTGCTTACGGCCACGGACACGTGCCAGTTCAAGGACTACGGGAAATACCTGACCACCGCCTGGGACGCGGCGGCCAAGGCCAAGAGGCGCGAGGAGGTCTTCCCCCAGGACTGCGCCAAGGCGTACGCCCTGGGAGAGAGGCTGGCCGCGCCCCAGGCGGGTGAGCCCATCAGAGGAGCGATGTAACGAAAACCGGCGGCCCGGACGCGCTTTTGCGTCCGGCCGCCGGTTTTCATTCTGAACCGTGACGGGATATACCCTACACCCAGAAGAGTCCCGTCCACTCCCCGTCGTCTTTCCTAGCCGGTTCGGGCAGCCCCTGCATGACGTAGGCCTTGGCCACGCCGTCGGCCTGGGTGGTCAAAATGCCCGAGAGGATCAGCGCCCCGCCGGGCTTCAGGTGCTTCAGCAGATACGGAGCCATGTCGATGAGCGGCTGGGCCAGGATGTTGGCGACAATGCAGTCGAACGTGAGCTCCGGGTGCAGGCTCTCCAGGCCGCCGACCGCCAGCTGGATGGGCGCGCCGGGCGTGCCCGAGGCGGGCAGGCCGTTCAGGGCCAGGTTCTCGGCGGCGCAGAAGATGGCCTGGGGGTCGATGTCCACGGCCACGCCCGAGCAGCCGAGCTTGGCCAGGCCGATGGCCAGGATGCCCGAGCCCGTGCCCAGGTCCAGGAACTTCGCGCCCTTGGCCAGGCGTCCGGATTCCACCAGCTTGGTGATTCCTTCCAGGCACAGGGCCGTGGTGGCGTGGTGGCCGGTGCCGAAGGCCATCTTGGGCTCGATGATGATGGGCTCAAGGCCGTGGTGGTCGTTGTCGGCCAGCCAGGGCGGCACGATCTCGAAGCGCCCGCCGATGTCGATGGGGGTGAAGAACTCCTTCCAGGCGGCGGACCAGTCCTGTTGCTCCATGGATTCCATGGAGACGCGGGCCTCGGGCCAGCGCGCGGCCACCTGGTCCTTCAACGACCCGGCCAGGGGCGACTCGGGCTCCAGGTAGAAGCGGAAGGTCAGGTCGCGGGTGGCGGGGGCGGTGAGTTCCTCCCAGCCCTGCAGGGAGTTGGCGGCCAGGAAGCCATCGATTTCCTCGCCGATGGATTCCGGGTCCAGTCCGGCGATGGTGCCGGGGACGACGATTTCGGTCTTGAGAAGTCGGGACATAGCTCTATCCTCGAAAAAGGGGCCGGGCCTCGCGGCCCGGCCCCGGATTATGTGTCGGCCGTAGCGGGCTACTGCTCCGAGAGCACGTCGCCCAGGGCCTGTGCGAAGCGCCGCAGGTCCTCCTGCTCGATGGTCAGCGGGGGCAGCAGGCGCAGCACCGTGCCCTGGGTCAGGTTCAGGATGAAGCCGCGCTTGACGAGTTCCTCCCAGACCTTCTGGCCGCCCCCCGGGATGTCCGATGCCAGGTCGATGCCGATCATGAGCCCCAGGCCGCGCACCTGGGCGATCTTGCCCGGGTTGTCGGCGGAAACGTCCTCGAAAAGCGCCTTGGCGAAGTCGCCCATGCGGGCGGCGCGCTCGGGCATCCGGTCGCGGTTCATGATCTCCAAGACCCTGCAGGCGGCTGCGGCCACCACGGGGCCGCCCCCGAAGGTGGTGGCGTGGGAGCCGGGCTCGAAGCCGCCCGCCACTTCCTCGGTGGCCAGCACCGCGCCCATGGGCAGGCCGTTGGCCAGGCCCTTGGCGATGGTGATGACGTCCGGTTCCAGGCCGTAGTTCTGGTGCGCCCACCATTTGCCGGTGCGGCACATGCCGGTCTGGATTTCGTCCACCATGAAGAGGACGCCTTTTTCGCGGCACAGGGCCTGGACGCCCTTGAGATAGTCGGCGGGGAAGGGCTTCACGCCTCCCTCGCCCTGCACGGCCTCCAGGAGCACGGCGGCGGTTTTGTCCGTCACGGCCGCGCGCATGGCCTCGAGGTTTCCTGCCTCCACGGTGGCGAACCCTTGGGGCAGGGGATCGAAGCCCTCCTTGACCTTGTCCTGGCCGGTGGCGGTCAGGGTGGCCAGGGTGCGGCCGTGGAAGGAGCCGGTGAGGGTTATGATCTCGTAGCGGTCCTGGTTCTTGACCTTGCGCATGTAGCGCCGGGCCAGCTTGATGGCCCCTTCGTTGGCCTCGGCTCCGGAGTTGCAAAAGAACGCCCGGCCGGGCCGCCACGTGGCGATGAGCGCTTCGGCCAGGGCCACCTGGGGCTCCTGGTAGAAGAGGTTGGAAACGTGCACCAGTTCGCTCGCCTGGGCGCACATGGCCTGGGTCACTTCCGGGTGGCAGTGCCCCAGGTTGGTGACGGCGATGCCGGCCAGCAGGTCCAGGTATTCGCGCCCGTCCAGGTCGTAGAGGAGGCAGCCCTTGCCCCTGGCCAGGGCAAGGGGGTAGCGGCCGTAAGTATTCATGACGGACTTCGAGGTCCGGTCCTTCAATTCGTCGAATTTCTCGCTCATGTCGTCCTCGCCTCCCGCGCCGCCTTGGGCGGCGCGGGATCGTTACATGCAGATACTCTAAGGGAGTCCAGAGGGCGCAGCCCTTTGGCCGCCGGAGGCTTCATTCGGGCCATTGCCTGCGCGGATCGTGCGCGGTGGCCTCAGGCGGGATCTTCAGGACCCGCCCGGGGGCGTTCGCGTCTACACCGTGCCGGTGTGGCCGAATCCCCCGCCGCCTCGGCAGGTTTCGCCCAGTTCGTCCACGGCCGTAATCAGGGCTTGCCTGAAGGGCATGACGACGAGCTGGGCAATGCGCTCTCCCCGCGCGACGGTTTTGTGCGTTTCCGAGGTGTTGAGCAGCCAGACCACGATCTCGCCCCGGTAGTCCGGGTCGATGACGCCAACTCCCTGGGCCACGGTAAGGCCGTGCTTGGCCCCGAGCCCGGAGCGCGAGAACACGAACCCGGCCAGGCCCGGCTCGCAGATCTCGATGGCCAGCCCCGCGCCGAAGGCGTGGCGGCCGCCCGGGGGGATGTCCACGGAGGGCTCGTCCATGCAGGCGCGCAGGTCGATGCCCGCCGACCCGGGGGTGGCTTGTTCGAGGGGGAATTCGCTCCACACCGGGTGGAGGTATTTCACCTTCATGGGAACTTGAATCGAGGAAAGGCTCACGGCTGCTCCTTGAGGCGTCGGCGTCGCCTTCCACTAGCGTTTTTGGCCCCCGGGCAAAAGCGAAAAATGGGCGGGAGGGGCAATGTTTCTGTCTCCTTGCCATTTCCCGGGAGGACTGGCATGGTGCCCATGCTGAAACTCTTACATCGAGGATCGCCCATGCAGCCCTTGCGCGTCTACAGCGTCGTCCCCAAACTGCCTCCCAAGCTCAAGCCCCTGTGGGAACTGGCCTACAACTGCTGGTTCTCCTGGAACACCGAGATCGCGGAACTGTTCGCGCAGGTGGACCAGAAGCTCTGGCGCGAATGCGAGAGCAATCCCGTGGGCTTTTTGAACAGGCTGCCCCAGCGAACGCTGGAAAGCCTGGCCGGGGACCAATTCTTCCTGGACCGCCTAACCGAGCTGCGCAAGAGCCTCGAGCATTACCTTTCCAAAACGGCCACCTCCATCCCCTTCCCCGAGAACGAAGGGCAGGAGCCGGTCATCGCCTATTTCAGCCTGGAGTACGGCGTGTCCAAGGCGCTGCCCATCTATTCGGGGGGCCTTGGAATCCTTGCGGGCGACCATCTGAAGTCGGCCAGCGACCTCTGCCTGCCCCTGGTGGCCATCGGCATCGCCTACCAGCAGGGCTACTTCCGCCAGTACCTCACTCCCGACGGCTGGCAGCAGGAGCGCTACCCCATCTACGACTTCGAGCAGATGCCCATGACCCTGGCCACCGATGCCGAGGGCAAGCGCGTGCTCGTCTCCGTGGACCTGAAAGGCGACCGCATCTTCGCCCAAATATGGAAGGTGGCGGTCGGGCGCATCAAGCTTCTGCTCCTCGACACCAACATCGCGGAGAACCAGCCCCAGTTCAAGCAGATCACCACGCGCCTCTACGGCGGCAACCTGGAGATGCGCCTGTGGCAGGAGATTCTGCTCGGCATCGGCGGCATCAAGGTCCTGGACCTTTTGGGCTACAAGCCCAAGGTGATCCACATGAACGAGGGCCACTCGGCCTTCGCGGGCCTGGAGCGCATCCGCCGCTTCATGGAGGACTCCAAGCTGACTTTCGAGGCCGCGGCCGAGTTGGTGGCCTCGTCATCCATCTTCACCACGCACACTCCGGTCCCGGCGGGCAACGACCGCTTCCCGCCCGACCTCATGCAGCCCTATTTCGAGGACTACGCCCGCAAGCTCGGGCTGGCCTGGAAGGTGTTCCTGGCCCTTGGCCGCGAAGACCCGCGCAACGACGCCGAGCCCTTCTGCATGACCGTGCTGGCGCTTCGGCTCTCGCGCATCAACAACGGCGTGTCCCTGCTGCACGGCCACGTGTCGCGCAACATGTGGAAGCGGGTCTGGCCGCAGTATCCCGTGGAGGACGTGCCCATCGGGGCCGTGACCAACGGCGTGCACGCCCCGTCCTGGGTGGCCCCGGACATGGCGCTGCTCTTCGACCGCTACATGGGCTCCAACTGGCGCGAGGATCCGGACTGCACCCGGGTGTTCGAGCAGGCCGAGGCCATCTCCGACGCCGAGCTCTGGCGCACCCACGAGCGGCTGCGCGAACGCCTCATCGACTACGTGCGCCGCAAGCTCCACGACCAGCTCCTGCAGCGCGGGGCCAAGCGCAAGGAGCTCCAGATGGCCGAGGAGGTCCTGGACCCCCAGGCCCTGACCATCGGCTTCGGCCGCCGCTTCGCCACGTACAAGCGGGCCACGCTGATCCTTTCCGACCAGGAGCGCCTGATCAAGATTCTCTCCGAGTCGCCGCGCCCGGTGCAGTTCATCTTCGCGGGCAAGGCCCACCCCCACGACAACGAGGGCAAGAAGCTCATCCAGCAGCTGGTGGCCCTGTGCGGCACGCCCGAATGCCGCTACAGCATGGTCTTCCTGGAAGACTACGACATGGAGGTGGCCTCCTACATGTACCAGGGCTGCGACGTGTGGATGAACACCCCGCGACGCCCCCTGGAGGCCTGCGGCACCTCGGGCATGAAGGCCATGGTCAACGGCGTGCTCAACTTCTCCACCCTGGACGGCTGGTGGGCCGAGGCCTGGCGGCCGGACAACTCGCTGGGCTGGGCCATCGGCCTCGGCGAGGAGTACGAGGACGTCCAATATCAGGACTTCGTGGAATCCCAGACCCTCTACAACGTGCTGGAGAACGAGATCATCCCCACCTTCTACGACCGGGGCCACGGCAACCTGCCGCGCGCCTGGATAAGGAAGATGAAGGACTCCATCCGCTACCTCGGCCCCGTGTTCTCCTCGCACCGCATGGTGGAGGATTACGCCAAGGTGGCCTACGGCCCGGCCATCGAGAACTACAACAGGCTGGTCAAGAAGGACTTCGCCGCCGCCAAGGACCTGGCCCAGTGGCGGATGGACATGATGACCAAGTGGTCCAGCCTGGACATCCGCAACGTCCACGCCACGGACCCACAGCAGGTGTTCGTGGGCGAGCCCATCGTGGTCACGGCGGAGATCAACCTGAACGGCATCCGCCCCCAGGACGTGCGGGTGGAGATATACTCCGGCCCCGTGGACTTCGAGGGCAAGTTCAGCCAGCGCGAGACCACCATCATGCAGCCCGCGGGCGACATGCAGGAGGGCTGGCAGCAGTTCAGGGGCGAGGTGATGCCGGTGGAGGCCGGGCGCTTCGGCTTCACCGTGCGCATCCTGCCGCACCACCCGCTGCTTCTGGACAGCCACTCCCTGGGGCTCATCCGCTGGGCGGACCAGGGGTAGGGGGCGCGCGTTTGCTTGGCGTGAAAAGCGGCGGCGGGCCTGGCCCGTCGCCGCTTTTCACATTCTGCCGTGTGTGAGCCCCAGCAGGCCGATGATGATCAGGTATATGGCTACGATGTAGTTGAGCAGCCTGGGCATCACGAGGATCAGAATCCCTGCGATCAAGGCGATCATGGGCTGCATGGCGAATCCGAATATCATGGTCCTTCTCCTTTCGCGGACCAGACCAAACGGCGTCTGGGTTGAATGCCGAAGCGCCGGGCGGCTTGCGCTGCGCGGCGCGCCTGATACCACCACTGGCCTTAGTATCCGCCCGGCCGGGGTGCGGCAAGCTTAAAAGGAGATGAACGCGGGTAGGCCGCAGGGGCGGTTTCGTCCCTCGCCCCCCGATCCACAGCATGACGATGTAGCAATGATCCGGCGCGGGGGCTTTGCCCTCGCGCCGTTTTCGTTTAGAGCGGCCGCAAGGAGCACTTTGCATGTTCGAATACCTCCGCCGCAGAAGCCAGTCAGCCGGGCGCCCGCCCGGGACCCCCATGTACGTGGGCGTAGAACGCAGCGATCCCGTCAGCGTGGAGATGATCGCCTACGACAAGGGCGGGGCCACCGTGACCCAGCCCAAGGTGCTCCGCGAGTGCGCCTGCTTCGAAGAAGGCCCCAAGGTCACCTGGGTCAACATCGACGGCCTGCACGACATGGACGTCATCAACCAGGCCGCCGAGGTCTTCCACATCCATCCTCTGGTGACCGAGGACATCGTCCACACCGGCCAGCGCCCCAAGATGGAGGAACTGGGCGACTCGGTCTTCGTCATCCTCAAGATGCTCACCTACAACGAGAAGGATCGCCGGATCGAGGACGAGCAGGTGAGTTTCATCCTGGGGCGCCACTCCCTGCTCACCTTCCAGGAGAAGCCCGGCGGCGACGTGTTCGACGAGGTGCGCAAGCGCATCCTGGGCCAGAAGGGGCGGGTGTGCGGGCTCGGGCCGGACTACCTCATGTACGCCCTCATGGACGTCATCGTGGACAACTATTTCGTGGTGCTGGAGCGCATGGGCGAGGAGATCGAGGACATCGAGGAGAAGCTCCTGAACGCGCCGCGCCCGGAGCACCTGGAGGCCCTGCACGCGCTGCGGCGCGAGGCCCTGTACCTGCGCAAGTACATCTTCCCCCTGCGCGAGGTGGTGGCCAAGCTGGAGAAGGGCGGCAACGACCTCATCGCCGACAACACCATCTTCTACCTGCGCGACCTCTACGACCACACCATCCAGGTCATGGACACTGTGGAGACCTTCCGGGACATGCTGGGAGGCATGGTGGAGCTCTACCTCTCCAACATCAGCCTCAAGATGAACGAGATCATGAAGGTGCTGACCATGTTCTCCAGCCTCTTCATACCCCTGACCTTCCTGGCCGGGCTCTACGGCATGAACTTCAAGCACATGCCCGAGCTGGACCTGGAGTGGGGATATTACGGTGTGCTCGGGGTGATGGGCGTGACGGCCGTGAGCATGCTGTTCTTCTTCAGGCGCAAGGGGTGGATCGGCGGGCGTTAGCCTTCGGACGCGCAAGCCCGCTCAAGCCATAGCCGCGCGAACGCCTCGCGCTCCACGAGCCCGGCGAGGTCGGGCATACTTGTGATCCCGTGCCGCAGGAGCACTGACTTCCACGAACCGGGCTGATCCCCGGCCAGATCCTTGTGGGCGTGGCGTCCGGCCACGGTGAGGAAGGGGATGAGCCGGGCCGCGCGCACGCCCGAGGCCGCCAGGTCCCTGGCGATGGCGTGTATGGACAGGGGATCGTCCGGGTCGGCAGCCTCCAGAACCCCGAGCCTGGTCCGCGCGCACGCGCCGTTCAGTTCCCGCGCGAGAATCCGGTAGAGTTCCTGGGCGTCGTGGGTGGTGCCGTGCCCCATGAGCACGCAGGCCTGGGGCGCGGAGCCTCCGGCCGCGCTGGATTTCTCGGCCGTCCCGAAGCTTTCCAACAGCGCCCGGGCCACGCCGGGCGCGTCCCCCGGGCCGGAAAGAAGCGGCCCCGAGACGGCAAGCCCCGCCCCGCGCGCCGTGGAGAACGCCGCGAGCGTCTCGCACATCCTGTCGAACTCGTCGCCCGCGATGACGTGCAGCGACTGTACCCGCAAATCGAGCGGACCCTCCCCGCCAAGCCCCGCCAGAACGTCCTCCAGGCCGCAGCCCGGGTAGCGCGACGGATGATGCCCGCCGGTCCGGCTGACCGCCGTGTACGCCAGCAGCACCCGCGAGGCCTGCGCGGCCGAACGCACCCGCGCCGCGAAGCCCTCCAGCGCCGTGCGCGCGCCGGGATGCGAGGAGCCGTGAGCGGCCAGGATGAGGACGGTGTCCGGGTTGGTCATGGGAGGGGGAAATCCCTAGCAGACTTCGCACCGCGAGCCAATGCCCGAGAGGCCGGGAGCGGGGCCTCCCCGGCGCTGAAACTGCGAGACGGAACGCTCGCGGCGTGGGCGCCCATGGGGGGGAGGAAGCCTCCGGCGGCCAAAGGGACCAGTCCCTTTGGAATCCCGTATAGGGCCGTGTTTCGTGGATGCGAATTCCGGTGTTCTCTGGAGAGGCTCTTGACAGAATACCTGGGGGGAGTATCTAGATACCCAGGCGGGGTATCCTGGAGGGAAAGAATGGGCTGCGAGAAATGTTCGAAAGAGGCCGCGACGGACAGGAAGATGACCGCGCGGGTCAAGCGCATCGCCGGGCAGGTGGCGGGAATCGAGCGCATGCTGGATGACCGGCGCTATTGTGTGGACATCCTGAACCAGATCTCAGCCGTGCGCTCGGCTCTCGACGCCCTGGGAGTGGAGCTCCTGACCAGGCATCTGGAAAGCTGCGTGCTGGGTCACGGCAGCGGAACCGAGCACGAAAAAGCCCGGCCCATGACCCAGCCGGAACTGCTGGACGAAGTCAAAACCGCCTTGTCGCGATTTTTGAAATAGGAACGGGAATCATGCACGCGACAGCCTTTGGGGCCCGGTCCGCGTGGATGCCCGGCACACCACGATAATAAAAGGGGATTCCAATGGGCGAAGCCCTTTGGCCGCCGGAGGCTTCCAACACCGAAGCCCCCGCGCGATTCCCCATGAGGAGTGCGCCATGGAAAAGCTGACCATGCCCGTCAAAGGCATGCACTGCGCCTCGTGTTCGAGCCGCATCGAAAGGACCGTGGGCAAGATGGAGGGCGTGGAGTCCGTAGCCGTAAACCTGGCCGCCGAGACCATGGACGTGAGCTTCGACCCCTCCATCGTCACGCTCGACGGCATCACGGCCCGCGTGGCGGAACTCGGCTTTACGGCCGTTCCCCCGGCCCCCGCAGGGATCGTGCGCCTGGCCATCGGTGGCATGCACTGCGCCTCCTGCTCGCGGCGCATCGAGACGGTGGTGGGAGGCATGGAGGGCGTGGCGGCCATGCGCGTCAACCTGGCCACCGAGACCGGCGAGCTGGAGCTGGCCCCCGGCGGTCCTGCCCTGGATGTGGTCATCGGGCGCATCGCGGGCCTCGGGTTCACCGCATCCCCCCTGGCCGGGGACGACGAATCCCTGTTCGAGGCCCAGCAGCGCGACGCCGCCGAGCGGTTGGAAATGCGTCGCAAGGCCCTGGGACCGCAGCTGACGCTGGGCGGGTTGGTTCTCCTGATCGCCATGGGGCCCATGCTCGGGCTGCCCCTGCCCGCGTTCCTCTCGCCGGACACCTCGCCCGCCGTCTATGCGCTCACGCAGCTGGCGCTCACCCTGCCGCTCCTGTGGCTGGGGAGGCGCTTCTACCTGGACGGCGTGCCCGCGCTCCTGCGCGGCGGGCCCAATATGGATTCGCTCATCGCCCTGGGTACGGGCGCGGCCTTCCTGGCCTCGCTCTGGACCACCCTGGAGATCGTCCTGGGCCATGGGGCCGCGCACAACGCCCATGGGCTCTACTACGAGTCCGCCGCGGTCATCATCGCGCTCATCTCCCTGGGCAAGTACTTCGAGGCCCGCTCCAAGTCCCAGACCACCGAGGCCGTGAAGTCGCTCTTGTCGCTTGCCCCGGACACGGCCACGCTGGTCGGGCCGGATGGCGCGAAGAGCGTGGCGGTCAAGCTGGTGCGTCCGGGCGACATGCTCCTGGTGCGCCCCGGCGAGCGCGTGCCCGTGGACGGAGTGGTGGTGGAGGGGGCTTCCGAGGTGGACGAGTCCATGCTCACGGGCGAGTCTGTTCCCGTGGCCAAGAACCCCGGCGATCCGCTGGCCTCCGGCACGCTCAACGCCCTGGGGGCGCTGACCATGCGCGCCGAGCGCGTGGGCGCGGACACGGTGCTGGCCCGCATCATCCGCCTCGTGCGCGACGCTCAGGGCTCAAAGGCCCCCATAGCAAGCCTGGCGGACCGGGTGAGTCTCTATTTCGTGCCCGTGGTCATGGCCCTGGCCGTGCTTGCGGCGCTCGCCTGGCTGTGGGCCGGGGAGGGCTGGGGCTTTGCGCTTCGCATCTTCGTCTCGGTAATGGTCATCGCCTGCCCCTGCGCCATGGGGTTGGCCACGCCCACGTCCATCATGGTGGGCACCGGGCGCGGGGCCAGGCTCGGCGTGCTCATCAAAAGCGGGCGCGCCCTGGAGACGGCCAGCGCCGTGAACGCCGTGGTCCTGGACAAGACCGGAACGCTCACGCTGGGCAAGCCCTTGCTTACGGACGTGCTCCCGGCTCCCGGCGCGGACTCCTCGCGCCTGCTTGCCAGCGCCGCCGCAGTGGAGGCCCTGTCGGCCCATCCGCTGGGGCAGGCCGTGGTGCAGGGCGCGTCGGCGCGGGGTCTTGCATTGCCTGGCGCCTCGGATGCCTCGGCCGTGCCCGGCCAGGGCGTGTCAGGAATGGTGTCGGACGCGGGGTTGGGCCAGCGCGTGCTGGTGGGGCGCTCGAGCTGGCTGGCCGCCGAGGGAACCGCTGTCCCGCCTGAGCTGGAAGCGCAGGGCGCGGAGCTTTCCGCCGCCGGCAAGACGCCGCTCTTCGTGGCCGAGGGAGCGCGCATGCTTGGCGTGCTGGCCGTGGCCGACGCGGTGCGCCCGGAAGCTGCCCAGGTGGTGGGCGAGCTCGGCCTCATGGGCGTTCGCGTGGTGATGCTCACGGGCGACAACCCGCGCACGGCCCGGGCCGTGGCCGATCAGGCGGGCGTGACCGAGGTGCTGGCCGAGGTTCCCCCCGAGGGCAAGGCCGAGAAGGTCCGCGCCCTCAAGGATGAGGGACTGACGGTGGCCATGGTGGGCGACGGCATCAACGACGCGCCGGCCCTGGCCGTGGCCGACGTGGGCATCTCCATGGGAACGGGCATCGACGTGGCCATCGAGGCCGGGGACGTCGTGCTCATGCGCGGCGACCTGCGCGGCGTGCTCACGGCGATCAGGCTTTCCAAGGCCACGGTGCGCAACATCAAGGAGAACCTGTTCTGGGCCTTCGCCTACAACGTGCTGGGCATTCCGGTCGCGGCCGGGGTGCTGCACGCCTTCGGCGGCCCCACGCTTTCGCCCATGATCGCGGGCGCGGCCATGGCCATGAGTTCGGTCTCCGTGGTGTCGAACGCCTTGCGGTTGCGTTTCTTCAAGGGATAGAGGGTCTTGTCCTGCTTGACAGTGCGCGGTGAAAAGAGGAGTGGTCATGCGAACGTCGGGGACCTGAATCCCCGAGCGCCGTCCAGCAACATCCCGGAGGTCCTCATGCGTGTGCTCCGTTTTGTCCCGGATCGCGTCCTGGCCGGACTGGTTGCCTGCATGGCCGTATCCGTCCTGGCGACAGCCGCCCAGGCCCAGTCGCTGCAGGCCAAGTACGCGGAGCGCCTGCGCGAGATCAGCCTGATCACGTCCATGGAGTCGTCCCTGTTCGCGGCCTCGGAAGCCGAGAAGCTCGCGGTCATGGCCGACACCGACGAGGCGTCGGTGGAATTCGCGGACAAGGCCACGGCCATCGCCAACGCCATCGAGAAGGCCCGGCAGGAGCTGTCCGAGCTGGTCAAGCAGGGCAAGCTGGACAAGGAAGCCGCGCTGCTGGCCGACTTCAGCACCTGCTGGACGGAATTCCGCAAGCTGGACAAGGAAATCCTCGATCTTGCGGTGAAGAATACCAACATCAAGGCGGCGCGGCTCTCCCAGGGCAAGGCCAGGGAGCTCGTGGCCGCCTTCGCGGACTGCCTGAACCGGGTCCTGTCCGGTCCACAGGGGGCGACGCCCGATCCTGCGGCCCGGGTGCTGGCGGACAAGGCCCTGATCGCCGTGCAGCAGGTGCAGATCCTGCATTCTCCGCACATCGACGAATCGGGCGCGTCCCGCATGGACGCCCTGGAGGCGGAAATGCGGTCGCGCGAAGCCGAGGCCCGGGACGCCCTGTCCCGGTTTTCCGGCCTGCCGGGCGCAAGTGGCGTCAAGGAGTGCGGGGCCATCCTGGAGGAGTACGCCCAGGTCACGGCCTCCATCGTGGCCCTGTCGCGCCAGAACACCAACCTGGATTCGCTGCGCCTGTCGCTCAGCCGCAAGCGCTCGGCCACGGCCAGCTGCTCGGAGATACTGGCCGCGCTCAAGAAGACCGCTTTCGACCGTGGATTCAAGGCCACGCGCTAGGCGGCGGCGACCGTCAGGATCGGACCGGTCGTCCGTCAATCGACTTTTGCGCTCCGGGGAGGAACATGAGCTCAGTCCACGCGAGGCCCACGTCTTACGACGTCGCGGCCTGGATTCTGGCCGGCTTCGGGCTTCTGCTGGTCTTTCCGCTTCATCTGTTCTCGGCCCTGATGGCGGGGCTGCTCGTTTGCGAGCTCGTCCATCTGGCCGCGCCGCTTCTCAACGTCGCCAGGATCAGCCACCGCCGGGCCAAAATGGTGGTGGTCGGGCTTCTCGCGGCGGTGATCGTCTCGGTATTGGCCGCCCTGATCTGGAAGGCGGCCGTGTTCTTCCAAAGCGAAGAGGCGAGCCTGCAGGCCCTGCTCAAGAAGATGGCGGAGATTCTCGACAACGTTCGCGCCAAGGTGCCTGCCTGGGCGCTGGACAGCCTTCCGGAGAACGTCGAGGACATCAACCTGGGCGTAGCGTCGATGCTGCGGGAACACGCCGCCACCATGCAGGAGGCGGGAAAGGGGATCGGGCTGACCCTGGCCCACGTGGTCGTGGGAATGGCCCTGGGAGCCATCGTCTCGCTGACCGCCGAGACGACGCGGGAAGGCGGGTACGGCCCCCTGTCCGCCGCCCTGGTGGAGCGCGTCAGGCGCGTGGGCGACGCCTTCCGCTCCATCGTCTTCGCCCAGGTCCGCATTTCGGCGGTGAATACGCTGCTGACCTTTCTCTATCTCATCGTGGTCCTGCCCGCGCTGGGAGTCCACCTGCCCCTGGTCAAGACCATGGTGGCCATAACCTTCGTGGCGGGCCTTTTGCCGGTGGTGGGCAACCTGATCTCCAACACGGTCATCGTGGTGGTGAGCCTGAGTTATTCCTTCTCCATGGCGCTGTGGTCCCTGGCCTTTCTGGTGGTGATCCACAAGCTGGAGTATTTCCTCAATGCCCGCATCGTGGGTGGGCACATCAACGCCAGGACCTGGGAGCTCCTGCTGGCCATGGTGGTCATGGAGTCGGCCTTCGGGCTGGCCGGGCTGGTGGCCGCGCCGATCTACTACGCCTACGTGAAGCGGGAACTCAGCGATCGGGGGCTTGTCTAGGGCGTTCGCAGGGACATTCACGGACAACACGCCCGCTCAACCCCGCGAAGCTGAAGGGGATCCCAAAGGGACTGGTCCCTTTGGCCGCCGGAGGCTCTTCTTCTCCCGCCTTACCCTTCCAGGTAAAGCGTTTCGCCCTGCGTCCTTTCGTCTCCGGTGGCGTCGCCGGTGTTCACGGTGGTGGCCGGTTCGATGAGCATGATGTGGACCTCTTCGGGCGCGTGGGGGCAGTGCTCCACGCCGCGCGGGATGGCCAGGGCCTGGCCTTCCTCCAGCCACACGTCGCCGTCGCGCAACTTGATGCACAGGCGGCCCTTGAGGACCACGAACATCTCATCCTCGTGCTCGTGGGCGTGCCAGACGAAGTCGCCCTGGATGCGGGCGAGCTTCACGAAGGTGTCGTTGATTTTGGCCGCCACGCGCGGCGACCACAGGGCGTCGATGCCGGAGACGGCTTTTTTCAGGTCGAGTGCTTTCACGTTTCCTCCGGTTCGTTACGCCCGCGCTAAGGCCTGCCGCGCCTCCTCAACCTTCCCCTGCTTCTCCAGCGCCCGGGCCAGGTCCTTCCAGAACTGCTTCTGGTCGGGCCGGAGAGCCGCGCTCTGCCGCGCCAGGGCCTCGGCGATGGCCGGGTCCTCGCCGCCGTCCAGGTACATCCGGGCCAGCAGGTTCAGCGAAAACGCGTCCTTGGGGTCGTGCAGCAGGGCTTGGTGCAGGTACTCCCTGGCCTTCTCGGCGTGGCCCGAGGCCAGCTCCACCCTCGCCAGGTGACGCACGGTGAGCTCCTTGCCCGAGGGCAGGGCCGCCGCCTTCTCGTAATACTTGCGCGCGTTGGCCAGCTTTCCGGCTTCCTCGGCCATGCGCCCGAGGCGGAGCAGGCTGTACACATCCTGGGTGTTGAGCTTCAGGCAGCGCTGGAAGGCCTTGCGCGCCGCGGCTTCCTCTCCCAGGCGGTGGCAGGCGTGGCCCAGGTTGTACAGGGCCATGATGTTGCGCGGGTCCTTGGCGAGCACCCGTTCGAACTCGGCCTTGGCCTGGGCCATGCGTCCGAGCCTGGCCAGGCAGATGCCCAGCGAATTGCGCGCCAGCAGGTTCTCCTCGTCGGCCAGCAGGGCCAGCTTGTAGTCCTCCACGGCCCCGTACACGTCGCCCAGGGTGAAGAGCCGGTCGGCGCTGATGGTGAGCGAGATGGAGTCGAACACGGCGAGCTTTCGCCCCTGTGCGATGAGCAGCGAATGGTCCAGGGCCTTGCGGCAGTTCTCCAGCACGTCGGCCTTGCCGAAATTCAGGAACGGATATCCGGCCAGCCCCACGGCCAGCTTGAGCCCGAGGCGGGCTTCGGCCTGCTCCATGAAGGCGGCGAAGCGCTCCTTGAGCACCAGGGGATCGTGGCCGGGCACGAAGAGGATCAGGCTGCCGGTGGAGAAGCGCCCGCCCTGGGCGTCCTGGCCGAAGAACTCGCGGCACAGGGCCGTGACCTCCTGCACGCGGGCCTCGGCCGGAGAGCCGCCTTGGAGCTGGCGTTCCTTGCCCGGCTCGGGCAGGCGGATGAGCGCCAGGGTGAACACGCTCTGGGCCTCGCGGGCCAGGCTGATGTGGCGGATGAAGTCGCGGTGGCCGAGCAGCCCGCTGACCATGTCGCGCTGCGGCGGCGCTGCGGGCTCGGAGTCGGCCGCGAAGAGGTCCTCGGGTTCCTGGGCCAGAAGCAGCCGGTCGCCGGGTTCGATGGTCCAGGAGGCGTCGGTCAGGTGCAGCACCTCGGCGAAGCTCACGTCCTCCTGGGTCTCCATGAGGATGATCTCGCCCTTGACCATGGCCGGATAGCGCCCGGACACCCGGTGGTCTCCGCCGCGCACCAGGGCGTGCGCCCCGTCGAAGCGCGGGGACCACACCAGGAAGCGCTGGCCCTCCTTGGCGTCCACGCCCCGTCCCAGGCTGACCGCCAGGCGGCCGAGCGGCAGGCATTCCAGCACCTGCCCTCCCTCGCGCAGGAGCTTCGAGAAGCTCATGACCTGGTCGCGGCCCAGGTCCTTGGCGCAGGCCAGGGTCTTGCGGGCCTTCTGCACCAGGATGCGCGCGGCCTCGCCCACCGGGGCGGCCAGCTGCCCGCCGTGCAGGTCGCGGGGATAGACCGCGAAACCGGCGCTCACCGTGAGGCGCACCCGCTCGCCGTTGACCGGGTATTCGTAGATCTCCTCGGCCACGGCGGCGCGGAAGGACTCGGCCAGTTCCTGGCAGCGGGCAGGGGAGGCCCCGGGCAGGAGCACCGCGAACACGTCCTCGCCCAGGCGCGCGCAGAGGGCGCCGTCCGGCGCCTTCTCGGCCAGCAGCGCGCCGAGCTTGGCCAGCAGCGACTCGCCGAAGAGGTAGCCGTACCCTTGGTTCACCCAGGAGAAGAAATCCACGTCGAAGAGCGCAAGCCCGAAACTGCCGCGCGCCTCGCCCGGAGCGTCCAGACAGCTGGCCGAGCCGGGCAGGATGCAGGCCTGCACCAGCTCGATTTCGCGTTCCATGGCCCGCATGAGGCTGGCCCGGTTGTCCAGGCCCGTGACCGCGTCGGTGCGGCAGGCCTTGGAAAGCAGCAGGTTCTCCAGGCAGAGCGCGGCCGCCCGAGAGAGAAGCGGCAGCATTTTCGCCTGCACGCCCTTGGCCCCTTTGGCCATGAACATCCCCAGAAGCTCGCCGTCAAGCGTCAGCGGCAGCAGGAGCTTCTGCTCGCCCCGCAGGTATTCGGCAGTCAGCGTCCCGGCGTCGGCGTCCGACGGCGGGAAGTACAGGCTGTAGGACTTGAAGGGGACGAAAGCCTGCAGGGCGTCCTTGAGGGCGTGCTCCCCGGCGATGAGGTCGCGGCGGGTGAGGCTGACTCCCAGGGGGCGCTTGGGGGGGGTGCTCTGTCGCATGCCAAGGTCATAGCTGGCGCGGCGCGCCGCGGCAAGGGGGGCGGGGTTGCCCGGGCATCCTGCGTGGTATAGGATTGACGCCCGGAGACACGCCATGAAGGACAATCCAGTACTCGCGGCCATGCGCGAGCGCCGCAGCATCCGCCGCTACACGCAGGAGCCGGTCACGCTTCAGGAAATCGAGGCCATCCTCGAGGCCGGGCGCTGGGCCCCCAGCGGGCTCAACAACCAGCCCTGGCGGTTCCTGGTGGTGCGCGCGGGCGATCCCCGCCAGGAGATCCTGGCCGGCAAGACCAAGTACGCCCACATCGTGAGCCGGGCTCGCGCGCTTTTCTGCGTCTTCCTGGACCGCGAGGCGGGCTACAACCGCTCCAAGGACCTCCAGGGAGTGGGGGCCTGCCTGCAGAACATGCTGCTGGCGGCCCACGCGCAGGGGCTTGGCGCCGTATGGCTGGGCGAGATCATCAACCAGGAACCGGAAGTGACCAGGGCGCTCGGACTCGACCAGTCCCGCCTGGAGCTCATGGCCGTGCTGGCCGTGGGCAGGCCCGACCAGGCCGGGTCGTCGGACCGCAAACCGCTGGGCGAGCTCCTCCTGGAGCCGGTGGCGCGCAAGGAGCAGGCATGAGGGTCGAGACGTTCGCATTGGGGCCGCTTGAGACCAACAGCTATCTGGCCATCGAGGGCCGGAACGCCGTGGCCGTGGACGCGGGGGGCGACCCCGCTCCCATGCTCCGCCACATCGCCAAGCACGGCCTGACCCTGACCCACGTGCTGCTCACGCACTTGCATTTCGACCACACCTATGGGGCCCAGGCCCTGCACGAGGCCACGGGAGCGCCCGTGCTGGCCGGGTCCGGGGACGCCTACCTGATGGATTCGGAGCTGGGCCAGGGCGGCTTCATGGGGCTGCCGCGCATCAAGCCGTTCACGTACACGGCCATCGAGCCCGGCGACTTCGAGGTGCTCGGCCAGCCGTGCACGGCCCTGTTCACGCCCGGGCACACCGCGGGCAGCCTGTCCTACTATTTCCCCCAGAGCGGCGTGGTCTTCGCCGGGGATGTGCTGTTCTTCCGCAACATCGGGCGCACGGACTTCCCGGGCGGGAGCATGGAGACGCTGCTGGACTCGGTGAAGACGCAGATTTTCAGCCTGCCGCGCGAGACCGTGGTCTATTCGGGCCACGGCCCCGAGACCAGCGTGGGGGAGGAGATCCTGCACAACCCGTATTTCTCGGACTTCGCGCGCTAGGCCATGGAAAGCATCGTCCGGAACATCGGCGAGGAGCATCGCCCTCTGGTGCTGGCGTGCAGCCCGCGCAAGGGCGGCAACTCCGACCTGGGGGCCGGGCTGATCGCCCGGGGGCTTGAGTCCGCCGGAGCCGAGGCGCGCGTCGTCCACCTGCGCGAGCGCTCGGTCCTGCCCTGCAAGGGCTGCCAGGGGTGCGGCCCGAAATCCGGGTTCGCCTGCCCGCTCATGAAGCGCGACCAGGCCGAGGAGCTGTTCGGGCTGATCCTGGCCGCGCCCATGCTGTTTTTCGCCTGCCCCATCTATTTCTACCACGTCCCGGCCCTGTTCAAGGCCCTCATCGACCGCGCCCAGCGCTACTACGAGGCCAAGAACGCCGGAGACCCGGTGCTCACCGCCATTCCCAAGAGAAAGGCCCACGTCTTCCTGGTGGGCGGCAGGTCGCGGGGCGAGCGGCTCTTCGAGGGGACGCTTCTGACCATGCGCTACTTCCTGTGGCCCTTCGGCGCGACCCTGGCCGGTGACCTGTGCCTGCACGGCATCGACGCCCCGGGCGACCTGCGCGCCGACGAGGCCGCGCAGGCCCGCGTGACGGCCTTCGCCCGTGACGCCTGGGAGGGGCGCGGGCGCTGATGTTCGGCCTGTTGCGCCGTCTGGCCGGCTCGCGCTGCCTGGTGTGCGCGGCCGTGACCGATGGCCCCGGGCTGTGCGCGCGCTGCGCCGAGGGGCTCAGGCCACGCCTGTCGGGATTCTGCCCGGGCTGCGGGGAGATGCCCGAAGACGAGGCCCAGGCCGTGACCCTGTGCGCGGCGTGCCGGCTTACGCCCCGGCCGTGGGCCGCGCTGGGATTTTTCGGGGAGTATTCCGGGGCGCTGCGGGATGCGGTGCTGTCGCTCAAGTTCGGCGGCAGGCTCGGCTCCATGGGGCTTCTGGGCGACCTGGCCCGGCACGCCTACCGGCTGAACCGGGAGCGCCCCGGCGGATTCTGCGCCGAAGGCCCCGAGGTGGTGGCCGCCGTGCCCATGCATTGGCGAAGGCTCTTGACGCGCGGCTACAACCAGAGCATGGAGCTGGCCCGGGCCGTGGCCGCCGGGCTCGGCAGGCCGCTCGCACTGCGGGCGCTTGCCAAGGTGCGCCACACCCGCCCCCAGAGCAGGCTTTCGGCCAGGGAGCGCAAGGCCAACCTGGACGGGGCCTTTGCGGCGGACGCCGCCATCGTGGGCGGCAGGCGGGTGCTGCTGGTGGACGACGTGATGACCACCGGCTCCACTCTGGAGGCGGCCTCGCGGGCGCTCCTGTCGGCCGGGGCCGACCGGGTTGAGGTGCTCGTGCTGGCGCGGGATCGAAAAAGGGGTTGACTTTTTTTGGGGCCGTCCTTAAGAACGGCTTCCCCGTTTGCGGAGGTCTATCTATCATGTACGCTATTGTTGAAACTGGCGGTAAGCAGTACCGCGTCGAGGAAGGCGCCAAGATCACCGTGGAGAAGCTCACGGCTGACGCTGGCGCGGAAGTGGCCCTGGAGAAGGTTCTCCTGGTGGGCGAAGCCGCTGGCCTGAAGGTCGGCGCTCCGTACGTGTCCGGCGCCAAGGTGACTTGCGAGGTGGTCGAGCATATGCGTGGCCCCAAGATCGTGGTCTTCCACAAGTGGCGTCGCAACGACTCCCACAAGAAGACCGGCCATCGCCAGGATCTTACCACCCTGAAGATCAAGTCGATCCAGGCATAGGAGGCACACCATGGCTCACAAAAAAGCAGGCGGCAGTTCGCGTAACGGCCGCGACAGCGCCGGACAACGCCGCGGCGTCAAGCGCTACGGCGGCCAGGTGGTCAAGGCCGGAAACATCCTGGTGCGCCAGCTGGGCACCAAGTTCCATCCCGGCGAAAACGTCGGACTGGGCAAGGACTTCACCCTGTTCGCCCTGATCGACGGCACCGTGGCTTTCGAGAAGTACACCCGCAACCGCAAGGTGAAGACCCGGGTGAAGATCGTTCCCCTCGCCGCGTAACGCGCGCGCCGGGAACACCATTTTCCGGAAGCGGGGCGATCCGATTGGATCGCCCCGCTTTTTTGCGTGCCGCTTGCATCGGGGCCTTGGGCGACCTATCTAGATGGGCGTCAGGCGGAATAATTCGCATGGCCCGGGTATTGCATTGATTTTCCCCCGGAAGGGAGCGCCATGGCGGACAAGGAACACAAGAAAGTCATCATCAAGAAGGTGAAGAAGGGCGGACACGGCGGTGCGCACGGCGGCAGCTGGAAGGTGGCCTATGCCGACTTCGTCACCGCCATGATGGCCTTCTTCCTGGTCATGTGGCTGGTCAACTCCGTCACCGTGGAGAAGCGCGAGCAGATCGCCCAGTATTTCCAGTCCTTCAGCCTCATCGACACCGGGGGCAGGCCGGGGCTCATCCCGGCCACGGACCTCTCCCAGGTCGCCCAGGAGAACAACCCTCCGAACATCGTGGAGCCCATCTCCGAGAACCCGGCCAGCCCGGCCAAGGAGAAGTCCGAGGCCGAGAAGGCCGCCGAGGCCATCAAGGAGGCCATCGAGGCCAAGACCCCGGACATGAAGGACCAGATCATCGTCAAGACCGAGGCGGACAAGGTCATCGTGGAGGTGACCGACGACGCCAAGGGCAAGCCGCTCTTCGCCCTGGGCAAGTCCGACCTGACCCAGGACGCCAAGCGCGCCCTGGCCGCCGCCGCGCCGCCCATATCCAAGGCGGGCAAGGGCAAGCTGACCATCGAAGGCCACACCGACGCCTACACCTACGCCGGGGAGCGCTTCACCAACTGGGAGCTCTCCACCGACCGGGCCTCGGCCGCGCGCAGGGAGCTGGAGAAGGCGGGCGTGTCGCCGGACTCCGTGGGCGTGGTGGCCGGGTACGCGGCCACGCGGCCCTTCGTGCCGGACAACGTCTACGACCCCAAGAACCGCCGCATCCGGCTGGTCATGGAGGTGCCCCAGCCGCCCAAGGAGGCAGGCAGCGACTCCGGGGCCAAGGCCAAGACAGCCGAGGCCAAGGGCAAGCCCAACATCTTCGACAAGCCCCAGGAGCCTCCGGCCCCGCCGGTATCGCCCATCCCCAAGGAGAAGCGGGAAATCCTGGACCAGCAGATCGAAAGGCTTTACGACGAAAGCATCAAAGGCAAACAATAACAGGCACGGATGCGTAACGCATGTTCGCCATCATAGGCATTATCACGGTTCTGGGCGCGGTGGTCCTGGGGTATGTTCTGGAGCACGGAAACTTCAGCGTGCTCTGGCAGCCCGCCGAACTGGTGATCATCTTCGGGGCGGCCTTCGGCTCGCTGGTGCTGGGCTCGCCCAAGGAAGTGGTGATCGGCGCGCTCAAGGGCATCGGAGGCATCTTCGGGTCCGGCAAGACCAGCAAGGCCTTCTTCCTGGACATGCTCATCATGCTCTCCATGCTCTTCATGAAGATCCGCCGCGAGGGCCTGGTGGCCATCGAAAAGGACATCGAGGCCCCGGAGTCCAGCCAGATATTCACCACCTTCCTCAAGGACAAGTCCAACAAGTTCATCGTGGAGTTCGTCTGCGACACCATGCGGGTGTTTTCCACGGTGAACATCGAGCAGCACGAGTTCGAGAACATCATGGAGGCCGACATCGAGGCCTATTCCCACGAGGCCGTGGGCCCCGCCGGAGCGGTGAACAAGATGGCCGACGCGCTGCCTGGCCTGGGCATCGTGGCGGCGGTTCTGGGCGTGGTCATCACCATGGGCGTCATCAGCGAGCCGCCCGAAGTCATCGGCCACCACATCGGCGCGGCGCTGGTGGGCACGTTCATGGGCGTGCTCATGTGCTACGGCATCGTGGGGCCCATCGCGGCCAACATGGAGACCAAGGCCAAGGAGGGCGAGCACTGCCTGGTGGTGGTGAAGTGCGCCCTGGCGGCCTTCGTGGGCGGCAACCCCCCGCCCGTGGCCCTGGAGGCAGGCAGGCGGGCCATCCCCAACCACCACCGCCCCAGCTTCGCGGAGCTCGAGGAAGCGGTGAAGGTGTCCAAGGGCAAGTAGCGTGGAGAACATCCGTGTGTTGCTGGCCGAGGACGTGGCCATCCTGCGCAAGGGCTTGAGGGCCATGCTCTCGGCCTATCCCGACATCGAGATCGCGGGCGAGGCCGAAGACGGCCTGGAGGCCGTGCGCCTGGTCGGGGAAATCTCGCCCGATGTGGTGCTCATGGACCTGTCCATGCCGCGCCTGGACGGCATTGGGGCCATCGCCGAGGTCAGGCGGCTTTACCCGGAAACCGGAATCCTGGCCCTGACGGGCTCCGCCGAGGAGGACCTGGTGCGCAGGACCATGTCGGCCGGGGCCGACGGGTATC
Source organism: Fundidesulfovibrio terrae (assembly GCF_022808915.1). Taxonomy (NCBI): domain Bacteria; kingdom Pseudomonadati; phylum Thermodesulfobacteriota; class Desulfovibrionia; order Desulfovibrionales; family Desulfovibrionaceae; genus Fundidesulfovibrio; species Fundidesulfovibrio terrae. Next base: position 177,544 of record NZ_JAKZFS010000002.1, read on the forward strand.
TGCTCAAGAACGTCGCGCCGGGCGATCTGGCCCAGGCCATCCGGCAGGCCGCGCGCCGCAACTCCTGAAAAACAGGTCCATGTTTTTGAGGACGCGACGCTAGCCGGTGACGGCCGGGGCCGCGCCGCCATCCGTTTCCACCCCTCCCGGCGATTCCAGCTCCGCCAGGACCTCAAGGATTTTTTCCGCCAGTTTCGCGGCCAGGGCGGCGTTGCCGTCCTGGCAGGCCGCCTCCAGCATGGCTCCCAGTTCGTTCACGCGGTGCGCCCCGAAGGCCATGGACGTCCCTTTCACGTCATGGCCCGCCTTGGCTGCCATGTCGAACTCTCCCGCGGCGACGTGGCCCAGGGCGTCCGAGGCCCGCTGGCCCACGTAGGCGATGAATTCCTCCTGAAGCGGCTTGAGGGCCTCCCGGACGTCCTCGCCCGGGGAAGGGGCCGGCTCAGGGACATCGCCGGGCGAGCCCGCGAATTCCGCCACCGCCGCCTGGAGCTGGTCCAGGGGGACGGGCTTGGGCAGGTAGCCGGACATGCCCGCCTCCAGGAACCGTTCACGGTCCCCGCTCATGGCGTAGGCGGTCAGGGCCACCACCGGAATGCCGGCGGCGGCCTCGCCGCATTCGCCCGCGCGCAGCCTGCGCACCGCCTCCAGCCCGTCGATCACCGGCATCTGCACGTCCATGAAGACCAGGTCGTACGGCTCACGCGCCAGCGCCTCCAGGGCCTGGCTGCCGTCGGTGACGCAGGCCACGGCGTAGCCCTGCGAGAGCAGGAATTCCTTAAAGACGTGCCGGTTGACGGTATTGTCCTCGGCCACGAGGATTCTCACGCCCGCCGCCGATTTCCCGGCGGCAGGGAGCGCGCGCCGGCTGGAGGCGAGGGCGCCGCGGTCGATGCCGAAACGGGCCGTGAACCTGAAGGCGCTGCCCTTTCCGGGCTGGCTTTCCACCCAGATCCTTCCGCCCATGAGCGCGGCCAGTTCCCGGCTGATGGCCAGGCCGAGGCCGACACCCTGGTACGACTTGGAAAAAGAGGAGTCGGCCTGGCGGAAGCTGTCGAAGATGACCCCGGTCAGTTCCGGGAGGACGCCGATGCCGGTGTCCTCGACGCTGAAGAGAAGGACGACATCGTCTCCGTCCTGCGGGCTTGCGGGCAGGTCTCCCAGCCCGTCTTCCAGGGACGTCACGGTGACGTCGATGCGCCCGGAGGCGGTGAACTTGACGGCGTTGCCGACGAGGTTTGCCAGAATCTGGCCCAGGCGGACCGGGTCGCCGGTGAGGCCGCCGGGAATGCCTGGGGCCAGGTTCACGGCCAGGTCCAGGCCCTTGTCCGCGCAGGCCGCCCGGAAGGTTCCCGCGGCCCGATTGACCACAACGGCCAGGTCGAAGGGCTTGTCGTCCAGGAAGAGTTTCCCGGCCTCCACCCGCGAGAGGTCCAGCACGTCCCCGATGATTCCCAGCAGGGTCTGGGCGGATTCGGCGATCATGCGCAGGTGGACGGCGGTCTTGGCCGGATCGGCGTTGCGCTGTGAGAGTTCCGCCAGTCCGAGGATGGCGGAAATGGGGGTGCGTATCTCGTGGCTCATGTTGGCCAGGAAGTCGGTCTTGGCCTTGCTGGCCGACTGGGCCTGTTCGTGGGCGGCGCGCAGGTCCTCCTCGCCCTCCTTGAGGCGCGTGATGTCCATGACGGAGATGAGCACCCGGTCCATGGACTGCTCGGAGCCGGGCAGGGGGCGCAGGCCCACGATGGTGTGCCGCATGCGCCCGCCGATGGTCCTGAAGGTGGATTCGTAGCCGCAGGACGGCGCTCCCGCCCGGAATACGCCGCTCCCCCTGAGGAGCCCGAACGACTGGGGGAGGACGATGCGGTCCAGGTTGGCCAGCAGTTCGGCCTTGGAGGCGGCTCCAGCCATCTCCACCGCCGCCGGGTTGGCGTCCAGGACCCTGACCATGCCCAGGAGGTCGGCCGCGAAGTCCGGCTTGCGCTTGGCCAGGGCCGTGACGTCGTCCACGGAGGCCATCTCGGGAGAGGCCAGGAACTGCAGGAGCGAAGCGAGGTTCACCTCCAGGAAGGCCACGGGGGAGTTCATGAACAGGCTGCGGTACCGGGCTTCGCTGTTGCGCAGGCGGGCGTTGGCCGCTTCCAGCGCGGCCGTGCGCACCCCGACGCGGTTTTCCAGCTCCAGGTTGAGTTCTTCCAGCTCGTGCTTCGATGCGGCCAGCGCTCCTGCTGTGGCCCGCTGCGTGGCCGCGGCCTCCCGCAGCCCGGAGATGCCCGCGTCCAGAGCGTCGAGGGTGTCGGCCCAGGCCGAGGCCAGGATCGCCGTTTCGCCGGGATTGCGCTGCGCAAGCCCGCGTAGCTGCCTGGCGGTTTCCGGCCCCGCGCCGTCGATGAGGTTGAAGTCCCGCGCCTTGGCCGCCAGGTCCAGGATAGGACGGGTGAGCTTCTGGGTCATGATCGCGGCCAGCGCGGCGCCGGCCGCGAACACCAGGAGCAGGGCGTAGCCCAGCCGCCTGGCCAGGGTCACGGCGGGCTCGGCCAGTTCGTCCTGCTCCATGATGATGCCCAGCTCCCAGCCCATTCCGGGAAGGAACAGGGCCTGGGCCACGTATCCGCCCTGCCCGTCGTTCCAGGAGAAATGAGAGGGGGACTCGAGATTGGCCAGGGCGACCCTCAGTTCATTTTCATGGGCGTCCAGCACGGCCCGGGCGTTCCCCGTCGGTACAAGAAGGAACGAGGCCCCGTTGGCTTCCAGGACGAACATGCGTCCGGTCCGGCCAAGGCTGACCCGGGACAGGGAGTCGAGCAGGCCCCGGACCATGTGCAGCCTGTCCTGGGTGGCCCGGGAGGCCAGGTGCTCATAATCGACGCTCACGCCCAGGTACCATCCCCATTGCGCGAAGGTGGTGATGCAGGCCAGATGCCTGGCCGCGACTCCGGCGGCGCTCGTGGGCCATTGGACGAGCAGCGTGTCCCAGCCGTCGCGGTCTGCGATGCTCGCGGCGAATTCCAGCGCCCCGATCCCCGAGTCCCCCTTGATGTCGCGCCAGTTGCGCCCGGCCAGGGACTGGTCCGTGTGGAACAGTCCGGAGAGGTTCTTGTCGAAGATGAAGAAGTCGTGCCCGGTGCGTTCGCTGATCCGGGCCGCCGCGGCCAGAACGTCGCGCTGGGCTGCTTCCGTGGATTTCCCCGCGGCCTGGGCTGAGGCGTACTGTTCTTCGAGGGCGCCCACGAACAGGGCCAGGTCCGATTTGAGTCCGGTCCGCTGTTCCTTGATGAGCCTGGTTCGGTTGCTCGCCTGGTCTTCGTGGCGGTCGCGCAGGAGGCTGGCCGCCATGGTGAGCGTCTGGGACAGGCGCTCCTGCTGCTCCGCCAACTGGCTGCCGGAGTAGGAGTACCAGATCAGCCCGAAGGCGCTGGCCGCCGACGCGGCCATGATGGCCGTCACCAGGAAGAGGACCCGGCTCTTGAGCGAAGAAGGCATGGAATGTCTAGTTCACGACCCGGTAGTTCATGACTTCCGGCCGGTGGAAATAGAACTCGACCCTGCGGTTGAGCGCCTCGCCCTCCGGGGTCAGGGCCGGGGAGAGGGGGAGGGTGTCGGAGTAGGCGATCGCCCGGATGCGGTTGGGGGCAATGGCCTTGTCCGCGAGCACGGCCCGGACAACCGCCCCGGCGCGCGCTCCCGAGAGCTCCCAGTTGGAGGGGAATGTCCCGGCCTTGTACTCGCCTGGAACGGCGTGGCCGCGCACCACCAGGTACAGGTTGAACGTCTTGAGTACATCCTGGACTTCCTTGACCACCTTGACGGCCTGCGGGGACAGTTCGGCGGAACCCGCCTTGAACATGAGGTCGTTGTTGACCCGCAGGAGCACCCCGGTGTCGTCGGAGCTGACTCCGGAGCTCTGCTTGAGGAAGGGGTCCTCGGTGATGATCTTCTTGAAGCGCATGGCGATGGCGTACCGGGCCGCCTGCTCCTCGGAGAGCTGCTGCTGCTTCACGTCGGGGCTGCCCATGAGGGCGGAGTTGGGGTCGGGGCTGACCTTGCCCAGGTTGGTGTCGGCCTTGAAGTAGGTCTCCAGGGCTTTCTGCACGTCCTTGGGCACGATGTTGAGTATCCACATGAGCAGGAAGAAGGCCATCATGGCCGTCACGAAGTCGGCGTAGGCCACCTTCCAGCTGCCGCCGTGGAATTTGGGAGGACGCCGGGAGCTCGCGCGGATGGGGGTGGATGCGTGTTTTGCGGCCATGGTCTAACCCCGGATCATGCGCTCCATCTCTTCGAAGGTGGGGCGGTAGAAGTCCGGCACGGAGCGGCGGCCGAATTCCAGGGCGATCATGGGGGTGGCCCCGTGGGCCGTGCCGGAGATGGTGGCCCGGATGACGCCGAAGAACGCCTCGCGTTCCTGGGAGCGGTTTTCCAGCTTGGTGGCCATGGGGCCCACGAACCCGTAGCACATGAGCACGCCCAGGAACGTGCCCACCAGGGCCGCGCCGATGGAGTGGCCCAGCTCGTCGGGCGGGGCGGTGATCTTCTGCATGGTGAGCACCACGCCCAGCACCGCCGCCACGATGCCCAGGCCCGGCAGGGACTCGGCCACCTTGGAGATGTTGTGGGCCGGAAGCGAGGCCAGCGTGTGCATGGACTCCATGTCCGCATGCATGATGCCCTCGATCTCGGCGGGCTCGCCCGTGACCAGGTACACCCGGAAGGTGTCGCAGATGAAGCGCACCACCTGGGAGTCGTCGCGGATGCGCCGATGGGTGGAGAAGATGGCGCTGGACTCGGGGTGCTCGATGTCGTTCTCCACGCTGGCCAGACCCTCGCGCCGGATCTTGATGAGCAGGCGGGCCAGCAGGCTCAAGACTTCCAGGTAGTCGTCGCGGCCGTAGTGCTTGCCTGAGAACACGTCGCCCAGGTGACTCAGCAACAGCGACAGGGTGGTCTTGGTGGAGGCGATGAGCAGCGACCCCAGGGCCGCTCCGCCGATGACCAGTATCTCCGCCGGCTGCAGGAGCACGCCGAACTTGCCCCCCGCCACCCAGTAGCCGCCGGCCACGCAGCACACGACCACCAGGATTCCAAGAATAGCCGTCATGATTGCTCCTCGCCCCCCTGGCACGGATTGGTCAGGGCGGTCTCAATCTCGGTGAGCAGGTTGTCCATGTCCAGTCCGCCGCAGGGGCGTCCGGGCGCGATGGCCACCCCCCGGGAGATGTTGTCGCACCAGTGGGCCAGGGCGGAGACGCCGCAGGCTTGTGCGTCCAGGAAATCCAGGGACTTCTCCAGCCGCGAGCCCACCGCGAAGCGCACGAAACGTGATCCCAGAAACAGCGCGCCGTTTTTCTCGGCCACCCGGACGAGATCGTTATAGGTGAACACCGAGAGCACCCCGTAGGGGTCGTCGGCCGAGGGATCCCAGAGCTGGAGGTAGCTGAAACAGGCCTTGGCCGACAGAAGCTTGTCGATGGCCTCCTGGGGGATGGAGGCCAGCAGGCCGAAACCCCGGATGGACAGGTCGGACAGGACCATGCGCCCGGAGCCCAGCCGCGAGGACAGCAGGTGCGGCCGGCCAAGCTCCTCGGCCGACAGGCGCACGTAGTTCTTGCAGGGACAGAACCAGACCGCGATCTCCCTGACGTAGGAGCCGGGGACTTCAACCCTGTAGTCAGCCCGTCTGTTCGATGACTCCACCGCGACGCTCCCGGTTCCATGCTTGGTTTGCTTGCCGTTTCGAGGCTTACACCGCCGTGAAGCCTCAAGGCAAGGCGGTTCTAGTGTTGGCGGCGCAGAAGAGGATTGTTTCTTGGCGGCAAGGATGTATAGATCGGCGTGAGAGATGCCCCACATGCCCCACGACCCGTCATCGCCGCTCGCCCCGCCTGCGCAGTCCGCCGCCCGGGACCTGTTGCCACTGGCCAGGGCGCTGGCCGCCAGCGAGGCCCTCGCCAGCCTCGTGCTGGACCGTTCCGGGCGCGTGCTCTCGGCCAGCCCCGGCGCTGCGTCGCTCTTTGGCCTGCCGGGGCCGCCCCCGCCCGGTCAGCCCGCCGTGGAGCTTCTGCCCGGCCAAAGCCGGGCGAGCTTCCTGGAGCTCCTGCGCGTCGCGCAGGAGCTCGGCGAAGCCCGCACCGCGCTTCTGCGCCTGGGCGGCACCGACGACCAGCCCCGCATGGCCGCCGCCTCCATGCTGCCGGTGCCCGGCGGGGAACCGGGCGAGGACGCGCCCGCCCTGGCCTTCCTGGCCCGCGACATCACCGGCGAGCACGAGCAGACCGAACGCCTGCGGCGCGGCACTCTGGAGGTCATCCGGCTCAACGCCGAGTTGCGCACCATGTCCGTGTCCAGGGAGCTCGCCCTGCAATCCCTGGAGGAGCTTTCCGGCAGGCTCAAGGGGGTGCTGGAGGCCGCTTCCCGGGTGGTCATCGTGGCCATCAGCCAAAGCGGGATCATCACCATGTTCAACCCCGGCGCGGCCAACCTGCTGGGGTTCGCCGCCGCCGAGATGGAAGGGCTGGAAACCCCCCTGGCCTTCCTGGACGAAGAGGAGCTTTCGGCGCGCGGCAAGGCGCTCGGCTTGGCCGACGGCCGGACCTACGCCGGGGTAGGGGTGGTCATGGCCCTGGCCCGGTCAGGGCGCAGGGATTCCGGCGAATGGACCCTGGTCCGCAAGGACGGCGGCCGTTTCGCGGCGGAGCTGGCCCTGTCGGCCATAGAGGGCCCACACGGGGTGGAGGGCTACTTGATCGTGGGCGTGGACGTGTCCGGGCGCAAGCAGGCCGAGGAGGCCATGCGCGAGCGGGAAGCCCGGCTGCGGGCCATCCTGGACGGGGCCGCCGACGGCATCATCACGGTGGAGCGGGGCGGGCGCATCGAAACCCTGAACCGCGCCGCAGAGGCCATGTTCGGCTACACAAGCGCCGAGATGGCGGGTCGCTCCCTGGACCTGATCGCTCCCGCGGCCCTGAACGCGCCTCCGCCTCGCGCGGGCGCGTCCGCCCGGGAGGTCATGGGGCTCAGGCAGGACGGGACGGGTTTCCCCATGGAACTCTCCATGAGCACGGTGGATCTGCCCTCCAGGACCATATCCATCTGCATCGTGCGCGACATCACCGCCCGGCGCAAGGCCGAGGAGGCGCAGCGGCTTTTCACCAGGCGCCTCGCCGAACAGCAGGCGTCGCTTGAGCGCGACCTCAAGGCCGCGGCCGAGATCCAGAAGAGCCTCCTGCCCAAGGACCTGGCCCCGGATTCCCGCTACGAGGCCCGGTGGCTCTTCGAGCCCAGCGCTACCATCGGCGGGGACATCTTCAACATCCTCACCCTGGGGCCGGACCACATCGGGGCCTACATGCTCGACGTGAGCGGGCACGGGGTGCCCTCGGCGCTGGTGGCGGCGGCCGCCGCCCAGGCCCTGCAGTTCCATTCTCGCGCCGGGTACGGGCCCGACAAGGTGCTGGCCGCGCTGGACGCGGAGTTTCCCCTCACCCGTTTCGACCGCTACTTCTCCATGTTCTACTGCATCGCCGATCTGGAGGCGGGCTCCATCAGCTATTCCAACGCCGGGCACCCCCCGCCGCTTTTGGTCCGGGCCTCGGGAGGCGTCGAGGAACTGGACGCGGGAGGCACGGTGGTGGGCCTGGGAGGGCTGCTGCCCTTCGAAATCGGACTGGTCGAAGTCCGACCCGGGGACATGCTGGCTGTCTACACCGACGGCCTGACGGAATTCGAGGACAGAAGGGGTCGCCGCTTCGGCGTCAAGCGCCTGCGGCGCTGGCTGGACGGATGCGCGGGACTGGGCGCGGACGAGGCTCTTTCCGGACTGCGCCGCGAGATCAAGGCTTTCGGGGGCAAGGCGAGTCCTCAGGACGACCTGTCCGTGCTGTTGGTAAGGTTCGGGAGGGGGATCCCCCCGGACGGGAGGAATCCATGACCGTGGTGGAGAGCGTGATCAACGGCGTGACCGTGCTGGCCCCCCTGGGGACGCGCCTGGACGCCGGCGGATGCGGCGAATTCCGCCGGAGGCTCGAGCAGGTGCTGGCCCGGGGCCAGAAGTTCATCGCCCTGGATCTGGGCGCGGTGCGCTTCATGGACTCCACGGGCCTGGCGGTGATTTTGTCGGCGCTCCAGGGGCTGGCCGGGGAGGGGCGGATAGCCTGCGCCGGGGCGGGCGCCCAGGTCCGCAAGCTCTTCGAGGTGACCAGGCTGGACCAGGGTCTCGTGAGCCTTTACTCCTCGGTGGACCAGGCTGTGGACAGCCTCGCCCGAACCCAGGGGAGGCGGTGATGCCCAAAACCAGAACGCTTACGATGACCATCGACAGCTCGTTGGACAACGTCTCCCTGGTGGGCAACGCGGTGCGGGGCATCCTGGAGAACGAGCCTGGCCCCCGCCACGACATCCCGTTGGTGGAGCTGGCCGTGTGCGAGGCGGTGAACAACGCCATCATCCACGGCTACGACCAGAAGGAGGGTTTCCCTGTGGAGGTCTCCCTGAGCCTGGCCAAGGGGAAGCTCATCGTGACCGTGGCCGACCGAGGCCGGGGATTCTCCACCTTTCCCGACGCCCTGCCCAAGGTCCCCGCCGGCGAGGACCTCCAGAACATGCCCCTGGGGGGCTGGGGACTTCGGATCATGGGCGAGGTGATGGAGCAGGTGCGCTATTCCAGCGACGCGGGGCGCAACGAGCTGACCATGTCTCGGGCCTGGGCTTAAGCCGGGGTTGCCAAGCCGGTCTCTTTGACATACTTTGCGCGCCACGGACGCCTCCACCGGGGTATTTCGGACCGGTCTTTTCCCCTTTCACGCTCGAACATCACATCCTCCGCGACCGAAGCGGGGGTGGCCTCGGGGCCGTCGCGTCCGGCAGGGCCATGATCCTAAGCACAGCCAAGCAGATCTCAGCGCGCAACGTGCTCGAGGGCCTGAGACAGGGCCTGAGCCGTTTTTCCGGACCCAGCCGGGCAGCCCTCATCATGGCCGAGACGCCTGACGCGCCTCTCGTGGTCCACGATCCGAGGCGGCTTCTGCGCGGCCACGAGCCCAAGCTGGCCAAGGTTTTCCTGGAATCGTCCGGGTGGCGGGACATGGCCCCGGACACCGCTGCCATGAAGCCCTTCGGCCAGGCCGCCTGGGCCGAAAAGCTCCACCTCACCGGGCTCATCTGCGCCGGTGGCTACTCCCAGCCGCTCTTCTACCAGATGTGGTTCACGGAACGGCACCCAAACATGTGCTCCACCGGGCCCACCGAACGCTGGCTCGAGCACGCCGTCTGGCTGCTGGCCCACGACTACGCCTCCGAGGGCGCGTTCTTCACCTCCGCCTCCAAGCACGCCCTGGAGGCTTTCGAGCACCACGCCGTGCGCAACCACATTTTCGCCGAAATGAGCAAGGGCCTGGGCCGGCCCCCCCACATTCCGCTCTATCCCATCCTGGCGGCCGTGCTGGACATATCCACCACCCGCGAGGAGGGGGCGCGTCCCACCGGGCAGGTCATCTTCGTGGAACCGTCCGACGCGGACAACGTGCCCTGGCTGATCCGCTTCCCCGAGGTCGAGCGGCCATACCTGCACAATGCCAAGCACGTGCGCAAGCTCCTGTCGTGCGTGGAGAACTCCAGCCGAAGGCTGGTCAGCGACGGCGACAGGGTGCTCGGGGTGAGCGGTCCGGCCAACGGGCTCGCCAACCGGCTCACCGCCGACTTCCAGGACCGTTTCGGCTTCCTGCGCCTGGGGGGCAAGCCCGTGTGCAGCTTCGTGGACGGCGTCTACCAGTCCACCACGCGCAAGCCCAACCTGGTGGTGCTGGAGGAGGCCCTGCTGGAGGCCCAGGCCGGTCCCGATCAGGGGCACTCCCTGTTCCAGGTGGCCAGCGCCATCGTGGACGAGGCGCGCGTGGAAGGCTTCGGCTGCACCCTGGTGCTGGACCCCAAGGCCACCCATCCGGCCCTGGCCGGGCAGAGCGTCCACCCGTCCCTTTTCCTCGACGATCCGCTGCACCTGGACCTGGCCAAGTCCCTGGCCAAGCTCGACGGCGCGCTGCACCTCACCGGCGGCGGCGAGTTGCGCGCCTTCGCCTGCCTGCTGGACGGCCGGTCCGTGGAGTCCGAGGACCGCTCGCGCGGGGCGCGCTTCAACTCGGCCCTGCGGTTCACGGCCATGCACCCGGGCGTCATCGTTGTGGTGGTCTCGGCGGATTCCCCGGTGTTCATCTTCCAGGGAGGGCTCCAGCTCAACGCCATGTGCGATCTGCGCCAGGAGGCCGACCTGGAGCTCGATCCCCCCACCCTCGAAAAATGGCTGAGCGAACAATGAACATGCGCGGCGCCTACGTCGTCTACCGCCGGACCCGCGACGGGCGGCTGCGCTGGGGCTTCAGGATTCCGGCCTGGCTGCCGGTGGCCCTCATGGCCCTCTCGGTTGCCGGGGCCATTCACCTGGCTTGGCGCCTGCCCGAGATCGCGGGGCTCAACGACTTGCGCAACCGGGTGCACGACGTGCGCACCAAGCGCGAGGCGGAGCGGGTGGCCCTGCTCAGCGCCCACGAGCGTCTGGGGGAACTGCGCCGGATCATGATCCCCGTGGCCAGCTTGAACGGCAAGCTCGCCTGCGTCACCAACCTGGCCGATGCGGGCGGGGAGATGCGCGCCGTGGGCACGGCGGCCATGGTGGAGAGCGGGGACAGCGACGAGAAGCGCCTGGCCAGGCAGCTCACGGCCATGGCCCGCGCCCTGGTGGAGGAAATCGCCTTCCAGGAGAGCCGTCAGCGCCAGCTGGCCTCCATCATGCGCGAGCGCGCCCTGGAGTTCGCGGCCAGGCCGTCCATCTGGCCGGTGCACGGCCCCATCAATTCCGATTTCGGCTACCGCTACATGTCTCGTTCCCGCGAGTTCCACAAGGGCGTGGATATCGGCGTGCCTGTGGGCTCGGGCGTAGCCGCGCCGGCGGACGGCAAGGTGGTCTCGGTGGGCTACGAATCGGGCTACGGCCTCATGGTGGTGCTGGAGCACCGCCACGGGATCAGCACGATCTACGCCCACCTGAAGTCCTCCGAGGTGGAACCCGGCGACGAGGTGGCGCGCGGGACGCGCATCGCCCAGTCCGGCATGAGCGGGCGCACCACGGGATCGCACCTGCATTACGAGGTGCGGGTGAACGGCCAGCCCGTGGACCCCCTGAACTACATGCTCGATTAAGGTTTGTTCAGAAATCGCGTAACCGATGGACGCGAGGGGGGGACTTGGCTTAAAGGGTCTGGTCTTCCTCACGAAAACAAGCCATAGGGATTCCATGAAGAGATATGTGGCGTTGGTAGTTTTTGTCGTTCTTCTCGCGGCTGGTTGCGGCAAGTTCGAAGTGTACGAACGCAATCTCCATTACATGAAGGGCCAGACGTACCAGGACGAGAAGGCGCTGGTGGCCGAACAGATGAACAGGGCCCAGGCGAACTTGGCCAAGGCCGAAGCCTCCGGCGATCCGGAAAGGATCAAGGAGGCCAGGGAGGTGTTGAAAGACGCCACGGCCAAATCCCGGGCCGTCGAGGCCGAGGAGCGCCGCCGCGCCCGCACCTGGTAGCGCAGGCTCCACACCTTCCTCCGTTTACGCGTAGCGTCGCCTGAGCGCCCTGAGCATGTCCTTCATGCGGTGGGTGTAGTCGTGTTGGGCCAGCACGCGCTGTCTGGCCGCCATGGCGATTTTTTCCCGCTCTCCCGGATTGTCCAGGTAATGCCGGACCAGCCCCGCGATCTCCTCCGGGTGCCGGTAGGATGCCGTTTCGCTCCCCTCGTCGAACAGCCCCTGCATCTGCTCGCGCCGGTCGGTGAGCAGGAAGCCGCCGCAGGCCGGGACGTCGAACACGCGCTGGTTCACCGCGCCCTTCATCTGCAGGCTGGTGGCGTTGAAGTTCACGAGGCTCGCCCCGTAGAATCCCGGCAGGTCGCGGTAGTAGTCCAGGGGGCCGCGGAGCCTGAAGCTTCCCTTGGGCAGCAGTTCGCCCCAGCCCTTGTCCCCGGCGATGAGCGGCGAAAACGGGAGCAGCCGCCGCACGCGCTCCAGGCGGTAGAGGCGGGTGGCCTCCCAGGTGACGTACTGTTCCAGGTCGAGCCTGGCCCGCGGGTCCGCGAGCGCCTCCCAGGCGGCGTGGAGTTCCGGGGCGTCGCCCCGCATGTAGTCCAGGGACTCGCGCGTGTCCGACGCGGCGAAGCCGCCGGCCGCGTGCCTGGCGAGGGCGAGCGCCGCGCGGGGCAGGCGTTTTTCCAGCCGGGCCGCGGGGCGGATCATGGAGTCGCCCACGAAGGAGACCTCTGCCGCCCAGGACGGGTCGCCCGGGGCCTGGGGCGTGAAAAGCGTGGTGTCCGTGGCCAGGGGCAGGTAGCGCACAAGCTCGAACCCTCTGGCCGAGAGCGGGGCCACGGTGTCCTGGTCCCAGGTGAATACGGCGTTCCACGCGGTGGCCTGTCCCGGGTAGTCGTGCAGGATCAGGCGCGGGCTGTCCACGAACCAGGAGGCCAGGGGCAAGGCCATGCGCGTAAACAGGGAGGCCAGCTCGCCCTGGCGGTCCAGACCCAGGTGGTTGACGGTGAGGGCGAAGTCCGGGGCGAAGGTGGCGGCGGCTGTGAGCAGGGATTCCACGAAGGCACTGGAACCGCGCCCCCCCCGGGGCAGGGGCAGTTCGAGGACCGCCCAGCCCAGGCGGGCGCAGGCGCTTGCGATCTCGCGCTGGAGAAAATAGCCGCTGGTGAACAGGATCAGGCGCGGCGCGGGAGACCTGAAGCGGGGGATGCGCACCTTGTCCCAGAAGGTGGGCGCGGACAGGTCGGGGGCTCGGGGAGCTCCGGACGTTCCCGGCGCGCAGGACGCATCGGGTGCGTTGGGCATGCAAGACGCTCCGCGCACGTCCGGGCGGGGCTTTGCTGCCACGCCGGATTAGCGCCTGGACTTGGACTTGGTCTTGGAGGCGTCGGTCTTCTGGGCCTTGTCGGCCTCCTTGTCCTTTTTCTTGCTCAGGTCGGCGATCTTTGCGTTCAGGGCGTCCACCTGCTGCTTGTGCTGGGCGGCGAGCTTCTGGATGCGTTGCTCGCACTGGTTCTTCAGGTCGGCCTCGCGGGAAGCCATGTCGTCCTTGATCTTCTTGATTTCGGATTCCTGGGCGGCCAGAAGCTGGTTCTTCTTTTCCAGCTGCTTCTTGAGATCTTCCCCCGAGCAGCCGGCCAGAAGGGCCAGGGCCGCCGTTGCGGCGAGGATGCGTTTCATGGGCGCTCCTATTTGTTCTTCTTGACCAGCTTACCCTGATCGTAGACCTCGTCGCGGACCAGGGCTCCGGACTGGTCGTACTCCTTGAGCGGGCCTTGCAGCTTTCCGGCCGAGAATCCCGCCTCGGTCCTGAGCTGGCCGTTCTCGTACCAGACCTTGGACTGTTCGGAAACCTTCCGGCCGTTCTGGAACTTGGCCAGGGTCTCCTCCTCCAGGGCGCCGTTCTCGCTGAAGCGGCGGATGGACCAGGCGTCCTGGGTGACGTTGACTTCCTCGGCCAACTGGCCATTTTCGTACCAGACCTTGCTGGAGACAAGCTTGCCCGCTTCGTAGCGGGCTTCCAACCGGGGCTTTCCGGAGTGGTGGTAGTCCTGGACGATGCCGCTGTACGGAGCCGGGTCGCCGGCCTTATGGACCAGCCCGCCGCGCTCCTCCAGCTCTTCGGGAGAGGCGGCGTTCTGGGCCGGCGAGGCGTGGGGCCTGGCCAGGGACAGCGCCAGAAGCAGGACGATGAGGGCTGTGCGCATTGGTGGCAGGATACCCCCAAGGGGATTTCGCTGGCAAGAGGCTCGCCCTGCTTGCTTTCCGGCAACGATGGCATTAGCTTTACCCACGGGCGGATTTGTCCGCCATCAATCGGGAGCCTTACGTCCATGATCATCCCCAGAAAACGCAAGCTTGAAAAATCCCCCGCCTTCCTGGCCCCGCACCGCGAAGACCTGATCGTCGTGGGGATATGGCTGTTCAGCCTCGTTCCCGCATTCCTCATCTCGGTGTTCAAGAAGGACCCGTTCTACGCGTCGGTCATCACCGTCCTTATCCAGTTCCTGGCCTCGTTCGGCTCCATCACCCTGTTCGGCGTGATCAGCCAGCTCATCTGCTACCGCTACATCGAGTCTTCCGAGGTGCACGACCGCATGATGGACGGCCTGTTCTACGGCTTCCACGCGGGCATGATCATCTGGATGCTCTACGGATTCTTCCACATCCTGTTCGGATCACGCACGGTGGGCGAGATCAACGCCCTCATAGGCTTTTTCGGCATCACCTGCATGATGAGCTGCGTGGTGGGCATCCTGTGCGGGTTCATCGTGGGCCGCTGGGAGGCCCGCAAGGGCTCCAAGGGCTTCTAGGCGGTGCGTGTCCTTTTCTGCGGCGTGGGCGAGGCGTTCGACGACGCCCAGCCCAACACCTGCCTGCTGGTGGAGGCCTTCTCGGACGGCGCGCGGCGCGAGGTGCTGCTCGACTGCGGCTTCACCGCCCCCTATTCCTACTGGCGCCACGGCCCGAGCCTGGACGCCGCCCCAGACGGGCCGGACATCGTCTGGCTGTCGCACTTCCACGGCGACCACTTCCTGGGCTTTCCGGCCCTGGCCGCGCGTCTGACCCAGTCCGGGCGCACGCGCGACCTGCACGTGGCCGGACGCCAGGGCGTGGGCATGGCCGTGTGCCGGGCCCTGGACTTGGCCTACCCGAATCTGCGCGAGAACCTGGGGTTCGCCCTGAAGTTCGACGAGTGCCTGCCCGGCGAGCCGCTGGAGATGTCGGGCCTTAGCTTTTCGGGGGCCTTCACCACCCATCCCGAGCCGTGCCTGGCGTTGCGCCTGGAGGACGAGGCGGCCAGCCTCTACTATTCCGGCGACGGCGCGCCTTCGGCCGAATGCCTGGCCCTGGCCTGGGGGACAGGCCTGCTGGTGCAGGAAGCCTACTCCATCGCACCCGGCTCTCCCGGGCACGGGTCCGTGGAGGAGACCGTGCAGCTGGCCCGCATGGCCAGCCCCGGCGCGCTGGCCCTGGTGCACCTGGAGCGCCGCCTGCGCGCGGACAGCCTCCCCGAAGTCATGGCCGCGCTGGACGGTGCCGGATACCTGCCGGAACCGGGCCACATCCACGACGTCAGGCCTTAGACCTTTCTCCCGCGCCTTGGCGCGTCTTGTTTCCTCCTGACGGCGAAGCCGCGATGCGGACTTGCCACCCGTTGCGTTTTCCCTCTGCGGCCGTGCGTTTCATGGACTCACCCGGAAAAAGTGTGGTAGAGAAGACACCCTTTCCCCCGATCCGGACCTGCCTCGCGGACTTCCGCGCGGGCGGTCTCATGGAGGGCGGTGCCTATGAATTCCGTGGACGAAATTGCAATCAATGCCGGTGACATTCTGGTCGTCGACGACAACCCGAACAATGTCGAGTTGTTGGATACGATTTTGGTGAGCGCGGGCTATCGGGTGCGGTCCTCCCGGGACGGCGAGCACGCCTTGCGCAGCGCCAAGGAGAATCCGCCCGGATTGATCCTCCTGGATATATTGATGCCCGGCATGAACGGGTTCGAGGTCTGTCGCCGCCTGAAGGACGACGAGGCCACGCGGGACATTCCGGTCATCATCCTGAGCGCCCTCATGGACACCGCCGACAAGATCCGGGGATTCGAACTCGGGGCCGTGGATTATTTGACCAAACCCGTCCAGAAGCAGGAGGCGTTGGCGCGCATAAAGACCCATCTGGCGCTGGCCGGCGCGACGAAACGGTTGCATGCGCAAAACCTGCAGTTGGGGCGGGAGGTCGCCGAACGCACACAGGCGCAGGAAGAGTTGAGCCGGCACAAGGAACATCTCGAGGAGCTTGTGGCGGCGCGCACCCTGGAACTCACGAAGGCCAACGAAAAATACCTGGCGATCTTCATGGAGGCCAGGGACGGCATCATCCTGACCGACCCGAAGACAGGTTTCATCCTCGACTCCAATCCGGAATTCCTGCGGCAATGCGGCAGGGATGCGCAGGTCCTCAAGTACATGCGCATCTGGGAGCTGTTGCCCGAGGAGCAATCCGCAGTGGGCAGGAACGCCTACGAGGCGATCGTCCGGCAAGGTGAGGGCGCCCAGGAGGTCGAACTGCGCAGACCCGACGGGACCGTGCTGTTCGCCGAGTATGCAGCCAAGGTGATCACGTTCTCTGACCGCCGGGTTGTCCAGTTCGTCAGCCGGGACGTCACCGAGGGCAAACGCCTGAAAGAGGAGCTGGCCAAGTCGCACCACTACATCAAGAACATCTTCGACTCCATGCCTTCGCAGATCATAGGCGTCGACCCGCAAGGCAAGCTGACCCACTGGAATCTGGCAGTCAGCGCGGCTGCCGGAGGCTCGGTGGAGTTGGCCGAGGGCAAACCCCTCGAGGAAGCCCTCCCGAGGTTCGCCGACTACCTGGAGAACATCAAGCTGGCCATCCGGGAGCGCAGGCCGGTGAGCATCGAGCGGCAACCGTGCTGGGACGACGGCGAACTGTGCTTCCAGAACATCATGTTCTATCCCCTGGTCGCGGACAGCATCGACGGCGTGGTCATCAGGGTGGACGACGTCACCGAGCATGTGAGAATCTCCGACATATTGATTCAGTCGGAAAAGATGGCCTCCGTGGGCGGTCTCGCCGCAGGCATGGCCCATGAGATCAACAACCCGCTCGGCAGTATTCTCCAGTCGGCCCAGGTGCTCCTGAAGCGGTTTGCGGTGGATCACCCCGCCAACATCGAGACTGCCCGGGAATGCAACAGCACGATGGAGAATGTCCGGTGCTACTTTGAAAAACGCCAGGGTGAAGAGTTCCTGGTGTCCATTCGTGAAGCTGGTGCGAAGGCTTCGAAGATCGTGCGGAGCATGCTTGATTTCAGCCGGAAAAGTGACACCAACCGCGCATTGGCCAACGTGAACGACATCCTGGAAAGGAGCCTCGAACTGGCTTCCACGGATTACGACCTGAAAAAGAAGTACGATTTCCGGCAGATTTCCATCATCAAGGAATTCGCCGACAATCTGCCGTCGGTGCCCTGCATCCAGTCGGAAATCGAACAGGTCATGCTCAATCTGCTCAAGAACGCGGCCCAGGCCTTGGCTGATCAGCCTCCCGGCGACAGGAAACCGGCCATCACTCTTTTCACCAGCCGCGTCGATGGATTCGTCCGGATAGTGGTGGAGGACAACGGTCCCGGCATAGAAGAAAAGATCCGTCGGCGGATTTTCGATCCCTTCTTCACCACCAAGAAGGTCGGGGAAGGGACCGGGCTCGGCCTGTCGGTGAGCTACTACATCATCGCCAACAACCACGGGGGCAAGATATCCGTGGAGTCCGAGCCGGGCGCCTGGACCAGATTCATCATCGACTTGCCCGTCCAGGCGCAGGCCTGAGCCTTTTGCGGGCATTCCCGGCCGTCACTCCGCCAGGAAGTTCCTGATCTGCCCCGGGAATGCGCGCGTGTCGATCGGTTTGGCGACGTACCCGTCGAAACCTGAGGCGAGAGCCTTCTCCCTGTCGCCTTTCATAGCGAAGGACGTGACCGCGATGATCCTGATTGCGCTGGTTTCAGGACTGCTCTTGAGGGTCTTCATGGCCGTCACCCCATCCATGACGGGCATCTGGATGTCCATGAGTATCAAGTCGGGCTTGTTGTAGCGCGCGATCTCGACGGCCTCATTTCCGTTTTCCGCCTCGAGCACGGCATAGCCGTCGCGGTGCAGGAGAAAACTCAGCAGTTCGCGGTTCGGGGCGTTGTCTTCCACGACGAGAATCTTAGCCGGCATGCCCCTCTCCCCCTCGCCTGGGCAATATGAACGTGAACGCGCTCCCTTCGCCGAACACGCTCTGGGCCCAGATTCTGCCTCCATGGAGCTCGATGAACTTCTTGCTCAACGCAAGACCCAGGCCGGCCCCTTGGTATCGTTTGTCGTAGGGGGATTCGAGTTGGGAAAACTCCTTGAAAAGCAGTTGGATATCTTCTTTCTTGATGCCGATTCCCGTGTCGGAGACAGTGATTTCGATGAACTCTCCGGACAAACCGTCATAGTTGCCGGGAGCGGGTTCACCCACCGGGGCCAAATCCCGGGGCAGGGACAAGCGCCTCGCGCGAATGCTCACGGTTCCGCCATCCGGAGTGAATTTGATCGCATTGCTGAGCAGGTTGAACATCACTTGCTTTATTTTTCTGTTGTCGGCCTCGATCATCATCCCCCCATCGGGGCCGGATTCATACCGCATGGATATCCCGTGCTTCAGCGCCTTTTCGTGCAGCATCGCCACGGAAGCCTCGATGACATCCGACAGCAGGAAGTCGGAGATCTCGAGGTCCATCTTGCCGGACTCCACCTTCGCGAGGTCCAGGATGTCGTTTATCAGGCTGAGCAAATGCTTCCCGCTCTCGTAAATCATTCCGAGGAATCTCTGCTGTTGCTGGGTGAGCGGCCCGGTCGCGCCGTCATAGATCGCTTCGGAAAAGCCGATGATCGAATTCAGCGGGGTCCTCAGCTCATGGCTCATGTTGGCGAGGAAGTCCGATTTGGCCCTGTTGGCGATCTCCGCCTGTAGCTGCGCGGCTTCGGCCGCCTGCCTCTGCGAGGCAAGTTCGCCTTCGATCATCTTCCGCTGGGTCACGTCGCGGATGGCGGCGCTGACCAGAAGCCCCTCGGAGGTGCGCAACGGGCTCAGGCTGATCTCGACGGGGAACTCCGTGCCGTCCTTGCGCTGGCCGAAAAGCTCCAGGCCCACGCCCATGGCGCGCACCTTGGGGTTGAGGAAGTAACCGGCCCTGTGGTTCCTGTGCCGCTCCCGGAGCCGCTCGGGGACGAGCATGTCCACCGTGTTGCCCAGAAGCTCGGCGCGCGGGTAGCCGAAAAGCGCCTCGGTCTGGGCGTTGACCAGCACGATGTCGCCCTCGGCGTTCACGATGACCATGGCGTCCGGGGCGCTTTCCAATAGGCCGCGGAACATCTGGTCCGGCCCGCTGTCGCAGGTGGTTGAGGACTTGTTCTTGGCGGCCTTGTTCACCATGACGTTCTCCCCGGCAAACGAGCCGGACGTGCCAGCGCGAAAGAGAAACAACTGGTGGCAATAAGCTGTCTGTTTCGGAAACGGCGTAGTCCGCGGAGGTATTCGAGGAAGTCATAGCACGTTTCGGCGGGGGGGCAACAGCATGCTTTCCGGACAATCGCCCGTCGGCATGCGGCCGGGCTAGGCGTTTTCCTCCTCCGCCCTGAAATCCCTGGGCTTGGCCACGGGGAATTCCAACCTGAACAGCGCCCCCGAGCCGTTCACGGCTTCCAGCCTGCCCTTGAGCTGGCCCGCCAGGGACGAAACCAGCTGCAGCCCCAATGTTTCCGCGTTCGAGAGATCGAACCCCTCGGGCAGCCCGTTTCCGTCGTCCGCCACCTCGAGCCGGAGGTGCTTTCCGGAGAGAAGGGCCGACACGCGCAAGGTCCCCTTGTCGTGATCCTTGAATCCGTGCTTGAGGGCGTTGGTTGCCAGCTCGTTGATGATGAGCCCGAAGGGTATTGCCTGGTCCAGGGCCAGGGCGACGGGGACGACCTCGAGCTCGAGCGCGATGTTGCGATCGCCTTTGTAGGTGGTGACCAGCCTGGGGAGGATCTGGCGGAGGTAGCCGTCCACGTCGATCTCGGAGAAATCGCGCGAGCGGTACAGCTGCTCGTGGATCGTGGCCATGGACATGACCCTGCTCCGGCTCTCGGCCAGAACGGCCATGGCCGCCGGGTCGCCCAGTCCCTGTTCCTGCAGGTTGAGCAGGCTGGAGATAATCTGGAGGTTGTTCTTCACCCGGTGGTGGACCTCGCGCAGCAGGATCTCCTTTTCGTGCAGCGAAGCGGCCATGGCCTGCTCCGTGCGCTTCCTCTCGCTTATGTCCGTGGCGATCTGGATGCGGGCCATGCGCCCGTCGATCCAGCGCAGTGCCCGGTCGTGGTTCATGCACCATCTGGCGGTGTGAGCGTTCCAGTCCTCCCACACGGACACCCCGCCGGGGTCGCTCGGGGAGGCGAGCAGGGAGGGAATCGTGCAGTTCTCGCAGGCGTCGTCCCTGCCCCTGAAGGCCCGGTGGCACGTCTCCCCGGTGCAGTCGCGCCTGAACGTCTCCTTCATGGCCTTGTTCATGAAGAGGATTTCGAGGGTCTCGGCGTCCACCACATTCACGTCCGCCGGCACGCTGTCCAGGATGACGGTCAGGGTCTGGTTGGCCTCGGTGATCACCTTTTCGGCCCGTTTGCGCGCGGTGATGTCCCGGGCGAGGCTCAGCAAGAGCCCCCGCCCCTCCGATTCCAGGAAGACCACGCGCTGGTCCACCGGAAAGGAGCTGCCGTCCTTGCGGCGGTGCCTGGTCTCGAAGGACCCCCGGTGCTGGGTGGAGATGAGCTTGGCGAAAGCGGACATGCTCTCCGGGGACTGGCTCACGTCCAGGTCCAGAACGGCCATGTTCAGGAGCTCCTGGCGGGTGAAGCCGGTCTGGCGTTCGGCCTCGGGGTTCACGTCCACGATGCGTCCCTTCATGTCCGTCAGGTAGATGGCGTCGCCGGCGTTCTCCACCAGGAGCCGCATGCGTTCCTCGCTGGCCCGCAGGGCCTCCTCCGCGCGCCGCAAGGGGCCGATGTCCACGTCGAAGCAGTACAGCGCCGACCTGCCCTCGGCCATGCGCACCACCGCGTGACTTGAAAAGACGGGCGCCAGGGAACCGTCCTTGCGCCTGAGGATGAGCTCCGTGGCCGGGATGGGCTGGCCGGTCTCGGCCATGTTGGCGATGGCCTTGCGGACCTCGCCGCGCATGGGGGAGGGTATGATGAGGTCCACCAGGTCCCTGCCGAGGGCTTCCTTGGCGCTGTAGCCGTAGAGCGCCTCCGATGCCTTGTTCCAGAAGTTCACGGTCCCGTCCGGAGAATAGCCCTGCACGGACACGGACCCGATGGTGTCCAGGAGCGTCCGGAACCGTTCCTCGCTTTCGCGCAGTTCCCGTTCAGCACGTTTCGACCGCCTGTCCTGCGCCACCAGGGACGCGATGAGCACGGTCTGGAAGATCATGAAAAGCCCGCATCCGAGAATCAGGTATCCGTATTCCTGCCACATCATCGTGGCGCTGATGGCCGCGCCCATTTCGGACAGGCGGGCCCCGAACTGTGGTTTCGGGGCTTCAGGCTGTTGCGTGGCAGCCTGGGGCGCGGGGGCTTCGGGCTTAAGGGGGATGCCCGGATTTCCGGGCTTTTCGGACTTGGTGCCTTCAGGGGCGCGGCTCGCGCGTCTTGGCGAGGCCGGTCCGGCCTGTTTATCCGCCTCGGCGGGGCGTATCCGGCCGGGAGGAGCGGGGAGGGCGGTGAGAGGGTCGCGAGGAACCGGGGGGCTTTGGGCGAACGCCAGGGAGGGGGCCGCGCAGGCTATGATCGTTGCTGCCAACAGGCAACGCAGGAGCGAACGGAGGCAGAGGAGCGTTGGGGCGGATGACATCATGGTATAGTCATGCGTTTACACCTCGGTTCGTTACATTACGTATGGGTATTTACAACTAGCCTGATATGTTAAATGTTGTCGAGGAAAAAAGCGTTTACATCCCGAAAACGGCTTCGACCCGACGGATATATCCCTCCACGTCGAACTTCCTCTTGAGGCCCGCGAAAGTCATGGAGCGTACCTGTCCGAAAATCGTCCGTTCGCTCCAGGGCCGGTCGTGCACGCCGCCGATGGCCCAGGCGATGCCCGCGTATCCGTTGGGATCGCGCCCGTCCAGGGAGAGCCGGTCATTCAGGTCCACGGCCACGGCCTGGGCCTCCTCGCGGCACGGGGTCCACTCCAGCAGCTTCTTGGCCCAGTACATGCGCATGTAGCCGTGCATCTTGCCCGTCAGGGTCATTTCCCGCTGGGCGGCGTTCCAGGCAGGATCGTGGGTTCGCCCTTCCTCCAGTTCGCTCGGTGAATACAGGTAGGGCCTGGGATCGCGGGCGTGCTTGTCCAGGGTCTTCTTGGCCCAGTCCGGATAGCAGTCCGCCGAATCGTAGTTCCGGCTGTGCAGGCAGAAGTTGTCGGACAGCTCGCGGCGCACGATGAGTTCCTCCAGGAACGCCTCCTTGTCCTGGGCCGCGGCGTCGGAGGAGGCCACGGCCAGGGCGGCCCGTTGCGCCGAGAGCATGCCGAAGTGCAGCCAGGGCGACAGTCCGGACTGCCCCTCGATGGACGGGTCGTTGCGGCTTTGCGCGTATCCGGGCAGCCCCACCCGTACGAAGCGCGACAGAGCGGCGCGTCCGGCCGTCTCTCCCGGCGCGAAGAACCGGGGCAGCGGGGCGAGCAGGGCCGGGAACGCCTGTTCGGCCTCATCCCAGGTCCTGCCCGGCAGGGCGGGGAAGGAGGGACCGTCCTGCCGGGGCAGTTCGGGGAAGTCCTCCAGGAATTCGGGCAGCAGGCGGTGGATCTTGGGGCGGATGGTCCGGGCCATGTACTCCTGCTTGTCCGAGGCCACGAAGCAGGGCACCACGTTGCGCGCGTCCACCTCGTGGAGCGGGCAGGCCAGGGCTTCGCCCGCCCGGGCCATCCAGGACCGCTTGTGGCGCAGGGGGTCGAAATCCGCCACCACGGCCGAGGCGTCCAGGCTCCTGGCCAGCCCGGAGACCTCGGCCGGAGGATCTCCCAGCAGCTGGATGTGAGGGATGCCCTGCGCCGCGAGGTCGCGGGCGATCTCCCTGAGGCCGTCGTACAGAAACCGGAAATGCCCGGGCTGGGCCAGGGGGTAGGAGGGGGCCAGGCAGTGGGCGCACACCAGGGTGGTCCCGGCCTGGTGTGCCAGGAGCGCGGCGTAGGTGAGCGCCCAGTTGTCGCGGACCCGGTGGTCCCGGTGCATCCAATAGACCACGGGCCCCACGCCGGGACGTCCCGGCGAGATGATTCTGGCGCGGCGCGTGTTCACGGCGGGCTCCCCTGCCGATCGTGTCCGGCTCTTTCGCCTTGCAAAGCGGTATTCCCCGGGATAGAAAATGGCACCATACAGGGGGAGACCCCCGATCATACAGGAGTATTCCATGCCTTCTTTCGACGCCGTCAGCAAGGTGGACCTGCAGGAAGTGGACAACGCCGTGAACAACACGATCAAGGAGATCGCCACCCGTTTCGACTTCCGGGGATCCAAGACCCAGATCGACCTGGACAAGAAGACCAAGGCCGTGGTCGTCGTCACCGAAAGCGAGATGCGGGCCAAGGCCATCCGGGACATGCTCATCGGGCACTTCGTCAAGCGCAAGGTGGACACCAAGAGCGTGGAATTCGAGGATGCCAAGCCCGCCGGAGGCTCGCTCATGCGCATGGAGGCCAAGATCAAGGAGGGCGTGGACAAGGACACGGCCAAGAAGATCGTGGCCATGATCAAGGACTCCAAGATCAAGGTCCAGGCCCAGATCATGGACGACATGGTCCGCGTCACCGGCAAGAAGATCGACGACCTCCAGGCGGTCATCACGCTGCTCGGCAAGGCCGAGCTGCCCACCCCCCTGCAGTATGTGAACATGAAAAGCTGAGGAGGCTTCCATGGCGCCGATGCTGCTTCGCCTTGTGCCCGCCGCCGCGCTGGCGGCCATGCTGGTGGCCCTGCTGTCCGCCTGCGCCGGGTCCCAGCGGGCCCTGACCCTGGAAGAATTCTACGGATTCTGCTGGCCGGCCCAGATCGACACCAACTGCGGCGACGACTCCCTTTGCCAGGACTTCAAGGACTACCTGGCCCAGGAACACGCCAGCAAGGAGGAGTGCATCAAGGGCTGCGGCGAACTGCAGACCGCCAAATGGCGCGAGGACGCCATCCGCGGCTGTGAAGTCAGCATCAACAATGCCACCGACTGGTGCGAGAAGTACTGCCGCAACTACTTCGATTACGGCCCGCCCAGCCAGCAGGGGCAGGCGGCCCCGGCTCAGTAAGCGAGAGAAGGGGGGAGGGGGAAGAAGCCTCCGGCGGCCAAAGGAACTCCGTTCCTTTGGAATCCTCTATCGCTTCGCGGGTTTCGTGAGGTCCACCCCGAACGGGGCGCACACCACGGCCAGGGCGCGCCCGAAGTAGAAGTCCAGTTCCTCCGGGGGGGCGGCGGTCCTCTCGAGGAAGAGGCGGCGGAAGTTGTCCTCGGCGGCGGCGAGCTCCTGGAGAAGCCCGGCGGCGCGGCTGTCCCCCGTCGCGGCGGAGCGCGCCAGGCGCACGGCCGCAGCCGCGGGGAAGGACTCCTCGTGGAAGGAGATGAGCTCCCAAAGGCCGCCGCCCGTGTCGATGAGGTCCGCCCTCGTCAGGCGGCCTTCGCGGTACATGGCCTCGAGGGCTGAGGTGTCCTCGCAGAAGAGCGCCCGGCACTCGGCTGGGCTGTGGCCGTGGATGCGGCAGGCTTGCTTTTCGGCGTCGTGGAAGATGCAGGCGAACGGGCGGTCCGGGTCGCCGCTACCGCCGCCGCGTATCGAGACCATCTCCTCGGTCAGTCCGGCGAGCTTCCCGGCAACGTTCTCGCGCACGGGCTCTCCCTTGCGCAGGGTGACGAGGTCGCGCCGGGTGATCACGCCCGAGGCGACGAGCGTGGCGTCCTGGGTGTGCAGGGCCGGGCCGCCCTTGAGGCAGCAGAGGCCGCAGCGCCGGCAAACCGCCGGAGTGGGGTTGTCATGGGGCGTCATTTGTGAAATTCATAACGAAACACCCTGTGCCAGGCAAGCGGAAGGGGGGCGGAAGGCCCGTCGGAAGGGAGCGGGAGGAATTTTCTTTGCAGGCCGGCGGAAAGCATGTTAGAAAGTTCACGCGCGTGGTAATTGAGGAGGATTGACTTAAATCCCGGATACTTCTATTCGCTTTGTCCATCCCCAGACCATATCCGCGCCATAGGCCCACCCGCCGTCGACAGGCAGCAAGGGCATGTGGGCATTACGTCGGGAAAACGTCGCATCCGCAAGGGCGGGGCGCGATTTTCGTAAACAGGGCTGTAACTCTTACAACTCTTTTTTGGAGGAACACATGGCGAAACACCCGACCCCGTTGCTGGACCAGCTTGAAAGCGGTCCGTGGCCCAGCTTCGTCTCTGACATGAAGCACGCCGCGGAGCAGCGTCACAAGAACCCCAGGGGCACCAATCAGCAGATCCCCGAGGGCGTCATCGATGACCTGCTGGGCCTGCTGGAAATGTCCTTTGAAGACGGCACCACCCACTGGAAGCACGGCGGCATCGTCGGCGTGTTCGGTTACGGCGGCGGCGTCATCGGCCGTTACTGCGACCAGCCCGACAAGTTCCCCGGCGTGGCCCACTTCCACACCGTGCGCTTGAACCAGCCCTCCGGCCTGTACTACAAGGCCGACTACCTGGAAGAGCTGTGCGACCTGTGGGACATGCGCGGCTCCGGCATGACCAACATGCACGGCTCCACCGGCGACATCATCTGGCTGGGCACCACCACCCCCCAGCTGGAAGAGATCTTCTACGAGCTGACCCACAAGCACAACCAGGACCTCGGCGGCTCCGGTTCCAACCTGCGCACCCCCGCCTGCTGCCTGGGCATGTCCCGCTGCGAATACGCCTGTATCGACGCTCAGGACATCTGCCACACCTTCACGAACGAGTACCAGGACATGCTGCACCGTCCGCAGTTCCCGTACAAGTTCAAGATCAAGGTTGACGGCTGCCCCAACGGCTGCGTGTGCTCCATCGCCCGCTCCGACTTCTCCATCATCGGCACCTGGAAGGACGACATCAAGATCGACCAGGCCGCTGTGAAGGCGTACGTCGGCGGCGAGATCGCCCCCAACGCCGGCGCCCACGCCGGTCGCGACTGGGGCAAGTTCGACATCCAGAAGGAAGTCATCGACCTCTGCCCCACCAAGTGCATGAGCTACGAGGGCGGCAAGCTGGCGATCGACACCAAGAACTGCTACCGCTGCATGCACTGCATCAACGTCATGCCCAAGGCCCTGCGCGTGGGTGACGAGCGCGGCGCGTCCATCCTGGTCGGCGCCAAGGCCCCGATCCTCGACGGCGCCCAGATGAGCTCCCTGCTGGTGCCCTTCGTGCCCGCCGAGGGTTCCTACGACGAGATCAAGGAAGTCCTGGAGAGCATCTGGGATTGGTGGATGGAAGAGGGCAAGAACCGCGAGCGCCTGGGCGAGACCCTGAAGCGCCTCGGCTTCCAGAAGGTCCTGGAAGTCACCGGCATCAAGCCCATGGCCCAGCATGTCAAGGAGCCCCGCACCAACCCCTACATCTTCTGGAAGGAAGACGAGGTGCCCGGCGGCTGGACCCGCGACATCAACGATTACCGCAAACTGCACCAGCGCTAAAAGGGGGAACAACATATGGCGTTCGTCTCTTCCGGGTACAATCCCGACAAGCCCATGGAGGGCCGCATCTCCGATATCGGACCCCGGCTCTACAAGGACTTCCTGCCTCCGGTCCTGGAGAAGAACTACGGCAAGTGGGTTTCCCATGAAATCCTCGAGCCCGGTCTGCTGGTTCACGAAGCCGAGAGCGGCGACAAGGTCTACACCGTGCGCGTGGGTTCCGCCCGCCTGGTGTCCACCGAGTACATCCGCGAAGCTTGCGAAGTCGCCAAGAAGTACTGCGACGGCTACATCCGCTGGACCACCCGTAACAACATCGAGTTCATGACCACCTCCCTCGAGAGCGCCAAGGCTCTCAAGGCGGATCTGAACGGCCGCAAGTTCGACAAGGGTTCCTACAAGTTCCCCGTCGGCGGCACCGGCGCCTCCGTGTCCAACATCGTCCACACCCAGGGTTGGATCCACTGCCACACCCCGGCCACCGACGCCTCGGGCACCGTGAAAGTCATCATGGACGAACTCTTTGAAGACTTCACCAACATGCGCATGCCCGCCATCGTCCGCGTTGCCGTGGCCTGCTGCCTGAACATGTGCGGCGCCTGCCACTGCTCCGACCTCGCGGTCGTGGGCTTCCACCGCAAGCCGCCCTACGTCGACCACGAGTATCTCGACAACCTGTGCGAGATCCCGCTGGCCATCGCGTCCTGCCCCACCGGCGCTCTGAAGCCCGGCAAGACCGATCTGGCCGACGGCAAGAAGGTCAACACCATCCTGGTCAACCAGGAGCGCTGCATGTACTGCGGCAACTGCTACACCATGTGCCCCTCGCTGCCCCTCTCCGACAAGGAAGGCGACGGCGTGATCATCATGGTGGGCGGCAAGGTGTCCAACCGCATCTCCATGCCCAAGTTCTCCAAGGTGGCCGTGGCCTTCATCCCGAACGAGCCGCCCCGTTGGCCGACCCTGGCGAAGGTGTGCAAGAAGATCATCTCCACCTACGCCGCCGAGGCCAACAAGTACGAGCGCCTGGGCGACTGGGCCGAGCGCATCGGCTGGGAGAGCTTCTTCGAGAAGTGCGACCTGGAGTTCACCCACCACCTGATCGACGACTTCCGCGATCCGGCGTACTTCACCTGGCGTCAGTCCACCAACTTCAAGTTCTAGTCCGCTAGACAAACACCGGGGGCGCGGACTCACGTCCGCGCCCCCGGCAACATAAAGCGAGGTTCTCCATGGATGAGGCACAAGCCAGACAGACCATCGTCGACAGCCTGAAGTCGAAGACCAACAAGTCCAAGTTCTACCTGAAGGACTTCTACGCCTTCCTGCCCGAGATGAAGAAGATGGAAGTGGGCAAGCTGGTCAACAAGATGGTCGCCGAGGGCACCCTGGAATACTGGTCCTCCGGCTCCACCACCATGATCGGCCTCAAGGGCGCCGGCAAGCAGCACGCCACCGAAGAAGGCGAGTAAGCCGCTTCGGCGTAATATCTTTCTCCGCGTCCCGCGCCCGCCTTCCCCGCGACGCAAGGGCGTCGCCGGCAAGATCGGCGCGGGACGTGGCGCATATCCTGTAGGCCAAAAGGGCCTCCCCTCCCTATGATCCGCATCCCCCGCCTTGTCCTGGCCGGACTTTCCGGCGGCTCCGGCAAGACCATCGTCTCACTCGGGCTGACGCGCGCCTGGGTGAACCAGGGCCTGGCCGTCGCCCCCTT
This sequence comes from Fundidesulfovibrio terrae, assembly GCF_022808915.1. Classification (NCBI taxonomy): domain Bacteria; kingdom Pseudomonadati; phylum Thermodesulfobacteriota; class Desulfovibrionia; order Desulfovibrionales; family Desulfovibrionaceae; genus Fundidesulfovibrio; species Fundidesulfovibrio terrae. Next base: position 205,588 of record NZ_JAKZFS010000002.1, read on the forward strand.
CAAGAAGGGGCCCGACTACATCGACGCAGCCTGGCTGAGCCTCGCCGCCAAGCGCGCCGCCAGCAACCTCGATCCCTTCCTCATGGACGAAGCCGCCATGGCCGCCCTCTTCGCCCACAAGGCCCAGGGTGCGGACTTGGCCTTCACCGAAGGCAACCGGGGACTTTTCGACGGCGGCGACGTCCAAGGGACCTTCTCCACCAGCCAGCTGGCCCGAAGCCTCGCCTCGCCGCTCATCCTGGTCATCGACGCCACCAAGATGACCCGTACCGTGGCCGCCATTGTCCAGGGCTGCGCCAATTTCGAGCCCGGTCTCGACCTGGCCGGGGTCATCCTCAACCGCACCGCCGGAGACAGGCACCGCCGCATCCTGCGCGACGCCATCGAGCACTACACCGGCGTTCCGGTGCTGGGGATGCTCCCCAAGATGCGCGAGAACCCCATCCCCGAACGGCACATGGGCCTCATCTCCAACCGCGAGTACGCGGGGCAGGACGCCATTCTGGAAGGAATCGCCACGGTAGTGGGCGACTCGTGCGATCTGGAACGTCTGCTGGAAATCGCCCGGCGCGCCCCGGCCCTCGCGGACCCGCACCACTCCATCTGGCCCGAGTCCGTCACGGCCGAAAAGCCCCGCATCGGCTACGTCCTGGACGCGGCCCTGTGGTTCTACTACCAGGAGAACCTCGAGGCCCTGCGCCGCGCCGGAGCCGAACTGGTGGAAGTAAGCCTTCTCTCCGAGGCGCAGTGGCCGAAACTTGACGGACTCTACCTGGGCGGCGGCTTCCCCGAGACCCAGGCCCAAGCCCTGGCCGACAACGCAGCCGCCCGCGACCGGGTGCGGAACATCTCCAGCGCGGGGCTGCCGGTCTACGCCGAATGCGGCGGGTTCATGTACCTCTGCGAGGAACTCCACGCCGACGGCAAGATTTACCCCATGGCCGGGGTGTTCCCCCTGGCCACCACGTTGTGCGCCCGGCCCCAGGGGCTGGGTTACGCCGAAGCCTCGGTGGTGGCGGCCAACCCGTTCCATCCGGTGGGAACGACCCTCAAGGGCCACGAATTCCATTATTCGCGCTGCCTGGCCCGGTCGAGGTATACGGGGCATGGCGACAAGCCCGTGTTCGCGCTGCGGATGGAGCGGGGTTCAGGCATGCTGGACGGCCTGGACGGCGTGGTGGCGGGCAACACCTTCGCGGCCTACACGCACATCCACGCGCTGGGCGCGCGCCACTGGGCGGAAAACTTCGTGCGCGAGGCGGCCAGGGTGAAGACGGCGAGGACGCGTTAGGCTTGAGGTCCTCGGCGAGGCGGGAGAGTCGGCGGCGTCGGGGAGCCGGGCAGGGTCCGGATTGGGAGAGCGGGCGAGCGGAAGATGCCCAAGGCGGCCAAAGGGTTTGGGGCCGTCTGGAGTCCCAGGAAGCTCAGCGTCGAATGATGTGAATATTTCGTGATCCCAAGGGAGGGAGCGCGCCCAGGCGCGTTCCCTCCCTTATTTATTGGGGAATCCGGGCAAGCGCGCCGTGGAAGGCTGAGCTGGGGAGGAGAGCGGCTGTCGCATAAGCCGCAAAGGCAGTTGTAGTTATGAAAGATATCTCTGGAAAAGAATGTTATATTTAAATCATATGTGGAGTTGTGGAGAAAAAGAAACGCAAAGTACACAAAAATGGCTTACATCCACCGCGCATAATGTGGTAGGAGGACGCGACAGTCGAGCCAGCCTCTTGTGGCAGTAGATAACTAATCAGGAGGGAACCTTATGTCCGGTGGTCCCGTTATGCGCACACTGGGAGTCGCATCTTCAGGCGTCGGAAACTTCAAGCCGGGAGAAACGGCGGACGTGTTCCCGCCGGTAGCCATGCTGACCATGTTGCGAGTCAGTGAAATTCGAGAAAAGCAACGCAGGGAAGGCAATTTCGATTGTTTCGGGAAGGCGTACGCGGGCTGCTGCGATCAACCCTTGTGCTCGTACTACGCTGAATGTGTGGAAATATCGAAAAGCATGCCCGAATTCGAGGGTTGATTGCCGGATGACAGCTGGTGCATCCAAGATGTGATGCCCCTTTCATTGGGAAAATGGCGTCTGCAGTACAAGACGCGCCATAGAGCGCGTGGCTGTTGCGAGGAAGGCTGCATGCCTTGACCCGTTCAAAAGAACTGTTGCATCAATATCTCGCCGTGAACGCCTTGTCGTACCCCGTCAGTTCCACATATCCTTCGCCCGAGACGGGCTGTCCGTCCTTCATGCCCGTGGCCCGCACCAGTCCCTCCCAGTAGTTCACCCCGGTAGTGCCGGGTGTGTTCATTTCCTGGTCTGAAAGTTCCGGGGTGACCACAAGATCGAAGCCCGGGCCCGTGAACTTCCAGCCGGAAGGATAGCGAGCCTTGGTGCGCGGGCTGGTCCATGTTCCGGATGCGGCCAAAGCGAGATCGCGTTGCGGCACGGCCGTGACCGTGGATTCGGGCGAGATCAGGCTGGCGGTAGATGCGGGGGAGATTCCGCCGTCCTTCTGGCGCAGAAAGAAAGCCATGACGCTCGATCCGTCGCTTAAGCGCAGGCTGAACCAGTCCCAGCCGGTGATGTCAGCTTCCAGGGGGGCCGAAGAGAATTCATGGTCCATCCACGCCTGGCCGGTGACTGGGATGGTCTGCCCGTCCAGGATGATTTCGCCGGTCAGGACCATGCGGGGAATGGAGTAATAGCAGCTGGCGCTTTCGGGCCTTACGCCCTTGCGGCTGTAGCCGCCGGCGCCGTGGGCCGCGGGGTCGCTCATGGGGGTGAGCAGCAGGGAGTAGGCGAAGCCGGAACCCGAGGCGTTGAGCATGTGCCCGGCGGGGCCGATGTCCAGGTTCCAGTCGCGCAGAAAGATGGAGGTGTTTTGGCCGAACGCCTGAAATCCCGCAAGGTTGAGCGCTTGGCGGGAGATGCGCTCCGCCTGGACGTGGCGACGCTTGGCCACGTCGGTGAGTGCGGCGTGGCCGAAGAGAATCTGGTTGGAGCGCCAGGCGGAGCTCTCCTGGGGCCAGGAATCCTCGATGGAGTCGGGCTTCAACTGGCTGCGGAATATGGTGAACTGCATGCCGTAACGCTCGCCTTGCGGCCCGGTGAGCGCGGCCGTGTAGTACCACCACTCGGTCTTGTAGCCCGGATGCGGGGCATGGTCGCGGGGAAAGTCGAAATCGCACGGCCCGGTCACGGGCTGGAAATCCTGGGCAACAGCCGGAGCGGCCAGGAGAAAGAGGACCAGGGCCAGAATACGCCGCATCAGCGTTCCCTCAGCGTCAGCGCGGGCGGCCGGGAGAGCGCCGCGCGACAGGCGGGAGGTCCAGCGGCCAGCACCGCGGCCAGGATGAGCGGGAGCGACAGGGCCAGGGCGCGCCAGTCGGGCAGATAGAGGAAGGTCCAGCCGAAGGACTGTTTGTTGATGGCGAAGATGAGGATGGCCGAGAGGGCCGCGCCGCCGAGCACGCCCACGATTTCACCGGCCAGCCCCAGGAAGACGGCCTCCCACAGGACCATGGCCGTGATCTGCCCCCGGCTGGCCCCCACGGCCAGAAGGGTGGAGAGCTGGCGCGAGCGCTCAAGCACACGCACCGTGAGGGTCACCGACACGCCGAGCGCGGCCACGCCCAGGGCGATGACCAGCAGCACGCCGGTGATGGCGAAGGTCTCGTCGAAAATTCGGGTGACGGTGGCGTGCAGCAGCGAGCCGGGCACGCAGTCCAGGCCGTCACCGAAGGGGCCGGAAAGGATCTCGGCGCGCAGGGCCTGGGTCCTGCCGGAGAGGTCGCCGGAACGGTCCTTGAAGTAAACGCGCGCACCGCCAGGTTCGCCCTCGCCGCCAAGATCGTAATACGCCTCCAAGTCGAAATAGATTTCCCCGCCTCGCGTGCGGTAGCTGCGCACCACCGCGGCAACGGGCACGTCGATTTCGGCGTGGCCGACCTGGGCGCGGAAACGGTCCCCGGCGTGCAGTCCGGACTGGTTCGCGAAGGCTTCGGCCACGGCCACGCCGCGTCCCTGGACAAGCATCTCGCCTGCCTCGGGCAGGCTTTCAAGCACGGAGAAGGTTGAGTGGGTGAGGAGCCCGGCCATGTCGGCGGCCTCGAACTGGCAGGCCACGCCGCCGATGGACAGGTAGCGGCGCAGGTAGGGCAGCGCGTCCACGTCGCCGCGCGCCTCCAGCCACGGCACGAGGCCGGACGGCAGGGGGGCGCGGAAATCGTTGAGTTCGGCCATGGCCGGGCGGACAAAGAGGTCCCCGGTGACGGTCTGGTCCAGCCAGAGCACGAAGCTGGCCCGGAAGCTGTGGATCATGGTGGACAGAGCCAGGAACAGGGCCATGGCCGTGGCCAGCGCACCCACCGATACGGCTGCGCGGTTTCCGCCGCGTCCGGCCTGGGCCATGGCCAGCCCGGCCGGGACGCCGCAGGCGCGGGCCAGGGGGGCGGCCAAGGCGATGGTGGCCCGCAGGGCCGCAGGCGAGAGAAGCGCCAGGCCGGTGAAGAGCAGGAAGATGGCCAGGTAGCCGGGCCAGGCGAATCCGGGACGCCCGGGCAGGGAGCTCAGGGGCCAGGCGGACAACGCCAGTACCAGGCCCCAGACGCTCCAGGCCGTTCCGCCGCGCTCGGACTGGGCCCGTTCCAGAACGTGCACGGACTGGGCCTCGCGAGGGGACACGCGCATGGCCCGGATGGAGGGTCCAAGCGAGGCCAGGAGCGACACCGCCACGGTAAGCGCCAGGCACGCGCCGATCTCGAATCCGTCCAGGGCCGCTCGGTCCACGGCCACGCGCACGAAAAGGTTGTTCACCGTGGCGTTCACTCCCGCGAGCATCCGCCCTGTGAGCCCGGCGGCCAGTGGCAGCCCGGCCGCGAACCCCAGAGCCCCGAAGAGCCCTCCCTGGAGGAGGAACAGGCCGCAGACCGACCCCGGACCGGCTCCGAGGCAGCGCAGCACAGCCAGTTCTTTGCGCCGGGAGGCCGCGTCCAGCGACACCAGGCTGTACACCAGGAACATGCCCACGAAGAGCGACACGAAGGAGAGCACCGTGAGGTTTCGCTGGTACGCCTCGATCATGGCCAGCCCCGAATCGCGCGATTCGCCGGGAGGCCCGAGGCGCACCCCGGCGGGCAGGGACCGGGCGATGTCCTCCAGGTCCGCGCCGGGAGCGGGGATGAGGTCGATGCGGTCCACCCGCCCCATGAGCCCGAGGAACTCCTGGGCGGTGGAAATGTCGGCCAGGACGACGTTTCCGGCATCCACTCCGGCCAGGCCGCCCGGGTCCAGCACGCCGAGGACCGTGAAGCGCGATTCGCTTGGCCCGCGACGCAGGGTGAACGCCTTCCCGGCCGAGACGCCGAGCCTGTCGGCCAGGGGCTTGCCCACCAGGACCGCACCGGGCACGGCGGGCAGGTCCATCCATGCGGGCTGCGGCCCTTCTTGTCCGGCCAGGGAGAAGGCGCGCACGGGGCGATCGAGGATGGGGTCGATGCCGATGAACCGGACGGGGACCCCGTCCGGGCCGGTGGCGTAGGCCGAAATGACGGGCGAGGCGTTGGCTACGCCGGGGTGGCGCAGGAGCAGGCCCGCGAGGCGTTCGTCCAGGCGCGATCCGGGCGAGGCCACGGTGAGGGCCGCGTTGCCGGTGAAGGCGTCCATTCCCAGGCGGAAGGACTCCACCGAGGCGTTCACGGCCAGGCGGACGCTCAGGAAGACCGAGGCCCCCAGGCTCACGCCCAGGACCACCGCCAGGGTGCGCCAGGGTTTGAGCCGCCACTGCCTAAGCACGAACCAGCAGGCCAGCCGGGCGAAGTTCAAGAGGCCCCGCACGCCCCCTCCGAGACGACGCCGTCGGTGATGGTGAGCACCCGGTCGGCCAGGTGGTCGGCCAGGGCGCCGTGGGTGGCGATGACCACGGTGCGCCCGAAGCGGGAGGCCAGCTGGGCCAGGTACTCGGTCACGGTGCGCCCGCTGGCGCTGTCCAGATTGCCGGTGGGCTCGTCGGCCAGGATCACGGGCGGGTCGTTGATGAGGGCCCGGGCGATCGCGGTGCGTTGCATCTCGCCCCCGGAGAGCTCCTCGGGCAGATGGGCGGCCCGGCGCGACAGACCCAGCCATTCCAGGTGGTTCTTGGCCCTCTCCCGGACGCGGGGCAGCGCCTCCCCGGCCAGCAGCGCCGGGAGGCAGACGTTCTCCAGCACGGTCATGGTGGGCATGAGGTTGAAGCTCTGAAAGACGATGCCCACCACGCGGCGGCGGTACTCCGTGAGCTCGGCCTGTCCGGCCGTGGTCAGGTCGCGCCCGGCCACGCGTAGTATGCCAGAGGTGGGCGTATCCAGCCCAGCCAGGAGCGACAGCAGGGTGGACTTGCCCGAACCGCTGGCTCCCTTGAGGAGCACCAAGTGGCCCTCCTCGATGCGGAAGCTGGCCTCGCGCACCCCGGCAACGTCTCCCGCCTGGGTGGCGTAGACGCGCGTCAGCCCCGAGGCGGCGATCATGGGTTCAGCCATGGGCCGGGACCTCGCGGAAGCGCGCCGGACCCGGCGCCATGAAGAGGGGGATTGCAAGGAACATTGAAAACGGGGTTTCGCGGGATGACATTTGCAGGCTATAGCATTCGTGAATATGGAGCGGTCAAGCCGCGCGGAGGCATAATGCTCGAGTTCTGGGCCTGTTTCGTCCCCCTGTTCGTGGCCGTGGACGCCGTGGGCGTGCTGCCCCTGTTTCTGGGGTTCACCCGGGGCATGGGGCGCAGGGAGATGGCGCCGCTCATCTTCAAGTCGGTACTGTCGGCCACGTTGGTGGCCGGGGCGTTCGTGCTGTTCGGGACCGAGCTGCTGGTGATGCTCGGCATCACCGTGGACGACTTCATGGTGGCGGGCGGGGCGGTGCTCTTCGTGATCGCGCTGTCGGACCTGGTGAGCCTGGGCGGCGTGCGCGAGCCGGTGAGCCCGGGTGACCTCGGCGTGGTGCCGCTCGGGATACCGCTCATAGCGGGACCGGCGGTGCTGACCACGGCCATGCTGCAACGGGAACTGCACGGGGTGGCCATGACCCTGGCGGCGCTTGCGGCCAACACGGCCTTGGCCGGGGCGGTGTTCTCGGCGGCCGGGCCGCTCAACCGCGTGCTCGGGGTGACCGGGGCCAAAATCGTGTCCAAGATCGCCAACCTGCTGCTGGCGGCCATCGCGGTAATGCTGATCCGCCGGGGCGTGGCGGGATTCCTGGGGATGGGCTAGGGGCGCGGTCAGCCCGCCGCCTGACGTTTTTTCGCCTGGGAGAGCACCTTCTGGGCCAGGACGATATCCGGCTGGGCTTCCAGGGCCTTGCGGGCCACGGTCACTGCCTCGTCCCATTTGCCGGACCTGGCCGTGAGCTGGGCCGTGGCCGCAAGCCAGAGCGGCGTCTCGCCGGTCTTCTTCTTGGCCTCGGAGAGCACCTTGAAGGCCGAGTCCGTTTCGCCCAGCTTGGCGGCGGCGGTGACCAGCAGGTCGTAGGCCCTGGCGTTGCCGGGGCTGGTCTCGATGGCCCCGCGCAGGTACTCCAGCGACGCCTTGTGGTGGCCCTTGTCCATGAGCTTCAGGGCCAGCATGGGGAACAGGCCGTCCTCGTCCACCCGCAGGGAAACGGCCTCGCGGAAATTGCGCTGGGCCTCCAGCAGGTTGCCTTCCTCGAGAAGCTTCTGTCCCTTGATGAGGAGCTGGTCGATCTTGAGCTTGCGCTCGCGCATCTGCTCCAGTGATTCTCGGTCCAGGTCCTCCTTGACCTTCTTGTACACGGCGGCCACGTACTGGAAGAGCTTGGCTTCCTGCCCCTTGGCGTAGGGGATGCCCTTGGGGATGTACTTGAGCACGCGCGGGCTCTTGCTCATGTTGGAGAACGCCTCGCGCAGCTGACTCTCCACCTCCATGCGCTCCGTGCTCGGCAGCGTCACCGACACGAAGCTCTTGAGGGCCGCGGCCAACGTGGCCAGCATCCGCAGGTCCTCGTTCTTGAGGTAGGCGGTCTTGGCCCTGGCCAGGTCTTCCTTGATGGTCTTGCCGGTGATCTTCATCGCAAAGTGTCCTTCTCGGTGTGGCGTAATAGAGCCATACCCGCGCCCGCGCCCGGAGGCAATCTCGGGAGTCCCGTGGGCTAGTGTGCCCCGCCCCAGTCGCGTCCCACGCCCATGTCCGCCACGATGGGCACGTCGAGCGACACCACGCCGGTCATGAGCTGCGAAAGGCGCTCTCCGGCGGCTTGCCCGGCGCTCTCCGGGGCCTCGAGCACCAGTTCGTCGTGCACCTGGAGGATGAGCTTGGCTTTCAGCGAGTGCAGGGTTTCGTCCGAGGCGGTTCGCAGCATGGCCATCTTGATGATGTCGGCGGCGCTGCCCTGGACCACGGTGTTGATGGCCTGGCGGCGCGCCTGGGATTCAAGCTGGTTGTTGCGGGAGTGGATGTCCGGCAGAAGCCGCCTGCGTCCGGCCAGGGTGGTGACGAAGCCGGTCTGCTTGGCCTGGTCCACCACCTGCTGGTAATACTCCTTGAGCGTAGCCATGCGCTCAAAATACCTGGCGATAAAATCCTTGGCCTCGTTCAGGGTGAGCCCCAGTTCGCGCCCGAGCTTTTGGGGGCCCATGCCGTAGAGCAGGCCGAAGTTGATGGTCTTGGCCTGGCGGCGCTGCTCGGGGGTCACGGCTTCCTGGGGCCGGTCGAAGAGGAGGGCGGCCGTGCGGGAGTGGATGTCCACGCCCTGGCGGAACGCCTCCAAAAGGGCCGGGTCCCGGGAGAAATGGGCCAGCACGCGCAGCTCGATCTGGGAGTAGTCCGCCGAAGCCAGCACCATGCCCGGCGCGGCGGTGAAGAGGGCGCGCATGCGCTTCCCGAGGTCTCCCCGCGCGGGGATGTTCTGGAGGTTGGGGGCGCTGGAGGAGAGCCGCCCCGTGGCCGTGGCCAACTGGTTGAAGGTGGTGTGGACGCGGTCCGCCTCGTCGGCCAGCGCGGGCAGGGGTTCCAGATAGGTGGAGCGCAGCTTCTCGAGCTTGCGGAACTCCAGGATGGAGTCCACCAGCGGATGCTGCCCGGCCAGGCGTTCCAGCACCTCGGCCGAGGTGGAGGCCGCGCCGCCCGGGGTCTTGGCCGGAGCCTTGAGTCCCAGGCGGTTGTAGAGCACGTCGGCCAGCTGTTGGCTGGAGCGGATGTTGAAGCGCACCTCGGCCTGGCGGTGCATCTGCTCGGTGATCTGGGCAAGCCTCGAGTTCACCTCGTCGGCGAAGGCGGCGAAGGCCTGCTTGTCGATGCGGATGCCCGCCTTTTCCATGTCCACCAGCACCGGCACCAGGGGCAGCTCCAGCTCGCGCATGAGCGGGCTAAGCCCGGCCTGCTCGATGCGCGAGGCCAGGCGTCCGGCCAGGGCCAGGCAGGCCAGGCCGCGCGCTCCGCCGGGAGCCTCGTCCGGATTGAAGGTGGGGTCGGCCCAGAGTCCGTCCAGCAGGCGCTCCCAGGTGTAGATGCGGTCCTCGGGGCCAAGCAGGTAGGCGGCCAGGCTCAGGTCGAACCAGCATTCCAGGGGAACGCTCCGCCAGGCGTCGCTCGCCGACAGCAGATCCTTGAGCGAGGGCGTGGCCACCCGGGAGGCCACGGCCAGAAGCGGGGCGATCTCGGCCGGAGTGGCGACCACCAGCCACTGGTGGTCGCCGGCAGCCAGCAGAAAATCCGTAACTCCCGGGACCAGGGCGACATCCATATTTTTTAAGGATGGGATGTCCGCAAGCGGCGTGGGGGCCTCGGGCTGGGCCGCGCCGTTGCCGGATGCGCCCTTGGGGGCGGAGCCGAAGAGCGAGAGCTGGCCGCCCGCGTCGTCCTGCGCGGTCCGGGAGGCAGCGCCGTTCCCGGCGGAAGCGCCGCGCTGCGGTTCCAAGGCGGCGGCGAGCAGGGGAGGGGCTTCGGCCGGGCGCGGCAGCTCGCGCGCAAGCGAGCGCAGCTCGTAGGTGTTGAGGAAGCGCTCCAGTTCGTCCCTGGGGGCCGGGGTGACGGCCAGGGACTCCAGGGTCACGTACTCGGCGGCGTCGAGCTTGAGCCGCGTCAGCTCCCGGTAGGTGAAGAGGTCGTCCATGTGGGGCTCGATCTTCTTGCGCCAGGCGGGCTTGATCGCCGCGATGCCTTCCTTGAGCTCTTCCAGGCTCGGGAACTGGGCCACCACTTCCAGGGCGGTCTTGGGTCCCACGCCGGGAACCCCGGGAATGTTGTCGCTCGCGTCGCCGGTCAGGGCCTGGAAGTCCGGCCAGTGGGCCGGCCCGGCCGGGAACTCGGCCAGGAAGTCCTCCAGGGTGGTGATGCGCTCCTGCTTGCCCGAGGGGTCCCACATGGTCACCCCGCGGTCCAGGCATTGGCGAAGGTCCTTGTCCACGCCCACGATGACCACCGGCCCGTGCGCCTTGTTGCTGGCGGCCAGGCTGGCGATGGTGTCGTCAGCCTCCACGCCTTCGTGGCGCAGCACCGGGAAACCCAGCAGCTTGACGCCCTCGATGATGGGTTCGATCTGCTGGGCCAGGGGCTCGGGCATCTTCTGGCGCTGCGCCTTGTAGGCCGGGAAAATATCGGCCCTGAAGGAGGGGCCTCTTCCGTCCACCACGAAGGCGGCCCGGCGGGGGCGCTCCTCGCGCAGGAGCTTCATGGCCAGGCGCATGACGATGTACAGGGCGTTGGTGGGAAATCCGTCGGAGCGGGTCAGGTCGCCGAAGGCGTAGAACCCCCTGTATATGTAGGAGGTGCCGTCGATGAGGTAGAGCGGCTCGGAGCCGGGGAGAAGGCGGTCCCTCAGGGGCATGCGGGATATCCTTTTTCCAGTCTTCTAGCCCGCCTGGGCGGTGCCCGCAACCGTGAGGAGCGGTGAAATTTAGGGGTTGCACCCCGACTCCTGATCTGCTACTCGAGCTACCATGACAAACCCGGCCGTGTTCAAGGAGCCAGGCCGGACAACCAATCGAAGCCATGGCGCGTTGTTGGAGGTTACTATGGTAAAAAGCATTAACATTCTTTTGCTGGCATGTCTGGCCCTAGGGCTGTATCATTTTCGTCAAGAGACAGTGCGGTTGGAATCAGCGTTGTCATCATCGGAAAATGCACAATCCGAGATGCGTGTCGAGGTTGAAAAGATACGCGACGAGTCCAACCTGCTTAGGATGGTGGTTTTGGCCAATTTGTCCAAAATCGCCGACCCGATTCCCAATAAGCTGCTCACCGTGACGGCCTATACTTCCGTGGAACTCCGGGAAGTCCCGGAGCAACAGCTGCTCACCGCGTCTCTTTCCAAACCAAAGGAAGGGGCCATCGCCGTATCCCGCGATCTGTTCAAACAGGGGTGGGTCTTTGGCAAGAAGGTCTACATCAAGAACCACGGTGTATTCGTCATCACCGACCTGATGGGCAACAGCAAAACCAAGAGCGTGGATATCTACATGAACGATCAGGACCGGGCCTTGCAGTTCGGCAAGAAGCAGATCGAGGTGGTCTTGCTCGACGTGTAGGGCCCCTAAGGACATGCCAGCACAGTCAGGGGCTTCGGCCCCTGATTTTTTTTGCCCTTTTCAACAGTACGGAACTTGGCTATACCCGTGCGCGGTATGCGGATCGTTCCCGTTATCCGGTTTGTCGCGGCCGCCCGTGCCCTTGAGACGGTTGCCGCGCGTAAAAACGCAATCCTGACCGAATCGGGAAAAGTTCCGGCCTTGGCCGGGGCGTTTCTCCGGAGGTATTCCATGAATTTCAGCGCCATCGCGCTCGCGCTCTGCCTCGCGGCCGCTCCCCTGGCCCAAGCCCAGGCCCAGATCAGGTCCTACGACCAGACTCCGGCACAGATGCAGGCCGACTCCCAGGCCAAGGGCCAGCAGCAGGCCCAGGCCCCGCAGGGCTCCGGCCAGGACCAGCAGGGCTCCAACATGGACCTGGGCAAGTCCGTCCAGCGCGCCCTGGACGCCAACCCCCAGATGCAGTCGGCCAAGCAGCAGATCTACGGCGCCCAGTCCGGCGTCTACGCGGCCACGGCGGCCTTCGCGCCCACCGGCACTGCCTCCTACCAGGGCACGACGAGCACCTCGAAGTTCCCCACCACGGTGACTCAGACCATCAACGGCACCACCGTCACCGGGATCACCAAGCGCTGGTTCGATCCGTCGTTTTTCGCCACACTGGACCTGAACGTCAGCCAGCCCCTGTTCACCGGTTTCAGGCTGCTCTCGTCGTACCAGAAGTCCAAGCTGGCCAAGGACCAGGCCGACGCCCTCTACCGCCGCACCGAGCTGACCCTGGTGCGTTCGGTGCAGACCGCCTTCCTGACGCTTCTCAAGGCCCGCTCGGACGTGAAGTCCAACAAGGACGCCGTGGCCCGGCTCGCTTCCCAGCTCAAGGTGACGCGCGCCTTCTACGACGTGGGCCTGCGCCCCCGCCTGGACGTGCTCCAGGCCGAGTCCGACCTGGCTAGCGCCGAGCAGGCCCTGCTCGCCGCTCAGAACTCCGTGGACATCCAGCTGGCCCAGCTCAACTCGCTGCTGAACATCCCCCTGGACCAGGGCGTGGACTACCTGGGCGAGCTCTCCCAGATTCCCTTCAAGATGACCCTGCAGCAGGCCCTGGACGAGTCCTACAAGGAGCGCCCGGACATCGCCATCGCGGTCAAGTCCGTGGAGATGGCCGAGAAGGACGCCACCATCGCCTTGAGCCCCGCCCTGCCGCAGGTGAGCGCCGATTACGACTACATCCGTCAGGGCGACACCTGGGGCCTGCGCGAGAACCTGAGCACCACCAGCTCCACCGCCTATTTCGAGCGTCACCAGTTCCAGCTCACCTTCACCTGGAAGGCCTGGGATTGGGGTAACACCTATTTCACCTACCGCCAGGCCGGCGAGAACGTGAAGAAGCTCCAGGCAGACCTGGCCAAGCTGCGTCTGGACGTGGGGGCCGAGGTCAAGACCCAGTTCCTGAACATCCAGGACGCCGCCAAGCGCATCGCCGTGGCCAAGGCCGGACTGGCCGCCGCCAACGAGGGCTACCGCATGGCCGTGGCCCGCTACCAGGCCCAGGTCGGCACCAACACCGACGTGCTGGACGCCCAGGCCCGGGTGTCGCGCGCCGAGTTTCAACTCACCCAGGCCCTCACCGACTACCAGATCGCCATCTCCAACCTGTACTACTCCATCGGGCGCAAGAACCTGAAGCTCGACGGCTAGCGTTTTCGCCTCACGGCGCAAAGAAAGGGCTCCCCGGTTCTTCCGGGGAGCCCTTTTTCGTGCCCGCCCGGTAAATATGGCTGCCGGGGATGACTCCCCCTCCCGCCGCCTTGCTGCGGGCCCGCGCCTCCGGGCGAACGTATCCCGTCTGCGGGGCAACAAGCCCTCTCGCCAACCGGGGCGGGATGTTTTATGGAGTGGCCGCGGCCGCACCCCGGCCGCGAACATTTTTTCAGGATGCGACCATGGGCGACGATCCGATTTCCACCGTGGACATGACCGGCCGCGACCGCCTCACCCGGATGGCCGATTTCCTCTTCGAGGTGAGCATGCTCAGGCGCACGCCGCGCACGGGCTACCAGTTCCTGGGCTCAGGGAGCGAGAACGTGGCCGAGCACTCCTTCGGCACGGCCATGATCGGCTACACCCTGGCCCGCATGGCCGGGGCTGACGAGGGGAAAACCGTGCTCCTGTGCCTGTTCCACGACGTTCACGAGGCCCGCACCGGGGACTTCAACTACGTGGCCAAGCTCTACAACACCCACGACTCGCGCCGCGCCCTGGCCGACGGCCTCAAGGGCACGGGCATGTCCGGGCCGGTGCTGAAACTCCACGACGAGCTGGAGGAGGCCCTGAGCCTGGAGGCGAGGCTCGCCCAGGACGCAGACCAGCTGGACCTCATGGTCAACCTGAAGGAACTCCTGGACCTGGGCAACCCCTACGCCCGAAAGTGGATGGACTGCGCCGTGGAGCGCCTGCGCACTCCCCAGGGACGCGAGCTGGCAAAGGCCATCATGACCACCGACCACACCGACTGGTGGTTCCTGGGCCCCGACGCCTGTTGGTGGGAACGCAAGAACGGGAAGGAGTAGGGCGTGCTGCTGGCCGTCATTTCCGACACCCACCTGGATGTCCCCAGCGACTGGTTCAAGGCCTTCTTCGAGGAGCACCTCCTCCCGGCCGACGCCCTCATCCACTGCGGCGACACCACCGGCAAGGCGCTGCACGACTACATGGCCCTAGGCCACCCCAACTTTCACGGCGTGGCCGGCAACTGTTGCGACTGGCGCATCGGCCAGGAACTGCCGGCGATGCTCCGCTTGAACCTGGCGGGCAAGGCCGTGGGCGTGACCCACGGCTGGGGCGAGAAACCCTCGCTGCCCGCCCGGCTGCCCGAAGCTTTCGGGCCGGGATTCGACCTCATCCTGTTCGGCCACACTCACCGCCAGACCAACATCCGGTTCGGCGACACCCTGGTGGTCAACCCGGGCAGCCTGTCCGGGGACAAGCCGTCCATGGCCTTCGTGCGCCTGGGCGACGAGATCGAAGTGAGTTTTTGCAGTTTCTCCAAAAACATCTGAGCCTCACATCCGACAAGGAGGCCCCATGACCGTCAAGGACGCCATCGCCAAGCGCCGCTCCATCCGCAAGTACACGGACGAGCCCGTATCCAGGGAACTCCTGCTGGAGCTGATCGAGGCAGCCCGGCTGTCTCCGTCGGGGTGCAACTCCCAGCCCTGGCGCTTCAGGCTGGTCACGGAGAAACCGGACATCGAGTGGTTCGGCGGACCGGCCACCGCCGGGCAGCGCTTCGTGGGCAGGGCAGGCGCGGTGATTGTGTGCTGCGTGGACACGTCGGCCTACCTGTGCGACTCGCGGGCAACCCTCCGCGCCCTGCGCGAGGCCGGGCTCATGTCCGACGAGTTCGCCAACGACGTGGACCAGTCGTACCTGAAGCCCTCCGAGGCAGGACCCCCGGGGATTCTCAAGGGCGCGGCCGCGCTCAACCTGGCCATCGCCATGTCGGCCATGATGCTCCGGGCCGTGGAGCTCGGGCTCGGAACCACCTGGATAGGCAGGCTGGAGGAGGCGCTGGTGAAAGAGCGCCTGGGGCTGCCCGAAGGACTCGGGGTCGTGGCGCTGCTGGCCGTGGGATACCCGGCCGAGGACCCGGCGGCGAGGCCGCGCAAGTCCCTGGAGGAAATTCTGCTGTAGCGGGGCTAGAGGCTCTGGGCGCGCTCGTTGTTTTCCCGCATGAGCTCGCGCATCTGCTTCATGGCCTCGGCCTCGTTTTGCACGATGGGCAGGAGCTTGTGCAGGCGGGTGATGACGAAGACGCTCATGATGTCCTCGGAGACGCCGTGCAGCACGCAGAAACCCTCGCTTTTGCGGCAGTGCAGCAGCACGGTCATGAGGGCCTTCATGCCCACGGAGTCGATGAAGCCCACCTGGGAGAAGTCGATGATCGCCGCGCGGGTGGGCCTGAAGGCCTCGATGAGGTCGTCGGCCAGCTGGTCCGCGATGCGGGCCTCGATGCGGGGGGCGTTGATTCGCGCTATGGTCACGCCGTCTTCGGTGCTTACGTCGAGAAGCATGTGCGGCCCTCCTCCTGCTGTTGCCTGTTGGCAGGATGCATGGGGGGAACGAGTCCGTCAAGCCGGGGCGGAATGGCTTGACAAGGAGTCATTTTTTTCACAATAAAACATCCCACGTGAATTTTTTATCATAGGGCGTTCCGAATCCCGTCCGGGTGTAGGGCGCACGGGTGGCCGCGTCTGCGGCCTGGGCGGCAGCATCTGAAACAACACTATCCGTAAAGGAGAGGAAACGAACATGTCCAGACTGGTTCCCCCGCATGGTGGCAAAGGCCTCACTATCTGTCTGCTGGAAGGCGCCGAGCGCGAAGAGGCCCTCAAGAAGGCCGCCACGCTGAAGAAAGTCGTTATCTCCCCCCGCGAAAAGGGCGACCTGATCATGATGGGCACCGGCGGCTTCTCGCCGATCACCTACTTCATGAACAAGGCCGACTGGAAGTCCGTGTGCGAGAAGATGACCCTCACCGACGGCACCTTCTGGCCCGTTCCCGTTACCCTCTCCGTTTCCGCTGAAGACGCCGCCGGCATCAACGTCGGTCAGGAAGTGGCCCTCGAGTCCGCCAAGGGCGAGATGATGGCCATCATCACCGTCACCGAGAAGTACACCCTCACCGAAGAAGAGAAGAAGTGGGAGTGCTACCAGGTGTTCAAGGGCGCCGGCCCCGACTCCGCCGACGACGTGTTCTGGGAGACCGCCCTGAAGGACCACCCCGGTGTCCAGATGGTCATGAGCCAGAAGCCCGTCTGCCTGGCCGGTAACGTGAAGGTCCTCTCCGAGGGCGACTACCCCGTGAAGTACAAGGGCGTGTACAAGCGTCCCGCCGACCTGCGCGCCGAGATGGACAAGAAGGGCTGGCAGAAGGTCGCCGCTCTGCAGCTGCGCAACCCCATGCACCGCTCGCACGAGTTCCTGGCCAAGATCGCCGTTGAAGTGTGCGACGGCGTGGTCATCCACTCCCTGATCGGCAACCTGAAGCCCGGCGACATCCCGGCCGAAGTGCGCGTGAAGGCCATCGACACCCTGGTCGAGCACTACTTCGTGAAGGACCACGTCATCCAGGCCGGCTACCCCCTGGACATGCGTTACGCCGGTCCCCGCGAAGGCCTGCTGCACGCCACCTTCCGCCAGAACTACGGCATCAACAACATGATCATCGGTCGTGACCACGCCGGCGTGGGCGACTTCTACGGCATGTTCGAGGCCCAGGAGATCTTCAAGCGCATCCCCTACGCGACCGCCGAGGCCGCTTGCGCCGTCGAGCCTGGCAAGGCCCTGCTCTGCCAGAACATGAACATCGACTGGACCTTCTACTGCTTCAAGTGCGACGGCATGGCCTCCCTGCGCACCTGCCCGCACACCAAGGAAGACCGCGTCATCCTGTCCGGCACCAAGCTGCGCAAGATGCTGTCCGACGGCGAAGCCGTGCCCGATCACTTCGGCCGCGACGAGTGCCTGGTGATCCTGCGCGCCTACTACGAAGGCCTGACCGAGAAGGTCGAGGTCAAGATGCAGCGCGCTGCTTCCGGCGACCACACCGCCCAGAAGAAGTAGTTGATTTCGGCTCACGCCGAATCCGGGGAGGCGCCGCATGGCGCCTCCCTTTTTCGTTTATAATTCGAGGGGTACGCATGAAAGAAGAGATCGCCGCCGTCGAGGCCGAAATCGCTCAGTTCGAAAAGGAGCGCGACGCCTGCCTGGCCTCCATCAAGGCCCTGCGCGCCGAAGAGGACCCGGCCGCCGGAGTGTTCCGCAACACGGAGATCCACGCCGCCCAGCAGGAGAAGCTGCGCCTGGATTTCGAGATCCAGTACCGCAAGAACAGGATCAACAGGATGCGGTTCGGGATGTAGCGCTGGTCGGATGCGTTCAGCTCTGCGAACTTGACATCTTTCGCAAAGCCGGGGCACATGGCCCAACTTTCACGAATTACGCGAGGACGACCATGGGCAAGAACATCACTCAGAAGATCATCGCCGCCCACCTGGTGAGCGGAAAAATGAAACCCGGCTCCGAGATCGGGCTCAGAATCGACCAGACCCTCACCCAGGACGCCACCGGCACCATGGCCTGGCTGCAGTTCGAGGCTATCGGCGTGCCCCGGGTCAAGACCGAGCTGTCCGTGAGCTACGTGGACCACAACACCATGCAGCAGGGGTTCCGCAATCCCGACGACCACCAGTTCCTGCGCACCGTCGCCGCCAAGTACGGCGCGGTGTTCTCCCCTCCGGGCACCGGCATCTGCCACCAGCTGCACCTGGAGAACTTCGCCAAGCCCGGCAAGACGCTCATCGGCTCCGACTCCCACACCCCCACCGCGGGCGGAGTGGGCAGCCTCTCCATGGGCGCGGGCGGGCTTTCCGTGGCCCTGGCCATGGCGGGCGAGCCCTATTTCATCACCATGCCCAAGGTGGTCAAGGTGCAGCTCGAGGGTGAGCTGACCGGCTGGGCCACCGCCAAGGACATCATCCTGCACCTGCTCGGCATGCTCACCGTCAAGGGCGGCGTGGGCAAGGTGTTCGAGTACGCCGGACCGGGCGTGGCCACCCTGTCCGTGCCCGAGCGCGCCACCATCACCAACATGGGCGCGGAACTCGGCGCCACCGGCTCGCTCTTCCCCTCGGACGCCGTCACCAAGAAGTTCCTGGCCGCCATGGGCCGCCCCGAGGACTACGCGCCCCTGAAGGCCGATCCCTCGGCCGCCTACGACGAAGAGATCGTCATCGACCTCGGGAAGCTCGAGCCCCTGGCCGCCCAGCCCCACATGCCCGACCGCATGGCCACCATCAAGAGCCTGGCCGGTCTCAAGGTGGACCAGTCCGCCATCGGCTCCTGCACCAACTCGTCCTACTCGGACCTGAAGACCGTGGCGCTCATGCTCAAGGACAAGCGGGTGAAGCCCGAGACCGACCTGTTCATCTCGCCCGGCTCCAAGCAGGTGCTCAAGATGCTGGCCGACGAGAACCTGCTCCAGATCTACCTGGACGCGGGCGCGCGCATTCTCGAGTGCACCTGCGGCCCCTGCCTGGGCTACGGCGGCTCGCCCGTTTCCGGCGGCGTGTCCGCGCGCACCTTCAACCGCAACTTCGAGGGCCGCAGCGGCACCCGGGACGCCAAGGTGTATCTGGTCAGCCCCCAGACTGCGGCCATGGCGGCGCTGAACGGCGCGTTCACCGACCCGGCCACCTGGGGCACTCCCCCGGCCAAGGTTGTGATGCCCAAGAAGGTGCCCTCCATCCGCCATCTGTTCGTATTCCCGCCCGAGGACGGCTCCAAGGTGGAGATCCGGCGCGGACCCAACATCGCGCCCCTGTCGCGCTTCGGCAAGACCCCCGAGACCGTCACCTCCAAGGTGGCCCTCAAGGTGGGCGACGACATCACCACCGACCACATCCTGCCCGGCGGCACCCACATCATGAGCCTGCGCTCCAACATTCCGGCCATCTCGGAATACCTGTTCACCAACGTGGACAAGGAGTTCGTTTCCCGGATCAAGGAGATGGGCGGCGGCGTCATCGTGGGCGGCGAGAACTACGGCCAGGGCTCCTCGCGCGAGCACGCGGCGCTTGGCCCCCGGCACCTGGGCGTCACGGCGGTGATCGTGAAGAGCCTGGCGCGCATCCACCGGGCCAACCTGGTGAACTTCGGCATCCTGCCGCTGATGTTCGTAGACAAGGCCGATTACGATGTGCTGGCCCAGGGCGGCGAGATCGCCATCCCCGTGGCCAAGATGAAGCCCGGCAAGCCCGTCGAGGCCGTTGTGAACGGCAAGACCAAGGTCAAACTCACAAATGATTTGACCGCGAAGGAGCTGGACATTATTTTGGCCGGCGGTCTGCTCAACGCCGTGGGCAATCGCTAGACACTCACGTCTACCGCACCCGGCGGCCGCTGGCGCGAGCCCGCGGCCGCCGTTTTTCGGCGAGGCTTGAGCCCAAGTTCCCCAAGGAGCCCCGTAACATGTTGGATATCCTCCGGCAGCATTCCCAGTCCTGGGTCATCAAAGCCATTTTCGGCATCATCATCGCCGTGTTCGTGTTCTTCGGCATCTATTCCTTCCGGGATCAGCGCGGAGCCGGCGGCGTGCTGGCCTACGTGGGCGAGAAGCCCATCCTGGTGAAGGATTTCATGAGCGAATACGAAGGCGCGCTCAGGCAGGCCCAGGCCCAGAACCCCTCCCTCACCAAGGAGGACCTGGAGCGCTTCGGCTTCAAGAGCCAGGTGCTCATGCAGATGGCCGGCCGCGTGCTCATCTTCGACCAGGCCGAGAAGCTGGGCGTGGCCGTGTCGCAGGCCGAGCTGCAGGCCGAGATCGCCCGCGTGCCCGCCTTCCAGAACGACCAGGGCAAGTTCGACTACGATCTGTACAAGGAAAAGCTCAAGTCCGTGGGCTTAAACCCCGAAAGCTTCGAGAGCGACCAGAAGCGCGACCTGCTCTACGAGAAGATGGTGCTCTACTCCATCCTGCCGGTGTACGTCACCGCGCCGGAGGTGCGCTCCATCTACAACTTCTCCCAGGAGAAGGCCGTGGTGGACTACCTCTCCTTCCCTGCCCGCGAGTTCGCCTCCCAGGTGAACGTCGCGGACGACAAGGTGAAGGAGGTCTACGAGTCCTCCAAGGAGAAGTACAAGCGCCCGGCCCAGGCCAAGATCGAGTATCTCGAGATCACCCCCGCCTCCCTGGCCGACCCCAAGCAGGTCAGCGATCAGGAGGCCAAGACCTACTACGACGCCAATCCGGACAAGTTCAAGCATCCGGACATGGTGAAGGCCAATCACCTGCTGGTGCTCCTGGCCCAGGACGCCAAGGACGAGGACGTCAAGGCGGCCGAGAAGCGACTGGCCGACCTGTCCGCGCGTCTGCGTAAGGGCGAGGCCCTGGACAAGGTGATCGCCGCTCCGGGCCAGCCCGCCGTCACCGGCGGCGACCTGGGTTGGTTCGCCAAGGGCACCATGGTGCCCGAGTTCGAGCAGGCCGCCTTCTCGCTCAAGAAGGGCGAGGTTTCAGGCACGGTCCGCACCCAGTACGGCCTGCACGTCATCCAGGTGGTGGACAAAAAGCCCGAGGGCGTCACTCCCTTCGACGAGGCCAAGGAAGACATCAAGCGCGACATGGCCGAGGACAAGGCCGCCGAGACCCTGGGCAAGACCGTGGACGGCATGCTCGAGGAACTCATCGGCGGCGCGGACATCGCCAAGCTGGCCCAGTCCAAGGGGCTTTCCTCCAAGGCCTCCGAGTACTTCAGCCGCCAGCGCCCGCCGCTGGACCTGAACCTGACCCCCGAGTCCCTTTCGCTCATCTTCTCCCAGCAGCCCGGCAAGGCCGTGCCCCAGGCCATGGCCTCGGGCGAGGGCTTCGTTCTGGCCAAGGTGGTGGACGTGAAGCCCGAGTACATCCCCTCCCTTGAGGAGGTGTCCAAGACGGTCAGCGCCGACATCCTGGCCGACGAGTCCCTGAAGCTGGCCGAGGCCAAGTCCAAGGAAGTGGCGGCCATGCTCGCCACCCCCGAGGGCCAGGCCAAGGTGGAGCAGGACTACAAGGACAAGTTCAAGACCTCCGCGCCGTTCGGCCGCCAGGGCGCCATCCAGGAGCTGGGCCAGGCCCAGGCCCTGTCCGAGGCCGCCTTCTCGGCCAAGGAGCCCGGTTGGCTGCAGGGCTCGTACGCCGTGGTCAGCGGATTCGTGGTGGCCAAGCTCAAGGAACGCCAGTTCCCCACCGATGCCGAATGGCAGCGCGACCGAACCAAGATCATGTCCCAGGCCGTGCCCTTCCAGCAGGAGCAGCTGCTGCGCTCCTACATGCAGTACCTGCTGGAGAAGATGCCCATCAAGATCGTCAACAAGGACATCATCGGACCGGCCGCTATGGGCGGCCCCGAACAGGGCGCCAGCGAAGGCAAATCCTAGATCCGAAGACGCATGCAAGCAGAAGAGCGGCCCTTGGGCCGCTCTTTTTTTGTTTCAAGCGGGCATGGACAATGATCGAAACCGGGCCGCATCGCCTTGACGCCAGACAGGTCATGTAATAGTTCATGTTACATGAAACGCGATAGCCGGTTGTCGGGCATGCTCCATGTTTTGCTGCACATGGCAGGGCTTGACGGCCCTGCGACCTCAGAGGCGCTTGCCAAGGAGCTCGGCACCAATCCCGTGGTGATTCGGCGTACCCTGGCCGGCCTTCGTAACCAGGGGTATGTCCTGTCGGAAAAAGGACATGGCGGCGGATGGACGCTGGGTCGCGATCTGTCCGAAGTGTCGCTGCTCGATATTTACCGCGCGCTCGGAAGCCCTTCGCTTCTGGCCATGGGCAACCGGGTGCAGACGCCTGGCTGCCTCATCGAACAGAGCGTCAATGCCGCCCTCGATCAAGCATTCAGCGACGCGGAAGCGTTGCTGTTGTCTCGTTTTGGCGAAGTGACGCTCGCGGCGCTCCGCGCGGACCTTCAAGACCGCCTCGACCGGCGTGGCAGGGATCATGACTTGGGGGAAAGGCGTGCGCCCTGACGATATGACCTTTAGCCGCGGCGCCGCGAAGCTGGCGATCCTCGCGCCCTCGGAGAAACCCGCTCAGTTTGGAGCGGCGTCATGAACAGATTGGGCGAGCATTTCTCAAACCCACAAGCCGTGGCCCGTTACGTTGAAGGTCCTGTGCGAGCCGTGCCCGGGTTTTGCGACATGCAACGCATGGCTTCGCTTTTGATCGCGGAGCGGGTTGGGGAAGATGCGCGCGTGCTGGTGCTTGGAGCGGGCGGCGGGTTGGAAATGAAGGTGTTCGCGGATGCTCATCCCGGATGGACATTCGATGGCGTGGACCCGTCCGCCGAGATGCTCGCCCTGGCTGAACGGACCCTGGGGCTGCGCGCCTCGCGCGCCAGGCTGCACAAGGGGTATGTCGACGATGCGCCCGTGGGACCGTTCGATGCGGCGGCGTGCCTTTTGACGCTGCACTTCATCCCGGCGGACGAGCGTCGGCGGACGCTGGCTGAAATGCGCCGCCGCCTCAGGCCTGGCGCGCCTCTTGTCGTCGCCCACCTCAGCTTTCCGCAACAGGATGAAGCCGAGCGCGCGCTCTGGCTGTCGCGGTACGCCGCATTCCTTTGCGATTCGGGAGTTGAGCGTGGCAAGGCCGAACAGGCGCGTGCGGCGATGGATGCGCATTTGCCACTGTTCACGCCGGAGCAGGATGAATCGCTGCTGCGCGACGCAGGATTCTCGGACGCCAGCCTGTTCTACGCGGCGTTCGCGTTTCGCGGCTGGGTGGCGTATGCTTGACGGCCTTCGTTCGTCCGGCCTCTTCCTTTCCCCCGCTATTTACGCCAGATATCCCGCTCGTCTTCAGGAAGGTACTTCAGGTAGGGCTCGACGGCCTTCGCGCCGCCACGCTTGCGCAGCAGGAAGAGCAGATTCGGTAGCACTTCCGGCAGGCGGAAATCCTGGTCCACCAACGCCTTGAAAATCCCTTCGGCCTGGGATTCGCGCCCGAGCCGCCACAGGGCGTAGCCCGCGCCCAGGGAGGCTTCCCGGGCGAGCAGGGTATCCTTGGATGTAGCGGCCGTCTCGAAGGATTCGAGCGCCGCCTGGGGGTCTCCGGCGCTGAGCTGTTCCCAGCCTGTATTGAGGGCGTCCAGTTCGCCGGGGGCCTTGCCCGGCTTTTTTTGGGGCAGTCGGTAGGGCGAGACGGAGGGCGAAGGCTGCGTGATGTCGGTTCCGCCGCTTTCGCGAGAGACCGTAGCGTCGAGCTGTCCGGCCCGGGACTGGCCGCCGGTGTCCTGGCTTTCGCGGACGACGCTGCCGGGCAGGGGTTCCCGGACCGGCTCAAAGGCCGAGGCCGCTACCGGCAGGGCCAGAATGGCTGCCACGGCGACCGACCGGAAAATGGGGCGCGACCGCGGCTTTGTCCCGGCCAGCGCCGGAGCGGCGCAATCGGTCGCCGCTCCCGGCGCAACGGCCATAAGACGGACCTTGTCCATGCCCGGCCTACTGTCTCTTGGCCCGGACAACCTTGAGCATGCGCCAGGCGGCCCAGGCGAACACCAGCAGGAGGACCATGACCACGGACAGCGACGTCCAGGGGTAGGTGTTCACCAGGATGGTCAGCTTGGGTACGGCGCCGATCTTGCCCATGTAGTACTTCTCGCCGACTTCCAGGGACGCGGCCTTGGGCCTCGCGGAGTCCAGGTCCACCACGGCCACATCCCCGGCGATCATGGAGCGCACGGCCGGTTCCCAGAGGCGGGCGGCCAGCCGGTCCACATCCTTGGCGGTGGCGGCGGTGAACAGGGTGACGGTATCGGCCGCCGTGGCCGGTGCCTTGAACTGGGTCACGAAGCCTTTGCCGGGCGAGAGCGCGGCTCCGGAGCGCACGTCGGCCCATATGTACTGGGTCACGTCCGAGCTTTTGCGACCGCGCTCCCAGAGGAAGGGCAGGAACTTGGACCACAGCGGGGCCTTGTGGGCCGCGGCTTCTTCGTCCTGGGCCTTGGGCCTTTGCATCTGGGGGTAGGGGCGTTTGCCCTGGGGCAGGAGCGAGAAGGGCGCGGCCGAGACCAGCTCCTTGGGCAGGGAGTCCACGCCACCCACGGCGATGACGTTGCCGGACGCGGCGGGGCCGAAGCTGACATCGAGCTTGAGCGGCGGCAGCCCGGTGCGCTGGGCTGCCTGGGCGGCCAGGTTCACGGCGGCGTTGACTGTCTCCTGCTCCTTGTCGCCCAGGAGAAGGGTTGCGCCGCGCATGTCGGGCCACTGGGCGTAGGGGAACACGTCCTGGTAGAAGAGGGTCAGGTCGGGGAGCTTCACCCACAGGGGGATGTCCGGGAAGGTGAGGGTGGAGTCGTCATAGAGGGTCATGGCCAGGTTGTCGGACTGATAGGACTCGCAAAGTCTGGTCTTGAGGGGGTTGAGCACCGGGGTGAGGGTGATGGTGTTGGTGCCCTTCTTCATGGCGTACAGGGGCAGGTTGATGCGGTAGTCCAGGAAGGTGCCGCCCTTGACGTCCTCGAAGTGCACGCCGCCAACGAAGACGCCGTTGATGTACACCATGAGCACGGAGTCCTCGCGCATGCCCGGCGCGTAGGCCACGTGCAGCGACAGGGTGACGTAGCTGTTGGGGTTCAGGTCCAGGCCCGAGGGGAAGGTGTAGGAGAGGTCGATGGGCTGACCTCGAACGGTCTTGGTGAAGTAGCCCATGGAGCGCAGGGTGTATTCCTTGTCGCGGCTGATGTTTTTGGCCGCTTCGAGCATTTCGGGCTCGGGGTCGGTCACTTGCGACAGGTCGGCTTCGGGGGCGTCCGGGAAGGGGAAGGAGAGATAGCTGAAGGCCCTCACCGCCTTCTCCACACCCTCGGGCGAGCCGGAGAGCACCACCACGGCCGTCTGGGGATCGGGACCGGACGGACCCGCTCCCGGCAGCAGGGCCATGGTGGATTCGCCGATCTTCGGGGCACGCGAGCCCAGAAGGCGTTGGGCGAAGGCGGCGTCCCCGATGACGATGTTGTCGCGCCCTAGCTTGAGCTCGTTGGAAACGGTGGTCCTGGCGGCCTGGTAGTCCATGCGCAAGGCCACGCCCGAGGCGGCCATGGCGGCAAGTTTCACCGACTTTTCGGAAAATTCCGGCAGAACGATGTTCACGTCCGATCCCAGGAAGGCGCGCGAGTCGAACAGGAAGTCCGAGACGGCCGAAAGGCGGGCGGGCACGGGCTTCATGGCGTAGGTGATCTCAACCGTGGCCGTCTCCAGCTCCAGGTTGGTCCACAGGGACTGGTGCTGGGGGGATTCGCAGTACTCTTCGGTATAGCTCTGCGCCACGCGGAAGACGCACTCGTTGTAGCCGGGAGCGAGCAGGTTCCCCGGGATGGGTATCTCCACCTTGCCCTTTGGCGATTCAGGACGCAGCTCGATCTGTCCCAGGACGCGCCCCCCCACCAGGAAGCTCAGGCGCGAGAGCCTGGCGACGAGCGAGGAGGAGTTGACGTAGCCGAAACTGATGGACGCGCTCTTCACGTCCCAGCGCTCGGGAACGGGAAGGCTGAAGGAGAATGCGGCCGAGGTTCCGCGCAGGGTGTGGTTCTTGGCCGGGGTCAGGCTCGAGAGGAGCATCTTGACCGTGTAGGTGCCGTCCGGATTGCGCTGGGGCTTGAGCAGCTGGTTCGCCGCCTCGGCCGGATCGGGTGATTGCCCGGCGGCCTTCCCCTGCGGAGCAGCCTGGGCCGTGCCGGTTGCCATAAGGATTGCCAGGACGAGAAGCGCTGCGCGGATCATCGGAATCTCCTTGAAGGTACGGGCCTGGACGCTCGGAAGAGTCGCACGGCGAGGTCGACCGCCATGCGCTTCATCACCGACCAGATGCCCTGGACGTTCTGCACGGTGCCGGAAAGGCTCTTGGAAATAAGGTAGTAGAAGCCGGTCAGAAGGCCGATGCGCTTGTTGTAGATGCTGCGGGCGAAGTGCTCGAACCGGGCGGAGTCGCCGTGCACGAAGCCCACCACGTCGGCCATGGCCTTGTCGTCGGGGATGATGAACTGGGTGCCGATGTAGTGCATGTTCCCATGGGGGAAGACGCGTTCCACGCGCAGGCGGAAGGTGTAGGCGTTGCCGTAGGAGTCCGTGGCCCGGGCGGTGATCTTCTCCCCGGGCTTGTAGGGCGCTGGCGAGGGGACGAGCATGCCCATGCCCAGCAGCGACAGGTCGAAGAGCGCCGTGGGCTGCCATTCGGCCGAGTCGGGCTCGCCCAGCATGATCAGCCCCTTGGCCTTGAAGCGGTGGAAGCGCCTGATCTGGCGTTTTTCCCAGACCACGCCCAGACAGAGCATGAGCATCATCAGGTTGAAGGTGTTCCAGGTCCCGGTGACGATGATGGCGTCTCGTTCCATGGGGTAGGCCGTCCAGCGGTAGACGCCGAAAAAAAACGAGAACAGGCAGATCAACAGCATGAAGTAGAACGGCGCGGACAGGTGGCTCAAGAAGTCGCGCTCCAGGGCCACTCCCTTGGGGGTGACCTTGAAGCTGGGTTTTCTGGGGTTCGCGACCACGGCGAAGATGGCCGGGAGGAGGTAGAAACTCTGTATGGTCTCGAAGAGTTCCGAGAAGAACGGATGGCGCACCTGTCCGAAGAGGTTGTTGGAGATGATGTAGCTGGCCAGCAGGTGGGGCATGGCGTAGGCCAATATCTGGCTCCAGGACGCGTTGTAGAGGCGGATGCCCATGCACAGGTAAAGGAACGGGGAGATGAAGAAGAAGAACCGGGCTATCCCGAAAAACCAGAAGAAGCAGGAGTTGAAGTAGCAGAGCTTTTGCTTTAGGGCGAGTCCCTTCTGCAGAAGCGGGTTCTTGAGCAAAAATATCTGGGTCATGCCCTGGGCCCAGCGGGAGCGCTGCAGGATGAAGTCGGCGAAGGTCTCGGGCGAAAGGCCGGAGATCATGGGCTTGTTGAGGTAGACGGAGTTGTAGCCCTTGGCGTGCAGGCCGAGCGCGGTCTCGGCGTCCTCGGTGATGGTCTCGCCCTCGATGCCGCCCTGGGCCTCCAGGATTTCGCGGCGCAGCACGGCGGCGGAGCCGCAGAAGAACGAGGAGTTCCAGAAGTCCAGGCCCAACTGCACGGCGCCGTAGAACATTTCGTTCTCACCGGGGGAGTCCTGGGTGGTCTGGAGGTTCTTCTCGATGGGCGTTGGGTTCAGGAAATAGTGCGGGGTCTGCACCAGGAAGAGCTTGGGGTCCTTGATGAAGAAGCCCACGGTGTTTTTCAGGATGTCCCGGGTGGGGACATGGTCGCAGTCCAAGATGAGGATCAGCTCGCCAGTGGTCGCAAGCGCCCCGTCACGGCCGGGCCGGGCGTGGCCGTCCTCGTCCGTCTCGACCTGGTCGAAGGAGCGGCCCATGATGGCGGAGTTTATGTTTCCGGCCTTGGCCTTCTGGTTGTAGTTGCGGGTCAGATAACCGATGCCCAGGTCCTGGCACATCTGCTTGATGCGCAGCGAGCGGTCGCGCGCCTCCCAGGCTTTTTCCGGATCGGGGTTGTTCTGCTTGGCCAGGGTGCCGCCGTCGTCCAGGATGTAGACGCGCAGTTTTTCCTTGGGATAGTCCAGCAGCGCGCAGGCCGAAGCCGTGAGGAACACCACGTCGTCGGGCTCGTTGTAGGTGGGGATGAAGATGTCCACCGTGGGCCAGAGGGAGGAGTCCTTGGGCAGCGGGGCTGGGTCGCGCTTGATCCGCCAGACGTTGACGAACATCCCCAGGAAATGGATCGTGACGCCGTACATCTCCGAGAGATAGAGCAGCATCATGAAGATGAAATCCACGGGGCCGGTGAAGAACACCGTCTCGGTGGTGCGAAAGATAACGTAACGCAATGAGATGAACGCGCCCAAGGCCATGAAGAAGACCCGGAAGACGATTCCCCGGCGGGGTTCCATGAGGCTCAGTCCGTACAGCAGCACCGTCAGCAGCCAGCCCAGCCCCTTCTGGTGCTCCAGGGTGAGGTGCAGCCCCGCTGCGACAACGGCCAGCCCCCCTGCCAGCGCGAGGGCGGTCAAGACAGCGCGGCCTGCCTGCGCTGGCGGTGAAGACGGGGCGTCGGGCATTGGAAGTACAACCTTGCGCGTAAACGGATTGCGATGCTGCGCGCTACAGTCGCACAAGCCGCATACAAAGTGAAGCGGCGGAGTATTACAAGCGGGTAACGTGCAGATTCAATTCGAAGAAGGGCGCGCGCCAATGCGGTTGCGGCGCGTTGCGTGTTTTCGGCAAGGCGGGAAACCGTCAGGCCGGACTGGAGGAGCCTTCCGCCGCCGCTGTCTGCCCGAGGGGCAGGGCGATGGTGAAGGTGCTGCCCACGCCCGGTTCGCTCTCGACGTTGACCGCGCCTCCATGGAGTTCCACAACACGCTTGACGATGGTCAGGCCCAGTCCCGTGCCTGGGGCCGCGCGGGTGCTGGAGCTGTCGCCCTGGTGGAAGGCGTCGAAGATGCGCCCGACGTTTTCGTCCGGGATGCCCGGCCCCGTGTCGCTCACCTGGAACAGGACCTTGGCCCCGGTGCTCTCCACGGAGAGGGTGATGGTTCCCGAGGCGGTGAACTTGACCGCGTTCTCCACCAGGTTGACCAGGGCCTGCTTGAGCCGCAGGGGGTCGGCCATGACCTCCACGGGCTCGAATCGGCAGACCACCTCGAGCCCCTTGTGCGCGGCCATGATCTCGGCGGCCTGGGCCACCTCCAGCATGAGTTCCTCAGCCTGCACCGGAGTCAGGCGCAGCCGGGCCTGTCCGGCTTCCATGTCCGAGATGTCCAGGAGGTCGTTGATGAGCGCCAGCAGTTGGTTGGCGCTGTCCTCGATGTCCTGGGCGATCTCTGCGGCCTCGGAGGGGGCGGGCATGTTCTGGTGGTCGGTCAAAAGGGAGATGTTGCCCAGGATGATGGTGAGCGGCGTGCGCAGTTCGTGGGAGACGATGCTCAGAAAGTCGGATTTGACCCGGTTGGACTCCTCGGCGGCGCGGCGGGCCTCGGCCTGGGCCTTCTCGGCCTGGCGGCGGGACGTGATGTCGCGGGCGATGACCGAAGCCCCCGTCACTTTGGCCCCGGCATCCAGGATGGGGGAGACGGTCAGGGAGACGACGAGGCGCTTGCCGGACTTGTCCCGGCGCACGGTTTCCACCCGGACCACCCCTTCGCCGCCGCCGATGCGGGCGTTGATCTCGCGGAACTCGTCCAGCTTTTCCTCGGGCACGGTCAGCTCGGCGATGTCGCGGCCGATGGTCTCGCCGGCGGAGTAGCCGTAGAGCTCCTGCGCGCCCTTGTTCCAATAGGTGACGATCCCGTCCAAGGTCTGGCCGATCACGGCGTCGCCGGTGGAATCCACGATGGCGGCCAGTTCGCGCACTCGCCGGAAGGTGTCCTTCTCACGGGAGAGGTCGTGCAGGATGCCCACGAAAAAGGTCTCGCCCTCGGAGGAGCCTTCGCCCACCGAGAGGTAGGCCGGGAAGGTGCTCCCGTCCTTGCGCTGAGCCAGGATTTCACGTCCCTGGCCGATGATGCGCTTCTCGCCGGTATGAAGGTAGCGGACCACGTAGCCGTCGTGGGCCGACCGGAAGGGCTCGGGCATGAGGATGGTGACGTTTGCGCCCAGCACCTCGCCCTGGGAGTAGCCGAAAAGTTTTTCGGCAGCCTTGGAGAAAGCCTGGATGCGCTGGTCCTGGCCCATGATGACGATGGCGTCCACCGCGGCCTTGAGGAGCGCCTCGACGTGCGCTTCGCTGTGGGGGCCGGGTGTGTCTGGAACGTTCACAAGGCTCCTTATGGCTTCAAAGCCCCGGGAAGGCAAGGAGGAATGACCTTGTTCCAAGGAACCACTTGCCACCGATGGGGCAGGGTGGTAAGAGGTTGGGGCGCTTTCTCCAGCCGAATCCGTGGCGAACTGCGGCCGCGATTTTCATAATTATTTCATTAGTTTTGGCATATTGTAACAAATTTCACTTTCAGCTTGACGATGACCGGTGGTCTCGTTACATTCCTCACAAGCCGCTGGACCGGCGGTTTGCCAACAGGAGGTTTACGGTGGGGCGGAAAAGTTGCGTATGGGGTTGTAGAAGCCTTCGCTTGCGCGCCTTTTCAGCGTTCGCCGTGTCCGCGCCTGATCCGGTATGACTTGACGCCCGGCCATCGACGTATTTCCGTCTGGCCGGGCGTCTTTTTTCCCTTCGGGGCCGGGTGGCGTTTATCGTTTTGTGGTGTGGGAAATTTAAGCATTTCAACATTCAAACCAGCGTGGAGGACGTGGTATGCCTACCTTTGTCGATCCCAGCAAATGTGACGGGTGCAAGGGCGGCGAGAAGACCGCCTGCATGTACATTTGCCCCAACGACCTGATGATCCTCGATCCGGCCGAAATGCGGGCCTACAACCAGGAGCCCGAGGCTTGCTGGGAGTGCTACTCCTGCGTGAAGATCTGCCCGCAGGGCGCCATCGAGGCGCGGCCCTACGCCGACTTCGCTCCCATGGGCGGCGTCTGCATCCCCATGCGTTCGGCCGACTCCATCATGTGGACCGTCAAGTTCCGCAACGGCAACACCAAGCGCTTCAAGTTCCCCATCCGGACCACCCCCGAAGGCTCGATCAAGCCCTATGACGGCAAGCCCGAGCCCGGTAGCCTGGACGACGAGAAGCTGTTCACCGAGACTTGGGATCTTGCCAAGCCCCAGGTGGCCCTTTGCGAGAAGGCGGCTATCTCCGACGCCGACTCCGCTCAGTGCTGGCTGGACGGCTTCTGCAAGTAAGCGGAACTGACGCGCAACCACCAGAATATAAGGAGCACATCAATGCCCCGTATTCCCATGAAAGAGGACGCGAAAGGCGTCGCTCTGGCCGAACCGGAAATCATTGAAAAGTACGTCGACCTGCTGCTGGTCGGCGGCGGCATGGGCACCTGCGGCACCGCTTACGAGGCTTGCCGTTGGATGGACAAGGTTGGCGGCAACCTGTCCCTGATGCTGCTGGACAAGGCCTCCCTCGAGCGCTCCGGCGCCGTGGCCCAGGGCCTCTCCGCCATCAACACCTACCTGGGCAAGAACAACGCCGACGACTACGTCCGCATGGTCCGCACCGACCTGATGGGCATCGTCCGCGAAGACCTGATCTTCGACCTGGGCCGCCACGTTGACGACTCCGTCCACCTGTTCGAAGAGTGGGGCCTGCCCTGCTGGACCAAGGACGAACACGGCCACAACCTTGACGGCGCCCAGTCCAAGGCCGCCGGCAAGTCCCTGCGCTCCGGCGCCGAGCCCGTCCGCTCCGGCCGCTGGCAGATCATGATCAACGGTGAGTCCTACAAGTGCATCGTGGCCGAAGCGGCCAAGAACGCCCTGGGCCAGGACCGTTACATGGAGCGCGTGTTCATCGTGAAGCTCCTGAACGACGCCAAAGAGCCCAACCGTATCGCCGGCGCCGTGGGCTTCTCCACCCGCGAAAACAAGGTGTATGTGTTCACCTGCAACGCCATGGTCGTGGCCTGCGGCGGCGCGGTGAACGTGTACAAGCCCCGCTCCACTGGTGAGGGCATGGGCCGCGCCTGGTACCCCGTGTGGAACGCCGGTTCCACCTACACCATGTGCGCTCAGGCCGGTGCTGAGATGACCATGATGGAAAACCGCTTCGTGCCCGCCCGCTTCAAGGACGGTTACGGACCGGTCGGCGCCTGGTTCCTGCTCTTCAAGGCCAAGGCGACCAACTCCAAGGGTGAAGACTACTGCGCCACCAACCGCGCCATGCTGAAGCCCTACGAGGATCGCGGCTACGCCAAGGGTCACGTCATCCCGACCTGCCTGCGTAACCACATGATGCTCGCCGAAATGCGCGCCGGCCGCGGCCCCATCTACATGGACACCGCTGGCGCCCTGCAGGCCACCTTCGCCAACCTGAACGCCGAGCAGCAGAAGCACCTGGAGTCCGAGGCTTGGGAAGACTTCCTCGACATGTGCGTCGGCCAGGCCAACCTGTGGGCGGCCATGAACATCGAGCCCGAGAAGTCCGGCTCCGAGATCATGCCCACCGAGCCTTACCTGCTCGGCTCCCACTCCGGCTGCTGCGGCATCTGGGCCTCCGGTCCGGACGAAGAGTGGGTCCCCGAGGAGTACAAGGTCCGTGCCGACAACGGCAAGGTCTACAACCGCATGACCACCGTCAACGGCCTCTGGACCTGCGCTGACGGCGTCGGCGCCTCCGGCCACAAGTTCTCCTCCGGCTCCCACGCTGAAGGCCGCATCGTCGGCAAGCAGATGGTGCGCTGGTGCATCGATCACAAGGACTTCAAGCCCACCCTGGCTGAGAAGGCCGCTGATCTGAAGAAGGAAATCTACCAGCCCTGGTATACCTTCGAAGAGAACAAGGGCATCTCCACCGACCCCATCGTCAACCCGAAGTTCATCTCCCCGAAGAACTTCATGATGCGTCTGGTGAAGTGCACCGACGAGTACGGCGGCGGCTGCGGCACCCTGTACACCACCTCGAAGTCCCTGCTGGACACCGGCTTCAAGCTGCTGGCCATGCTGGAAGAGGACTCCAAGAAGCTGGCCGCTCGCGACCTGCACGAACTGATGCGCTGCTGGGAGCAGTTCCACCGCCTGTGGACCGTTCGCATGCACATGCAGCACATCGCCTTCCGTGAAGAGTCCCGTTACCCCGGCTTCTACTACCGCGGTGACTTCCCGGGCCTGGACGACTCCAAGTGGAAGTGCTTCGTCAACTCGAAGTACGATCCCACCACCAAGGAGACCAAGGTCTTCAAGCGTCCCTACATCAAGATCATCCCCGACGCGTAAGTCGGGCCAAACAGCGGCCGCGGGCATATGCCCGCGGCCGTTTTCAAGCCGGAAACCGGCCGTTTGTCCCAAACGGTCTGATCCGGGGCGCGCCGGGGCGAGGCGTCCCGGATCAGGCCGTTTGACCGTGAAAGGTCAAATCCGAGCAGGGAGGTGTCAATGTCTGGCAACGCGATACTGGTGGTCGGCGGGGGATTCAGCGGTATCACCGCTGCCCTGGAGGCCGCCGAATTGGGCTACGAGGTCATCCTCGTGGAGAAAAATCCCTATCTTGGGGGGCGGGTAGCACAGCTCAACCAATATTTCCCCAAGCTTTGCCCCCCTTCGTGCGGGCTGGAAATCCAGTTTCAGCGCATCCGCAACAATCCCAACGTGAAGGTGCTCACCATGGCCACCGTCACCAAGGTCTCGGGCAAGCCCGGCGACTTTGACGTGACCGTCTCCCTGAAGCCCCGCCACGTCAACGAGAAGTGCACGGCATGCAACGCCTGCACCGAAGCCGCCGAGACCATGGTCCCGTGCGAGTTCGATCTCGGCATGGGCATGCGCAAGGTGGCCTTCAGGCCCAACCTGTTCGCCTTCCCCATGCGCTACGTCTTCGAGAAGGACCGTTGCTCCGAGGCCGAGGCCAAGAAGATCGAGGCGTCCTGCAAGTACGGCGCTATCGACTTGGCCGACCAGGAGCGCACCCAGACCTTCAAGGTCGGCGCCATCGTGGAGGCCACCGGCTGGAAGCCCTACGACATGTCCAAGCTCACGAACCTGGGCGCGGGCAAGCTGCAAAACGTCATCTCCAACATGCAGATGGAGCGCCTGTGCGCCCCCAACGGCCCCACCGGGGGCCTGTTGCTGCGCCCCTCGGACAAGGCCGCGCCCAAGCGCATCGCCTTCGTCCAGTGCGCTGGTTCGCGTGACGAGAACCACCTGAACTACTGCTCCTACATCTGCTGCATGGCCAGCCTCAAGCAGGCCACCTACATCCGGGAGCGGGTGCCCGAGGCGCTGGTCACTATCTACTACATCGACCTGCGCACCCCCGGCCGCTACCAGAAGTTCCTGGAGAAGGTCTCCGCCGACGACAAGCTCTCGCTGGTCAAGGGCAAGGTCGCCGAGCTGACCGAATCCCCCTCCGGCAAGGTGCTCGCCACCGTGGAGAACGTGGATACCGGCATCAAGAACGTCGAGGAGTTCGACCTGGTGGTCCTGGCCACCGGCATGCAGCCCTCCTGCGCCGGCGAGGCCGTCGCGGTGAACGCTCCCCGCGACGAGGAAGGCTTCTACATCGGCTCGGAGGGCTCCGGCATCTTCGCCGCCGGCTGCTCCAAGCTGCCCTTGGACGTCATGCGCTCGGCCCAGTCGGCCACCGGCACGGCGCTCAAGGCCATACAAACGGTTGCGGGGAGGTAAGGATTCATGGCCGAGAAAATAGGCGTGTACGTCTGCGGCGGCTGCGGCTTGGCCGATGCCGTCGACCTGGACGCAGTGTGCACCGCGGTGAAGAACAAGTACCAGCCGCAGTGCCCGGTCATCAAAACCCACCCCGTGCTCTGCTCGCCCGAAGGCAAGGCGGCCATCGAGGCCGACATCGCCGAGGCCGGGCTTGACGGTGTGTGCCTGTGCGCCTGCTCGCCCCGCTCCAAGTGGGACGTGTTCGCCTTCGGCGGCGTCCAGGTGGAACGGGTCAACCTGCGCGAACAGGCCGTCTGGTCCTTCGACAAGGTCTCCGGCGCGCTGGAAAAAGCCAAGGGCATCGATGACCTGCAGATCATCTGCAACGAATACTCCCTCATGGGCGTGGTGAAGCTCACCAAGTCCAACGTGCCCAACCCCGAGGCCCAGGACACCTTCAAGACCATCATGGTCCTGGGCGGTGGCTGGACCGGCTTGAGCGCCGCCAACGCGGCCGCCTCCCTGGGCTACGACGTGGTCTTGGTGGAGAAGGCCGACGCCCTGGGCGGCAAGGTGCTGAACTTCCACAAGAGCTTCCCCCTGAGCTACCCCTACACCGAGGCCCAAGACCCCGGCCTGGACAAGCTCATTTCCCAGGTGAACGCCTCCAAGAAGGTCACGGTCCTGACCTCCACCTCCCTGGAGAAGCTCTCCGGCGCGCCCGGCCAATACAAGGCCCTGCTCTCCAACGGGCAGACCCTGGACATCGGCGCCATGGTCCTGGCTACCGGCTGGGACGCGGGCGACACCAAATACCTGGCTCCCCTGGGCTATGGCACGTTGAAAAACGTGATCACCACCGCCGAGCTGGAGAAGATGGCCAAGACCGGCTGCATCGCCCGGCCCTCCGACGGCAAGGCCCCGCGCAGCGTGGCCTTCCTGCTGGACACCGCCCTGTGCTCCATCGACTCCTGCCCCTCGGACGTTACGCTGGAGTGCGACAAGGAGGCCGAGGCCCCGGTGAATCCGCCCGCCGAAGGCGAAGAGGCTCCGGCCGAGGCGCCCTTCTGTGATCTCGAGTCCCAGCGGCACCTGGCCCTGTCCTCCGAGCTGTCCACCTTGGTGGCGCTCAAGCAGGCCAACTACGTGGTGGAGAAGAACCCCGAGGCCGCGGCCTACATCTTCTACAGCCACATGATGGTGCCCGGCATCAACGAGCGCTACTACAAGGCCGCCCAGGACAACCCGGGCATCATGCTCTCCCGGGCGCAGATCCAGAGCGTCAAGGCCGGCTCCGGCGACACCGTCGTCATCGGCATGGCCAACACGCTGCTGGGCGAATCCGTGGAGATCGAGGCCGACCTGGTGGTGCTGCCTACCTCCATGGTGCCCACCACGGCGCACAGCCCGGTGATCAACCTGGAATACCGCCAGGGCCTGGCCTTCCCGGACCTGGGCCTTTTCGAAGGGTACGCGGACTCCAACTACATCTGCTTCCCCTACGAAACCCGCCGCACCGGCATCTACGCCGCCGGCGGCGTGCGCCAGCCCATGGGCCTGGCGCTGGCCAGCGACGACGCCATGGGCGCGGCCCTCAAGGCCATCCAGTGCGTGTCCAGCGCCAACAAGGGCGTCGCGGTGCACCCGCGCTCCGGCGACCGCAGCTTCCCGGTGTTCAACTTCGTGCGCTGCACCCAGTGCAAGCGCTGCACCGAGGAATGCCCGTTCGGCGCGCTCGATGACGATCCCAAGGGCACCCCGATGCCCAACCCGTCCCGCTGCCGCCGCTGCGGCACCTGCATGGGCGCCTGTCCTGAACGCGTCATCAGCTTCGACAACTACAACATCGACATGATCGGCAGCATGATCCGCGAGATGCAGGTGCCCCCCAAGATGGACGTGGGCGGCCCCCGCGTGCTCATCCTGGCCTGCGAGAACGACGCCTACCCGGCCCTGGACATGGCCGCCCTGCGCAGCAAGTCCTGGAGCTCCTACGTGCGCGTCATCCCGGTGCGCTGCCTGGGTTCGGTCAACGCCATCTGGGTGGCCGACGCCATGTCCAAGGGCATCGACGGCGTGATGCTCTTGGGCTGCAAGTTCGGCGACGACTACCAGTGCCACTTCGTCAAGGGTTCCGAGCTGTGCAACCGCCGCAAGGAGAACATCTCCGAGTCGCTCAAGCGCCTGGGCGTCGAGCCCGAACGCGTCGACCAGCTGCAGGTGGCCATCGACGAATACGACCGCGTGCCCGCCATGATCGACGAGTTCATGGACATGATCGTGAAAATGGGTCCCAACCCGTTCAAAGGATACTAGGAGGCCCTGCTTATGTCTTCTCCGGTCCGGATCCAACCCGATCCGAGCTTTGTCAGGGAGCTTCAGGCAGCCGGTGGCGAGTCGGTCAAGAAATGCTACCAGTGCGCCACCTGCTCCGTGGCCTGTCCTCTGTCTCCGTCCGAGAATCCCTATCCCCGCAAGGAGATGGTCTGGGCGCAGTGGGGCCTCAAAGACAAGCTCATGAACGACATCGACGTGTGGCTGTGCCACAAC
Source organism: Fundidesulfovibrio terrae (assembly GCF_022808915.1). Taxonomy (NCBI): domain Bacteria; kingdom Pseudomonadati; phylum Thermodesulfobacteriota; class Desulfovibrionia; order Desulfovibrionales; family Desulfovibrionaceae; genus Fundidesulfovibrio; species Fundidesulfovibrio terrae. The sequence goes on from NZ_JAKZFS010000002.1 coordinate 242,413, forward strand.
TGCGGCACCTGCTCGGACCTCTGCCCCAGAGGCGCCCGTCCTGCCGACACGCTGGCCGCCATCCGCAACATGACCTACCGCAAGCTGGTGGGCCCTGCCTGCATCGGCGAGTGGATGAGCTCCTCCAAGGGCCTGCCCAAGCTGATCGCCATCCCGGCCGTGCTCTTCGCCGTGATCTGGATGATCACCCAGGGCGGCTTCAGCCTGCCCCAGGGCGACATCGTCTTCGGCAAGCTGTACCCCGGCGACTACACCATCGACCCCCTGTTCATGCTGACCTTCGGCTTCATGGTTTTCAGCTTCTACAAGGGCGTCATGAACATGTGGAACTCCTTCAAGAGCCTGCCCGAGACCTTCGAGATCGGCGAGGTTCGCGAGAAGCCCACTCTCATCCAGGCCATCGTCGCCGTTGTGCGCGATGAGATCATCACCCACCGCAAGTTCAACGAATGCGGCAACGACAACACCGAGCGCTTCAAGGGCCACTGGTCGCTGTTGTTCGCCTTCGTGGCACTGGCCATCGTCACCGGCGTCGTGGCCGTGTCCCACTGGGGCTCCAAGCTGCCCGGCTTCCACTGGCTGCACGTGCTCGGCAGCACGCCCATGGCGCTCTACAGCCCGGTGAAGCTCCTGGCCGTGGCCGGCATGGTGCTCGGCCTCTACGGCATGACCATGCTCACCCGCCGCCGCTTGAACCTGGACGCGCAGAAGCAGGGCTCCAGCTACTACGACTGGTATCTGTTGGGCGTGATCTGGGCGGTGTTCGTCACCGGCTCGGGCGCGTTCGTCCTGCGCCTGGCGGGCGTGGCCGGACTGGCCTACCCCATGTATTACCTGCACCTGATCAGCGTTTTCATGCTGTTCGCTTATCTGCCCTGGTCCAAGCTGGGGCACCTTGTGTATCGCACGACGGCCCTGGTGTATGCGCGCATGAACGGAAGGCTTCCCATCTCGCGCGTTGAAGAAAAAGTTTTCGAGATCTAAGAGGAGGAACTCCCCATGTCTGAGACCAAAGTTTTCCCGATGAACACCTTCATGTCGTACCTGAAGGGCGTGGACAAGGAAGGCCAGAAGAAGGGCGTTGTTGAGCTGGTGAGCTACATGGCCGACACCGTCGTCGACGAGGAGTTGGCTCCTTTCGCCGGCGCCATCGCCAAGGCCTGGATCTATGAGCAGCATCCCGAAGTGATCGCCATGAGCGCCAACCAGCTGGCCACTGCCGCCAAGAACGTCTCCGTGCCCAAGCTGCCCGCCGAGACCGTGGCCGAGATCAACTCGTTGTTCGTGCAGCTGGGCAACTACAAGACCGCCGCCGAGACCCAGGCCGAAGAACTGGCCAAGGTGAAGGCCGAGCTGGCCGCCAAGTCCGCCACGCTGATCGACGTCGAAGCCAAGCTCAAGGCCGCCGAGGCCGCTGTGAAGCGCTTCGAGGATTCCTCCCAGAAGGAGAGCGAGAAGCTGATCGTGGCCCCTCTGGCCAAGGTCAACGAATACATCGGCAAGGTCGATGAGCTTCTCAAGATGATCGAGGACGTGAAGAAGCACGGCGTTGTGACCGTGGCTGCCGGTGGTGTCGCCGCCGGTGGAGCTCCCGGCGCTGCCGCCGCCGCGCCCGAGCCGGTCGTGGACTTCGGTGTCGAAGACACCTTCACCAAGTCCGACTGGTAGAATATCAGGCCAACGCCTGTTTTACGAAAGGCCGCCCGGCGACGGGCGGCCTTTTTTTTGATAGGCACTCTCGAGATGAACGGCGGGAGAGGGGGAGTTATGGCCTCATACGACTACGACCTTGGCGTCATCGGCGGCGGCGCGGCCGGGCTCACCGCCGCGGCTGGCGGGGCGCGCCTGGGAGCCAAGGTGCTCCTCGTCGAGAAGGAGCCGGCGCTCGGCGGGGACTGCCTGCACTGCGGCTGCGTGCCCTCCAAGACACTCATCGCCTCGGCCAAGCTGCGCCACCGCATGCTCCGCGCCTCTGACTGGGGGCTGCCGCCCATGGAACTGCCGCCCGTGGACTTTTCGAAAGTCGCCGGGCGCATCCGCTCCGTCATCGCCCACATCCAGCGCCACGACTCGCCTGAGCGTTTCTGCTCGCTGGGGGCCAAGGTGGAATTCGGCTCTCCGGAGTTCATCGACGAGCACTCAATCCGGCTGAATGGCGCAACCGTCTCGGCCAACCGCTGGATAATCGCCACCGGCTCCTCTCCGGCGATCCCGTCCATCACAGGCCTTCGCCACACGCCGCACCTGACGAACAAGAATCTTTTCGCTCTCGAATCCCTCCCCGAATCGCTGCTCATCCTGGGCGGCGGGGCCATCGCCGTGGAGATGGCCCAGGCGTTCCAGCGCCTGGGCAGCGCCGTGACCATCCTGCAACGGTCCTCACGCCTGCTCTCGAACGAAGATCCGGACATGGCCGATCTGGTCCAAAAGCGCCTCGAATCCGAGGGCGTCACGGTCATCACCGGGGCCAAGCCCCGCTTCGCCAGCGTGGCCTACGGCCTGCGCCACGTGGGCTATACGCTGGCCTCGGGGGAGGAGGGCGTGGCTTCGGCCAAGGCGCTGCTCGTGGCCATGGGCCGCTTGCCCAACGTCTACGGGCTGAAGCTGGAAAATGCCGGAGTGGCTTACACGGACAAGGGCGTCCCCACGGACGCGCGCCTGCGCACCACCTCGCCGGACATCTTCGCGGCCGGGGACGTGCTGGGCAAATGGCAGTTCACCCACGCGGCCGGGTACGAGGGAGGGGTGGCCCTGACCAACGCCGTGGCGCGGCTGCCGCGCAAGGCCGAGTACACCTTCATGCCCAAGGCCACCTATTGCGACCCGGAGCTGGCCTGCATGGGGCTCTCGGAATCCGCCGCCGCCAAGGCGGGCATCGCCGTCACCGTGCAGAGGGAGCGCTTCGAGGACAACGACCGCGCCCAGGCGGACGGCACGCCCGAGGGGCTCATCAAGCTCATCCTGGACCGCAGCGAGAAGGTGGCGGGGGTGCAGATACTGGGGGCGCGAGCCGGAGACCTTTTGTGCGAGTGGATCGCTGCCTTGTCAGGGGGAGTGAAACTCTCCTCGCTGGCCCAGGCGGTGCATCCGTATCCGACGCTTGGCGAAATCAACAAGCGGGTGGCCGGGGAGTTTCTCGCGCCCAAGGTTTTCGACGGGGTGGCCCCCAAGATTCTCAAGGTGGTGTTCGGGCTCAAGGGACGGGCCTGCGGGTAGCGCAGGCCCTGCGCTCCATCCTCGGCATCGATCGAAGCGAAGCTACGGGGGATTCCAAAGGGACACCGTCCCTTTGGCCGCCGGAGGCATCCTACTCTGCTGCTTTCTCCAACTCTTCCAGGTAATTCCTGCGCCTCTCCCCCAGTTCCTGCTTCAGGCGCGCCACGGTGGCCTCGTAGCCGCCGGGCCTGTGCGGCTTCAGGCACCTGGTGCAGTCCTTGATGCCATTGAGCATCGCGAAGTCCCCGCCGCAGTTCTCAAGAAAGTAGAGCGGGCAGTAGCAGAACAGGCAGTTGAAGTTGTCCGGGTCGATACCGGCGTGGCAGGGGAAGTAGCGGCAGGCCCGGTTCTGGTTGAAGGCGTGGGAGGGCTGGCACGGCGATTGCTTTTCCATCGTTGCAGACTCTCGACAAAGAGGTTTCCGTCATGGTGTTGACGCCGCAAAATATAGCCGCAGCCCTCACGGCGCGTCCGGAACTGAACCGGTTCGGGACCACCAGGCTGGCCCAGGACCAGGGATCGTTCAAGACGATGCTGACGAGCCAGCTTGGTGTAAGCCATCAGGTACTCGGCAGCAAGAGCAAGGACCCGCTTTCGGTGGTGACGGGAATGCCCTCCCGGGGGCCGGACGGCTCGCTCAACGTCAACATCCCGGCGCAGGTGTTTTCGGAAACAAAAGGACCGGTGTTCACTGAAACCAAGGGGAAGGCGGTCTCCAACGAGGTGCGCGGGGTGGTCAACCCCAACGCGCGCCATCCCGAGGACCTGGGCCACCTGCCCGGATCAGGCGCGAAAGCGGTCATGAGCGAGGCCTTCACCAAGGACGAGGAAAACCTTCTCCAGGCCGCGGCCGCGGCGGAATCGAAATTCTTGGCGGCCAAGCGCCGTTCCGGACAGGCCGGCAACGATGCGCAGTACGCCTCCACGGACAAGATGGGCGTCTTGTCGGCGGCCTACGAATCGCGCGGAGCCATCGACGCCATCGGCTACGACGGCCGGGGAGGCACGTCCTACGGGCTGTACCAGATCGCCTCGGGCGTGGGCACCATGGGGCGGTTCATGGACTACCTGGAAACCAAAGCCCCGGATATCGCCGTGCGCCTGTCCTCATCCGGCCCGGCCAACACGGGCGGCCGATCCGGTGCCATGGCCGGGGAATGGAAGCGCATAGCCCAAGAGTTTCCGAGGCGTTTCGAGGCGCTGCAGCACGAATTCATCCGCGACACCCATTACCAGCCCGCGCTCAAGTCCATCACCATGTCCACGGGCGACGACATGTCCAAGCGTTCCCAGGCCGTGCGCGAGGTGCTCTGGAGCACGGCGGTGCAGCACGGACCCAACGGCGCGGCGGAAATTTTCAGCCAGGCAGTGGAGAAGCTCCAGGCCAAGGGGCAGGACAAGTCCGACAAGGCCTTGATCGAAGAGGTCTACGCCGAGCGCATGACCCAGTTCGCCGGGCGCGGCAAGCTGCGCGTGGCCGTGTCCACGCGGCTCGCCGACGAGAAGCAGACGGCCCTTGCCATGCTGGGTGGGAAGACCGTGGGGTAGCGAAGCGAGAGAGGTAAAGGAAAGGTTGGAGGCGGGAAGAAGCCCCCGGCGGCCAAAGGGGATTGACTCGGGCCATCCGACCCTCGCCCTTCGGGCGCTGCTTCGCAGCGTCCAATTCTGCTTCATGCGGAAGTGTCGTTCCTTTGGAATCCTTGAGAGCTTCGCGTCGATCGATGCGGAAATGTTTCATAGCAGGATGCGCGCAACGCCGCGCACCCTGCCCTTTTGTTTCGTGAATAAGGAAAAGCGCACGCTTGCCAGCGCCGCGACCTGCGGCTATTTATCCCTCATACCGCTGAGAGGAGGAACGAGTGGCCGTACTGACCCGATCGATGGTGATGGTTGCCCTGGTGGTTCTTCTTGCCATCCCGTGCTTCGGCGCGTCTCCCAAGGCGATAACCAAGGGGTTCGCGACGGTGGCCTGGGGCGAGGACGTGGGCAAGCGCCAGGGGTTCATGAAACTCAGGACCACCGATGGCATCGACTACTTCGTGAACCTGCGCGAACGCTACGACATGAAGGGATACGGCAAGCCCACCGTGTTCTACGGCGAGGCCGGAGGCCGGCTCTACGCCGTGCACCTGCGCTTGGGCGACGCGGCGGGCTTCGACTCCCTGGCGGCCGAGCTGCGCAGACTCTACGGCAAGGGCAAGAAGGACGAGGGCGGCTCCCAGGAGAGCTGGAAGGTCGGCCCGGTCCGGGTGAAGCTCAAGAAGGAGGCCCCGGGCGGCATGAAGCTCTCCTTCTATTACCAGCCCGTGGCCGCCACATTGAGCGCCTCCCAGCTCGCCCAGGACCTGACGGCCGACGAACTGGCCAGGCTCCTGCCTTCGGGCGAAGCCCAGATGACGGACCCGGCCGGGGCCATGCCCGGGAAACAGGCCGAGTACGTGGGCATCGACGTACTCAAGTACCTGCGGCAGGGCAGCAAGCTCCTGAAGGTGGACATCCGCAAGTAGGGCGGCACGGAACTGCGCGATCGTGAATGACGAAGCGGACGCTCCCGCATGGGGCGCGTCCGCTTTTTGCGTCCGGAATCCGGAAAGAAGGGTCAGGGCTGCGCGGTTTTGACCACGCCGAGCTTGGCCAGGATTTCTCCCACCTTGGCCTGGACGTTCTGGGTGGCCTTGGCCACCATGGTCAGGTTGATGAGCGCCACGGCCTCGGCCTTGAAGTCCATTTTCGTCCACAGGCCGGAGACGGCGTGGGCCAGGGCGGGCTCGATGTTGGACATCCTCAGCGTTTCGGCCAGATCCTGGCCGGATTTGGCCTTGAAGAGGAGCCGGTCAGGGGAAGCAGGGTCCTCGTCGAAGAAGACTTTCTGGCGAATGCGGTTGAATCCCTTGCCGGCCAGAGCCTCCACGTCGCGTCGTGAGGCACGGTGCTGTTTGAAGCACTTCACCTGCACCTTGCCGCCTTCGTCCTCGATTTTGCCCGTCATCAGGCGGCACAGGGCGTATTCCAGCATGAGCGTGTGCGCCAGGGCCAGGGCGTCGGGATCGAAGGCGCCGGCCACCTGCAGGAGCTTCTCCTGTTCCTTGGCCGTGAAATTCTGCAGCGCCCGGCCCAGGTCCTCCCGGAGCACGCCCATGGCCAGCGCGGCCCCGGCGGCCATGGCCACGAGCTGCGCCTTGAGGAACTCCTTGCGGGCCGAAAGGCGCGCTGCCCTGCGCTCCGGCCCACGCTCGGAAGTGTCCGCGTCGGCTTCGGAGGCGTCGTCCTCCATGGGCTTGCCGTCCACGAAAACGTCCACGAAAGCGGACATGGCCGGGTCCATGGCCGCGACCGCCCCCAGCAGTTCGAAATCGTGCCTGGACGACTTGGGCGAGAGCATAGGCTTTTGCATGCCCGCGAGGATCTGGGCCACGGCGGCGGCCGCGCGCGAGGCCAGCGGGTCCTGGCGGCCGGCCTCGAAGGAAGCCTGGAGCCTGGTCTTGTCGATGGTCTTGTCCGTGCCGGGCATCTGTTCCAGGATGGCGTCCAGGGGGAAGCGCACTGCGATGAAAGCCCCTTCGCGGCTCATCTTGAAGTGCTGCTTCTCAAGCATCTCCGCATACGCCTTGTTGACGAACCCGAAGGCGAAGCGCTCGAGAAGCTCCTTCCAGTAGTGGTCGTTGGAGACCCCGGCGTGGCTCAGTTCGTCGATGTCGGAGAGGGCGGCCTCGCCGAAGCGCGCGAGGATCACGTCGTTGAATTCGTCCCGCACCACTCCCGAGAGGATGATGTAGCCCTGGAGGCATTTGGCCAGCAGGGCCTCCATGTTGGAAAGCTGGTCGAGCAGGGTGGCGGTCTGGTCCTTGGCCCCGGTGCGCTGGGCCACCTCGTACTGGTTGAGGGCCGCCAGGAACTGGCTCATCCAGTCCTGGTAGTGCGCGTGGGCAGGATAGGGCTGGCTGAGCGAGGACACCACGTTCACCAATGCCTGCTGGTCTCCCTCGGGCACGGGGGCTTCGGCGATCCTGTCGCGGTTGGCCAGGAGTACGGACAACAGAATCTCGCGCTCCATCACCTCACGCCGGGCCGAAGTCTCCTTGAGGCGGCGCAAAACGGGCAGGTAGGTGTCGATGCGCGCGGTGGCGTCGTCTTGGCTCATGTCACGTTCCCCGATGAATTCTGTCGGAACGAACATATCCCATATTTATCAGGAAAAAAAGGGCGTCAGGGCTTGAGTTTGCGTTCGGGGAGGATGCGCGCCAGGGCCAGGGCGACTCCGGCCAGGGCCAGGGCCGCCGCGCAGGTGAGGGCTGCGTCGAACCCTGCGTTGAAGCTGGCGATCTCCCCCGCGCCCGCGGCCAGGGCCTTGTTCCTGAAAGCCTCGTACACGGCCGTGGACACCGCGATGCCGCTGGTCATGCCCAGGTTTCGCACCAGGGCCATGAGCGCGCCCGCCACGCCGCTCTTGGCGCGCGGGGCGCTGCCCAGCACGGCATTGTTGTTGGGAGAGAGGAATATTCCGAACCCCAGGCCCAGCACGGCTTGGTTCAGGCAGAAGCGGACGATGCCGGAATCGGCGGTGAGCAGCGTCTGGGAGTAGAGCCCGGCCGCGGCCAGACCCATGCCGATCCCCGTCAGGATGGCCGGGCGCACCTTTTCCGAGGCCAGCCCGGACAGCGGGGCCGCGAAGGCCATGGTCAGGGGCATCACCGCCATGATGAGCCCGGCCGTGTGCGAGCTGAGCCCTGCCACGCGGATGAGGAAGAACGGCAACATCACCGCGTTGGTCAGGAGGGCCATGAAGGACAGCAGGGAGGCCAGGTTGCCCAGGGCCAAGTCGCGGATGCGGAAGAGCGTCAGGTCCACCACGGGATGGGCGATGCTGGCCTGGCGGCGCAGGAAGAGCCACAGCGCGGCGAAGGCCGTGAGGGAGCAGGCGATGATTCCGGGCGAGGTCCAGCCCCAGCGGCCGCCGTGGGTGATGGCCGTCAGCAGGAAGATGATGCCCACCGCGTATGTGGCGGCCCCGGACAGGTCGAAGCTGCCCGAGGGGGCCTTGCGGTCGTCGGGCAGCACGACGTGCGCCAGGATCATGCCCAGGATGCCGATGGGCACGTTGACGTAAAAGATGGATTGCCAGCCGAGCCACCCCACCAGGAGTCCTCCCAGGGCAGGTCCGGCCAGGGAGCCCAGGGACACCACCATGCCGATCATGCCCAGGGCGCGGCCCCGCTTGGACCCTGGGAAGCTCATGATCACGATGGCCGGCCCGTTGGCCATGAGAAGAGCCGCCCCCACGGCCTGCACGGCCCGGCCGGCGATGAGCCACCACAATCCGGGCGCAGCCCCGCACAGCACCGACGACAGGGTGAAGATGAGAAAGCCGAGGGTATACTTGGACTTGCGCCCGCTCATGTCGCCCAGGCGCCCGAACGCGGGCAGCAGGCAGGCGATGGTCAGCAGGTAGATGGTGATCACCCACTGGGCGAAGGGCAGGTCCACTCCGAACCGGGTGGCGATGGAGGGAAGGGCGACGTTGACGATGCCGCCGTCCAGGGTGGCCATGAATGTGCCCGTGGCGGACACGCCCAGGCAGGCCCAGGGCCTTGCGGCGAAAGGATTTTGCGGTTGATTCTCGTGCATGGCCCCTCCCCGGGGGCCTTGCCAATACGCCTTTTGACACGGGCTGGCAATGTCGGTAAACGGTTGATTGAAACGTTTGTTTGAATACGCGGAGAACGCCTTGGAACAGGATGAAACCAAACTTCGGCTCCTGAACGCTGCGGGGGAGGTTTTTTCCGAAAAGGGCTTCCTCTGCGGCACCATCCGGGAGATTTGCGCCCTGGCCCACACCAACGTGGCCTCGGTGAACTACCATTTCGGCGGCAAGAAGGAGCTTTACGAGGCCCTTCTCGAGCACTGCCACCGCGAAGGCCTGCGCCGCCATCCCCCCGACGCCGGACTCAAGGACGGCGCCCAGGCCGAACAGGCGCTCGGGGCGTTCATCCGCTCATTCCTCAACCGCACTCTGGGCCACGATGGCCCTGCCTGGAGCACGCGCCTCATGGCCCGCGAGATGGCCGACCCGTCTCCGGGCGTGGCCCGCATGGTGGCCTCGTCCGTCAGGCCCAATTTCGACCGCCTCTCGGCTATCGTGGCCGCCCTGATGGGCGGGGGAGCCAGCGATACGGACATCCGCAACTGCGCCCTGTCCGTGGTGGGACAATGCCAGCACTACTACCGGGCCAAGGGGGCCATCGGGTGCATGTTCCCGGACATGACCTGGGACGCCGCCGGAATCGAATTCCTCACCAATCATATTCTGCGGTTCAGCCTTGCCGCCATCCGCGGATACCGTCAGGAAGGAAAGCACAGCAATGAAGCGTGTTAATTTCGTCGCGGCCCTTGCGACCCTGTTTTTTTCGGCATTCCTGACGGGCTGCTCCGGCGACAAGGAGGCCAAGGGCCCGGCCAAGCGGCCCGTGCCCGTGTCCGTGGCCAAGGTGGAGTCCGGCAGCATCCCGGTGCGCCTCGCGGCCGTGGGAAACGTGGAAGCCTACCAGAGCGCGGCCATAAAGACCCAGGTGGGCGGGCTCATCGTGGAGCAGCGCGTGCGCGACGGCCAGGAGGTGGCCGCCGGGGAGGTGCTCTTCGTGCTGGACCCCCGTCCCTTCCAGGCGGCCATCAAGGATGCCCAGGGCAAGCTCGAGCGAGACCAGGCCCTCCTGAAAAAGGCCGAGGACGATCTGGTGCGCTACACGGGCCTGCAACAAAAGGACGTCATCAGCCGGCAGCAGTACGACCAGGCGTTCACGGACGCCCGCAGCCTGCGCGCCTCCATTAAGCTCTCCGAGGCGGCCATCGAGCAGGCCCGGCTCCAGTTGGAATACTCGGTCATCAGGGCCCCCTTCGCCGGACGGGTAGGGGCGGTGCTGGTGAACGTGGGCAACGTGATCAAGGCCAACGACGACCGCAACCTGCTGGTGCTCAACCAGTTCCAGCCCATCTACGTGAGCTTTGCGGTGCCGGAGCAGCACCTGCCCGAGATCGCCGGGCGCATGGGCAAGGGAGCCCCGCTCGAGGTGCTGGCCACAGTGGGCGGGGGCGGAAGCCAGGAGACGGGCAAGCTGGTCTCCGTGGACAACTCCGTGGACCGAACCACCGGCACCATCAAGCTCAAGGGCCTCTTCGAGAATTCCGGCAAGACCCTCTGGCCGGGCCAGTTCGCCAACGTGACCCTCAATCTGGCCGCCCGTGAAAACGTGCTCACTGTGCCCAACGCCGCAGTGCAGATCGGCCTGCAGGGCAACTTCGTCTACGTGGTCACCCCGCGGAACACGGCCGAATTCCGCCTGGTGGAGACCGGCGGGGTGGTGTCCGGGCGCACCATCGTCGCCAAGGGCCTGGAAGCCGGAGACACCGTGGTCACCGACGGGCATGTGCGCCTGGCCCCCAACTCCCCGGTTGAAATCAAGGGCGGGCAGGACGCCCAGGGGAAGACCTCATGAGCCTCTCCTCGGGGTTCATCAAGCGCCCGGTCATGACCACCCTGGTCATGGCGGCGCTGCTCATTTTCGGCGTCATGGGCTACATCTCGCTGCCCGTGTCCGACCTGCCCAACGTGGACTTCCCCACCATCCAGGTCACGGCCACCTTCCCTGGCGCGAGCCCGGAGACCATGGCCGCCTCCGTGGCCACGCCCCTGGAGAAGCAGTTCTCCACCATCGCGGGCCTGGACTCCATGAGCTCCAGCTCCACCCTGGGCCTGACCAAGATCACCCTGCAGTTCGACCTGTCGCGCGACATCGACGCCGCCGCTCAGGACGTGAACTCGGCCATCGCCCTGGCGGTCAAGGACGTACCCCCGGAGATGACCACCCCGCCCACCTACCGCAAGGTGAACCCGGCGGACCAGCCCATCCTCTACCTGGCCGTCACCTCGCCCACCATGCGCCTCTCGGACCTGAACGAGTACGCCGAGACCCTGCTGGCCCAGCGCATCTCCATGGTCTCGGGCGTGTCCCAGGTGGTGGTGTACGGGTCGCAGAAGTACGCCGTACGCGTGCAGTTGGACCCCGACGCCCTGGCCGGGCGCGACATCGGCGTGGACGAGATCGCAAGCGCGGTTCGCCAGGCCAACGCCAACCTGCCCACCGGCACCATGCCCGGCCCGCAGCGCGAATACACGGTGCAGGCATCCGGGCAGCTCATGCGCGCTGAGAATTTCAACCCGGTGATCGTGGCCTACCGCAACGGCGCCCCCGTGCGCCTCAATGAAATCGGGCGGGCCGTGGACTCCGTGGAGAACGACCGCCGCCGCAACTTCTACAACAACGAGCCCGGCTTCGTGCTGGCCATCATGCGTCAGCCCGGCACCAACACCGTGGCCGTGGTGGATGCGGTGAAGAAGCTTCTGCCCGGCTTCAAGGCCCAGCTGCCCGAGGCCGTGAACATGGAGATCATGATCGACCGGTCGGTCTCCATCCGGGAATCCGTGGAGGACGTGAAGTTCACCCTGGTGCTCACGGTGTTTTTGGTCATCGCGGTGATCTTCGTGTTCCTACGCAACTTCTCGGCCACGCTGATCCCGTCGCTGGCCCTGCCGCTGTCGCTCATGGGCACGTTCGCGCTCATGTACCAGTTCAAATTCAGCCTGAACAACATCTCGCTCATGGCGCTCACGCTCTCGGTGGGCTTCGTGGTGGACGACGCCATCGTCATGCTCGAGAACATCGTGCGCCACATGGAGATGGGCAAGCCGCCGCTCAAGGCCGCCTACGAGGGGGCCTCGGAGGTCAGCTTCACCATCCTCTCCATGACCCTTTCGCTCACGGCGGTGTTCCTCCCGGTGCTCTTCATGGGCGGCGTGGTGGGCAGGCTCTTCAAGGAATTCGCGGTCACCATCTGCGTGGCCATCCTGTTCTCTGGGTTCGTGTCGCTGTCGCTGACCCCCATGCTCTGCTCCCTGTGGCTGAAGCCCCACCACGGCGAGCGGCACGGGCGCTTCTACATGCTGGTGGAGCGCGGCTTCGACGCGGTGCTGGCCGCCTACGACGCAAGCCTCAAGTGGGTCATCTCCCACCGCCGCCTGACCATGCTCTTCTCGCTGTCGCTGCTGGTGGTGACCGGCTGGCTGTTCACCTCCATCCCCAAGGGCTTCCTGCCCAGCGAGGACATCGGCCAGGTGCTCATGATCACCGAGGCCGAGCAGGGCATCAGCTTCGCGGCCATGGTGGAGAAGCAGAAGAAGCTCATGGACATCGTCAGCGGCGACGAGAACATCGAAGGCTTCATGTCCGTGGTGGGCGCGGGCGGCCCCGTGGCCACGCTCAACTCCGGGCGCATGTTCATGAAGCTGAAGCCCCGCCGCGACCGGCCGCTCTCCGCCGACCAGCTCATCCAGAAGCTTCGGCCCAAGCTGGCCCAGGTGCCGGGCATCATGGCCTTTTTGCAGAACCCGCCTTCCATCCGCCTGGGCGGCAACTTCACCAAGGGCCTCTACCAGTACACCCTGCAGGCCCCGGACACGAACGACCTGTTCAAGTACTCCATCGAACTCGAGGAGAAGCTCAAGGAGCTGCCCCTCCTCCAGGACGTGAACTCCGACCTGCAACTGAAGAACCCCCAGGTGTTCCTGGAGATCGACCGCGACAAGACCTCGGCCCTGGGCATAAGCGTGCAGCAGATCGAGGACGCCCTGTACACGTCCTACGGCACCCGCCAGGTGTCCACCATCTACGCCCCCAACAACTCCTACCAGGTGATCATGGAGCTTCTGCCCAAGTACCAGGGCGATCCCACGCTCATGTCGCGCCTGTACGTGCGCTCCACCACCACGGGCAAACTCGTGCCCCTGGACGTGCTGGTGAAACGCTCCCTCAACGTGGGGCCGCTCTCGGTGAACCACTCCGGCCAGCTGCCCTCGGTGACGCTCTCCTTCAACTTGCGCCCGGGCACTTCGCTCAGCCAGGCGGTCGCAGCCGTGGCGGACGTCTCGCGCCAGGTCCTGCCCGCGACGTTCTCCACCAAGTTCGAGGGCACGGCCCAGGCGTTCCAGTCCTCCATGGCGGGCATGTCGGTGCTGGTGATCCTGTCGATCGTGGTCATCTACATCGTGCTGGGCATCCTGTACGAGTCCTTCATCCACCCGCTGACCATCCTCTCGGGCCTTCCGGCGGCTGGCGTGGGCGCTCTGGCCACGCTCACGCTCTTCCGGCTGGACCTGGACATCTACGGGTTCGTGGGCATCATCATGCTCATCGGCATCGTGAAGAAGAACGCCATCATGATGATCGACTTCGCCATCGAGGCCCAGCGCGAGGAGGGCCTGACCCCGGCCGAGGCCATCTACAAGGGCTGCCTGGTGCGTTTCAGGCCCATCATGATGACCACCATGGCCGCGCTCATGGGCACGCTGCCCATCGCCCTGGGCTTCGGCGCGGGCGCGGAGGCCCGCAGGCCCCTGGGACTGGCCGTGGTGGGCGGGCTCATGGTGTCGCAGCTGCTCACGCTGTACTTCACGCCGGTCTATTACATGTACCTGGACCGCTTCCAGACCTGGCTGGGCAGGCGCTTCAAGAGAAGCGCGGCCCCGGAGCCCGAGGCCGCGCCCAGTGCGCCGCACTGAGGCTCCCGCGGCCCGCGCGGGATGGACGGCGGAGCGGTTCGCGTCTTCAACGGAACTTCAGCGGCTGAGGGGTGCGGCATGCGTATCATCGACCTGACGCTTCCGCTCGCGGACGGCATGACCGTCTACCCCGGCGACCCGCCGGTGCGGGTGCGCCAGGTGCACGACCTGGCGTCGCATGGCTGGCGGCTGCACGAGATATCGCTTGGCAGCCACGCGGGCACCCACGTCAACGCGCCCTGGCACATGGCCGGGGAGGGCGCGCGCCTGGAGGATGTGCCGCTTGCGAGCTTCGTGGCCCGGGCCGTGGTTCGAGACGTTTCGGGCGCAAGCTTGGCCCCGGGTCCGGACGGCACCCCGTGCGCCGGGGCGTCGGACCCTGGTGGGCGAAGGGTGGGCAGCGGCTGGCCCTCCGGCCTTCCGCTTCCCGCCGGCGTCGGCCTCATCTACGCGAGAGCCCCCCTGGATGCGCGCGAACTGCCCCTGGTGCTGGCCGCAAGGCCTCCGTTCGTGGCCCAGGCCGTGAAATTTCCCCTGGACGTGGACGTTGAGCGCGAACTGTGCCGGGCCGGGATCGTGAGCTTTGAGAATCTCGCCAACACCGCCGAACTGCCGCGCGGCCGGGAGTTCCTCTTCTGCGGCCTGCCGCTGGCCGTCCCGGGCGACGGCGCACCGGTGCGGGCGGTGGCGATACTCGACGAAGATTAGGGATGATGCCTCCGGCGGCCAGAGAGGGCGCTGCCCTCTCTGGACTCTCCCGCCAGGGGGATCATCCCCCTGGACCCTCAATAAGCTTCGCGGGCCTGACCGGCATGCCGGTCAGGCCCGCGAAGCTATTGGGGATTCCAAAGGGACGCAGTCCCTTTGGCGGGTGCAGGGCAGCGCCCTGCTCTTACTCTTCTCTTCCCGCTCTTCACTCTCCCGCGAGCAGGGTCGCGCGTTCGGCCATGCCGGTCAGCTCCACGGCGACCTCGCGCATATTGTAGTAATAGCTGAAAAATCTCATGACCGGCTCCAGGTCGTAGGTGGGCAGGACGTGTTGCTTGCGGATGCGCGACAGCCCATCCTCGGCGGCGGCCACTGCGCGTTTGAGGTCGTCCATGGGGCCGGGGTCGCGGTCCTGGGAGACGGCCAGGGCCAGACGGGTCATGGCGGTGATGGTGGTCTGGGCCAGCATGTCCATTTCCTTGGCCACCATCCCGTGCAGCGATTCGAGATCGTCGTGGTGCACGGCCGATTCCATGGAGAGCATGTGTTCGGCGATGCGCTCGGTGAAGTTGAAAAGCGAGACGCTGATGTGGTCCTGCTTGGAGAGCCCGGCGGGTTCCTTCTTGGCTTCCTCCAGGAGGGCGTGGTTGGCTTCGCGGGTGGCCTCCAGCTGCTTCCTGGTGGCTGCCTCCTCGTGCATGTCGCAGTCGGGCGAGATGCGGCAGGCCAGCAGGATGGAGTAGTAGGCGGCCTCGTCGTGTAGGGCCTTGACCACGCCCAGCTTGAACTGGCGCCCTGCTCGCGAGGGCCAGATGAAGGCCGAGAAGGCCAGGGACACGGTCACGCCGAGGCTGATCTCCAGGAAGCGGAACACGGCGTATTCCATGAAAGTTTCGTTCTGGTTGGAGAGCAGGATGATGATGGTGGCGGTGAGCCCGGCCATGCGGAAGGATTCGTGCAGGTGGATGAAGTAAGCGCAGATCAGGATGGTCAGGCCCACGCCCACGCCCAGGGCCATGGCCCCGGGCCCCAGAAGCGACATGCATGCCGCGCCCATGACGGCCCCCACGGCGGTACCGATGATGCGGTTGACGCCGACCTGGTAGGAGCTGCCCAGGTTGTTCTGCATGACGATGATGACGCTGATGACCGCCCAGTAACCCTGGGGCAGGTGGAAAAGAACGGTGAGGGCGTAGGTGCAGACGGCCGCGAGGGCGGTCTTGAGGGCGTGCTTGAGATGGACGGGGCTTGGCTTGGGCAGTTTCATGACGGATGCCTTGGGGGATTCTGGCTGACGGATATCACGGATCGCGGAGCGCGGAAACGGTTTTCGCGCGCGGGTATGTGACTGAGCGTGTGTGCTTGAGCGCGAACGCCGGGCTTCCTAGCCGATATCGCGGTGGCGCGCCAGGGAAATCCGCAACTGGCGTTAATATCATACTGTTGAAGTATACAATGGTACGGAATTGAACATTGTTTGCCTCAATTTCTCCGGCAGGGGGCTCGGGGCGCTTGACCATTACGGACCCAAACAGTATCCCCTCTGAACACAAAAACGACGTTTTGGTCGTTTTTCCCTCCGATTCCACCCGCAACGCTTTGAAGGAGCTGGTCATATGGCTTGGCGTATCCTTGCGGCCTTGGCGCTCGTGGTGTCTTCCGCGCTGCCCTCAATCGCGTCCGAAACGGTCAAGATTGGGGCGGTTGTCTCCGTGACCGGCCCAGCTTCGTTTTTGGGCGAACCCGAGAAGAACACGCTCCTCATGCTCCAGGACCAACTCAACGCTTCGGGCGGCCTCGGAGGCAAGAAGGTGGAGCTGGTGGTCTACGACGACGAATCCGACGTGAACAAGGCGGTGCTGGCCACCGAGAAGCTCCTGAAGAAGGACCAGGTGGCGGCCATCGTGGGGCCGACCACGTCCGGCAATACGCTGGCCATCATGGGCAAGGCGGCCGAGGCCAAGGTGCCGCTGGTGTCCATGTCGGCGGCGGAGAAGATCGTGAACCCGGTCAACCCGTGGGTGTTCAAGACCCCGCAGTCCGACCGCCTGGCCGTGGGCAAGATCCTGAACCACGCCAAGGCCCAGGGGTACAGGAAGATCGCCATCGTCACAGTGTCCGACGGCTTCGGCCAGGCCGGGCGCGAGGTGCTCAAGGAGCTCGTCCCCGCCTCCGGCATGGAGCTCGTGGCCGACGAGGTCTACGGCCCCAAGGACACCGACATGACCGCCCAGCTCACCAAGATCGCGGCCAGCGCACCCCATGCGGTGATCTGCTGGGGCACCAACCCCGGCCCGGCCGTGGTGGCCCGCAACCGCGCCCAACTGGGCATGAAGACGCCCCTGTACATGAGCCACGGAGTTGCCTCGGGCAAGTTCATCGAACTTGCGGGCGAGGCGGCCGAGGGCCTGGTGCTCCCGGCCAGCTGGCTCATCGTGGCCGACCAGATGCCTGGCGGCCCCTTCAAGGCCCTGCTCGCGGGCTATATTGATTCCTACACCAAGAAATTCGGCTCAGCGCCCTCGGCTTTCGGCGGATATGCCTGGGACGGGCTCATGCTTTTGGCTGAAGCGGCGAAAATCTCGGGCTCCACCGCATCTGGGGGCTTGCGCGACGGCCTGGAGAAGGTCAAAGATTACCAGAGCGCCACCGGAGTGTTCACGTTCTCGGACAAGGACCACAACGGCCTGGACGAGACCAGCTTCGCCATGGTGAAGATCGAGGGCGGGAAGTTCGTCCTGCTCAAGTAAAAGGGGATCACGCATGCTGCATCGGATTCTGGGTGTTCTCGCGGTTCTTTCGCTGTGGGCGGCTCCGGCTTTCGCGGCCGAGCCCATCAAGATCGGGGCGGTGGTGTCGGTGACGGGGCCTGCCTCGTTTCTGGGCGAACCGGAAAAGAACACCCTGGAGATGGTCAAGGACGAGCTCAACGCCAAGGGCGGGGTGCTGGGACGGCCCGTGGAGCTCATCGTCTATGACGACGAATCCGATGTGAACAAGGCCGTGCTGGCCACCGAGAAACTCCTGAAGAAGGACGGCGTCATGGCCGTGATCGGGGCCACCACGTCCGGCTCCACCCTGGCCATCATGAACAAGTTCCCGGCGGCCCAGGTGCCGCTGGTGTCCATGTCTGCGGCGGAGAAGATCGTGAACCCGGTCAATCCGTGGGTGTTCAAGGTGGCCCCGTCGGACCGCCACGCCGTGGGGCGCATCCTGCAGCACGCCAAGGCCCAGGGATACAAGAAGATCGCCATCGTCACCGTGTCCGACGGCTTCGGCCAGGCCGGTCGCGAGGTGCTCAAGGAGCTCATCCCGGCGCGCGGTTTCACCCTGGTGGCCGACGAGGTCTACGGCCCCAAGGACACCGACATGACCGCCCAGCTCACCAAGCTGAAGGACGCCGCCCCCGACGCCATCATCTGCTGGGGCACCAACCCCGGCCCCGCCGTGGTGGCCCGCAACCGTGCGCAGCTGGGCATCACCACGCCCCTGTACATGAGCCACGGCGTGGCTTCGAAAAAGTTCATCGAGCTGGCCAAGGAGTCCGCCGAAGGGCTCATGCTCCCGGCCGGAGACCTCATCGTGGCCGCGCAGCTGCCCGATTCCCATCCCCAGAAGGCGCAGTTGGTGGAGTACACCAGGCAGTACCAGGACAAGTTCAAGTCTGACGTGTCCACCTTCGGCGGCCACGGCTGGGACGGCCTCAAGCTGGTGGCCAAGGCCATCGAGGCCGCCGGTACGGACAAGCCCGCGGCAGTGCGCGACGCCTTGGAAAAGATTGCCGCGTTCCCCGGCATCGGCGGGGTGTTCACCTTCAGCGCCACGGATCACAACGGCCTGGGCGAGGACGCCTTCGAGATGGTGGTCATCCAGGGCGGGGACTGGAAGATAGTGAAATAGGGTCCGGGCCGGGTTTCCCCGGCCCGATTCGCATATGCTCTCAGGCGCGCCGCAATATCTGGTATCCGGTCTCACGGTGGGGGCCACCTACGGGCTCACGGCCCTGGGCTTCACCATGATCTTCAACACCACCGGCATCATCAACTTCGCCCAGGGCGAGTTCGTGATGCTTGGCGGCATGCTCTCCGTGGTGCTCATGAAGGCCGGAGCTCCGCTGCCCCTGGCCATCGCCCTGGCCGTGGCCGTGGCCGCCCTGGCCGGCGCGCTCATCGAGCGCGCCGTGATCCGGCCCGTGGGCCGCTCGGCCCCGGTGAACCTGGTCATCATCACCATCGGCGTGTCCATCCTGGTGCGCGGGGCGGTGATGCTCGCGTTCGGCAAGGACACCTTCTCCCTCCCGGCCTTTTCCGGCACCAAACCCCTGAGCATTCTCGGCGCGGCCGTGCAGCCCCAGAGCATCTGGGTGCTGGCCATCACCTTGGCGCTTCTGGCCGCGCTCAAGCTCTTCTTCAGCCGAACCATCCACGGCAAAGCCATGCTGGCCTGCGCCTGCGAGCGCAAGGCCGCCTCCCTCATGGGCATCTCCGTGGAACGCATGGCCATGTTCTCGTTTGCGCTCTCGGGCTTTCTCGGTGCCGTGGGCGGGGCCATCCTCACCCCCATCACCCTGACCTCCTACGACGTGGGCGTGATGCTCGGGCTCAAGGGCTTCGCGGCCTGCATCCTGGGCGGGCTGGGCAACCCCTTCGGCGCGGCCGCGGGCGGGCTCATCCTCGGGGTGCTGGAATCGCTGGGCGCGGGATTCATCTCTTCGGCCTACAAGGACGCCTTCGCCTTCATCGTGCTACTGGCGCTTCTCTTCGTCAAACCCACCGGGCTTTTCGGCGGCCCCAAATCGGACCGGGTGTAGCGTGGGCGCGCTTCGCAACAACGCGGGCCTGCTCGTTTTCGCGGCCGCCCTGGCCGCCGCCCCCCTGGCCCTGGCCAACGACTATTACGTCAACGTCCTCATCCTCTGTTGCATCAACGCCCTCATCGTCATGGGGCTCAATCTCCTCATGGGCTATGCCGGGCAAGTGTCGCTCGGGCACGCGGCCTTCTTCGGGCTGGCCGCCTACACCACGGCCGTGGCCACGACCACGCTCGGCCTGCCCATCCCCGTGGGGATGGCGGCGGGCATCGGCATGTCCGCCCTGGTGGGCTGGCTCATCGCCGTGCCGACGCTCAAGCTCCACGGCCATTACCTGGCCATGGCCACCCTGGGCTTCGGCATCATCGTGTCCATCGTGTTCAACGAGGCCGTGGACGTGACCGGCGGCCCCTCCGGATTCGTGGGCATCCCGAGGCTTGCGCTCGCGGGCTTCACCTTCGCCTCGGACAAGTCCTATTACTTCCTGGTGGCGGGGGTGCTCTGGCTGGCCACCCTGGTGTCCCGGCGAGTGATCGGATCGCGCACGGGCCGGGCGCTGAGGGCCATCCACGTGAGCGAATCCGCGGCCCAGGCCATGGGCATCGACCTGGCCGGGCACAAGCGCTTCGTGTTCGTGCTCTCGGCGGTGTACGCCGGCGTGGCCGGCGTGCTCTACGCCCACCACCTGACCTTCGTGGCCCCGTCCTCCTTCGGGTTCAACTTCTCGGTGCAGCTCATCACCATGGTGGTGCTGGGCGGCATGGCCAGCATCTGGGGCGCGGTTGCCGGGGCCTTCTTCCTCACCTCGCTGCCGGAGTTTTTGCGCATGTTCGAGGAAGTGGACATCCTCATCTACGGCGGCCTGCTGGTGGCCTGCATGATGTTCATGCCGGACGGGCTGGCGGGCGGCGCGCGGGCTCTCGTGCGCCGCATGAAGGCGGTGCGCCGTGGCTGATCTGCTGGACGTACGCGGGGTGTCAGTTCGCTTCGGCGGCGTGCAGGCCCTGGATGGAGCGGCGCTCACGGTGCGCGAGGGGGAGGTGGCCTCCCTCATCGGTCCCAACGGCGCGGGCAAGACCACGCTTCTGGGCGTGGTGAGCGGCGCGGTGGCCCCGCAGTCCGGCTCGGTGCGCCTGCGCGGCGAGGAGCTCGCGGGAAGGCCCGTGCACGAGCGCGCCGGGGCTGGAGTGGTGCGGACCTTCCAGAACCTGGAGATATTCTCCAACATGACCGTGCTCGAGAACGTGCTCACCGGCGCGCACCTCAAGGCCGGGTATTCGCTCCTGGACAGCCTGCTACGCACGCCGAAATTCTCCCGCGAGGAGAAGCGCCTGCGCGATGCGTGCATGGAAAAGCTCGATTTCGTGGGCCTGGCGGACAAGGCCCAGGCCAACGCGGCGGACCTGCCCTACGGCGAGCAGCGCCTGCTTGAGATGGCCCGGGCCCTGGCCTCGGCCCCGGTGCTTCTTCTGCTGGACGAGCCCGCTGCGGGCATGAACAACAAGGAGACCGCCAAGCTCGGGGCCATCATCCGGCGCATCCGCAGCGATCTTGGCGTGGGTGTGGCCCTGGTGGAGCACGACATGGAGCTGGTCATGGACATCTCCGACCGCATCACGGTGCTCCATTTCGGGCGGGTGCTGGCCGAGGGCACGCCCCTTGAGATTCAGGAAAACCCCGAGGTCGTGGCGGCCTATCTGGGCGAGGACTAATGCTCACCCTCACCAACGTCGACATTTCCTACGGCAAGATAAACGCCGTGCGCCGCGCCTCCCTGCATGTGGACGCGGGCGAGATCGTGGCCCTGATCGGGGCCAACGGCGCGGGCAAGACCACGCTCCTCTCGGCCATATCCGGGCTCATCCGCCCCGGAAACGGCTCTGTCCTCTTCGACGGGCAGGACATCACGAAGATGGCTCCCGAGAAGATCGTGCGCCTGGGGCTCTCCCACGTTCCGGAGCGCCGCCTGGTTTTCAAGCCCCTGAGCGTAACCGACAACCTGCTTCTGGGGTCCTACACGCGCAGGGGCAGGACGCCTCGCGCCGAACTGGACAGGGACCTTGAGTCGGTCTACGCAATGTTTCCGGTGCTCAGGCAGCGGGCGGACCAGGCGGCGGGCACGCTGTCCGGCGGCGAGCAGCAGATGCTGGCCATCGGACGGGCGCTCATGGCCGGGCCGAAGATGCTCCTGCTGGACGAGCCGGGCATGGGCCTGGCTCCCACGGTGTGCCGCGACATATTCAGTCGCGTCACCGAGCTGCGCGACCAGCGTGGCCTGACCGTGCTGCTGGTGGAGCAGAACGCCAAAAGCGCCCTGGCCGTGGCCGACAGAGGCTACGTGCTGGAGACGGGACGGGTCATCCTGCAGGGCCAGTCCTCGGAGCTTCTGGCCAACCGGGACGTGCAGAGGGCCTATCTGGGCCGTGACAAAACCCAAGAGGAGTTATTCACATGAAGCGCGCGTTTATCGCAGTCGCACTGCTGCTGGCCGTAGCCGCCACGGCGTTTGCCCAGGGCAAGATCATTCTCGACTACAAGGGCATGGCCTTCGGCAAGGATTTCAGCGAGTTCAAGCTGCTCAAGGAAGTGCGCAAGAGCGGCGACATGGTTTTCTACGCAAAGTACCAGGAAGAGCCGACCTTCCAGGGCGTGCCCGTGAAGGACCAGATGTACGGTTTCTACAAAGGCAAGTTCTGCCTGGCCATGTTCACCGCCCAGGGACCCAGCGCCTACAACACCCTCAAGGCCTATTTCGACGCCCACTACGGCCCGGCCAG
Organism: Fundidesulfovibrio terrae; assembly: GCF_022808915.1. Lineage (NCBI taxonomy): Bacteria > Pseudomonadati > Thermodesulfobacteriota > Desulfovibrionia > Desulfovibrionales > Desulfovibrionaceae > Fundidesulfovibrio > Fundidesulfovibrio terrae. The sequence continues at coordinate 264,533 of NZ_JAKZFS010000002.1, forward strand.
CCAGCCCAAGGTGAACATCAAGCAGTTCACCTACATGGCCGGCGACGTAGCCATCCAGTTGGGCTTCGACGACGCCCGCAAGGTGGTGGATGTCAGCTACGCATACAACCCCATTATGCGGCAGTTCATGCCCGCCGGCGGGAACAACTAGCATCGGCGTTTTTCCGGGATTCTGGCCCGGCAGCGCCCGAAACGACGCGCCGCCGGGCCGGGACCTCCCCCGGAAAGGGATTCCAAAGGGCCTCGGCCCTTTGGCCGCCGGAGGCTCCTCCCCGTCATAATTTCCGGCGCTCGGTCGGACCAGCTCTCGCGCAGGAGGCGACCCCATGATGTGGGAACCGAAATACGAGTCCATGGACCCCGCCCAGCTGGCCCAGCTGCAGCTTGAGCGCCTCCAGTCCACCCTGACCCGCGTGGCCAGGAACGTCCCCTACTACCACAAGACCTTCGCCGCCCAGGGCATCGAGCCCGACGACATCCGCTCGGTCTCCGACCTGTCGCGCCTGCCCTTCACCACCAAGGCCGTGCTGCGCGACGCCTATCCCTACGGCTTCTTCGCCGTGCCGCTGCGCGAAGTGGTGCGCCTGCATTCCTCGTCGGGCACCACGGGCAAGTCCACGGTGGTGGGCTACACGGCGGGGGACCTCAAGAAGTGGGGGGCGCTCACCGCGCGCGTGCTCACGGCGGGCGGCGTCACCCGCGAGGACGTGGTGCAGATCGCCTTCAACTTCGGCCTGTTCACGGGCGGATTCGGATTCCTCCAGGGGGCCGAGGCCCTGGGCGCGGCCCTGGTTCCGGCCTCCAGCGGCAACACCCGCCGCCAGGTGGCCATCATGCAGGACTTCAAGACCTCGGTGCTGGTCTGCACGCCCAGCTACGCCCTGTACCTGGCCCAGACCATGGAGGACATGGGCGTGAACGTGAACGCCCTGAACCTTCGCCACGGCCTTTTCGGGGCCGAGTGCTGGTCCGAGGCCGCCCGGGCGCGCATCGAGGACCGGCTCAAGCTCTCGGCCACGGACAACTACGGCATCAGCGAGGTGATGGGGCCGGGCGTGGCCGGTGAGTGCCAGCAGAAGAACGGCCTGCACATAAACGAGGACCACTTCCTGGCCGAAATCGTGGACCCGGCCACGGGCGAGCCCGTGCCCGACGGCGAGGTTGGGGAGCTCGTGCTCACCACCCTGACCAAGGAGGCCTTCCCCCTGGTCCGCTTCCGCACCGGGGACCTGACGCGCTTCCTGCCCGGTCCCTGCCCCTGCGGTCGGACGCTCAAGCGCATGGAGCGCGTGCGCGGGCGGGTGGACGACATGCTCATCGTGCGCGGGGTGAACGTGTTCCCCAGCCAGATCGAGGCGGTGCTCCTGGACATCGAGGGCACCACGCCCCAGTGGCGGGTGGTGCTTGAGCGCGAGCGCGGCCTGGACAAGGCGACGGTCGAGCTTGAGATCGAGGAGAAGTTCGTATTCGACCGCATGGCCGACCAGCAGAAGTTCCTGGAGGGCGTGCGCAGACGGCTGACTTCGGATCTGGGCGTGGGGTTCGAGGTGCGCATGACCGAGCCGGGCCTGCTGGCCGCCGAGGAAGGCAAGGCCAGCCGCGTGCTGGACAAGCGGGAGGAATAGGGGGCGCGGGTGGTCGCGTGTCGATTTTCATAAGGCCGGGGCGATTCCCGGCCTTTTTTACGCCTTCCCGCTGTACCTGCCTGAACGGCTCGCCTTGCTGTACTCGCGCTGGTACTGCTTGAGCTTGGTGCTCAGATTCCCCTGGACCTTGGCGATCTGGGCGTACTCGCCCTTGCTGACCACTCCGTCGGCCAGGGCCTTGTCGATGACGTCCTGTTCCGAGTTCTCCAGCGTGTCCATGGACTTGCCCTGGGCCTTGCTGATGGTCCCGGACGAAAGGGCTTTCTGGATGGTCTGGTGCATGCGCTTCTGCATGTCCTGGATGAGCTTGAGCGTCCCGTCCTGGTCCTGCATGGCCCGGTTGCTGCCCGTCGCCCCCGTGTTCGAGGCCGGCGTCTTGACCTTGAGCATGCGGTCCAGCGACTTGCTCTCGGATTCCAAGGCCTTGGCCAGGCGCTGGTATTCGGCCCGGTCCAGCATGCCGTCGGACGTGGCCTTGGCCAGGGCCTTTTCGTTTTGCTTCTCCAGCGCGTCCAGGGTGTTCTGGTCCTTTTTGGAGAGCTTGCCTGCGTCCGTTCCCTGTGAAATCCGCTCTTCTATATCTTTGGCGCGACGATCCAGGACAGCCTTGAGATAGGTCGATGTGGCGGAGTCGGAGGCGTTTACGGCGGCCATATCCCGTCCTTTGTGGTCGTATTCGGGGCGGAAAGCCTTTCCGGAGCCCGTAATGGGGCTACTTCAAGCCAGTATCGTGCCAGCGAGGGGCTATGGGAAGGTTGTCAAGAAATCATTTAGCCTATTTATTTTCGAAATGTGCCGGAAAAATAAAAAAGCCGAAGGCTTGCGCCTTCGGCCTTGGGTAGGCTGGTCGGTTCCGGTCAGACGGAGACGCTGAGCGGCTTGTAGTTCTGTGGCGTTGTGGCGGTGCTGGCGGCCTGAGATGTCGTCCCTGACAAGGCCGACGCGGCCTGGCTCTGGTCCACGAACTGGTTGTTGTGGCGGTAATGGTGGATGTACCGGCTGGCCACGTTCTGGGCGTGCACGATGTTGGCGAACTCCAGGGGCGAGATGTTTCCGTCAGCCTTGGCCTTGTTGACCTGGTCGGCGGAGGTGGCCTCCAGAGTGGTGAGCTTCTGTTGCTCGTCGGTGGTGAGCTGGCCCGAGTCCACGCCTTCCTGGATGCGCAGGGCCTGGCGGTCCTGGCGGAACTGGATGATGTCCTGGAAGAGCTTGTTCATGTCCGCCGCCACGGTGCTGCCGAGGGTCGAGGCGTTGGACGAGGCCGAGGGCGAGAGCAGGGCGTTGGAAGCCGCCGCGCCGACTCCGCCGGTGCCGGTGGGGTCGCTCGCGGTGGCGGCGTTGTGCTTGAGCCCGTAGATATGATGCCCGGATTTGTTCTGGGCGTGCATGATCTTGGCGAATTCCTGGCTGTCCATGGAGCCGTCGGCCATGGCCTTCTGGTCCATCTGGTCGATGCGCGACTGCTGCTTGGCCAGGCGGTTGGCCTCGCTCTCGGAAAGCTGCCCGGACTGGACGCCCTGGGCGATGCGCTGGGCTTGCTGCATCTGCCTTCGCTGGACCATTTCCTGGAAATATGAGGATGCGCTGGAATCGGTTGATGACGAGACTGCGTCCATGAGCCTTCTCCTGGCCGGGCGGATAGCACCGGAAAATTTTTCCCATCGGGACGTAACGTCGCGTATACTGCGAGGCTCGTGCCAGGACGGCATCTTCCCTGCGGGCGGGCTCTCTGGTAGATTGGATCCATCGACGAAGAGAACAGGAGCATTTCCAATGGCTTGTGATTTCAATCTCGGCGGGGGCGTGGCCTTTCACAAGATGCAGGGCTGCGGCAACGACTTCGTGATCATAGACAACCGTGAATACAAGGTGCCCGTGGCGGACATGGCCGAATGGGCCCGCAAGGTCTGCCGCAAGTGCTTCGGCGTGGGCGCGGACGGACTCATCTTCCTGGAGGCCTCCCCGGCCGGCGTTTCGGCGGACTACGTGTGGCATTTCTACAATGCCGACGGCTCCCGGGCCGAGATGTGCGGCAACGGGGCCCGCTGCGCCTCCAAGCTCGGCAGCCTGCTGGGGTTCGCGTCCAAAAAGCACGTGCTCGGCACGGACGCCGGCGGCGTGGAGGCCCAGGTCCTGGACGACGGGCAGGTGCGCGTGCGCCTCACCCCTGCCGTGGATCTCAAGACCGGCATGGAACTCGACGTGGACGGCCAGAAACTCACCGTACACTTCGTGAACACCGGCGTGCCGCACGCGGTGGTTTTCTTCGACGATGTGTCCCTGGTGGACGTGAAGCGCCTGGGCCGGGCCATCCGGTTCCACGAGGCTTTCGCCCCCAAGGGCACCAACGCCAACTTCGTCACCGTGAAGGACTCGGGACACCTCGTGCTGCGCACCTACGAGCGCGGCGTGGAGGACGAGACCTACGCCTGCGGCACCGGGGCCTGCGCCTCGGCGGTGATCGCCCACGCCCTGGGGCTGGCCGGTCAGGACGTGGACGTGACCACCACCGGCGGGGAGGTGCTCGGCGTGGGACTTGAAGGAGGGCAGGTGTACCTGCGCGGCGCGGCCGAGATAGCCTTCAGCGGCGTTTTGTACCCCAAGGCCGTGGGGTTGCCCGGGTTCTAGCCCGGATTCGAGGAGGGACCCATGCCCCGCTATACCGGCATCAACCACCTGGCCATGGCCACCGGCGACATGGACGCCACGATCCGCTTCTGGCGTGATCTGCTGGGCATGCGCCTGGTGGCCGGGCTGGGGCATCCGGGATACCGGCATTACTTCCTGGAGATATCCGAAACGGATATGATCGCCTTCTTCGAGTGGCCGGAGGTCGAGCCCGTTGCGCCCAAGGACCACGGCGTTCCGGTGAAGGGGCCTTGCGTGTTCGACCATATCTCCTTCGGCGTGTCCGAGCGCGCCGAGTTGTGGGAGCTCAAGGCCAAGCTCGAGGCGGCCGGGTTCTGGGCCTCGGAGATCATCGACCACGGCTTCATCCTGTCGCTCTACAGCTTCGACCCCAACAACATCGCCATAGAGTTCAGCTGGCCCCAGCCCGGTATCGACCTGCGCGAAAAGCCCCGTCTGGTGGACAAGCTCCCCGGGACCGCGCGCCTGGAGGGCTCCGAACCCCAGCCCGGCAAGTGGCCCGCTCCCGAGCCGGTCAGGCGAGAGGACATGAAAGCCTATCCCGGCGAGGGCAGGGAGCTTTTGGGCAAGGACTGACGGTGCCCAGCTTGATTGCTAGACCGTGGGGCCCCCGCTAACGGCTCCGCGCCCGTGTGAACCGGCCGGTCTGTCCGAATGACAAGGCGTCCCGGCGGACATGTCCGCCGGGACGCTTTTCGTCGTGACCCGTGGGGCCGGGAAGAGCCTTCTCAGGGGATGCGTAGTTCCGCCGTGCTCACCCGGTTGCGCCCTTCTCGTTTGGACCGGTACAGGGCGTCGTCCGCCAGGCGCAGGAACGCGTCGCAACTGAACTTTTGGCCGATATTCGGGCCCGAGTAGCAGGCCAGGCCCACGCTGACGGTGATCTGGATCGGTTGCCGCTCGTGGTAGCAGACGTTTTCGCTGATGATGATGCGCATGCGGTCTGCCAGGCGATAGGCGCCATCCTTGTCCGTTTCGGGCAACAGGATGGCGAATTCCTCCCCCCCGATGCGCGCGGCGGTGTCGCTTGTCCGCAAGGTGCGCAAAATGATCCTGGAAAAATGTTCCAGGACGGCGTCCCCGGCCTGATGCCCGTAGGTGTCGTTCACGGCCTTGAAGTGGTCGATATCCGCGATGAGGATGGACAGGGGCCGGGAATGCCGGTTGGCCAGGGCCAGGGCCTGGTCCAGCATGGTGAAGAAGGCCCGGCGGTTGGACAACCCGGTGAGCGCGTCCGTTGAGGCGAGCTGTTCGTATTCCCGCTGCAGGTATTTCTGGTCGCTGATGTCCACCATGGTGATGATGAACAGCCCGCCATGCACGGACAGGTGCTTGCGGATGGCGCAGTCCCTGCCGTCCTTGCACTTGGCCACCGCCTCCAGGGGCTCCATTTCACCGGCCGCGGCCGTGGCCATGCGCACCCTGCGCTCCCATTCGTGTTCCAGGCGCAGGCGGTACTGCTCATCCGGGAAGGCCCTGGGCCACCAGTCCTGTTCGGTTTTGATGTCCTTCTCGGAGTAGCCGAATACGTCCCGGAACTTGTCGTTCATGAACAGGACATCGCCCGAAGACGACTTGAGCACCATCACTGGAAGGGGCAGCTTGCTCAGTATGGCGAAGGAATCCACAAGGCCGGGAGAGTTCATCATGAAACCCATATAGCATAAAAAAAGGGCCGCCCGGAAGGGCGGCCCTTTGCTCGTTTCCGGTAAAAGGGGCTTCTAAAGTCCCCCTTCCACCTCGGCCCTGACTTCCAGGGCGATCTTCCACAGCACGGTCAGCACGAAGCCGCCCACAGCGTAGATCATGAGAGCGATCATGAGTTCCGGCCCGGTGGGCAGGTACTCGGTGACCTTCTCGAAGGGGTTGGGGGTGAAGCCGGCGGCGATGAGGCCCATGCCCTTGTCGATCCAGGTGCCGATGACCAGGAGGATCAGGGCGGGCACCAGCACGTCGCGGTTCTCTCGCCACTTGGGCGGGACAAGCAGGAACAGCGAGGTGAGGGCGAAGGCCGCGGCGGTCCACATGAACGGGGTCATGTAGGTGTGGCCTTCGTAGCCGGTGAACAGGAACAGGATCGGGTCCTTGTGGCCGGGCATGCCGGAGTAGAACGCGGTGAACACTTCCAGGAAGAAGAAGAACACGTTCACGCACATGGCGTAGGTGATGGTGGTGGAGAGGGTCTTCACCGCTTCCTTGCCCGGATCGAACTTGGTGACCTTTGAGATGAGAAGCGTCATCAGGAGCAGGATCGCGGGGCCGGAGCAGAAGGCCGAGGACAGGAAGCGGGCGGCCAGGATGGCGGTGAGCCAGTAGTGGCGGCCCGGCAGACCTGCGTACAGGAAGGCCGTCACCGTGTGGATGGAGAAGGCCCAGATGATCGAGGTGTACACCAGGGGCTTGACCCACGCAGGCGGGGTCTGGCGCTTCCAGTAGGCCATGAGGCTGGTCCAGCCGATGACCACGTTCAGGATCAGGTAGCCGTTCAGGACCACCATGTCCCAGAACAGGACCGAGTTCGGCGTGGAGAAGATCAGCACGTTCAGCATGCGCTGGGGCTGTCCAATGTCGATGACGATGAAGCCCAGGCACATGATGACCGCGGCGATGGCCAGGAACTCGCCCATGATGATCATCTTGGAGTAGGCTTTGTAGTGGTGGAAGTAGTAGGGGAGCACCAGCATCACGGCGGAGGCGGCGACGCCGACCATGTACGTGAACTGGGCGATATAGAAGCCCCAGGACACGTCACGGGACAGGCCCGTGATGGTCAAACCCTTGTTGAGCTGCACGAGGTAGAACCCTGCGCCGATGCCCATGACGGCCAGAAAGGCCATCAGCGCACCGAAGTAGCGGGGGCTTCCCTTGAGGGCTTTTTCGATCATGGCCGCGCTCCTAGATGATGTAGAAGACGCCGGGTTCGGTGCCGACGTCCGGTTTGCGCCTGATGGCGTACTTGTGCTTGAGCACCTTGCGCACTTCGGAGTTGGGATCGGTCAGATCGCCGAACACCATGGCCCCGCCGGAAGCCTCCACGCACAGGGGCAACTTGCCCTGGGCCAGCTTCTCCACGCAGAACGTGCACTTCTCCACCACGCCGCGGGTGCGGTGGGGGTACTGGAGATTGATGTTCTTGATGTGGGGCGCGGGATCCTGGAAGTTGAAGCTGCGCGCGCCGTAGGGGCAGCCGGCCATGCAGTAGCGGCAGCCGATGCAGCGGTGGTAGTCCATGATGACCAGGCCTTCGTTGTTCTTGAAGGTGGCCTTGGTGGGACACACGCGCACGCACGCGGGGTTCTCGCAGTGGTTGCACAGAAGCAGGTACTTGCGGTGCTCCTGCTCCTCGGCCAGGTAGGCCGGGCGTTCGGTGGGGAAGGCCCCCTCGAAGTCCTCGGTCCAGATCCACTTGATCTGCTGCTTGCCTTCGATCTCGGGCACGTTGTGGTTCGAATGGCAGGCGTCGATGCACTTCTTGAACAGGGCATCGTCGAACTTGGCGGTATCGATGACCATGGCCCAGCGCTTGGCGGTGGAGGGCTTGGCGAAGTCAGTCGCCGTGGGGAGGGCGTCGGCGGCCCGGGCTCCTTCTCCGAGGAAGCCCAAGGTCCCGGCCGAGAGCCCCAGGGCCGAGACGCCGGCCAGCTTCAGAAAGTCGCGTCTGGAGCTTTGCATGTTATTTCTCCCCCTCTTTCTTCACGGGCGAGGTATTGTGGCAGTTCCAGCAGTAGGGATTCACGCCCACCTCGTTGTGGCACTTGTCGCAGAACTTGTCCTTGTTCTCGTGGCAGCCCATGCAGGTGTTGGTCAGGCTCATGTTGTACTGCTTGCCGTTCTCGCTGGTGTATACGCGCTTGCCGTTCCTGATGACGTCGTCGCGCCACTCGTTGAGAAGAACCATGTGCACGTCGCGGATCTTCTCTTTAGGCAGGACGCATTCCTTGGCTTCCTTGGGCTTCTCGGTCTCGACTTTCAACTCGGGCTGTCCCGCTCCCTTGATGAAGGGGAACAGGGCCAGGCCGATGAAGATGATGAGGCCCGGAATGATGAATTTCGCGTTGTACATTATTCCTCCTCCTCAGACCCTTCGAGGCCGGGAAGGTCTTCCTGGCGCAAGTTCATGGTGCGCTCTTCCTCGCCTTCGAAGACCAGGGCGTTGCCCACCAGCTCGTGCAGGCCGGTGACCTTGACGCCGGGCGCCCAGTAGTCGGCCAGGCCGGGAAGGGTGGCGCGGTCGATGGCGCAGATGCAGCTCATGGTGTTCACACCGAACTTCTCCTGCACGTACTTGAGGGCGTTGCCCCGGGGCAGGCCGCCGCGCAGGCGCATTTCGGTGAACTCGCCGTTGTTCAGGCCCGCGCCGCCGCCGCAGCAGAAGGTCTGCTCGCGGATGGTCTGGGAGGGCATGTCCACGAACTTCTCAACCACGTTCTCGAGGACGTAGCGGGGCTCATCGAAGAAGCCCATGCCGCGCGAGGTGTTACAGGAGTCGTGCCAGGTGGCGGTGATGCCGGCGTTACGGCTCTTGTCCAGCTTGAGCTTGCCGTTCTTGATGAGGTCGGCGGTGAACTCCACCAGGTGGATCATCTTGGTGGACTTGGCGTTTTCGAACACCGTGCCGGTGATGGGGCTCTTGGGCACTTCCAGGAAGTCCGCCGGGCCGTTCATGGTGTCCATGAACTGGTTGAGCACGCGCCACATGTGGCCGCACTCGCCGCCGATGATGTACTTGACGCCCAGGCGCTTGGCCTCGGCGTACATCTTGGCGTTCAGCTTCTTCATCCACTTGTCGTTCATGAAGGAGCCGAAGTTGCCGCCCTCCGAGGCGTAGGTGGACCAGGTGACGTCCAGGTCCAGGTAGTCGAACAGCAGCAGGTAGCCCATGAAGGTGTAGATGCCCGGCTCGGCGAAGATGTCGCCGGAGGGCGTGATGAACAGGATCTCCGCGCCCTTGCGGTGGAAGCTGGGCTCCACGCGGCGGCCGGTGACCGTCTCGATGTCATCGACCAGGAAGTCCATCATGTCCTTGAAGGCGTGGGGCTGGATGCCCAGGTGGTTGCCGGTGCGGTTGCAGTTGGCCGCCGGCTCCAGGATCCAATTGATGTTGAGCCCGATGCGGTTCATCAGGTCGCGCGCCAGGAAGGTGATCTCGGCCGTGTCGATGCCGTAGGGGCAGTAGAGCGAGCAGCGGCGGCACTGGGTGCACTGGTAGAAGTACATGAACCATTCTTTGACCACGTCTTCTTCCAGCTTGCGCGCCCCGGCCAGCTTGCCCAGAATCTTGGCGGCGACGGTGAACTCGCCCCGGTAGATGGAGCGCAGCAGTTCGGCGCGCAGCACCGGCATGTTCTTGGGGTCGCCGGAGCCGATATAGAAGTGGCATTTGTCGGCGCAGGCCCCGCAGCGCACGCAGCAGTCCATGAAGACCTTGAGCGAGCGGTACTTGCCCAGAAGCTCGCGGAAGCCGTCGCGGATCGTCTCGCGCCAGTCGGGGGGGAGCTTCCAATCCTCTTCGGTGGGGCTCCAATCTCTCGGGTTAGGCAGGCCCAGGTACTTGAGCACATCGGGCTTGCCGGGATAGGAAAAAGTTCCGGGTTTAAACTCCGGTCTTACGTCCATCCACGGCTCTGAGGGCGTGGAATAGTTGACGTTCATGAGTTCTTCAGGCGGCGCCATCTTCGACATACGATCTCCCTTGTGGAAATACGCCCAGCCCAGGGCGGTTTAAGCTTCCTTGTCCACCGGCAGGCCGGCTTCGATCATCTTCTCGCGGAAGTCGTCCTCGTAGTCCGCGTAGGAGTGCGGCTTGATGGAGGGGTCGTTCCAGGGGTTGATGTGGCGGACCATGCGGGTGTTGTTGGGCAGGTTCCGAGTGGGGCTCAGGAAGACGCCGCCCAGGTGCATGAGCTTGGAGAAGGGGAAATAGGCCCACAGCACGCACACCAGGAAAAAGTGCATGTAGAAGGACCAGTCGACGTTGGGCGGGATCACCGGCTTGAAGCTCACCAGGCCGATGGCCAGCTGCTTGATGGCGATGACGTCCACCTTGGCGAAGTAGCGCATGTAGATGCCCGACAGCGCGATCGCCAGGATGAGGAACAGGGGGAAGAAGTCCGAGGCCAGCGAAATGTAGGCCACCTTGGAGTCGAACAGGCGCCTGGCCAGCAGGAAGGTCACGCCCACCACGAAGAACACGTCGGTGAGGTAGAGCGTGGGCACGCTGATCTGCAGGATGGAGTCCACGAACTCGACCCCGGTGACCAGGAAGGGCACGGGCTCCAGGAAGAAGCGGAAGTGCCTGATGAACACGATCAGGAAGCAGTAGTGGAAGATCAGGGCGAACAGCCACAGGGACTTGTCCGAACCGTAGCCCACGGTGCCTTCCCCGGGGCGGTTGTCCACCTTGGTGTTGCGGAAGAGGCTTCTGAAGCAGAGCACTTCCAGGGCCATGCGGATGAAGGTCTGGCCCGGCGTGCTCGGGTTGTCGAACTTCGCCTGCTTGACCCAGGGCAGGGAATACTGCTGCCCGCCCGTGGTCGGAATGGCGAAGGGCACCGGAGTGGACGCCCACCCCAAGACCTTTTTGATGAATCCCGTCACGAAAATCGCGACGGCCACGTACGGGATGTAGATCCCGAACACCTGAGCCATCCCCGCACCGGCCCCAAGGGCCGCCACGGCGGCCAAAGCCACTACGGCCAGTAATGCGGTCACGAGTCCAGCCATGTACCCTCCACCTCGCGTTGAACCATTTCGCCTCACCGGCTAGTCAGCCGGCTCGCCCTCGCCGATGCCCACGATCAACTGGGCGCGTTTAAGGAGTTGCATATGCTCCCGCTTGAGCTCCTGGAGCTTGATCTCGAAGAGCTTTTCACGGCATTTCGCGTAGAGGTCGAGGCTGGCCAGGGCCAGCCCGTCGATGCGGGATTCCAGGGCCACGAACTGCTCCCAGGCGCCCAGTTTTTTCAGGTCGTTCCAGAGCCGTTCGCGCACGGCCTTCTTGAGCAGGAAGAGAAAACCCGCCGCCTGGGAGGGGGCGAAGTTCTGCACGGCCCTGACCCGGACGATTTCGTCAAGGTAGTCGAGCACGGCCTCCAGGGCCGCGTCATCCTTGCTTTTCACAAGGTAGTCCACCACGGACTCGACGGCTTCGAGGGTGCGCACGGCCACGGGATTGTGGAAGGGGTCACGCCCCTTGTTCTTCCAGAGTTTGGCCGTTTCAGGAGGATACGTGTCCAGGATATGGTGGTACCAATCCTGTACGATGGCCTCCCGATTGGCGGCCAGAAGTTCTTCGACAGTGTTCATGGATGCCCTGCAAGCGGCAAAAGGTGTACCTTGTTCGCCCCGTCACAAACGCCTTTCCCCATAGCCCGAGGAAATCCTTTCTGTAAAGGTTGAAAACGGCCCGGAATGCGCTCATGGCCCGAAAATCGCGGGAAGATTTGTTCGGTCCGGTTTGGGATGTGGTTTACAGGAAAGTATTTTCTGACTATCGAAAATGGTTGCCGTCCCCGGCAGAACCGCAACTTTGCGCACCACGCGCAGGAATCCCATGCCCCCGTCGGAGAGCCAACTGGCCATTCTGAACGCCGTGGCCCAGTTTTCGGTCCTGGCCCGCTACCACGGGGTCATGCCCAGCAAGCATGCCGTCGCCTACCGGGACGAGGACGTGGCCGGGCTGGTTGACCAGGGGCTTCTGGAATGGGCCCATTTCACCTACGGCTGCGGCAAGGAGCTCAAGGGCCTTCGCATCACGCCGGCCGGCGAACGCGCGGCCGCCGGGCGCGGGGATTCCCCCTCGGGCGAGGGCTCGGAACTGGCCTACGAGCACCTGCTCATCCTTAAGGACGTCTTCCATTTCAGCCGCATGCCCCGCTACCGGCGGATGATGCCCGAGAAGAAGGCCAAGCGTTACGTGGCCTGCGATTTCGAGGACCTTATCAACCGGGGCTACATCCTGAAAATCAAGCTCAAGATCCAGGGCGAGCACACCCTCAAGGGCTACGTCATCTCGGCCAAGGGCGAGCGGGAGCTCGCCGGTGCCAGGATGGCCTGAACGCAGAAGGCTCCCGAGGGAGCCCTTCCTGCTTTCGAGAGAGCGCGGCGCGGCCACCGGAGAACCGCGCAGGCGAACCGGCCGATCACGGGCCCGTCAGGCCGCTTCGTCCGGGGTGCCGATGCGGATGGCCGCATCGTCTGCGCGCCGCCAGGCCACTTCCAGGACGAACTTCTCCTTGTCCTTCTTTTGCGACATCTTGAGTGACACGTCCATGACCCCGCGGGGCCTGAGCGTCAGGCAGTCCTCGCCAATGGTCATGCACACTGAGCCCGCCTTGAACCCGGCCAGAACGTCCTCCAGGTAGGCCACCACTTCCTTCATGTCCATGACGCCCTCGACCTTCACCGTGTCCTTGCCCACTTTGTTCTCCTTTTCACAAGCAGGGCCGTGCCCGCGTGGAGGCTTCCGTGCGCGCGGTCCTGGCGAGCGGGGAGGGGGCGCGCAGCCCGGCTCCGGAAAAGAGTTGGGAAGCCATGCCGGATCTTTTAACGCCCCAAGGTGACGGTCGTGTTTCAGCCCGTGCGCGCGGCCAGGCCCATGACCGCTTCAAGGGCGCTCTGGCGTTTCACGTCCAGCCTGCCGCCGCCGAACAGGAAGAGCTCCGCCGTGGCCTGTCCGTTCACGCACCAGCCGATCCACACCGTGCCCACGGGCTTTTCGGGCGTGCCGCCGTCGGGGCCCGCGATGCCGGACACCGCCAGGGCGCACTGGGACCCGAAGCGCCGGGCCGCGCCCCGGGCCATGGCCAGCACGGTCTCGCGGCTGACCGCGCCGTTGGCCGTGAGCACCTCGCCGGGCACGTCCAGCATCTCCTGCTTGATCCTGTTGGAATAGGCCACCAGGCCGCCCGTATACCAGGTCGAGCTGCCGGGCACGTTGGTCAGCTCGCTGGCGATGAGCCCGCCCGTGCACGATTCCGCCGTGGCCAACCACCAGCCCTTGGCCCTGAGGTTTTCGGCCAGGGCCTCCACCATGTTTCCCATGAGCTCCCATTCCATATTGCGCGCCTCCCTGCTTGACCCCGAATGTACGGCCACGTAAGACGCGGCCACCATACACAAGCTTTCCGGAGGCCGCCAATGCTCGATATGCGCTCGGTGCGCAAGAACCTGGACGTCGTCCGCCAGGCCCTGGCCAACCGCCAGATGAACCTGGACATGGACCAGTTCGCCCGCCTGGATGAAACCCGCCGCGCCCTGCTTACGGAGGTGGAAGCCCTCAAGAGCGAGCGCAACGCCTCGTCGGCGGAGGTGGCCAAGCTCAAGCGCGCGGGCCAGGACGCCGCGCACCTGATGGAGCGGCTGTCGCAGGTCTCCGAGCGCATCAAGTCCCTGGACGAGGAGGTCCGCAAGGCCGACGAGGAGTCCGAGGCCTTTCTGTACTCCATACCGAACATCCCTCACGAGTCCACCCCCGTGGGCAAGGACGAGAAGGACAACCCGGTCATCCGCACCGTGGGCGAGGTGCCGTCCTTCGACTTCACCCCGAAGGAGCACTGGGAGATCGGCCAGGGCCTTAACTGCCTGGACTTCGACCGCGCCGCCAAGATCACCGGCTCGCGCTTCTCCGTGCTTTGGGGCGGACTGGCCAAGCTTGAGCGGGCGCTGGTCAGCTTCATGCTGGACATCCAGACCAAGGAGCACGGCTACACCGAAGTGGCCCCGCCCTACATCGTCAATTCCGACAGCCTGCGCGGCACCGGGCAGCTGCCCAAGTTCGAGGACGACCTCTTCAAGCTCAACTTCAAGGACTACTACCTCATCCCCACCGCCGAGGTGCCGCTGACCAACCTGCACCGCGACGAGACCCTGGAAGAGCCCGACCTGCCGCGCGCCTATTGCGCCTACACCCCGTGCTTCCGTTCCGAGGCCGGGTCCTACGGCAAGGACACCAAGGGCCTCATCCGCCAGCACCAATTCGACAAGGTGGAGCTGGTGCGCTTCTGCCGCCCCGAGGAGTCCTACGACCAGCTGGAACTGCTGACCGGCCACGCCGAGGAAATCCTCAAGCGCCTGGGGCTTCCCTACCGGGTGATCGCCCTGTGCACCGGCGACCTGGGATTCTCCTCGGCCAAGACCTACGACATCGAGGTCTGGCTGCCGGGCCAGAACGCCTACCGCGAAATATCCTCCTGCTCCAACTTCGAGGACTTCCAGGCCCGGCGGGCGGGCATCCGTTTCAAGCCCAAGGGCGGCAAGTCGCAGCTCGTCCACACCCTGAACGGCTCGGGCCTGGCCGTTGGGCGCACCATGGTGGCCTTGCTGGAAAACTGCCAGCAGGCCGACGGGACGGTGGTTCTGCCCGAGGCGCTGGTTCCGTACATGAACGGCCAGAGCGTGCTCAGGCCGTGATGCGCGCGGCGGCCGTGGCGGTAGGCGTTTTCGCCATGGCCGCGCTTTTTTCCATGGAGCTTCGGCAGGCGGCTTTGCTGGCCGCCCTGTCCGGGGCCATGGCCTGGGTGCTGGAGAAAGCGCGCAATTAGGCAGGATCGCCGCCATGCGCGACGCTGTTCAGGTCCAGCTGGAGCCTGACCTGGGCGGGTTTCACACCGGCCACACCGCAACGAGCTGGATATTCCCTCTCACCCGCCGGTCGTGCAGCATACCTGGTTGCGCCCGGCCGCCTTGGCCTTGTAGAGTGCGAGGTCGGCGCGTTTCATGAGCTTCTCCAGGGAGTCCTCGCTTCCGTGGAAGACGGCTAGGCCGATGCTCACGGTGAAGCACAGCGCGCCGAGCCTGCTCTCCAGGCAGATATGCTCGAAGGCCTGGCGCAGGCGTTCGGCGATGGCCAGCCCCTCGTTGAAGCCGGTCTGGATCAGCAGGACTCCGAATTCCTCGCCCCCCAGGCGGCCGGTCAGGTCCGTGGCGCGCAGTTCGGCGCGCATGGTCTCGGCCAAGGAGGTCAGCACCGCGTCCCCCGCGTCGTGGCCGTGGGCGTCGTTGACGTCCTTGAAGCTGTCGATGTCGAGCATGAGGAACACCAGAGGTTGCCCGTAACGGGTGCTGCGGCCGACCTCCTCCTGGGCCCGGGCGAGGAAATGGCGCCGGTTTGCCAGGCCGGTCAGGTGGTCCGTGTAGGCCAGGATGTCGAGTTCCCGGATTCTTCTCTCCAGTTCCGTTTGCGTGTTCTTGAGTTCCGTGACGTCCGAGGCGAGCACGAAGAATCCGCGGACCTGCCCTTCTTCGAAGTCTGGGATGTAGCGGTTCAGGGTGTACCTTCGGCTGCCGTCGGGCTTGACCAAGGTGCGCTCGAAGGTCTGGGGCTCTCCCTCCAGGACGCTCATGAGGTAGGCTTCGTTCTTGCGGTAGAGCTCCTCCCCGAGAAGGTCCCGGGCGTGGATGCCCTGCATCTCCTCCCGCGACTTGCCGAACCATTCGAAGTAGGCTGGGTTGGCGTACACGCAACGCAAGTCCCGGCCCCAATAGGCCACCATGCCCGGGATGTTGTCGGTGATGGTCCTGATGAACCGTTCGTTCTCGGCCAGGTTTCGGGTGGCATCGGCCATCTCGCGCGCGTGCGTGCGCTGGCGCTTTTGGTAGCCGGCCATGCCCAATACGGAAAGAAGGACGGCCGCACAGAACAGGCCGCCCTGCCAGAACGCCTCCCTGCGCCAGCTGGCGAAGACTCCGCTCATGCCGCGGGAGATGCCCACTACCAACGGAGTATCCAACTTCAGGGCGGGTGGCTGGATGGTGCGCACCGCCAGCATGCGGTACTCGCCGGTGGAGTGCAGCCTTCCGGAGAAGACGTTGGCTCCCCGGCCGCTTTCGCGGTGCTGCGTGAAGAAGCTGCCGGGCTGGGCGAGATTCTTCCCCATGGCTGTTTCGTCGGCCGGCGCGGTCATGAAAAGGTCGCCGCTGCCGTGGACCAGGTCCGCCCGCATGTCCGGCGTGTCGAGCACGGAGGTCAGCAGGGGGAAGAAGAACTCGGGGTCAAGGGTGGCCGTGACGACCCCGGCCAACTCTCCAGAGGGGCCCGGGATCATCCGCGACACGTTGATGGCGAACACGCCCAGCGTGGTGCGGTGCGGGGGGGAGACGTAGAGCCTGTCAGGATCGGGAGCCTGCCTGATGGACTGGAAGTAGGCCCGTTGGCTGGCATCGAAGCCCAGCAGCTCCGGCCGGCTGGAAGCCTGGATGATTCCTTGGCCGTCGAGGACGGACAGGGTGCGCGCGCCGGTCAACGCGTCGGTGAGGGTGAGGAGGCGGCTGTTGAAGTCCCGGCCGGAGTCGCCCCGGGTCCAATCCCTGCTCAGGTCCGCCAGCACGGGGGCGAGGGCGCTCAGGTTCTGGTCGGTGATCTGCTGGACGATCCGGGTGGTGAACAGCAGACGTTCCTGTTCGCGGGCCTCGATTCTGCTCCGTTCCTGGAACAGGTTCCCCCCGATCACCCCGCCCAGCGTCAGCAGGCCCAGGCCGAGGAACAGCCAGTGGATGCGTGCGTGCCGCGCCTGCCGGGAGAGATGAGTGTCCATTGTCGATGTGTTCCGAAGACTGCACGGTTCTCTATGCCCGACTGTAGGTGCGAGCCGTCCGGTATGCAGTGGTCACGGCCGGAGAATCGTTGTCCCCGCCGTTTTGCAGAGGAAGAGTATCGTTTTTTCGGTGAAAAGGCTACCGGGCGCTCACATGTCCAGCAAAAACGATCGCGCCATGCTGAGCACTTCCTCGAAGGGGCGTTTGTTCTTTAGAGCCAGGGCCATCTCCAGACCCAGGTTCATCTTGTGTGACGCCTCGATCATGAGCTCCCGGGCCTGGGCGTCCAGGCGGCGGCGGATGAAGGGTTCGTCGAGACCGTCGATACACAGGCGCGCGGCGTCCGCCAGGTAGGGAAAGGACATGCCCGGCAGAAAGGTCTGCAAGCCGGTCCTGCCCTGGCGGCGCGCCCACAGGATGAAGAATAGGAGCTTCAGGATCAGCTCCTCGGGGCGCGTGGCGTGGGACACGTCGGGAAACACCGCCGCGTCCAGGTCGCCCGCGCGCATGGTTTCGATGAGGCCCTGGGCCTGCTCCATGGCCTTGGATTCATCCAGCACCGGCATGCCGAAGCCGCCGGACAAGGTGATGAGGGCCTTGGCCGGATTTTCGCCCGTGGCCATGGCGCAGGCCGCCTGCCGGATGAGCCGCAGCTTGCGCCGGAAATCCCGGGTGAGGGTCAGGGATTTGTTGCGGGCCATGCGCCTGACCGTATCGTCCTCCGTGGAGGAGGTGGCGGCTTGCAGGAGCAAGCGGGTGTAGGGCTCGGTCACGTGCTGGAGTTCCTCGGCCAGGGCCTCGGAGCCGCGCTTCTGGTCCAGCATGCGCTTAACCGAGAGCCAGTACGCCGCGTAGCCGGAGGGGGGGATGGTCACGAGGTCCAGTGGGGTCTGCGTGGAAGTTGTTTCCGCCATGCCTGCACCTTGCAAAATCCGGGCGGGAGAGGCAAGCTGCCGCCCATGAAAGAGTTGTTCTCCAAGCCCAAAGAGTCCTGCTGACCGCCCAAGGGGCCGGCGGTTCCGCCGGACGACTCGTGCTGCTCCGCCCCGGAGCAGGCTTCCTGCCTCACTCCTCCGCTCGAGGCCGCGTCATCCTGTTGTGGGACGCAGGCGCGGGCTCTGCCAGCGATCCCCGGATACCGGCGCTGGCATTTCGTGGAGGGATTTCAAGACACCCCGGCCGGGCGCGTGCCAACGGTCAAGACCCGCCTGGAGCGGCCCGACCGCCTGGGCGCGGTTCTGGTGCGCCTGGGGATCGGGCGCGGCAGCTATCGCGTCGCTCCGGGGCTCTACGCCGTGGGTTCGCCCGGGCCGCAGAGCCCGGTGCTGGTCACGGCCAATTACAAACTGAGTTTCGACAGCCTGCGCAAGGAGCTCTCCGGGATCGACGCCTGGATCCTGGTGCTGGACACCCTGGGCGTGAACGTGTGGTGCGCTGCCGGGAAAAAGACCTTCGGCACGGCCGAGCTGGCGGCGCGCATCCGCGCCACAGGGCTGGAAAAGGTCGTGTCCCACCGCAAGATCGTCGTGCCCCAGCTGGGTGCTCCGGGCGTGGCCGCGCATGAGGTCAAGGCCGCGACCGGCTTCAGGGTGGTCTACGGTCCGGTGCGGGCTTCGGACGTGCGCGCCTTCCTGGCCGCCGGGATGAAGGCTGGCCCCGCCATGCGCCGGGTGCGCTTCTCCGCGGGGGAGCGCGTGGTGGTGGGTCTGGTGGAATTCGCCAACGAGCGGCGCACCATGGCCCAGGTGGCCGGGGCGCTGTTTGCTCTGGCCGGACTGGGATCGGGAATCTTTTCGCTCTCGCGCGCCTGGCTCGGCCTGTGGACGGGGCTTGCCGCCTACGCCGTGGGCTTCCTGGCCGGAAACGTGCTCACGCCGCTGGCGCTGCCCTGGCTGCCTGGGCGGTCCTTCGCCTTCAAGGGGGCAGTGGCCGGCGCCCTGGCCGGTCTGTGCGCCCCGTTCTTCGGGCCGTCTGCCTGGGCCTCGGCCGGGATGTGGCTGGGGGCGGTGGTGGCCGGGTCCTGGTACGGCATGAACTTCACCGGCTCCTCCACCTACACCTCGCCCTCGGGCGTGGAGAAGGAGATGCGCGCGGCCATTCCCTTCCAGGCGGCCGGGCTTATACTTGCCGTGATACTCTGGCGAATGGGCCTGGGAGGTTTCTGATGGCGGGACTCAAGTACATCGAAGGCGTGGCCACCCTGCGCCTGGACGAGGAAGCCTGCACGGGCTGCGGCATGTGCCGCGAGGTCTGCCCGCACGGCGTGTTCGGCACCGAGCCGGGCAAGGCCCGCATCGAAAATCTTGACGCCTGCATGGAGTGCGGGGCCTGCGCGCTCAACTGCCGCGAGGGGGCCCTTTCCGTGTCCCAGGGCGTGGGTTGTGCCCGAGCCATCATCCACGGCTGGATCACGGGCGGGCCGCCGTCGTGCGACTGCGGGGGGGATGGCGGCTCCACCTGCTGTTAGGGTCGCCTCAGACGCCCAGGCCGCAGGCGCGTCCGTTCCCCGGTTTGTTCCTGAGCCTCTTCACCACCTCGAACCACAGGACGCTGGCCGCGCCAGCCGACAGGCACAGGGCCACATCCCTGGCGTGCAGCTCCTCGAAGTGGAACACGCCCCGTAGAACGGGGGTGTAGACCGCCGTCGCCAGCAGCGCTGCCGCTCCGCCGAGAACCCACCAGAACGCCCGGTTGGGCCTTTTCAGAATGGAGAGCAGCGACCGGTTCCAGGACCGGTTGGTCAGGATCAGGGCTATGTTGGCCACCACCAGGGTGGAGAAGGCCAGGGTCCGCGAGTCTTCCTGGGTGTGGCCGTCGCGCACTGCGAAGAAGAGCACCGCGAGGACGATGACCAGCACGCTCACCCCCTGCAGGAGCGCCAGGAGCACCGTCTCCCGGTCGAACAGCGGACAGGCCGGGTCGCGCGGAGGACGCCGCATGATGTCTTCCTCTTCGGGTTCGGCCTCGAACACGAAGGAGCAGGCCGGGTCGATGATCATCTCCAGGAAGACGATGTGCACCGGTAGGAGCACCAGGGGCCAGTCCGCGAAAAAGACCGGGATGAGCGACAGCCCCGCGATGGGCACGTGCACCGCAAGGGTGTAGGCCATGGCCTTCCTGATGTTGTCGAAGATGCGCCTCCCCATCCGGACGGCCTCGACGATGGAGGAGAAATCGTCGTCCAGCAGCACCAGGGAGGATGCTTCCCGGGCCACGTCGGTCCCCCTGCCGCCCATGGCGATGCCGATATGGGCGCTTTTGAGGGCCGGGGCGTCGTTGACCCCGTCGCCGGTCATGGCCACCACTTCTCCCGACGATTTGAGCACGTTGACGACCCGCAGCTTCTGTTCGGGCACGGCCCGGGCGAAAATCGAAACGGTGTCCAGCTGCCTGGCCAACTGGCCGTCGTCGAGCTTTTCGAGATCCTGCCCCACGAGAACCCCGTCGGTATCGACAAGCCCGACCTGGGCCGCGATGTTCCTGGCCGTGCCGGGATAGTCTCCCGTAATCATGATGATGCGGATTCCGGCGCCGTAGCATTCCCTGACGGCGGCGGGAACGGCCGGCCGTATGGGGTCGTGCAGGCCGATCAGTCCGAGGAAGGAGAAGGAGAAGTCGTGGTGGTCCTCGGGCAGGCCGCTCGCGCTGAACGTGGCCTCGGACACGCCCAGCACCCGCAGGCCGCCCGAGGCCATGGCCTCCACGCGCTGAGCCAGTTCTTCGCGTTCGTCCTCGGGGAGGTGGCACAATTCGGCGATGGCCTCGGGCGCCCCCTTGGCGGCGATGACATACTCCCGGCCGTCCGGGGAGCGCCACACGTGGGACATGGCTAGGAGGCGGCATGAAAGCGGGTATTCCTGCACCAGCGTCCAGTCGTCGTGCAGGTGTTCCGTGCCAGCCAGGGGGAGCAGGCCCAGCTCCCGGATGGCCTTTTCCATGGGATCGAAGGGATCGCGCTGGCTGGCCAGGAGGGCGTACTCCACCAGCCTGTGGAACTGGTCCGGCAGCTTGGGCGCATACCCGGTCAGGTCGAGGCTCTCCCCGCCGATCCGCAATTGGGACACGGCCATCCTGTTCTGGGTGAGGGTGCCTGTCTTGTCCACGCACAGCACCGTGGCCGCCCCCAGCATCTCGAGAACCGGCATCCGCCGGGTGAGCACGTTGCGCTTGGACATCCTCCAGGCTCCCAGGGCCAGGAAGATCGTCAGGATCACCGGGAACTCCTCCGGCAGCACGGACATGGCCAGGGTGATGCCCGCCAAAAAGCCTCCCAGCCAGCTTCCCCTGGTAAGGGCGTAGACCACCACCACGGCGCCGCAGAGAACAAGACCGGCCGCGGCGAACGCGCGCACGATCTTTCCGGTTTCCTTCTGCAGCATGGTGGATTCGGTCTTGACGCCGGAGAGCGCCTTGCCGATCCGCCCCATCTCGGTGGACGGGCCGGTTGCGGTCACCTCGGCCAGGCCGAGGCCTTTGACGATGAGCGAACCGGAAAAGAGAAAGGGGATGTCGTCTCCGCCCGGCCTGGCGTCGCCGGAAGGGGCTTCCGACGGAGGCTTGCGGACGGGTACGGACTCACCCGTGAGCATGGACTCGTCCGCCGAGAGGTTCATGGCCATGAGGAGCCTGGCGTCCGCAGGCACGCGGTCGCCTTCGGCCACCACGATCACGTCCCCGCGCACCACCTCCCGGCCGGGAATGCGCTTGCGCTGGCCATCGCGCACCACCAGCGCCCTGGGGCTTGCGAGGTCGCGCAGGGCTTCCAGGGCGCGCTCGGTCTTGCGCTCCTGGAAGACGGTGATGGTGATGGTGATGCAGACGAAGCCCAGGAGCATGGCGGCGTCCGTCTTTTCGCCCAGCAGCAGGTAGATGGTCCCGCTGGCCATGAGCAAAAGGAACATTGGCTCGCGCAGCACCTCAAGCACGATGGACGCAAGGCACCGCTTGTCCGGGGAGGGGATCTCGTTGGGTCCCTCTCCCCGGAGGCGTTTGCGGGCCTCTTCCCCGGTGAGGCCCGGATAGGCCGATATGTCGAAGGCTTCGCGGGGCAACCGGGCCTCCCCAGGTTATTTCACGTAGGCGTTTCCGATGGAGAATCCGGCTCCCAGCAGCGGCCCCAGGCCGAAGTACTGGCGGGTGGCGGGCGAGTAGAGCACCGTGCCCAGCTTCTCCATGTCGATCTTGCCGTCGGTGAGGATTTCCGGGTCGGCTTTGACGTCCTTGATCTCACCCACGAACTGGGTGTGCAGGCCGAGTTCCACCACGTGGGTCAGGGCGCACTCGAACACCAGGGGGAATTCTTGGAGGTACGGGGCGCTCACCAGGTCGCTCTTCCCGGCCGAGACTCCGGCTGCGGCGAACTTGTCGGTGTCGCGGCCCGAGGCCATGCCGAAGTAGTCGGCGATCACGGCCTGGTCCTGGCGGGGAACGTTGACGGTGAACGCCTTGGAGGCCGTGATGCAGCCGTGGGTGTAGGTGGCGGCGCGCAGCGAAATGGCCAGGCACGGCGGCTTGGAACAGCAGATGCCGCCCCAGGCGATGGTGGCCCCGTTGGGTTTCCCGGCCGCGTCGTAGGCGCAGACCACCCAGGTGGGGGTGGGGGATGCCAGGGTCTTGGCTCCGAGCGATGTCTTCATGGATACGTCCTTGGTCGGCGCTACCACCGGTTGCGGTGGATGCGCTCGGGTTTGTACCGGTCCGCCCGGCCGGAGGGCTGGTCCGGGAGGCCGATGGGGATGAAGCTGTGGGGCATGACCGATTCCGGGATGCCGAGCAGTTTCCGGAAGTTTTCCACGCGCCCCTGGTCCGGGTGGACGCCTACCCACACCGCGCCCAGGCCCTGGGCGTGCAGGGCCAGGAGCAGGTTCTCCACCGCGGCGGAGCAGTCGATCACCCAGTAGCCCGGGTATTTCTCCAGGGCCGGGTCGGCGCAGACCAGGATGCCGGCCTGGGCCTGGCGGGCCATCGCCGCGTAAGGGTGGAACTCCGGGATCTTGTCCAGGATGTCCCGCTCGGTGATCAGCACGAAATGCCAGGGCTGGGAGTTCCCGGCGCTCGGCGCGGACATGGCCGCCTGGATGGCCGTCCCGATCAGGGCCGGGTCCACGGCACCGGGGGTGTATTTCCGGATGGAGCGCCTGGTGAACAGGCAGTCGAGGGTGTCCACGATAACCTCCTCAAGCGAAGTCTGAAGAACCCCGATACCCCCGGCCGGGCGTTGCGTCCAGAAACGGTCCCAAATGTAAGCGACCTTTGGCGCACGGCGTCAGATCATGCCCTCGAGCACCTCGATCACGGCGGCGAAGTCCAACTCGCCCATGCCCTTGGACATGCCCTGGTTGAAGAGTTGCAGGTTCGCAAACGCGCTGGGGGCCGGGCAGCGCAGGGCGCAGGCCGTGTCCGTGACGAACTTGAGGTCCTTGGCCATGTGCTTGAGCGGGAATTGGGCCAGGAATTTACGCTGGGTGATGAGGGGCTCCTTGATCTTGAACAGGTCGCAGCCCATGGGGCCGCCCAGCACCACCTCCAGCATGGTCTCGGCCGAGAGCCCCCCGGCCTTGCCGAAGGTGAGCATTTCCGAGAGCCCGCACATCATGTTGGACAAAAGCAGGTTCACGGCCATCTTCATCATGGAGCCCTGGGGGGCGGGGCCGCAGTACACGGTCTTCTTGCCCATGGCCGCGAAGATCGGCTCCAGGGCTTCCACTTCGTCCTTGGGGCCGCCCGCCAGGACGACCAGCGTGCCCTGCTGGGCCGGAATCTTGGAGCCCGACACCGGGGCGTCCACGAACACGGCTCCCGTGGCTTCCACCTTGGCGGCTATCTGCGCCGTGTATTCCGGGGACACGGTGCTCATGTTGACCACTTTCTTGCCCTGTCCCAGGGCGGCGGCCATGCCGTCCTCGCCCCAGAGAATGGCTTCGATGGCCTTGGGACCCGTGACCATGATCACCAGCACGTCGTTCTCCCTGGCCAGGGCCAGGGGCGTGTCGGCCACGTAAGCGCCCGCAACGTCGTCCGGCTGGGGTTTGGTGCGGTTGTAGACAGACACGGCGAAGCCTGCCTTGACGATATTGTGGGCCATGGGTTTGCCCATGATCCCCATGCCGGCGAATCCCACCTTCGGTTTCATTCGTGTTGTCCTTGGGCTATGGGTGGAAAAAAACGAGCCACGTAAGCACGTAGCCATACCAATACGGCACGGATGTCAAGGCCAATGGACGAGAGCATACGCATTCTGCACCTGGACATGGACGCCTTCTTCGCCTCGGTGGAGGAGCTGGACGACCCGTCGCTTCGCGGCAAGCCGGTGATCGTGGGCAAGGGCGACCGGGGCGTGGTGTCGGCGGCCTCCTACGAGGCCCGCAAGTACGGCGTGCGTTCGGCCATGCCCGTGGCCCAGGCCCGCAAGCTCTGCCCCAACGGAATTTTCGTCGCCGGGCGCATGCGCCGCTACGCCGAGGTGTCGCGCCAGGTGATGGCCGTGCTTAACGAGTTCTCCCCGCTGGTTGAGCAGGCCTCCGTGGATGAGGCCTACATGGACATCACCGGAACCCGCAGGCTCTTCGGGCCTCCGGAGGAACTGGCCTTGAAGCTCCAGGCGAGGGTGCGCGAGGTGACGGGGCTGTCCTGCTCCATCGGCATCGCGCCGGTGAAGTTCCTGGCCAAGATCGCCTCGGACTTCCGCAAGCCCGGCGGCATCACCATCGTCGAACCCGAGGAGGTGGCGGCCTTCCTCAAGGACCTGCCCGTGGGCAGGATTCCCGGCGTGGGCGGCAAGACCCTCCCGAGACTGACGAGCCTCGGGGTGAAGACCTGCGGGGACGTGCTGCGCTACTCGGCCCAGTTCTGGGAGGACAGGCTTGGCGAGTGGGGCAGGGTGCTGCACGCCAGGGCCAGCGGGGTCGGCTCCACGAAGATCGAGACCCACGGCGAGGCCAAGTCGTCCAGCGCCGAGAACACCTTCGAGCGCGACACCTCGGACGTGGAGGAGCTCCGGAAATGGCTGCTGCGCCAGTCCGAGCGGGTTGGGCGGGATTTGCGCAAGCACGGCCTGCGGGGGCGCACCGTGACGCTCAAGGTCAAATACGCGGATTTCAAGCAGATCACCCGCAGCCACACTGTGGACTCCCCCACCGACCTGGACGAGGAGATCTTCCGCACGGCCTGCTCCCTGCTGGACGCGGTGCCGCTGGCCAAGAAGGTGCGCCTGATCGGAGTGGGGGTGTCGAACTTCGCCAAGGGCCAGGAGCAGCTGACCCTGGTGCCGGATACGTCCCGCGAGAGGACCAGCAAGCTGGACCGGGCCGTGGACGCCATAAGGGACAAGCACGGCCGCGCGGCCGTGAAGCGCGGGCGGCTGTTCGACGGGAAATAGCAAGGTATGAGTGCTAAGATTTAATACACTCAAGTTTGAGAATATTCGGCCTCGTCAAGTGCTGATGGTAAGTTGTTTGGGTGTTAATATTTCTTAGGGGGTAGACGATGATTGGAGATATCATTGTTGATAGCTGGAACGATTTCGAAGATGAATTGGCTCGTCTAGAAGAAATGCGCTCCAGTCGGAGGGCAGGGAGTAATTTTATTTACAGAGGGCAAAGCGATGCTTCATATGAACTGGAAACGACACTTGACAGAAAACAAAGAAAAATGATGCCAATTGCTGAATACCATGGAATTATAGAAAAAATTAAACCTCAAATTGAGGTGTTTTCGGGCGGCCATTGGGATACGGCGACATTTCAAAAGAGTTTTGATGCGTGGCTGGACGACAATGATAGTTATATGCCTCATTCATTGTTGCTTAAAGAATTCAATGGTACGCTAAGATATATGTTTTGGCTGCGTCATTATGGTTTTCCATCTCCGCTTTTGGATTGGACTGGATCGCCATATATCGCTTCTTATTTTGCATTCAATGGTGCTCGTGATGGACAAGGTCATGTTGCTGTATTTGTGTATTTGGATTCGATGAGTGAGTTTAGAACGAAAAGTGGGTGGAGTGGTGAGCCTGTGATATTGAATATTGGTCCCTTTGGAGGTGCCCTTAAGAGGCATTATAATCAAAAGAGTGAGTATACACTTTGCGTGATGCGAAAGAATGAGCATTGGATTTATGCCCCATACGAAGGAATGTTTATGCCTGCTTCTGACGATTCGCAAAAATCTAGGCAAGATTTGTTGTGGAAAATAACAATACCATGGTCGAAACGAAATGAATTTATGTCTAGATTGGATAAGTATTATAATATAAATGCGTTGTCATTGTTTGATTCAAGTGAGGCTTTGATGGATACGCTGGCTTTTAGGGTGTTTTCATAATAGAAATGAATGACTGATTATTAATAGCCCACTTCTGGGCTAATATAACATGGCGTACATGGCCCGGTTGCCCAGGATGCGCTTCACGTATTCGCGCGTCTCCGTGTACGGGATGAACTCCACGAACAGCTCCTGGTCGAGCCCGCCCAAAAATTCCCGCCATACGCCGATCTTCACCCGCCCCGCGTTGTAGCTGGCCAGGGTCAGGGCCAGGTTGCCGCCGTACTCCTCGTAGCGCTCCAGGAAATAGCGCACTCCGTAGCGGATGTTCACGGCCGGGTCCCTGAGGCTTTCCGGCCTGAATCCCTTCTCCCCGTACTTCTCGGCCTGGGTTTTCGCCGTGGACGGCATCACCTGCATGAGCCCCACGGCCCCTGCCCCGGACACGGCCTCGGGCTCGAAGAAGCTCTCCTGGCGGATGAGGCCCCGGATGATGTTGGGGTCCACTCCGGTTCCCAGCAGGTTCCGCGCGATGAGGTCCTGGTGGCGGTCGGGGTAGACGATTTCCCGCAGGGGGCGAAGCTCGTCTCGCGTGCCGCGCCACAGGCAGGCCTGGAAGGCCCGCGAGGCCGCGCGCACCGCGCTCTGGTGGCTGCCGAGGCTGGTGGCCAGCCGGGCGTAGCGCAGGGCCACGGCCGGGTCCCGGGGCATGCGGGCGTTAAGCGCCGCGAGCTCGCGCTCGGCCAGTTCCGGCAGGAGCCCGGCCTCAAGGACTCCGGCCCGGTCGAAGCCCGCCCGGGCCTCGGGAGGGACGGGCGCATCGGCCAGCATGGAGCAGGCCCCGGGCACTTGAGCCGGGGCTGTCGCGGACAGCCCGGCGAGGCTCGCCGCGGCTGGCTGGGCCGTGTCCGTCCCCGCCTGCGAGGCGGGACGCGCTTCGGGTGCGGCGATGCCGGATGCGGCTTGGGGCGCATCGGCGCTGGGCGAGGCAGACAGTGCGGCCGCCGCGCCGGGGGCCGCCCCGGACCGGCCCTCGAGAGCCGCCAGCCGGGCGGCGGCCAACATCCCGTAATAGCCGTTGGGCCAGCGGGCCAGCACCATGCGCAGCGCCCCCCTGGCCTGGACGGCGTCCCCGGCGGCCTCCCTGGACCGGGCGATCCAGTAGTGCGCGCCGGGCAGGGCGTCCGAATTGGGGTAGGCAGCCAGGAACGTCGCGAGGGCAGTTTCGGCGGAGGCGAAGTCCCCCTGGGCGAAGCTCAAAAGCCCGGAAAGCCAGGCGGCCTGCTCCCTGGCCTCGGTGCCCGGCTGCCCGATCTGGCCGGGCTGACCCCCTTGACCGGATGCTGCCAACTCGTCCGCCATGGCCCGGGCGTCGCCAATGCGGCCCCGCTCCAGGCGCGAGAGCATGAGCAGCCGCCGCGACGCCTCGGCCAGGTCCGCGCCGTCCGGCAGCGTCTGGGCCCGGCGCAGGCACTGGGTCAGAAGCTCCTCCATGCGGGCCGCGTCCTCCGGGCCGGAGAACCTCCACAGGGCGCGGGCCTGGTGGTAGAGCGCCCAGGCGGCCGGGAGCGGGTCGGCGAAGAGCCCGGCCGCGTCCTCGAAACGCTGGATGGCCGCCGTGGTGTCGCGCCGGGCGTAGAGGGCCTTGCCCTCCAGGTAGAGGGCCCTGGCCGGGTCCGATCCGGGGGCGGCCCCGTAGCGGGCGATGAGGGGCTGGGCCTTGGCGGTCTGGGACTTGTCCAGCAGGGTTTCGATGCGCCCGCGCAGGCTGTCCGGAGAGTCGGGGTCGAACGAGGTTTTGCCGGAGCGGAAGAGCTCCCTGGCCAGCGGCTCGGCCTTTTCGGCGGAAAAGGTCCAGGGCGCGGCCTGAAAAAGTTCGCGCAGGTACGCCTCGGCCGTGGAGAAATCACCGGACGAGGCGGCCACGGCCGCGCCGCGCCACAGGGCGGCCGGGCGGAAGGGATGGTCGCCCTGTTCCAGGAACCGGGCGTAGCGCGTGAGGGCTTGCGGCGAGCCCATGCCCTCCAGGCAATAGGCGGAGAGGAGCAGCGCTTCCGGGGCGAAGGGCATGTCCTCGGGGGGCAGGGCGTCCAGTTCGCCGAGCGCCCCCGGGAAGTCGCCAAGGCGGAATTTGGCGTAGCCCAGGTAGAGCCCGGTCCATGCAGCCATGGCGGGCAGGCTGTTTTTCAGCGGAGCCAGGGTCTGGACGGCCTCGGGATAGCGTTTGGACAGGGCCTGCACGATGCCCAGGCACAGGGCGTTCCCGGGAGAGGCCGGGCGCGCGGCTAGCGCGGCGATCTTTCCGGCGGCGTCCGCCACGGGCTGGGAGAGCGGGCGGGGCATGGGGAAATCCTGCACGGATTCGGCCGCGAAACCGGGCGAGGCCAGCAACAACATGACGGCGAGCGCGAGAAGGCGTTTCATGAGGGGCATTCTAGGCGGATTCGGGGCGCATGGCAAAAGCGGGGGCGGCCTGGAGCCGAAGCTCCGCCCCAAGTGCGGGGCTTATGGGTTTTCGGCTGAGCATTTACATTGTTCCGTGCAGCCTGTATTCAAAAGACACAGTTGTATCCATTCCATACCGACCCAGGAATTTGCCCGGACATGGGGAAATTGAAAACCATCCTTGCGCCTTTTCTGCTCTTCGTGCTGATCATGGGCCTGGTTCACTGCCGGGTCCTTTGGCATCTCGAGGGCGAGCGGGAGGCCCTGCACCATGAGATCGAAGCCCTGTGCCTGCGCAAGAGCGCCGACCTGGGGGAGAAGTTCTCGTTCCTTCTCACCGCGCCCGGGATCGTGGCCTCCATGATCTACGCCGGAGCCGTGGAGTCGTCGTCCTTCGAGGTGGTGGCCAAGGCGGTCAGGGCCGCATTTCCGGGCGTCGAGTCCCTGGGGCTCGCCCCGGGCGGGATCGTCACCACCATCGATCCTAGGCAGGGGCGAGAACATCTGCTGGGCATGGATCTCCTGGCCGACCCGATACGAGGGTTCGGTTCCGCCGAGGCCGCCAGAACCGGCAGGGGGGCCATCACCGAGCCCTACACCCTGACCATCGGGAAGACAGGCTTTCTGGGCAAGGTCCCCGCCTTCACTCCCGGCGACTCCGAAAAACGTTTCTGGGGATTCGTTGCCGCAACCATGACCCTGGAAGGCCTGACCGCCTCGGCCGGGCTCGACGACCTCGCGGCGCTTGGGTTCGCCTACCGGCTGGAGAAACGCGGGGGCACGGCGGAGCAGATGGAGACCATCGCGGGAACGACCGGGAATCTACCTTTGGCGGCCTCCTCGGAGTTGGACATTTCTGGAGTGAAACTGCGCCTGACCATCGGCGCGGCCGCTCTTCCGGAGGGGCCCGGTTCGCACTGGGGGGACTACCTGGAAGGAACGGCCCTGGCCCTGGCGTTCTGCGTGCTCCTCTCTCTGTACCTGCGCGACAAATTCTCCGGGCGGGCTGCTCCCGTGGGGACGCAGGCTACCCCGGCCGCCAGCGACCCGGCGGCGTGCGTTGCGCCCGCCCAACCGGAAAACTCCGCGCCTGCGCGTCCGGGCGAATCGCCGGAGAGGGCTCCGGCCGCCCCGCCAGTCCAGCACCCCGAATCGGGGCTCGCTGCCCCCGGCATGCTGGAGGAACTGGCCCGGGGGATGTCCGGCAAGCGCGCGCTGGTTGCGGCGAGGTCCGCAGCGGACCGGGATGCTGTCGGCAGGATGCTGGGCGCGGCCGGTATCGTCGCCGATCTGGCCGGGAGCGGCCATGAGGCGGCCGGACTGATGGCTCGCTCGCAATACGACGCCGTCCTGGTGGATTTGAGCCTGCCGGGGCTGGACGAGGCCCTGGCGGGGATGCCCCAGGGCGAGTCGGGGGAGGGCTTGCCCGTGCTGGCGCTCGGCGGTGGAGGGGCCATCGACGACCGCATCAGGGCGCTGGAATATGGCATGGAGGAGCACCTGCCTCTGCCGCTGGACATAGCGTCGCTCCTGGCCGCCCTGCGGCCGCACCTGGCTGGCCGCGTCCCTGGCGGCGGCCAGCGGCCGCCGGCCCTGGACAAGGAGCGCGCCCTGGCTCTGCTGCTCGGCAACGCGGGCCTGTACGCGCGGCTGCTCTCGGGTTTCGCGGGAGAATACGCCCAGGCCGGACGCCACATGCGCGATCTCGTCACGGGAGGGAAGGCCCGGGAAGGCGCCATATTGGCTCACTCCATAAAAGGGTTGGCCGCCAACCTGGGAGGGGGGAGGCTGCACGCGGCTGCCCTGGACCTGGAGGGCGCGCTGGGGGCGGGTCAGACTCCGCCCCGGGCCATGCTCGACGGCTTTGAGGTCGCGCTGGATGAGTTCCTGGAGCTTGCCGTGCGGACGGCGGCCGAATTGGCCGGAAAAGCCAACCATCCGGACTGACACGGAATATTTTTTTATGGCTT
Organism: Fundidesulfovibrio terrae; assembly: GCF_022808915.1. Taxonomy (NCBI): domain Bacteria; kingdom Pseudomonadati; phylum Thermodesulfobacteriota; class Desulfovibrionia; order Desulfovibrionales; family Desulfovibrionaceae; genus Fundidesulfovibrio; species Fundidesulfovibrio terrae. The sequence goes on from NZ_JAKZFS010000002.1 coordinate 295,038, forward strand.
TTCTGAGAGGTTGGCCGTAGGCTGCGCCTGGCATTTCAGCTCCCAAGTCCTTGCATCCGCAGTGTAATAGAGACCGCCGTGAGTGACCACCTGCGAGTCCTTATCGTCCACGCTTCCGAAGCCATTTCGGCTGATCTGGTGCGCGAACTGTCCCGGGCCGGTTTTTCGCCCGTCTACGCCCGGGTGGACACCCTGGCCGACCTGGAGTGCCGCCTGGCCACGCACGCCTGGGATCTTTTCATGGTGGGCTCAGGCCCCGCCCTGTCTGCAGCCGACACCGTGGCCTTCATGCGCCGCAGGCGCCCAAGAACCCCGCTGCTCATACTGGAAAACCCGCTTGCGGCGGACGCCCCCGGATATCCGGAGGAGCTGCGCGCCCTGGACCATGCCGGCCTCGAGGACAGGACCCGCCTGATCCAGGTCGTCCGCCGTCTCCTGGGCAGCAGCCTGCCCGACATCCCGGCCACGGACAGCGGCGACGACCTCCTCTTGCAGCAAGCCTACTTCGAGCAGCTTTTCGAAAACTCCCCCCAGGCCATCGCCATCACCAACAACGCCATCGACGTGTTGGAGGTGAACCGGGGCTTCGAGAACCTCTTCGGCTATACCCCGGTCGAAACCAAGGGACGTTGGCTGCCGAGACTCATCGTGTCCGGGGACATGATGGAGGAGTCCAACGACCTGCGCCGCAAGGCCCTCATGGAGGGCATCATCCAGCGTGAGACCGTGCGGGTGCGCAAGGACGGGACCCAGGTCCACGTGCTGGTGGTGGGCTGCCCCATCAGCGCCGGCGGTGTGCGGGTGGGGCTCTTCTGGATCTACACCGACATCACTGCCCGCAAGCAGGCCGAAGAGGCCCTGCGCGTGGCGGAACGCCAGTACCGGGGCGTGTTCCAGAACGCGGTCATGGGCATCTTCCAGGCCACGCTGGATCTCAAGCTGACCATGGTCAACCCCGCCCTGGCGGAGATACTGGGCTGCGCCTCCACCGAGGAGCTGCTGGCCCGCCCGGACATGTGCGAACTGTTCCTGGACGATCCCGAAAAGTGCGGCCAGCTCTGGAGCCTTTTGGAGACGCACGGCGCGGTGTCCGGCTTCGAGGTGCCCACCAGCCGCCGCGACGGCCAGCCCATCTGGCTGGCCCTGACCGGAAAGCTGGTGCACGGCGCGGGTGGGCAGCGCTTCCTGGAAGGCACGGTGGAGAACGTCACCGCGCGCAAGCTGGCCGAGGAACGCCTGCGCCTGGCCGAGGAGAAGTACCGCACCATCTTCGAGAACGCCCAGGAAGGCATCTTCCAGACCACCCCCTCCGGGCACTGCATTTCGGCCAACCCGGCCCTGGCGCGCATTTTCGGTTATGAATCCCCCCAGGAACTCATGGCCGGTCCCGGGGACCTCCCCAACATGCTCTACGCCGATCCCGCCCGGCGCGAGGAATTCGTCCGGGCCATGCACCGCGACGGGCAGGTGACGGATTTCGAGTCCCAGGTTTATCGCAAGGACGGCAGCGTCATCTGGATACGCGAGCAGGCCAGGCTGGTGCGCGGCGAGGACGGCGAACCGCTCTTCTACGAAGGCACGCTCACCAACGTCACCAAGCGCAAGAAGGCCGAGGAGGAGCTCACCCGGGCCGAGGCCAAGTACCGCTCCATCTTCGAGAACTCCCTGGACGGCATCTACCAGTGTGCCCCGGGCGGGCGCTACATTTCGGCCAACCCGGCTCTGGCGCGCATCTTCGGCTTCGAGTCGCCCCAGGCGCTCATGGACGAAACCGACGACCTGGACGCCCGCCTGTACGTGGACTCCACCCGGCGCGGGGAGTTCCGCCAGGCCCTGGCCAACACAGGCCAGGTGGCCAATTTCGAATCGGAGATCCGCCGCGCCGACGGCGTGCTGGTCTGGATCAACGAAAGCGCCTGGGAGGTGCGGGGCGAGGACGGGATGCTCCTGTATCACGAGGGCCACGTCCAGGACATCACCGCCCGCAAGAACGCCGAACAGCTGCTGCGCCACCAGGCCTTCCACGACGCCCTCACGGGGCTGCCCAACCGCATCCTGTTCATGGACCGCCTGGACTGGGCCCTGCACCGCTCCAAGCGCAAGCACGGCTACCGCTTCGCCGTGTTCTTCCTGGACCTGGACCGCTTCAAGATCATCAACGACAGCCTGGGACACCAGGCCGGCGACGCCCTGCTGGTGGAGGTCTCGGCCAGGCTCAAGCGGGCGCTTCGGCCCATGGACACCGTGGCCCGCTTCGGCGGCGACGAGTTCGCGGTGCTGGTGGACGACATCTCCGGCACCCTGGACGCCACCCACATCCTGTCCCGGCTCCACGACGAACTGACCCGCTCCTTCACCATCCAGGGCAGGCAGGTGTTCACCTCGGCCAGCATCGGCGTGGTGCTCAAGACCTGGACCTACGAGCGCCCGGAACACCTGGTGCGCGACGCGGACATCGCCATGTACCGCGCCAAGACCCTGGGCAAGGACCGCTACGAGATTTTCGACCCCACCATGCACCAGGCCGCCACGTCGCTTCTGCAATTGGAGACCGACCTGCGCCTGGCCGTGGAGCGTGGGGAGCTCCTGCTGCACTACCAGCCCATCGTGAGCATCGAAACGGGGAAGCTCCAGGGCTTCGAGGCCCTGGTGCGCTGGGAGCACCCCAAGCGCGGGCTCATCGCGCCCGGGGACTTCATCCCCTTGGCCGAGGAAACCGGGCTCATCCTGCCCATCGGCAGCTGGGTGCTCCGCCAGGCGTGCAGGCAGCTGGCCCAGTGGCAGAAGAGCTGGCCGTCGGCCGCCCCGCTGACCATGAGCGTGAACATCTCCGCCAAGCAGTTCATGCACCTGGACCTGGTGGCCGAGATCCGCTCCGTGCTGGACGAAACCGGCGTGCCCCCGGAATCGCTCAAGCTTGAGATCACCGAGACCAAGGTCATGGAGAACGCCGAATTCGCCTCGCGCATGCTCACCCACATGAAGGACCTGGGCGTGAAGATCAGCATCGACGACTTCGGCACGGGCTATTCCTCCCTGGCCTACCTGCACCGCTTCCCCCTGGACAGCCTCAAGATCGACCGCAGCTTCGTGGGCAAGATGGGCGAGGGTCCGGAAAACGCCGAGATCGTCGGGGCCATCGTCAACCTGGCCCACAACCTGGGGTTGGAGGTGGTGGCCGAGGGCGTGGAGCAGCACGGGCAGCTGAGCGAACTCAAGGACCTGGCCTGCCAGTACGGCCAGGGGTTCCTGTTCTCCCGCCCCGTTCCCCGGGACGAGGCCGAAACCCTCATCGCCGATCAATTCCAGGCGGTCTGATTCCAAATCCCCGCGAGATGTGCTAGCACGGGCCATGCCCAGGTCGTTGCCGCTTCTTCTTCTCTGTCTCGCGCTGTCCGCCCCGGCGTTCGCCCAGGGGACCGGAGACGTCTGGCCCACCACGCCGGGCGCGCCGCCGCCTCCCTCCATCCAGGATCGCAAGGCCAAGGCCGAACAGAAGGGCAGGGAGCTGAACGAGAAGCTCGGCGACGACGAGGCGTTGATCCGCAAATACGTGCGGCGCGGCATGGGCGTGGACGAGGTGCGCGAACTGCTGGGCGAGCCGCGCGGGTTCGCCTCGTCGGAGCGGTCCGGGCGCTACCTGTGCCTGGGCTACGGCCGGGTGTGGGTGGTCTTCGAGGACGGCGTGGCGGCCTGCCTGCGCTCGCGCCTGGAATACGTTTCCGGGTACGATTCCAACTGCCACTGCGCCGGAAACGCCTTGAACATGATCCCCTTCGGCCAACCTTGACATGGCCTCGGCTCCGGCGATAGATGTGGGCTCTCTCTCACTGCAGTCCAGCCAAACGCGGAGACGGTCATGCGTGTGCTCATCGTCGACGATGATTTCTACAGCCGCAGCTTCCTGGAGTACATCCTCCACCCTTACGCCGCGTGCGACGTGGCCGAAAACGGGGAGGAAGCCGTCATGGCCTTCCAGCGCGCCCTCAAGGACCAGAAACCCTACGATCTGGTCTGCATGGACCTGCGCATGCCCGAGATCGACGGGTCCGAAGCCATGCGCGAGATCCGCGACGTGGAGAAGGACCACGGCATCGACAAGGGCAGCCGGGCCAAGATCATCATCACGTCCGTGCTCGAGGATGCCGAGGACACCCACAACGCCATGTTCCTGGGCGAAGCCATGGCCTTCCTGCAGAAACCCATCGAGGAAAAGGCCCTGCTCACGGAGCTCAAGCGCCTGGGGCTTGTGACCGAGCACTAGGCCTCCATCGCCCCTTGCCTTCTCCCTGGCTTTCCCGCATACCGCGTATATGGGAAAGCACCTTCTGCTCGTGGGCGGCGGCCACGCCCACCTCACCGTGCTGGCCAACCTGGCCGGCTACCGCGACGCCGGGCACCACGTCACCCTGGTCAGCCCCAGCGACTACCACTATTACTCCGGCATGGGGCCGGGCATGCTCTCCGGGCGCTACCGGCCGCAGGAGTGCCGCTTCCACGTGCGCAAGATGGCCGAGGCGGGCGGGGCCACCTTCATCCGCAGCAAGGCCGTGTCCCTGGAGCCGGACCGCAACGTGGCGCGCCTGGAGAACGGCATGGCCGTGGGCTACGACGTCTGCTCCTTCAACACCGGCTCCCTGCCCCCCCACGGCGTGACCGGGTCGGGCCGCCCGGACGTGTTCCCGGTCAAGCCCATCGACAACCTGCTCGCGGCCAAGCTCCGCCTGGAGAACATCCTGGCCTTGGGGCGTTCCCCCAGGGTGCTGGTCATGGGCGGCGGACCGGCCGGGTTCGAGCTGGCCGGAAACACCTGCACCCTCATTCGCTGCGGCTGCACCGAAACCCCGGACGTGTCCATCGCCCCGGGAAGCGCGATGCTCAAGCGTTTTCCCGAGCGGGTGCGCCTGCTGGCCTATCGCTCGCTTGCCCGGAGGGGCATCAAGATTTTCGAAGGGCTGGGGGTGTCCCGCCTGAAGGACGGCCAGGCCGTGCTCACCGACGGCCTGCACGTGCCCTACGACGTGGCCTTCCTGGCCATAGGCATCCAGCCGCAGCCCAACCTGACCCGCTTCGGGCTGAAGGCCGGGCCCAAGGGCGGCATTCTGGTGGACAAGTACCTGCGAAGCGTCAGTCACCACAACGTCTTCGGCGGCGGCGACTGCGTGAGCTTTGCGCCCCGGGAGCTGGACAAGGTGGGGGTGTACCCGGTGCGCCAGAACCCGGTGCTGCACCACAACCTCATGGCGGCGCTGGAAGGGCGGGAGCTTGAGGAGTTCACCGGCTCGGAGCCGGGGTATCTCTTGATACTCAACTGCGGCGACGGCCACGGCATCCTGAGCAAGGGGCGCCTCGCCTACGAGGGGCGCACGGCCATGTGGCTCAAGGACCGCATCGACCGGGCGTTCATGACGAAATTTCAGTTGAGCGGGGAGCTTGGGGAAGAGGAGTAGGGTCGGGGAGAGGCCGCGTTACGCCATCTCCCGCATCACCTGGGACATGTGCTTCTCCCCCGACTCGCGCAGGATGTCCCCGATCTCGGTGGCGAAGCGCTGGCGGTAGTGGTTCACCAGGGCGTCGTTGGTCATGACCATGTCGATCTGCCGGGTGTGCATCAAGAGATACCCGACCACCCGCAGCCTATCGAGCATCACGTCCATGGGACCCTTGGCGTACATGGCCCGCATCTCGTCGCCCTGCATCTCCACCTGGAAGCTGTAGTTCTCCAGCACCTCGGCCACGAACCGCGCCCGTCGCATGCGCCGGTCCAGCTCCGCAGCCCCGCCCTTGAACTGGAAGCTCACGTAGTTCTCGTTCTCGCGCTCGTCCACCAGGGCCTCCACCGTGCAGAAGTGGTAGCCGAATCGCGAGCTCAAGCACATGTAATGATTGGAGATCATGAAGTAGTTGCCCTGGGCGTACTCGTCGTCCACATGGGCGATGTTCCGGTTCACCGTGGAGTGGGCCACGATGTGCATGAACCCGGCCGCGTCCACGGGCGGCGGCCCCTTCCAGGGCACGGCCACGAACCCCTCCCAGAGGGCGTGCACCGGGTCGCAGGCGATCTGCTCCATGGTGACGTACTTGCCCTTCACGTCGCTCACGAACCCGTCGTCCAGGTTCACGAAGAACCACTTCATGGGCACGCGGTACTTGAGCTGCTTGGAAGCCCGCTTGGAGAAGTGGAAGTCCTGCCCGAAGCGGAACATCTCCACGACGGATTTCTCGTGGCAGAAGCGGGTAATGTCGTGGAGCGTCTTGCAATTCTCGGGGGCGAACTCCTGGGCCGTGGGGTCGAGCATGCTCAAGGGAGCGATGTGGTCCAGCACCTCTCGCAGGATGGCGTGCATGGGCGAGTGCAGGGCCTGGTCCGTGTCGCGGGGCGGGGCCAGGGCCAGGAGGGCCTCCACGCGCCCGGCGTAGATGCCCAGGCCGTCGGCGTCCACCGTGACCACGCCCTTGTCCGACAGGGCCGCCACGGCATTCGTGAGCCCCATGATGGCGGGCACGCCGAACTCCCGGGCCACGTTGGCCAGGTGCCCGGCCGAACTGCCGCGCTCCGAGACCACGGCTGAAGCCTTGCCCAGGAGCGTGGCCCAGCGCGGCAAGGCTTCCGAGCACAAGAGCACCCCTCCCTCCGGAAAGGTGAGCATGTCCATGTCGCGGCGCACCGGGTGGACCTTCCCGGCCGCGATGCCCGGGCTGCCCGTGACCCCGCCGGACATGAGCGGCTTGCCGAACTGGCTCTCGGGGCGTTCGGCCCGGCCCGCCTCCATCTGTTGCAGGGGGCGGCACTGCAAAAGAAATATCCGCCTGGATTCGTCCATGGCCCATTCGATGTCCAGGGGCTCGCCGTAGGCCTTGTCCAGGGCGATGGCGATGCGGCCGAGCTCCAGGGCCTCCTCGTCGGTGAGGCTCGGCTGCCCGGCCAGGGGGCCGGCCTCTTCATTGCGGCACACGCCGGCCACCGGGTCGCAGACGAAGAGCCTGTCTTTCAGGGAAATGTGGCTCTCCACCAGGGCGGGGGGGTCGCCCCGACGCACCACGAACAGGTCCGAGGATACGGCCCCGTCCACCACGGTCTTGGCCAGTCCCCAGGCCGAGTGGATATACACCTCGTCGTCGCGGATGGAGAGGGGGTTTCGCGAATAGGCCACGCCCCCGGAGCGCGCGTGGATCATGGCCATGCATCCCACGCACATGGCCACGTCCTCGCTGGGGATGCCCTTGGCCAGCCGGTAGGTGACGGCCTGGGGGCTGTACTTGGAGGCCACGATCTCCTTGTAGGCGATGAGCAGGTCCTCGGGGCTGACGCCCAGCACGCTGCGGAACTGCCCGGCGAAGGACTGGCCCAGGGCGTCCTCGCCGAGGGCGCTCGAGCGCATGGAGACATGCACGGCGGGCATGGTCTTGGCCTCGAGGTCCTTGTAGGCCGAGGTGATGGCGTCGGCCACGCTCTGGGGCAGTTCGGCGCTGACGATCATCTGCTGGATCTGCGAGCACAGGGGCAGGAGCTTGGCCTGGTCGTCCGAGCCGACCACCTGGATGAGGCGGTTGATCTCGTCCTGCAGGCCGGTGTCGTTCATGAATCGGTAGTAGGCCAGGGAGGTGATGGCGAAACCCGGGGGCACGGGCAGGCCCACCCGGGTCATGATGTCGCCCAGGTTGGCCATCTTGGAGCCCACCTGGTCGGAGGTCTCGCGTCCCACCGCCTCCAGGGGCAGCGTAAGCTCCGTGGCTTCGCTGTGGGGCTGGCGGTCGAGCACCGCGGCGATCTGGGCCTGGATGTCCTTCAAGCGCTCGAAGAGAGAATCGTACTTGCCGGGGGCGATCTCGGAGAGGTGCTTGACGATGCGGAACACGTTGACCGAGGCGGCCGTGGCCTGGGATCGCACGAAGGACATGCCGAAGACGAACTGGCCGCGCAGGGCCTGCTCCATCTCGCTCATGATGCCCAGGGTCTTCTTGTTGGCCGTGAGCAGCAGCCGGAAGTTGTGGTAGCGCTTCCTGAATTCGGCCAGGATATCCTCGTCGGAGAGGCCCTGGCCGCGCCCGTCGCCTCCGAGCAGGCTTGAGAAGATGGTCTTCAGGCGGGTGAACACGTGATTGCCCCGCCAATCAGGCGATGAGGCACTTCTTCTTGTTGGCGTCCTGGATCTTGTACAGCAGTTCGTCCAGTTCCACGGGCTTCATGAGGTAGTCGAAGGCCCCAAGCTCCATGCCGCGCATGGCCACCTCAACGTTGGCGTGGGCGGTGAGCATGAGCACCTCCAGGTCGGGCTTGAGCGCCTTGATCTTCTGGAGCGCTTCGATGCCGTCCATGCCGGGCATCTTCACGTCCAGCACCACCACGTCGAGCTCCTGGGCGGCCACCACGTCCAGGGCCTCCTGGCCGGAGTGGGCCAGATGGACCTCAAGCCCCCGGCGCGCCAGGCGCTTGCCCAGGGTGTCGATGAATTCGGCCTCGTCGTCCACCAAGAGAACGGTGCAGGTGCTCACGGCATTCCCCCTTCAGCTTTTGCAGGATACAAAATGGCTTTTTCACCGGGGAAATGCAAGGCGCTTGGCGGTGTGCGCTCCCGGACGGGATCGGCGGCCCAGCCCGGGCCCGGCGCGGCGCTCTGGCCTTTTGGGCAGGGCGGGGCTATGACCTCCGGGCCATGAGTCTTGAAATCATTCTCGAGAACGTCCGGGTGAGCCGGGGCGGACGCCCCATCCTGGACGGGGTGTCCTGGCGGCTGCCTGCAGGCGGCCGGGTGGCCCTGGCCGGTTCCAATGGCGCGGGCAAGTCCACGCTTTTGCGCCTGGCGCGCGGCGAAATCTGGCCCGACCAGCTTCCCGGAGGCGGCTTCGCCGGGCAGCGCGTCTACATCGTGGACGGCCGCGAGACCGCAAGCCCCATCGAGGCCCGCCCGCGCATAGGGCTGGCGGGATCGGACATGCGAGATCTCTACCGCCGACGGGGCTGGAACGTGTCCGGCTGGCTGGTAGTGGTCTCGGGGCTCACCGACACTCCCCTGCCCTCGGGAACAGTGGGCGAGCCCGAGCGCCGCGTCGCCCTGGAGGCGCTCGAAACGTTGGGGCTTGGCCAGCTTGCCTACAAGCCGTACCTGGAGATGTCCCAGGGGCAGGCCCAGGCCGTGCTCCTGGCCCGTGCCATGGTGCGTAAGCCCGAATGGCTCTTCCTGGACGAGGCCGTGGACGGCCTGGACGCCCTCTCGCGCAAGCTGCTGGGATCGGTGCTCACGCGCCTGGCCGAGCGCGGCGTGGGCCTGTGCGCCACCACCCACCATCCGTCCAGCCTGCCCGACCTTGGTTTCGAGGCCCTGGTGCTGGAGAACGGCCGCGCCGTGATGCAGGGCTCCCTCAAAGAGGCCGCCAGGCGTCTGGCCCCCACGAGACGCACTCGCGCGGCCGCGCAGGAGCCCTCGGTGGCGCAGTCTTCAGGACCGCCGCTCATCGAGGTGCGCGGGGCCACCGTCACCCTGTCCGGCCGCGACGTGCTGGCACGCCTCGACTGGTCGCTCGCGCCCGGCGAACACTGGGTGGTGGCCGGGCGCAACGGCGCGGGCAAATCGAGTTTCGTCAAGCTCCTGGCCGGGGACCTGCACCCCGCGAGCGGGGCCATCACCCGCTTCGGCCTGCCCGAACCGGCCAGCCTCTGGGACCTGCGCGCCCGCATGGGCCTGGTCTCCTGGGAATGGCAGGCCGAGCATCCAGCCGGGTTCACGGTTCGCGACGTCCTGGTGTCGGGATTCTTCGGTAGCTTCGGCCTCTACGAGGAGCCCTCGTCCGAGATGCTGGCCACGGCCGCGTCCTGGCTGGACAAGCTTTCGCTCACCCCCCTGGCCGACCGGGAGATGACCACCCTGTCCCAGGGGCAGGCCAGGAAGACCATGATCGGGCGCGCCCTGGCCTTCGATCCGCAGGTGCTTTTGTTCGACGAGCCCCTGGGAGGGCTCGACCCTTCGGCCAGGGCCGAAATCCTGGTGCTCCTGGACGACCTGGCCGCCCAGGGCAAGCAGCTGGTGATGGTCACGCACAACCCGGCGGAGATTCCCGCCTGCGTGAACCGGGCCCTGGTGCTGGAAGCCGGGCGTGCCGTGGCCTGCGGAGCGGTGGAAGAGGCGCTGGCCGCGTACAATCCGTAGGAGGATGGGAGAGAGGCAGGGGAGATGCCTCCGGCGGCCAAAGGGCCAACGCCCTTTGGCATCCCGTATAAATTGATCGGCGCGGGGCCCCCCCGCCCCCATGACGGCCGGGCCCCCCCCGGGGGGGGGGGCGAACCCGGGGGGCCACCCGGTAAATTTGGGGGGGCGCGGCCCCCCCGGGGTCGTGGCGGGGGGCCCCCGCGCCTGTTGGGGGCGTCTAGACGGTGGCGGTCAAGGTCAGCGTGTCCACGGTGAAGCTTCCGTCCTCCTCGATCTCGAAATGCCGGGCCACCTCCCCGGCCATCCGCTCCTGGAGCGAGCAGATCGCCCGCACGGAAAGCTCCGGAGTGGCCATGCGCCGGACCCAGGAGGAGAATTCCAGGCGCAGGCGCCGCCGGATGACCGCGCCGGGCGTGAACCCCGCCTCCCGGGCTGCCCGCAGCCACTCGTCGACCGAGTAATCGCGCACGTGGGACGGATCGCGCAGGAGCTCCACAGCCTGCAGATACGTGTCCGCCACGGCCGGGCCGGGCGAGACCGTATCCATGAACACGGCGAGCCCGCCGCTTTTGAGAACCCGTCGCGCCTGCCTGAGGCAGGCCGGAAGATCGCCCCAGTGGTGGGCGCTGTAGCGGCTGACCACCACGTCGAAGGAGCCGTCGGCGAACGGCAGGCGTTGCGCCGAGCCGCGTTCGGTTGCGATGTTGTCCAGGCCGCGCTTGCGGGCCTCGGCCGCCACCGTGCGCAGCATGTCCTCCGACAGGTCGAAGGCCACCACCCGGCCCACATGGGGCGCGAGGCGGTAGCTCACATGGCCGCCGCCGCAGCCCAGGTCCAGCACCAGGGCCTGCGGGCGCTCCCCCACAAGTTCCTCCAGGTGGTCCAGGTCTTCGCCCCCGGCGTGGACGGTGCTCGCCACATAGGCTCCCGCGCGGGCGCCGAATTGTTCGCGGACAACGGTTTCATGGGCTTTGTCGGTCATGGTCGATGCCTCCTTTCCGGCAGTCTTGAGGCTGACCGTACGAGCCTGTTTACACTGGTACAAGTTTCTGATTTATCCTAGTATCAACACTGCCATGCACGCATCAGCGCCAATGCAACGCCACGCCCTGGGACAGTTCGTCCGTGCCCATCGGGAACGCCTGTCCCCGGCGGCGGCGGGGCTCCCGGTCGGCCAGCGCCGCCGCACTCCGGGCCTCCGTCGCGAGGAGGTCGCCCAGCTGTGCGGCGTGAGCACCACGTGGTACACCTGGATCGAGCAGGGCCGCGACGTCTCCATTTCCCCGCAGGCGCTGGGGCGGCTGGCCATGGCGTTCGGGCTGTCGCGGGCCGAGCGGGCCTATCTGTTCGAGATGGCCGGGAAGCGCGATCCCGAGGGCGGCGAGATCCCTGGGCCGGCCGCCCTGCCGCACGCCCTCTTCGGGGTTGTCGCGGCCATCGCCGCCCCGGCCTACCTGCTGGACGCAACCTGGACCGTGCGCGCGTGGAATCCCCCGGCATCCCGGCTCTTCGCCGGGTGGCTGGACCGCGACGCCGACAGGAACCTCCTGCGGTACATCTTCCTGGACCCGGCCGCCCGATCGCTCATCAACGGTTGGCAGGAGCGGGCCCGCCGGGTGGTGGCGGAACTCCGGGCAGACTACGGGACGAAATCGAACGATCCGGACATGCGGGGCCTCATCGAGGACCTGGGCAGCCGCAGCGCCTTGTTCGCCCGGCTCTGGGAAGAACAGGCCGTACTCGGCCGCGAGGGCGGGGAACGGACCTTCAATCATCCCGGGGACGGCTTCCTGCGCTACTCGCAAAGTACCTTCATCCTGGCGGCCCGGCCGGACCTGAAACTGGTGGTTTTGACGAAGGCGGGGGAAAGCGCCGCAGCCGATCCATCATTGGGAGAACCTTCATGACCACACTCGATTACGACTCCATCTGCGCAGTGGCCCGCCTGGCCGGGCAGGCCATCATGCAGGTCTATTCCACGGACTTCGACGTGGAGTGCAAGGAGGACAACTCCCCCATCACCAGGGCGGACAAAGCCTCCAACGAAATCATCACCCAGTCTCTCGCGGCCCTCAACCCGGACATCCCCGTGGTTTCGGAGGAGTCGCCCAAGGCCGCCTACGCCGAGCGTCTGAAGTGGAAGCGCTTCTGGCTGGTGGACCCGTTGGACGGCACCAAGGAGTTCGTGAAGCGAAACGGCGAGTTCGCCGTGTGCATCGGGCTGGTGGTGGACCGCAGGCCGGTGTTCGGCGCGCTCTACGTGCCCGTGAAGGACGTGCTGTACGCGGGCGGCCCCGGCCTTGGCAGCGTGAAATACGAAAGCGGCGAGCGGCAGGCTATCCATGCGCGCGGCCCGGAACCCGGCGAGCCGGTCGTGGTGGTGGGAAGCCGCTCCCACCCGGACGAGCGTCTGGCCGCCTACCTGGAGCGTTTCCCCGAACACCGCATGGTGGCGGCGGGGTCGGCCCTGAAGTTCGGGCTGCTGGCCGAGGGCGCGGCCCATGTCTACCCGCGTTTCAACCGCACCTGGGAGTGGGACACGGCAGCGGGGCACGCGATCATACTGGGCGCCGGGGGCAGCTTCAGCGCCATGGATGGCGGGGATTTTCTCTATAACAAGGAAGAGTTGCTGAACGGCGGGTTCGAGGCCCGGGGCTGGAGGAAGTGATAGCCGGCTGGTGATTGTCTCGGGAGAAGCCTCCGGCGGCCAAAGGGCTGCCGCCCTCTGGACTCCTCGGCAGCTTCGCGGGATTCACCGTCTGGCCGGTGAATCCCGCGAAATTGTTTTGAAAATCAGTCCGCGTCGGCCTTGGCCGTGGCTGGCTGCTCGTGGGTCAGGCAGTGCAGCGTGCCGAATCCCCACACCAGATCAACCGCGTGTATCCCCACCACGTCGCGGTCCGGGAAGCACTCGGCCAGTATCCCCAGCGCCTTGCGGTCGTTCACGTCATTGAACGTGGGCACCAGCACCGTGCCGTTGGCGATGTAAAAATTCGCGTAGCTGGCCGGGACCCGCACCCCCTCGAAGTACAGCGGCTCCGGCATGGGCAGGCTTATTACCTGAAGCTTGCCGCCGCCGGGCAAACGCACGCCCTCCAGCCTCTCGCGGTTCTCCTGCAGGGGGCGGTAGTTGGCGTCGGAGGGGTCGTTCTCCTTGCAGAGCACCACTGTATCGGCCGAGACGAAGCGGCACAGGTCGTCCACATGGCCGTGGGTGTCGTCCCCGGCGATGCCCTGGCCCAGCCAGATCACCTGTTCAATGCCAAGATACTCCCGGAACACGGCCTCGTAATCCCTGGCGGTCATGCCGGGGTTTCGCACCTGGGTCAGGGGGTCCAGGAAGCACTCTTCTGTGGTGAGCAGGACGCCTTGGCCATTGCAGTCGATGCCGCCGCCCTCCAGCACCACCTTGCGTGAGCCGTGCATGGCGGCGGTCACGGGCATCTTGAGGGCGTGGCCCACGGCCTCGGATGCTTCGGCGTCCAGCAGGTGGTTGGAATACTTGGCCCAGCCGGTAAAGCCGAAGCTCACGGCGCGGGCGCGGGGCGACTCCTCCCGCACGGTGAAGGCCGGGAGCATGTCGCGGCACCAGCCCCGGTCGGTGGGGATGTGGTAGAAGCGCACCCGTGACGGGTCCACGCCCGCCTTGGCGAGCACGCGCCGGGCCTTGGCCTCCCAGGCCGCGTCGTCCACGAGGATGCGCACCTTTTCATACGGCGCGAGCTTGCGCACGATCTCGCCGAACACCCAGCCGATGGGATGGAACTTGCCCGGCCAGTCCGCGGGATTCTTGGGCCAGGCGAGCCAGGTGGCGGCGTGGAGTTCCCACTCAGCGGGCAGGCGATAGGCCGCAGCATCACTCATCGATGAACCTCTTCTCCAGCGGCCCGTAGGCGTCGATCCTGCGGTCGCGCAGGAAGGGCCAGTGGGTGCGGGTGGTGTCCACCAGCTTGGGGTCCACCTCGGCCAGGACGATCTCCTCCTGGTTGGTGGAGGCCTGGGCGATGATTTTGCCCATGGGCCCGCAGATGAAGCTCGTTCCCCAGAATTCCAGGCCGTCGCCGCCGGTCTCGGGGATCTCGTGCCCCACGCGGTTCACGGCGGCCACGTAGCAGCCGTTGGCGATGGCGTGGGCGCGCTGGATGGTCATCCAGGCGTCGCGCTGCTCGTCGCCGTACTGGGCCTTTTCTGAGGGGTGCCAGCCAATGGCCGTGGGGTAGAACAGGATGTTGGAGCCGCGAAGCGCGGTGAGGCGCGCGGCCTCGGGATACCACTGGTCCCAGCAGATGAGGGTGCCGACCGGCCCCACGGCGGTGTCGAAGCGCTTGAAGCCCAGGTCGCCGGGGGCGAAGTAGAACTTCTCGTAGAAGAGCGGGTCGTCGGGGATGTGCATCTTGCGGTAGACGCCGAGCACCTCGCCGTCCGGGCCGATGACCGCCAGCGAGTTGTGGTAGAGACCGGCCGCGCGGCGCTCGAACAAGGGCGCGATGATGGTGGCGGAGGCTCCCTTGGCGGCCTTGCCCAGCTCGGCGGTGGTGGGGCCGGGGATGGGCTCGGCCAGGGAGAAGTGGGCGTGGTCCTCGGTCTGGCAGAAATAGGGCGTGGCGAAGAGCTCGGGCAGGCACAGGAGCTTGGCCCCCTGCTTTTCGGCCTGGATGCAGAGTTCGGCCGCCTTTTCGATGGAGCGGCCGGGCGTGTCGGCCGGGGCCATCTGGATGAGCGCCACGGTGAAGGGCTTGTGATGGGGCATGGGAATACCTCGCATGGTTCGTGAGACTTTGCGTGTAGCGCGCCGGGCCGGTCTTAGGCAAGGCCGAGGCGAACAATGCCGCCCCAGGCGAGGCGGGCGGCCAGCAGGATGAGCACCACGCCGAGCACCCGCATGGTGCGCACGTAGCCCGTGCCGGAGAGAAAGCTCGAGCAGCGCGCCGAGATCCAGGCCACGGCGGCGAACGCGCCGATGAGGCAGACGTAGAATCCGGCCAGGAATCCCGCCCCGGCCGCCACGGACGAGCCAAACGCCTCAAGCACAGTGGGCGCGCCCACCGTGCCCCAGAATATCCACACGTTGGGATTGAGCAGGTTGGTGGCCACGCCCTTGCGCCAGGAGCGTGCGGGCGTGGGCGAGGCCATGATCTCGAGGGGCTTCGTCTTGAAGGAGGCCAGCCCGAAACGGAAGACCACCACGCTTCCGGCCAGGGACAGCGCGCCCATGAGCCACGCCTGTCCGGACAGGGCCGTAAGCACCAGCATGCACAGGCTCATGACCGGCAGGTCGGTGAACAGGGGGGCCATGCCCACGCGCGCGCCCTCGCGGGGGCCGTGGGTGAGGGTCTGCACGCAGACCAGGGCCAGGAGCGGCCCCGGTGAGAGCGCGCCGGTCAGCCCCAGGGCCGCGCCGGTGGCGAGATAGGTCAAGGCGTCGTGCATATTGGTTTCTTCCCGGACAAGGAGGTGCTAGAAAACCTAGTCACGGATACTTGTCAAGGCAGAGAGCCGCCGCAGATGTGGTCCTGGCGGTGAAAAGGGGGATTGCCCATGGCGAACACGCCCATACTGAACCTCTTGAGAGTGCAAGGCGCCTCGGGCGCATGGTTCAAGGACCACGTCTGGAGCCAGGCCGGACTGCTCGAGACCGCGGCTTTCGCCGGGTCGTTGTTTCTGGCCTACGGGGCCGTCCGATGGCTGCGGGGCAAGCTGCGCGGCAGGATGCTCGCGGGACGGGAAAAATCTCCCGGCGAGGGAGACTGGACCGTTAGCCGCCTCCCGGCGCTCTTCTTCCCCGCGTTCACGCTGCTCTTCATGGAGATCATCCTGGGGGTCTCCCTGGAGCTGGGCTGGCAGCCGGTGCTCACGCGGGTGTTCATCAAGTTCTGCGAAGCGTGGCTTGCGATCCAGCTGTTCGCGGCGGTGATCCTGCCTCCGGGTTGGGCCAGGGGCGTCGCCGTGACGGTGGGTTCGGTTTTCGCCCTGGAGATGTTCGGCATCCTCGACCATCTGATCGGCTACACGGATTCGCTGGCGCTCAGCTTCAAGGACCAGCGCATATCCCTGCTGGAGGTGATCCAGGCGGGGCTCATGCTGGCGGTGATGCTGCCGCTCATCAACAGGCTGTGCCAGTTCATCGAGGGATTATTCGAACGCTCCAGCGGCCTGAACCCGCGCGTGAAGGTGCTGGTCACCAAGATCACCAAGGTCGGGCTGTACGGGCTGGCCTTCGTGACGGTGCTCAACCTGGTGGGCATCAACCTGCAGATGCTGGCCGTGTTCAGCGGGGCGGTGGGCCTGGGAATCGGTTTCGGCCTGCAGAAGGTGGTGTCCAACCTGGTGAGCGGGGTGATCCTGCTCATGGACAACTCCATCAAGCCTGGCGACGTGATCGAGGTGGGGGGCGTGTACGGCTGGGTGGAGTCCATGAACGCCCGGTTCGCCTCCATGGTGACCCGCGACGGCAAGGCCATTCTCATACCCAACGACGACCTCATATCCAACCAGGTTGTGAACTGGTCCTTCACCGGCCCCACGGTGCGCGTGAAGATTCCCGTGTCCGTGGCCTATTCCACGGACCTCACGGTGGCCATGGAGCTCATGCTGGGGGCCTGCGAGGGGGGGGAGAGAATTCTGGACAACCCCAAGCCGGTGGTGCTGCTCAAGGATTTCGGGGACAACGGCGTCCTGCTGGAGCTGCGGCTCTGGATCCTGCATCCGCAGCACGGCATGGCCAGCGTGGCCAGCGACGTGCGAAAGGCCATCTGGGGGTCGTTCGCGGAGCACGGTATCGAGCTGCCCTTCCCGCAGCGCGACCTGCGGGTGAAGGAGCCGGTGACGGTGCGGTTGGAAGAGCCGGAAAAGCCTGGAGGGCCGGAAAAGAAGGACGGATAGGTCCGGGTCAGGCCGGCCGGTCGGCGCCGGGCGGCGGCTGGAACTCGATGGGGCCAAGCCCGTGGGCGGCCAGGACCGCCCGGGAAAATTCCGTCCAGACCTGGTCTGGCTCCCACACGCCCAAGACGTCCTCCCGGGCCTGGGCCGGGGCGAGCCCTTCGCGGATCACCCGGTACAGGGCGCAGAACATGGAGGCCCGCCAGTTCATGGCGCAGTGCACCAGGGCCTTGCGGCCACGGTTGGCGTCCAGCCATGCCTCAAAGGTGCGGTAGTCCTCCAGGGAGGGAGCTTTCCAGTCCACGGGCAGCCAGGCGAAGGCAAGCCCCGCCCGGGCGCACAGCCCGGGTTCGTCGGGCAGGTGGCCGGTGGAAGCCGTGGTCGCCAGGTTGATGAGCGTCTCGAATCCCTCGGCGGCCAGGATCGCGAACTCTCCGGGCTTGGGCTGGCCCGAGGAGGCCAGCCGCTCGCCCCAGGGCGTGAAGTTCAGGATCGTATCGGCTGCGTTCATGCCGCCTCCTCTTGACGCGGCCGGCGGCCGTTTCGAGGTTCCGTTCGGGCTTCGGCGCCACGAGGGTCGCCAGGAAGGCGGCCGCCCGGACGGTTGTCCGGGCGGCCGGGAATTCGTCTTGAGCCTATTTGCCCAGGCCCGACAGCTTGGCCAAGTCTATCTGGGCGGCGGCGTTCTTGAGAAGCTCGCCGTCCACCGCGTTGTCCAGGTGCAGTGACACCGCGAAGCGCGAGGGCACCATGATCACCAGGTCGGCCTCGTTCTCCTTGTGGTGCAGGTAGAGCGACCCCTTGAAGCTCTTGACCGTCACCGGCTTCACGGACTCGTCCGGGCTCTCCATTTCCACGTTGGAAACGGCCGCCATGGCCGCGGCCATGGCCGGGCCGCCGTCGAAGATGGCGATTTCCAGGCGTTTGTCGCCATTCGAGAATTCCAGCACGGCCTCGCTGGCCTCCACGGGGGCCTTCACGGTCTGGCCGGTGGGTTCGCCGGGGGTCCAGCCGGGGATGGATATCTTCACCAGGGGGATGAGTTCTTTGAAGTTGACGGGTTCGGCCTGGGCCGAGCCCGCGAAGAGAAGCAGGAAAAGAACGGGAACGAAAAGGGCGCGCATGCGCATGATGCCTCCGGCGTGTGTCGTGTGCCCGGTTTTTTCCAGAATCCCCCGGTTTTGACAACCTCGGCCTTGCCCCTGGGGACGATTGCCTCTAGAAGACGGAAATGAGCAAGGATTTCGAGATAATCCTGGCGGCGGATATCGGCGGCACCCGCGCCCGGTTCGCTCTCTTCGAGACAGGCGGAGGCGTCCGCCTCGCGCACCGGGTGGAGCTGGAGACGGCGCGCCACGCAAGCTTCGCCGGCTTGCTCCAGGCCGCCCTGGAGGCGCTGGCCGGGCACGGCACTGTCCCCTCGGCCGCCGTACTGGCCGTGGCCGGTCCCGTGGAGCGCGGGCGCTTCTGCCGCCCGCCCAACATCGCCTACGCCATGGATCTGGATACGCTTGAGCCGGGCCTGCTTCCGGCGCACAGCGTGCTGATAAACGATTTCGCGGCCCAGGCCCACGGCTGCCGCCTGTTCGGCCAGGAGCGGTCCCAGGAGGTGCTGCCCGGGGCCATGGACCCCTCGCTGACCCAGGCCGTGCTGGGGCCGGGCACGGGACTGGGCAAGGCGGCGCTGGTTCCGGACGGGCGGGGCGGCTACGTGGTCTGCGGCTCCGAGGGCGGGCACGCGGCCTTTCCCTTCAACGGACCCGAGGAACAGCGCTTCCAGGATTTCGTCCTGGAGATCACCGGCGAGCCATACGTGCGGTGGGAGGGCGTGGTGTCCGGCCAGGGGCTCGCGCTGCTGCACCGGTTCCTCTCCGGGCGCAAGGTCAGCCCGGCGGAAGCGGAGGCCTCGCTCGAAGCGTCCTCGCCCGTGTGCGGATGGTTCGCGCGCCTGCTTGGCCGGGCCTGCAGGGACTACGTGCTGGAAGTGATGGCTACAGGCGGGCTCTTCATCTCCGGCGGGGTTGCGGCGCGAAATCCCGTCCTTCTCGAGCACCCCGAGTTCACGAATGAATTTCGCCTGAGCGCCACCCATGCGCGCCTGCTCGGGAACGTACCGGTGCGGCTGGTGCGCGACCAGGACGTGGGACTGTGGGGCGCGGCCACCGTGGGAGCGGCGCTTCTCGGCCGGTGTCCGTGAAGACGGTTCAACGACCGGCTAGGTATTTGCCAAGCCTTGCAAGCCCCTCCTCGATGTTCTCCACCGAACTGGCGTAGCTGAACCTGAGATACCCCTCCGCGCCGGGGCCGAAGTCGATGCCAGGCGTCACCCCCACCAGGGCCTTCTCCAGGATGTCCCGGGCCAGGCCCAGGCTGTCGCCGCTCAAGTGCCTGGCGTCCACCAGGGCGTAGAACGCTCCCTTGGGCTCCACGGGCGCCTTGAGCCCGAGTTTCGCCAGCCCTTCCAGCAGCACCACGCGCCGCCTGGCGTATTCGTCCACCATGCGGGCCACGTCCGTGTCGCACTCGTTTAACGCCGCAATCCCAGCCCACTGGGCCACGCTGCCCGCGCTTATGAAGAAGTTCTGCTGCAGGCGCTGCATGGCGGGCACGTACCTTTTCGGCGCGATCACCCAGCCGAGGCGCCAGCCGGTCATGGCCCAGAGCTTGGAGAAGCCATTCAGGACGAAGCAGTCCTCGGTGTACTCCAGGGCGCACCTCGCCTTGGCTCCGCCGTAGGCCAGGCCGTGGTAGATCTCGTCGGAGACGATGGTGGTCCCCATGCGGCAGATGGCCTCGAAGTCGGCGTCCGGGATGATGGTTCCGGCCGGATTGGCGGGCGAGTTCACCACCACGGCCCGGGGCGAATCGGCCAAGTGCGGGGCCAGGGTTTCGGGCGTGAACTGGAAACCGTCCTCGGGGCGCGTTTTGGCCCGCCGCACCCGTCCCCCGGCGTAGGTGATGAAGTTGGGGTAGCAGGCGTAGTGCGGGTCGGTGAGCACCACCTCGTCGCCGGGATGGATGAGGGCCGAGAAGGTCAGCAGCATGGCAGGCGAGGTGCCCGAGGTGACGATGACCCGGTCCGGCTCCACGGCCACGCCGTAGGTGCGCAGGTAGTAGGCGCAGATGGCCTCGCGCAGGAGCGGCAGGCCCAGCGAATGGGTGTAGTGGGTGTGGCCGTCGCGGATGGCCTTGACGGCGGCTTCCTTGACGGGCCCCGGGGTGTCGAAGTCCGGCTCGCCGATCTGCATGTGCACGACGTGCTTGCCCTGGCGCTCCAGGGCGCAGGCCCGCTCCAGGATGTCCATGACCAGGAAGGAGGAGATTTCTTGGCAAAGGGGGTTCGGCATGGCGGCTCTCCAATTTATGACGAAAGAAGGTCAGATATTGAGAAGTAGGGGAACGGGTCAAGGAAAATGAGGGAAACCCTTGTTGCGGAGTTCCCGCAGTCAACTATTTCGGATTTGAATGTGTTGTACGAATATATGGTGATGTTTTATATTTATTTTTGAAAGTGGCGACGGCTGAACGAAGGAGTACGAATACCATCAAACATGCCGAGGTGAACCATGCTGAGGGAGAAGGCGAATGTGCGCTGGGCATCCTGTTTCGGGACACTTGCATTGGCGTGCGTGCTTGCTGGCTGCTCCATTAAGAATCATGGTGCGGTGAGTTATGTTGAAGGGAAGTTTCCCTCTCAGTCTTCCTTGGTCCAGCCTGGAGTCACCGATGCCGGGGCACTGGTGTTGCCCGGGAAAGACACCGTGTCCATCTTTCTTCGAAAAGCGTACATTAACCGCTTTCCCGAACTGGCCATAAGCCAGAAGAAAAAACGGGGGGAGATAGCCATCGTAGCCAGGGTCACGGAAATTGGTCCCGGCAGGGATGTGGACTACACGCAGCAGGCCGTCAACAACGGCCGTCTGGTTTTCTATGGAGACGACGTCCGCCAGGGACAAGTGCTCAACACGTTTTTTGCTCCGGTCTGCCTTCCCAGGAAATACGAAGGTGGGATGTTGTTGTTGCAAGTGTTCATCCTCGAACTGGACAAGACGCCTCCATGGGTCAAGCCTCTCTTGCACATGCTTGCTACAGCGGGCGCCTTGAACTCGCCCCAGGCGGCCCCGGCGTTGAAGATGCTGGATTCACTCGGAAGCACTCTCATCAGCGACAGGCACGACGACACCATCTTCACCTTCACCATGACCTTCTTGCCCGTGGGGGCGGACGAGAGACTGCATCCTCCTCTTCTGTCGGCCGGGCATTTCGCGCTGGTGCGCGATGAAAGCCGCGATCCGGCCAAGCATCTGGACAAAAAGCTGGTAGTGGACGAGGGAGGCGAGTTGGTTTGGAAGGAAAGCTTGCGGGAATACCTGGACGACAGTTTTGTGGTCTTTCAGGTGCAAAAAGGCCTGAAGGCCATGCCGGCCGATTTCAAGGACACAACCTTTGGCGACTACCTCAAGGTAGTCAAGGAAGCCTACGACGCCGAATCCAAGAAATACGCCGACTTGGTGGATGATTTGCTTGCTCAGTACGAAACGGCGCAAAACCTCAATCGTGTGAAGAACGAAATGAACGCCCTGGGGGCGGCGTCCAAGGATCAGGTGCAGGCGCGGACGCTTTGGGCCACGGACCTCGTGGACCAGACTGTCGACTTGATCGCCAAAGAAGAAGCCTGCAAGGCCGCTGCAAGCAAGGCCAAGAAAGGCGACTGTCCCTATTCGAAGCAAGTGGACCAGTTGCTATCGGGAATGAAGCGTCTGCTGGCGGGGACGGATTCCGCCACGAGCTTGAGCAGGGCAGACTTCAAGGATTCCGCCAAGGTCAAAGCCATCCGCGTGGCACTGATTGGTGCTAAAAGCCAATAGCTGAGCGGCGGGCGCGACCGGTGCAGTGTCGGGCAAATCGCGCTTGTGGTGTTTCGTGCCCGTGGGGTAGCCTCTTCCCAGGAGCTGGAGGGCCGCCCATGCACGAAGAATCACTCGGAACCGTCATCCGCGACTACCTCACGGGCGAGGAGCTCGAGGAGACCTCCTACGAGGTCTACCGCCAGGCCCTCGCCCGTTTGTTCGTGGAGGAGCGCGGCTATCCCAGGGACAGGGTAATGTCCAAGATCGGAATCCGCTTCCCCGTGGACGGCACGGAGTACACCCGCATGGTGGACCTGGCGGTTCTGGGGCCGGGCGGCGAGATCCTCATGTTGGTGGTGTTCTGTTCGGGCGAGCCGGGCAGCTACCTGCGCGAATCCCTGGCCGCTGCTCGGCTGCACGATCCCCCCGTGCCGCTTGTGCTGGCCACGGACACCAAGTCCGCCGCGCTGGCCGCAAGCGCTTCCGGGGAGGTGCTGGGCACGGGCCTGCGGGCCATCCCCCATTGCGACGATCTGGCCGCCTTGGCCGAGGCCCATCCCGCAAGGCCGCTCACGCCCGATCAGGCCGAGCGCGAGCGGCGCATCCTCTATGCCTATTCCGAGATGCTTTCCGGGGGATGCTGCCAGGGCGCATGCAGGCCAAAGGCGCGCGGCTGAGGAAAGCCGGCCCGGGGGCTTCGCACAAAGCGCTCCGGGACGTCGGCAGGGCGGCCGCCGGGGCGTGGGAGCCTGCGCTACATCCGCTTAAGCAGGCGCACGAGGAAGATGAAGACCACCGCGCCCGCCGTGGCCGTGGCGATGGCGCCCAGCAGGCCTCCGGCGATGATCCCCAGCATGCCGAACAGAAAACCGCCGACCACCGCGCCGACGATGCCCACCACGATGTCCCCGACGATGCCGAAGCCGCCGCCCTTCACCAAGACCCCGGCCAGCCAGCCGGCCACAAGCCCGATGAGAAGAAACCATACGATGGCGTTCATTGGAGGGCCCCCCGTGCGCATTCGCGCATTTTTGCAAATCACCCTAGCATGAATCCCGAGAAAAGAACGAAAAAAGCCCCACGGGGAGGGGCTTTTTCGTAATACGCTCTTGGTACGGCCGATCAGACCGCGTCGTCTCCGGTCTCGCCGGTGCGGATGCGCAGCACGTCTCCCACGGGCAGGACGAAGATCTTGCCGTCGCCGACCTCGCCGGTCTGGGCGGCGGCGCGCACGGTTTCCACAACCTGGGCGGTGCGCGCGTCGTCCACCACGATCTCGATCTTCACCTTGGGCAGGAAATCCACCTTGTATTCGGCTCCGCGGTAGACTTCCTTGTGGCCGCGCTGGCGGCCGAAGCCCTTCACGTCGGTGACGGTCATGCCCATGACGCCGATCTCGGTGAGGGCCTGTTTCACGTCCTCGAGCTTGTGGGGGCGGGTAACGACCTCGATCTTCTTCATGGGCGGGCTCCTTGGCTTATTCGCTGTAGGCGGCTTCGTTGTGCTCGGCCACGTCCAGGCCCACGCCTTCGTTGTCCGGAGTCAGGCGCAGGCCCATGAAGGCGTTGACGACCTTCAGGATCACGTAGCTCACCACGAAAGCATACCCTCCCACGACGGCGATGCCAAGGGCCTGGATGCCGAGCTGCGCGGCGTTGCCGTAGAAAAGCCCGTCCGCGCCGTTGGGATTGATCCCCTTGGTGGCCAAAAGCCCGGCCATGAGCGTGCCGATGAGGCCGCCCA
Source organism: Fundidesulfovibrio terrae (assembly GCF_022808915.1). Taxonomy (NCBI): domain Bacteria; kingdom Pseudomonadati; phylum Thermodesulfobacteriota; class Desulfovibrionia; order Desulfovibrionales; family Desulfovibrionaceae; genus Fundidesulfovibrio; species Fundidesulfovibrio terrae. The sequence goes on from NZ_JAKZFS010000002.1 coordinate 318,658, forward strand.
GGCCGTGGATGCCCACCACGTCCAGGCTGTCGTCGAAGCGCATCTTGGATTTGAACACCACCGCCCAGTAGCAGCAGAACCCGGCGGTCAGGCCGATGAGCACCGCGGAGTTGGGGGTGACGTACCCGGCGGCCGGGGTGATGGTGGCCAGCCCTGCCACGGCGCCCGAGGCCGCGCCCAGGGTGGTGGGCCTGCCCTGGTAGAGCCATTCCACCACGGTCCACATGGCCATGCCGGCCATGCCGCCCAGGTGGGTGGACACGAAGGCCGATCCGGCCACGGCGTCGGCGGCCAGGGCGGAGCCGGCGTTGAAGCCGAACCAGCCGAACCAGAGAAGCCCGGTGCCGAGCAGCGTCATGGGCAGGTTGTGGGGGAAGAACTGGCGCTTGCCGTGGTCCTTGCGGGGGCCGACGATCATCACCGAGGCCAGGGCGGCCGCGCCGCAGGTCAGGTGCACCACGAGCCCGCCCGCGAAGTCCAGCACGCCCATCTCCTTGAGGAATCCGCCGTTGCCCCACACCCAGTGGCAGACCGGGTTGTAGACCAGCACGGTCCAGGCCAGGCTGAAAATGACAAAAGCGCTGAATTTCACTCGTTCGGCGAACGCGCCGGTGATGAGCGCGGGGGTGATGACCGCGAACATGCACTGGTAGATCATGAAGACCACATGGGGGATGGTGGGGGCGTAGTCCGCGTTGGGCGTGGCTCCGACTCCGGCCAGTCCGGCCCAGGAGAGGTTGCCGATGAAGCCGGACACGTCGGGGCCGAAGCTCATGGAGTAGCCCAGGTAGACCCACTCGATGCTTACGAGCGAGATCATGATGAAGCTCTGCATGATGGTGCCCAGCACGTTTTTGCGCCGGACCATGCCGCCATAGAACAGGGCCAGCCCCGGGGTCATGAGCAGCACCAAGGCCGCGCTGACGAGGATGAACGCGGTGTCGCCCGCCTGGATCATGGGGTTTCCTCCTGCTGCCTTTTGGCCGACGCCGAGGGGAAAGCACTGTGCGCCCGGAAAAAACGCGAGTGAGGCGTTCTTCCCGGCATCCTTTTCCCGGAGTGGACAGGGATGTCCGCTCCAGCGGCTGCTTGGCCAAAGTTTACAATGGTTTCGGTGGGATGCCTGATTACAAAAATGTATCCAGCGCTTGTTGCGAGGACGCTCTTAACAAAATTGTATTGGGCGGGCAAGCGGGAACGACATGAATGTTTTCAAAAATGAAGATTGTCGACAAAAATGTGCGGAAGTCTGAGCCCGGAGCAGTCCAAATTCTGCCTTTGGATGGCCCGTTTTTCAGTTCGCGGGCGAAGCGGCTGGCGAACAGATCACGCAACCGTCAAAATTTCCGTCTTTGGAATTTTGAACCGCTTGGCGTTCCTGCCGGTCGGGGAGGGGGCCGACGTACCGGCGCGGGACACCCGGCGCAAAGGCCTGGGCGCCGCCGCGCCGGTTTCGGGCGGGGCATGGCTTGAGCGCCGGTTAGTGAAAGTGCTGGCTGCCGGCATCGAGCCCCCGGGATTCCTGCTGGGGAGAATACTGAAGCACGGCGAGCACTTCCTGGATTTTTTCAGGGGCGATCTGTTCGCACATGGACAAAAAGCGGTTGAGGTCAATGTCGCAGAACAGGATGAAGTCCTCGTCGCCTTTCTTGCCCAGGACGCCGACTTTCCTGCTTTCTTCGTCATATGCGTACTTCACGCCTTCGATCTCCACGGCGTAGCCGGAAAGCATGGCCTGAAGCACGGTCATCGCGTTGAAGGTGGTTTCTGTCTGCATGGTATTTCCTCCTGATAAGGTCAGGTTTGTTTTTTACTTTAGCATAAAGCGTGCCGAACTTGACGGCGTCAAGCCTCGCCCGCGCAAAACGTCCCGCGTCCCCGCGCGTGATGGGCTGATGCCTAAGGCGCACCCGGATGCTCGACGGACCCGGGCCTCCGGCCCGGCTTGCGAGTAAAGGGGGGGGCTTGGACTACTCGTCCGTGGTGATGCAGTCGTTGGGGCAGTAGGCCATGGCCTGGCGGACCGAATCCTCGGGGCCCTCGGGGGTTTTGAGGAAGGGGCGCTCCACATCCTGGTCCATGCCGAAAAGCTCCGGAGCGATTTCAGCGCAGGCTCCGCAACCGTGGCAGGGGACTAGGTCGAGGTAGACGGGAACGTTCTTGTCGGACTTGCCGCCGCTCATGGCGCGCCTCGCTTTGTGGTTGCCCGCCGCCCGGCGGGGCGGTAGGACGTTACGACAACCCCATGAATGTATTTCCGGCGGGAATTTTGTCAACGCACCATACGCCATGATCTGCAACCGTTGCGGCCGGGAAAACCCCGACGAAGCCAGAAGCTGCCAGGAGTGCGGGCACAAGCTCCAGTCCGGGCGCAGGGCCGGCGCGGAGAGCGGCGGCGCAGGCCTGGAGCCTCTGCCCCTTCTCAGGCCCCCCGGTCCGGCCGCCCGGCGCAAGGTGCGCAAATACGTCGAGGCATGGACCGTGGCTGTCCTGGTCTGGGGGGTCGCCTGCTGGCTGCTGGAAGCGGATTGGTACTGGCCGCTCTACCCCCTGACGGTGGTGGCGGCGGCCTATGCCTGGATGCGGGGCATGACCTGGAAGGACTGAATGCGGGGGGACGGGCGCCGCCGGCCCGGCAGGAGTGGGCCGCGAGTCCGATCAGGCTCTTGGTGCGGTTTGGTCCTGGGAGGGCGGGGCTAGTCCGATCCGCAGCACTGCACGATCTTGGGGGCGTGGCACTCGGCCCAGGGCGAGTTCACCGTGGCCGAGATGCATCCCGGCTGGGACTCGAAGCGCAGGCGCGCCGAGGCCATGTTTCCCTGCCAGGCCTTGCAGGTGATGATCACGTCCTTGTCGAAAACCTGGCAGTAGAATTCGGTGAATTTTGCCGCATAGTGGGTGTTGAAGACGTAGACCTCGTCGCGCTTGCCCACCAGGCGGAACTCGTCCACGCTCTTGCAGGTGACCGAGGCCAGTATTTCCCGCAGGATGCAGCGCATTACCGCCTCGTTGTCCACGGCGTTCGCGGGGCTTGCGCAGAGCACGGCCGAAAAGAGCAGGGCGGAGAGGACGGTTTTGATCATAATGTCTTTTTCATGCACGGAACGTGCCCGCAAGTCCAGCCCCGGACACGTTTTCTCAAGCCGCCAGGCGTCCGTCGATCGCTCGTGCAGCCCTCCGCCTTTTTAGCTATCGAATCTGATAATTATTCCTATTGCCAGGGGTGATGCCATAGTGCCCCGGTCATTGCCACAAGCGATTGGTCCGTCCGGGTCCAGCCGTGCTATATGCTTGAAAATTTCCGGAGAGCAGGCGGCATGGACAACCTCTTCACTCATCTGGTCAGGGTCTCCCTGGCCCTCGCGTTTCTCGCGGCGGGTGCGGTCAAGCTGGCCCGGCCCGGGGCATTCGCCGTCATCGTCGGCGCCTTCGGCGTCCTGCCCGAGGCCGCCGTGGGGCCGTTGTCCGTGGCGCTGCCCTGTCTGGAACTGGTGGCGGGCGTCCTGCTCCTGCTGAACCGCGGGGGCGGGCTCGCGCTCACCGGCGGGCTTCTGGTCCTGTTCGTGGCGGTGCTTCTCTACGCCCTGAAGATGGGCCTGGACGTGGACTGCGGCTGCTACGGCCCCTCCGATCCGGAGCTCGAGGCCTTCGGCTCCATCCGTCGGGCGCTCTGGCGCGACGGGGCCATGCTGGCGGGGGTGGCCTTCCTGTGCTGGCGGCGGATGCGCACGCTCCGCCCGGGCCTCTCCTCCCCCAAACGTGCAATTCCAACCTGAGGAGGATTCCGATGGCGTTTCGTTTTTCAGTGTCCGCGCTCATGTGCGCCGTGATCATGACGGTCTTCACCGCCGGGGCTTTCGCCAAGGACATGTTCGAGGAGGAAGTGGACAAGGACGCCCTGTCCGTGAAGCTGGCCCGCGAGACCGTGTCCGGCGGCTACACCCTGGTCACGGCCGAAGAGCTCAAGAAGATGCAGGACGAGAAGAAGCCCATGCTGGTTGTGGACACCATGCCCTTCGAGGCCAGCTACAAGAAGGAGCACGTGGCCGGAGCCGTATCCTTCGAGTTCCCCATCGAGCCCATGGAGCAGTGGGACGCCTCCAAGACCGGCGGTAAGACCCCCCAGGATTTCGAGAAGCTGCTCGGCCCCGACAAGAACAGGCTCATCGTGTTCTACTGCGGCTTCGTCAAGTGTACCCGCAGCCACAACGGGGCCATTTGGGCCAAGAAACTGGGCTACGCAAGCGTGGTGCGCTTTCCCGGCGGCATCTACGCCTGGAAAGGGGCCAAATACCCCGTGGAAGAGGCGAAATAAATTTCGCCCTGTCCCTAAAGTCCGCCTCCAGGGTGCCGATATGAGTTTCGAAACGGCGCAGACCGTCTCCTGGAGGTGGGTCATGAGCAGCGACAGCAGCGGCATCTCGGGCATGTCCGGAGTCTCCGGCATGAACACGATGCAGACGGCGATGGATACCAAGGCCGCGAAGCAGGAATTCGGGGCCGGAGTGGTCAAGACCACGCTCGATTACATGAATTCCGGCTCTTTCGGCGGGTCGGGCAAGAACTCGGATTACGACTTTCAGACCAAGGTCCTCGAGGGCGGCTTCATGGCCAAGGGGACGATGGTTTCGGGAAAGGTCTAGAACCGACGGATGCGCCGCATGCAGTACGCGCCGGTCCGGCTTGACGCCGGACCGGCGTTTTCGTTCATGCGGTTTCGGTCAGGAAGTCGGCGTTGACCACGTTCTGGGCTTGGCCGTTCAGGAACCCCCGGATGTTGGCCGCGGTGATGCCCATGAGGCGCTGCCGCGCCGTGAGCGAGGCCCAGGCCATGTGCGGGGTGATGAGGCAGTTTCTTGCGCCGAGCAGCGGATTGGCCGGATCGGGGGGCTCCACGCCCAGAACGTCCAGGGCGGCTCCGGCCAGATGGCCTGAATTGAGGGCCTGCGCCAAGTCCGCTTCGTTGACCAGCTTTCCGCGCGCGGTGTTCACCAGGTAGCCGCCTGGCTTCATGAGCCTGAGCAGCCTCTCGCTCACGAACCCCTCGTTGCCTTTGGTGAGCGGGCAATGCAGGCTGACCGCGTCCGCTTCCTTGAAAAGTTCCTCCAGGCCGACGAAGGCGAAGAAGGGGGATTTCAGGGGCTCCTTGGGCCTGGGCGCATGGGCCACCACGCGCATGCCGAAGGCCAGGGCCAGCTCAGCCACGCGCCTGCCGATGGCCCCAAACCCGACCACGCCCAGGGTTTTTCCCGCCAGCTCGAACTGCGGCGTGGCCCAGAAGGTGAATTCGGCCCGCCTGTTCCATTCCCCGTCGCGCACCAGCGAGTCGTGCAGCTCCACCCTGCGGGTCAGGGCCAGAAGCTGGGCCATGACGAACTGGGCCACGGACTCGGCCCCGTAGCCGGGCACGTTGGAGACCGGTATGCCTCGCTTGCCCGCGGCGGAGACGTCCACCACGTCGTAGCCCGTGGCCAGCACAGCGATGAATTCGCAGGCTTTCAAGCCCTCCAGCACCTCGTGGGTGATGCGGGTCTTGTTGGTGACGACGATGCGCGCTCCCTTGGCCCGTTCGACGGTCAGCTCGGGCGGGGTCTTGTCATAGAGGGTGAATTGGCCCAGGGCCGCCACCTCGTCCCAGGGATTGTCTCCCGGGTTGAGGGTGGCGCCGTCCAAGACGACAATGGAAGGCTTCTCGCTCATGGCTCACATCTGCTGTTTATAGACGTCGAATTTCTGGGAGAGGGTCTCTCCCTTGTCCGTTTCCACGCGCAGTTCCCAGTGCCCTGAGACCAGTTCCCAGGGCTCCGAGAAGGTGAAGAACACATCGTAGGTCTGGCCGGGGTCGAGGGTCAACTCCGAGACGTAGTCCGTCTGGACCTTGGATTTGGACGGGTCGATGAGCCCCGGCGTGGCCGTGACGATCCGGGCCTTGACCGGGCCCGACTTGCTCTGCGCGACCTTGAAGCGGAATCCGAAGGTGGTGCCGATGGCCATGGGCACTCCGTTCGTCTGCATGTCCAGGCGGCCGTCCTTGAAGATGCCGTACTCGGTGGTTTCCAGCATGCTGGACGAATCACCCAGGCCGATCATGGAACAGGCGGGCAGGAGAAGGGCCAGCAGAAAAACGGCAAGGAGTCTTTTCATGATTTCCTCTGGTTGGGGTTGCCGAAGGCCAGGGCGGCAAGAGGCGTCTTGCCTTCGAAGAGGACGTCCGTCCTGCTCCGGTCCGAGTCGAGGATCTTGAGCCGGGAGACCGACGGCGGCTCCTGCCTCCCCCCGTACAGGACCAGCGCCTGGTCGATGAAGCCCGCCAGGATGAAGCTGGCGGTCACTTCGGCCAGGGAGCTTCGGCCCTCCTCGAAAACGTGGAGCTTGGCGGTGACGAGGGAATGGGAGGCGTCGGAGAGCATGTTGCCGGTCTTGACCAGGGTGGCCTGCACCCTCTCGGGGAGCATGCCCGCCCAGCGGCTCAGGTACTTGAGGAACCCCGGCTGGATGGCCAGGTAGTAAAAGGGGTCCACCTTGCAGGCCAGGGACGTTCCCGGCGTGCCCAGGATGTAGGGCGAATGCTGGTAATTCTCGCCCAGGGCCTTTTGCAGCCTCTCGAGGGATTGCGAGTAGTCGGTGAGCATGTCCTGTCCCCTTTGGGCCTGGTCCAGGCAGACCAGGCAGACCGGCGTCTTTGCGCGAGGAACCCGCCACCATCCTACACGGTTACGCGGGTGAGGAAAACCCGTATCTCGTCCGTGCCGCTGTCCGAGGGCGCGAGCCGGACGCGCACGTGCCCCCGCGCCCGCAGGGGCAGTTTCGCGTTGAACTGCTCTTTCGAACATGCTAAATTTGCAAAAGATAAATCAGTGATTGGATATATGCGGCAGGCCAAATGAATCTTTCTCCCCAGCAGCTCGACCTCCTCAAAGAGTTGATCAACATCGGTGTCGGCAAGGCGGCGGGACTCATCAACCAGATGGTGAGCACCCACGTGAGCCTCGACCTGCCCGAGATACTGGTTTTGTCCCCCGCCGAATGCGAGGGAAGGCTCGGGCACGGCTACGACCAGACGCTCTCCACCGTGCGCCTGGGGTTCCGCGGCCCGTTCTCGGGCTGGGCCGGGCTGGTTTTTCCCAAGCAGAGCGCATCCTGGCTGGTCTCCCAGATGCTCGGGCAGGACCTGGACGGCTACCCCATGGACCTGGATTCGCTGCGCATAGGCACCATCCAGGAAGTGGGCAACATCGTGCTCAACGGGGTGATGGGGTCCATCGTCAACGTGCTCGGCGTGGGCGTGGACTACTTTCCCCCGGACTACTTCGAAAGCAACATCGCCGACCTGTTCAAGGACGGCGGCGAGAACCCTCGGGTGATCATCCTCATCAAGGCCCGGTTCAGCCTCGAAGGGACCGTGGCCGAAGGCGACATCCTCATCTTCTTCCACATGGCCACCTTCGAAAACCTTCTGGCCGCGCTGGACAGGCTCCTGAACCCCCAGACGTAGAGAGCGAGGCCCGACATGCCGCACAACGGCCCGTTCCACTCCATGGATTTCCTGCCCCTGGGGATCATGGTGCTGGACAGGAACTTCGAGATACTCTTCTGGAACGCCTGCCTGGAGTCCTGGAGCGGGCTCGGACGCGGCGTGGCCGTGGGCCGCGACGCCCGGGAGCTCTTTCCCCAGCTGAACCGCCCCATCGTCACGGACCGCTTGCTGGACCTGTTCGAGGGCGCGCCCCCGGCCGTATTCTCCTACCATCTGCACAACCACATCATCCCGGCTCCGCTGCCGGGCGGGGCGCTTCGGCTGCAGCATTCCGTGGCCTACGGCGTCCGCGGGCCCGGCGGCACGGTGGACCATGTGGTGCTCTCGCTCCAGGACGTCACCGAGATACACAACCGCCTGCAGGAGAACCTGCGCATCAAGGCCAGCCTCGAGCGCGAAAACCGCCTGCGCAAGCGCATCGAGACCAAGCTCAGCAAGCTGGCCTCCTTCGACATGCTCACCGGCCTGGCCAACCGCCGCCATTTCCTGAACCTGCTCATCAAGGAGATACGCCGCGCCAAGCGCTACGGCCACCCTCTGTGCCTGGTGGGCATCGACGTGGACCACTTCAAGGACGTCAACGACGCCTGGGGGCACCTGGCGGGCGACGAGCTGCTCAAGGCTTTCGCCCATGTCTGCCAGGACGAGGTGCGCGACGTGGACTCCGTGGGCCGCCTGGGCGGCGAGGAGTTCGGGATCATCCTGCCCGAAACCGGCGTCGACGAGGCCATGCAGGTGGCGGAGCGCATACGCCACCGGGTGAAGAGCATCGCCATCCTCAAGGAGGGCGGGGTCATATCGGTCACGGCCAGCCTGGGCGTGACCTGCCTCTCGGAGAACCAGACCATCGAGGACGTGCTCCATGCCGCCGACCAGGCCCTGTACCTGGCCAAGAGCCGGGGGCGCGACCGGGTGGTGCAGGCGCCGGGGATGTGACGCCGCTCACTCCGCCAGGACAACCCCCTGGGCCTGCCTCGCCAGGAAGCGGGGGTCCACGATCAGGCACATGGACCCATCCTCGCCCAAGGCCGCCCCGAGAAACGCATCCTGGGCCAGGAGTTTCTTGTCCAGGGCCTTGACCATCACCTGGCTGAGTCCCAGCACCTCGTCCACCGTGGCCCCGAAACGCACCCCGCCGTGCCGGGCCACCACCAGATGGCGTACGGTCCGGCCCGGGCGCGCAAGCCCGAAGAGCACGTCCAGGTTGAGGCAGGGCAGAAGCCGCCCGTCCGGGGCGCAGGTGGCGGCCGCCCGACGCGGGGACTGTTCCTCTTGCGGGGGCACGGCCTGCTCCACGCATTGCTCCACGCATTCCATGGGCAGGAAGTAGAACTCCTCTCCCACCCGCACCCGTAAACATTCCATCAGCGACATGGACAGCGGGGCGCGCAGGGTGAACACCGCCCCCTTTCCTGGCGCGGTCTCGAGGCTCACCTCGCCGCCCAGCTCCTCGAGGGAGGCGCGCACCGCGTCCAGGCCTACTCCGCGCCCCGAAACGGCGTCCACCTCTCCCGACGTGGACACGCCCGGCAGAAACACCAGCCCGACCATCTCCCGGGGCGTCATGGCCGCGTCGGACGCCACGAGCCCGGCCTGCGCGGCCTTGTCGAACACCGCCCGGGCGTCGATGCCCGCCCCGTCGTCGGCCACGGTGAGCACGATCTCGCCGCCCTCCTGGCGGACGTCCACCGCGATGGTCGCGGTGGACGGCTTCCCGGCCATGAGCCGCTGGGCCTGCGTCTCGATGCCGTGGCGCACGGCGTTGCGCAGCAGATGCACCAGGGGCGTGTTGAGCTTTTCAATGAGCGACTTGTCCAGCTCGGTCATCTCGCCAGACACCATGAAGTCGATATCCTTGCCCGCCTCGGCGGCCAGGTCGCGCACCATGCGCCGGTATTTGGCAGTGACCGCCTGGAAGGGAAGTAGGCGCATCTCCAGGATGGCCTGGCCGAGGCCCGCAAGCTGGCGCTCCAGATCCCCGGACAGGCTCAGGTACTGCCAGCGCCGCTCGCTGCGGGCCAGGGCGCCGAGCTTGGCGTTGGCCAGCATGATCTCGCCCATGCGGCCGAGCAGATGGTCCAGCCGGGCGGCGCTCACGTTGTAGCTCAGCTCCAGCGCCTCCGGGGCCTGGGCCTCCTGCGTCTGGGCCAGGGGCTGCAGGGAGCCGGCGGCCTGGGCGCGCCGTCCCGGGGAATCCTGCCACTGGGCCAGGGCGGCCAGGGCCTGCTCCGCGCCGGTGGCTGGCTCGTCCGGCGCGCACCGGATGGCTTCCCCCAGGGCGTCGAAGGCTGTCAGCAGGGCCGAAATCAGCCCGGAGGAGGGCGCAAGCTCGCGCCCGCGCAGCCGGTGCAGCACGGTCTCCATCTCGTGGCAGTGCTGGGATATGCGGGAGAAATGCAGGGTGGCGGCGTCGCCCTTGATGGTGTGCACGCCCCTGAACACCGCCTCGACGGCCTGGGCGGCGGTGTCGGCGTCCGCGTTCTCCAGGTCCAGAATACGGGCCTCGGCGCGGGTGAGCTGGTCCAGGGAGCTTTCCCTGAAGATGGCCAACAGGGCCGGATCCATGGGGCGTTTCCGGAAACCGGCGGATCAGGCGGTTGGAAGGAGCCTGGACAGGACGCCGCGCAGGGCTTCTTCGTCCACGGGCTTGTGGAGGACCTCGCGCGCCCCGAGTTCCAGGCAGCGGGCCTTGGTGGTGTGCTGGATGTCCGCCGTGACCACGGCCGTGGTGAAGGCTTTGCCGCTGTCGCGCAGGGCTTCCAGCACCTCCAGCCCGGAGAGCTCCGGCATGTTCAGGTCCATGATGATGAGGTCGGGGGCCTTGTCCAGGGCCAGGTCCAGGAGTTCCCTGCCCGTGGCGGCCTCGAGGGGCGCGTGGCCCGTTTCCGTCACGATCTTTTTGATGAAGAAGCGCTGGAACATGGAATCGTCGGCGATCAGGACAACGGACATGGCAACCTCGCAAATGATGTCGGCGGGGGACACTACCGCGCGCCGCCTCCGGGCACAACGGCAAGTTTTGGGAGAGAGTGGGGAGCTGATGTGCTGATTTCTCGGCATTTTCGTCCCGGCGGTTGCGTCCGGATGGCGTTCCCGTTACAAAGGTGCCATGTGAGTGGAAAACCCGTCCATTGGGCGGAGGCGGACGGCAGATAAGGCTCCAGGGACGAACCTTTAAAGGATACCAAGGGAGACTGGCATGCTTGACGTTCTCAAAAATCAGCGGACCTACGCTCTCATCGGCCACGGCGGTTGCGGCAAAACCTCCGTGGCCGAAATGCTTCTGTATGTAGCCGGGGCGGTGCCCAAACTGGGAAAAATCGAAGACGGCAACACCGCCCTTGACTACGAGCCCGAGGAAATCAAGCGCCGGGGTTCCGTTCAGCCCGGTTTCGCCACCTTCCAATGGAACAAGAACCGCCACTTCCTTATCGACACTCCGGGAGACCTCTCCTTCAACGGCGACCTGGGATACATTCTGGCCGCCGTGGACGCGGTCATCTTCGTGGTGGACGCGGTCGACGGCGTGAAGCCCTTGACCAGGAAGCTCTGGCAGGAAGTCTCCAAATTTCGCCTGCCCACGATCTTCCTCATCACCAAAATGGACCGCGACCGGGCCGACTACGACATGGCCCTCTCCGGCATCAAGAACCAGCTCGGCGTCAAGCCCTTCCTGCAGAACATCCCCATTGGCAAGGCCGACTCTTTCTCCGGCGTGGTGAACATCGTCGAGAACAAGGCCTACGCTTTCGACGCCACCGGCAAGGTCAGCGAGATCGCCATCCCCGCCGACATGAAGGACGAGGTCGAGGGCATGCGCGAGACCATGATGGAAGAAATCGCCGTGTGCGACGAAACCCTCATGGAACGCTACCTGGAAGACCCCGAAAGCGTCTCCCTGGACGATCTTGTGGCCGCCACCCGCAAGGCCGTGGTCTGCGGCGAGCTCTACCCGGTCATGGTGGCCTCGGGGCTCAAGTGCATGGGCGGCCAGCGCATCCTGGACGCGGCCCAGCTCTTCTTCCCCTCGCCCCTGGACACCCCCGTGGGCGAAAAAACCGTCGACGGCGAGGACGAGTCGCTTCTCACGGTCACCCCCAGCGGTCCGCCCGCCTGCTTCGTGTTCAAGACCATGTTCGACCAGTTCGCGGGACAGCTCTCGGTGATGCGCGTGCTCTCGGGCACCATCGCCCAGGACGCCGCGCTCCTGAACACCCGCTCCGACGCCAGGGAGCGCTTCGGCTCCATCCTCTATCTGAACGGCGCTCAGAACCAGCAGGTCAAGGAGCCCGTGGGGCCCGGCGCCATCATCGCCGTGGCCAAGCTCAAGGAAACCAAGACCGGCGACACCCTCTGCGACGAGAAGAAGCCGTTCACCATGCTGAAGCCCAAGCTGCCCGAGCCCATGATCTCCTACGCCATGGCCCCGGCGGAAAAGGGCGACGAGGACAAGGCCTACCAGGCCATGGCCAAGCTCCTGGACGAGGACGTCACCTTGAGGCTCACCCGCAACGAGGAGACCGGGGACATGCTCATCTCGGGCATGGGCCAGTCCCACGTGGAGGCCTTGGTGGAAAAGGCCAAGCGGCGCTTCAAGGTGGGCGTGGTGCTCAAGGCACCCACCATCCCCTACCGTGAGACCGTGCGGGGCAAGGCCGAGGTGCAGGGCCGTCACAAGAAGCAGACCGGCGGGCGCGGCCAGTTCGGCGACTGCTGGATCAGGATGGAGGGCAAGGCGCGCGGCGAGGGCTACGAATTCGTTGACGCAATCGTTGGCGGCTCCATCCCCCGCCAGTACATCCCGGCCGTGGACAAGGGCGTGCAGGAGGCGGCCGCGCGCGGGGTGCTGGCCGGATACCCCATGGTGGACTTCCGGGTGGAGCTGTTCGACGGCTCCTTCCACACCGTGGATTCCTCGGAAATGGCCTTCAAGATCGCCGGGTCGGTGGCCTTCAAGGCGGCCTGCGAGAAGCTCAAGATCGTGCTCCTGGAGCCCATCGCGCTGGTGAGCGTGTCCATCCCGGACAGCTTCATGGGCGACGTCATCGGCGACCTCTCCAGCCGCCGGGGCAAGGTGCTGGGGTCGGATTCGACGGGAGGCGTCACGGAAGTGCAGGCCCACGTGCCCATGAGCGAGATGCAGGAATACGCCAAGACCCTGGGCTCCATGACCGGCGGCCAGGGGGCCTTCACCATGGGCTTCGACCACTACGAGGACGCCCCGCCCCCGGTGGCCGAGAAGGTGATCGCCGAGCACAAGAAGGCCAAGGAAGAATAGGGAACGCGGGCCGCACGGCCGAACATGATTGAAAGCGAAACCCCGGGGCGACCCGGGGTTTTTTGCGTTGGGGGGCGTTACGCCGCCCTTTGCCTCTCGCGCTCCATCTCCAGCGCCTTGCAGGCCAGCATCACCACCTTGGGGATGATGCGCGCGCCCTGTTCGTAATAGATCACCGCCCGGCGGGTGATGCCCAGTTCCTTGGCCGTGGCTGCCTGGGTTAGGCCCAGACGCTTGCGCCACGCCTTGAAGTCCTCCGGGCGCATGGCGTTGCCGAACTGGCGCTCCGACATCCGCCACAGCGCGTCACCGCCTACTTCCAGGCCGATGCCCGGCCATTCCACGCTGGCGCCGTATTCGCCGACACGCACGGCGGCGAAGGCGGCCTCGTCACGCAAGACGGCCTTCTTCCCTGTGGCGAATTCCGACAGATCGACCTCGCGGACGCCGTCGCGCCCGAAATCCACCTTGAGCCGGGTTTCCCCGCACGCCTCCACGGCCTTGATTCTCGGATACTTGTCGCTCATTCGTTCCATTCCTCCCAGGCCGCCATGATGACGTCATGGTTGGCCCTGGCCCATTCCCGCACCTGCCTAAGCACTGCAGGAGGCGCGTCACTCGCCAGCATCTCCAACGTCTCCAGGTCCAACGAGCACTGGAATCCCGGCCCGGCAAGATGGAAATGGGCTCTTCCATGCTCTCCGCCGAAAACAGCCAGACGCACCTTGCCGAACCGCTTGATCGTGCCCATGACTCCAGATAGTGAACCCTGTTCACTTGGTCAAGTTGAATGGCATTCAATGGGGTGAATGGCGCTCAATCCTAAAGCTATCACTTGTTTGCCTCCCGCACCATCGCCGCCAGGGCCCGCACCGCCCCAGTGTCGCCGCCCGCGCGCCAGATGAGCGAGGTTTCGGCCCTGGCCAGTTCCGGCGGCAACGCGTGCACGCTCACGCCGGAGGTCCCAGACAGCATGTCCGTGACGCTGCGCGGCATGATGGCCACCCCCATGCCCGAGGCCGCGCAGCCGAGCATGGTCTGGTAGGAGCCGAGCTCCACCGTGCGTCCGGAAGCGCCTCCCCCTGCGGAAAGCCAATCCTCGAGCCGCTTGCGGTAGGCGCAGCCCTGTTTGAACACCAAAAGCGTGCGCCCCGCGATATCCGCCGGGCCGGTGATCGCCGGCCGTCCGGCCGCGTCCACCAGCACCAGTTCCTCCCGGAACGCCTCGATCTTCTCGATGCCCGGTGCGGTCACGGGCTCACTCACGAAGGCCGCGTCCAGCTTGTACCCGGCCACGTCGCGCACGAGGTCGGCCGTGGCCCCGGTGGACAGCTCCAGGGCGACTCCCGGGTAGCGCGCATGGTACTCTCCCAGAAGCTTGGGCAACCGCGAGGCCGACGTGCTCTCCATGGCCCCCAGACGGAACGGCCCCGCGGGCACGTCCCCGCGCACGCAGGCCTTGGCCTCCCCGGCCAGCAGCAGAATTCTGTCGGCGTAGTCCAGCAGCGCCCGCCCGTTTGCGGTCAATACCATGCCCCGCCCCTGCCGGGCGAAGAGTTCCGCTCCCAGTTCGGCCTCCAGGCGCGTCAAGCGCGCCGAAACTCCGGACTGTACCCGGTTGAGCTTTGACGCTGCCTGCGTGACGCCGCCCAGACGAGCCACGGTCTGGAATATCTCAAGGTCGGTCAGTTCCATCGTTCATGTCTCGCGATTATAAATATCATCATTCATCGTTTTACATGCTTCTTTTCTTCGGTAATCCTTCGCGCGGGTCAAGGCAAGCGGCGCTTGCGGCGCTCGACGGGCAACTCCCGCCCAGGCCGCAAATGCACGGACCCCGGCACAATTCCCGCCCCGGCATGGGATTCCAAAGGGGCAAGCCCCTTTGGCCGCCGGAGGCTTCCAAACCTGCGCTTCTCCCATGACTCCAAAGGTGTACGCTGATGACCGCCTCACCCTCACCATCACCATCACCCTTGCTCTCGCCAGTCCCATCCTCCTCGCGCACCGGCTACCTGGCAGGCTTCGCCGTGGTCGCCTTCTGGTCGGCCTTCATGCTGGTGAGCAGGCTCGGCCTCACCGGGGCGTCGCCCGTGACCCCCTTCGACATGCTGGCCCTGCGCCTGGCCACGGCGTCCCTGGTGCTGGCTCCGTTCTGTGGGGACATGGGCCGGGCTGTGTGGTCCTCCTGGCGGCTGTGGACCCTGGCCCTCATCGGCGGGCTGGCCTACGGTCTTCTGGTGTACGGCGGTTTCAAGCTGGCCCCGGCCACCCACGGAGCGCTGCTCTTTCCGGGGATGCTGCCCTTCGAGACGGCCATGCTGGGCTGGTGGCTCCTGGGCAGGCGTCCCGCCGGAGCGCAGTGGGGCGGTTACGCGCTCATCGCCTCGGGCCTGGCTCTGATGGCACCGCAGTTCCTGGCAGGCGCGAGCGGCGCGGACACCCTGGCCGGGGACTCCCTGCTGCTCGGATCGTCGCTGGCCTGGGCCGTGTACGGGGTGCTGGCCAAGCGTTGGAACATGGAGCCCTGGCTCCTCACGCGTTTTCTGGCCTTGGCTCCGGCCGTGGTGTATCTTCCTGTCTACGCCCTGTTTCTGCCCAAGAACCTGGGCGCGGCCGAGCCCGCGTGGCTGGCGGCCCAGGGCGTCTACCACGGCGTGGTGACCACGCTTCTGGTCATGTGGCTGTACCTGCGCGCCCAGGACAGGCTTGGCCCGGCCCGGCTGGGGGCGCTCATGGCCCTGGTCCCGGCGGTATCCGGCGGGCTGGCGGCGCTGATCCTCGGCGAGGACATGACCCCGGCCCTGGCGGTCGCGCTCACGCTGGTCAGCGCGGGCGCGTGGCTGGCCGCCAAATCGCAACCCAAACTAGGAGGAACCCTCGATGCCCTACGTCAACATCAAGATCACCCAGGAGGGCGCCAGCAAGGAAGCCAAGGCGCAGCTCATTGAGGGCGTCACCAACCTGCTGCGGGACGTCTTGGGCAAGAATCCCCAGACCACGGTGGTGGTCATCGAGGAGGTGCCCACGGACAACTGGGGCATCGGCGGCGAGACAGTGACGGTGCGCCGTGCCCGGGGGGCGTGAGCTTCGCCTGCCCATGCGAAACGAAAATCCCGGCCTTGGCCGGGATTTTCGTTTCGGAGGATCCGTTCAGGGGATGGGCAGGGGAATGATGATGTTGAACCCCGGCGGCGGTGGCGGCGGCACAAGCACCACCGGCGGCGGAGGCGGATAGTAGAACCCCGGGGGCGGCGCGTAGTAGTACCCCGGCGGTGGCGGGGGACGGTAGTACCTGGGCCTGGGGTAATAGTATCCCGGCGGGGGTACGGCATAATACGGATAGCCGTGCCCTCCTTTATACCAGCCGAGATGTCTGCCTTGGGCAAGCGCGGGAAGGGCCCCCGCGAATATCAGCGCCACGGCGAGAGCGATCGCCGATGCTGTTGTCTGGAAAGTCCGCAAGCTGGTCATGATGCCCCTCCTTGGAGCGGCGGTTCTTTGGTGACGGGACGGAGGGCCCATCCGGCGCTACGGCCTACCTGGCCTTCTTCTTGCCCCGGTTCATGCGGTTCGCGAACACGTCGTCGGCGGTCTTCTTCTGGTCGTCCGTCATGGACGCGTAGAGCTTCTCGAAGGCCGGGATGAGCTGGCGCAAGGCCTGGGCGTGCTCATCGGCCATTTCGAGGTGGATCTTCAGGTTCTCCACGGCGGTCATCGCGTCCTTTTGGGTGGACCACTTGTCCAGGAGCGTCTTCATCCTCGACGCGTTGTCGCGCATCACCTTGGCCAGGTCGTTCCAGGCCGGTTCCTGGGCGGGTGTGATGCGCAGCTGCTCGCGCAGGTCGGCGATGCGCTTTTCTACCTGCTCCGGCTTGCTGGCGTCGGCCGGGCTGGCCTTTTCCATCTTGGCTTTGGCTTGGGGTTGCTGAGCCTGGGCCGGGGGAACGGACGTGACAACGGCCAGGACGGCCAGCAGGGCCACGGCGGCGGACGCGCGCGCCGCGCGGATGATCGAGCGTGGGATCATGTGCTCCTCCATGGTTTCCGGTCCTTCGGAGTGCGCCCGGACAGCGGGCGTTCCATCGGGTCCGGAGGGCATTATGTTCCATTGTAATGGTCAAGCAGGTGCAGGAAGTCAAGCGTCCTGAATTCCGGAGCGAATTTTCCTGCGTCGCGAAAAAAAAGGACCCCGCGCCACGGCGCGGGGTCCTTGCTTGGATGACGGTCGAAAACGGGGGGATCAGGCGATCATGGCCCCCAGAGCCTTGCCGAATTCGCGGGCCTTGGCAGCCAGGGCCGGGTCCTGGGCGGCCTCCCCGGGGGGATAGTGGCACAGCGGGAACAGGCAGGAGAGGAACGGCACGCCGATGCGCTTGGCCGGGATGGACCACTGCTGTTCGAGCACCTCCAGGTTCTCTTCCACCACTCCGCCGCCGGTGGCCAGCAGGGCCAGGGGCTTGCCCGCCAGGGGCGAGAGAATTTCGTGGTTCTCCCCGAACTTGATCAGGCTGAACATGCGGTCGATGACCATCTTGGCCTGGGACGGGTAGCTGAACCAGTAGACCGGCGTGGCCAGCACCACGGCGTCGTATTCCGGCAGGGTGGCCACGGCCCGGGCCAGCCCGTCGTCCACGTGGCAGCCGTACTGCTCGCTGCCCTGGCATTTGTAGCAGGCGATGCAGCCGGGATGCTTGAAATCGAGCCGGGCCGCGTCGATCACGTCCGACGCGATGCCCATTTCCGCGAGCGCGGCCATAGCCTCCCGGGCCAGGGCCAGGGTGTTGCCCTTCTTGCGGGGGCTGCCGTGTATGAAAACGACCTTCTTGAACATGGTTCTCTCCTTGGTGTCGCTCCTGTCTTTCCGGGCGCCTGGACGTTCGCGGCCTGCGCCGCGCGCAAGCCTCGCCGCCGCTTACCGGACCCGGGTTCAGGCCGCAATGGGCGCAAGCACGGCCGTTCCCGGGCGTCCCGCGCCGATGGCCAGGCGCGAGGCGTGGAAGGACTCCAGGGTTCTGCGGTGGCCTACGCTGACCACTGCCGCGCGGGGCAGGCGTTCACGTAGCAGGGAATACAGGGCGCGTTCCCCGGCCTCGTCCATGGCCGAGGTGGCCTCATCAAGGAAGATCCAGTCCGGGGCCTGGAGCAGGAGCCTTGCGAAGGCAAGTCGTTGCTGCTCGCCGGGGGAGAGCTCCTGGGGCCAGTAGGTCTCGTCGTCCAGGCGGGAGGCCAGGTGGGCCAGGCCGCAGGCAGTGAGGGCCTCGGTGATGGCCGCATCGCTGATGCCCCCGCTGGCAGTGGGGTAGCTGGCAACGGCGCGAAGCGACCCGATGGGCAGGTAGGGCTTCTGGGGCAGGAAAGCCACCGCGCCCGTGGCGGGCATCTCGATGACGCCGCGCCCGAAGGGCCACAGCCCGGCCATGGCCCGCATGAGCGTGCTCTTGCCGCTGCCGCTGGGGCCGCTGACCAGCACGGACTGGCCGGGCTTCACCGTGAGGTCGATGGCGCGCAGCAGGGGCTCGCCGCCGGGCAGGTCCAGGTCCAGGGAGGCCAGGCGCAGCTCCCCGGCGGTTCCCGTGGCCGGGCGCAGGGCCGTGGGGTTGGTCCGGTCGGCCCGGGCCTGGTCCATGGCCTGGCCGAAGGAAGTCAGGCGGTCCACGGTGGCCTTCCAGGATGCCAGTTCGGTATAGGCGTCCACGAACCAGCTGAGGGCCCCCTGCACCCGGTTGAAGGCCGAGGCAGTCTGCATGAGTCCGCCCAGCTGGATGGCCCCGGAGAAGTAGCGCGGCGCGGCGGCCATGAAGGGGAAGATCACCGCCACCTGGCCGTAGCCGTTGGTCAGCCAGCTGAGCATCTTGCGCCGCTTCATGATGGACCACCAGTTGCGCACCACGTGGCCGAAACGCTCTCGGAAGATGGCCGATTCGTCCTTCTCGCCCCGGTACAGGGCCACGCCTTCCACGTTTTCGCGCAGGCGCACCAGGCTGAAGCGGAAGTCGGCCTCGTAGCGCTGCTGGTCGAAATTGAGCCGGATGAGCGGGCGGCCCACCAGCTTGGTGAGCCAGGTGCCCGCCACGGCGTAGACCAGGGCCACCCAGACCATGTAGCCGGGGATGTCGAAGGCGCGCCCCGAGACGGTCAGGGCAAGCGACCCCGAAAGGCCCCAGAGGATGCCGATGAAGGACACCAGCGTGACCACGGATTCCAACAGGCCGAGCGTCAGGGCCAGGGTCTGGGTGACGAAGCTGTGGATGTCGTCGGCGATGCGCTGGTCGGGGTTGTCGGTGGCCGCGCCGCGCATCTGCACTGCGTAGTAGACCTTGTCGTCAAGCCACCGGTCCAGGAAGGAGTCGGTGAGCCAGCGCCGCCAGCGTATCTGGAGCATCTGGTTCAAGTAGAGCTGGTACACGGCCACCACGATGTAGGCCGCGGCCAGCACGGTGAACTTGAGCAGCTGCTGGTAAAATCCGTCCAGGTCGTGGTTCTGGAGGGTGTCGTAGAAGTCGTTGTTCCACTTGTTGAGCAGCACCGTGATGTACACCAGGGTCAGGCTCATGGACACGATGACCGCCAGCAGTCCGCGCCCGGCCCAGCGGTCCTCGGAGAACCAGTAGGGGCGGGCGATGCGCCAGATATCCTTGATGAAGGCCAGACGATCTTTCATGAGGGGAAACGGCTCCTGGGGGCGAGGTTGGGAAGGGGACCGGACCGGGGCAAGCCTCCGCAGGCCTTAGGGACGAGCCTTTTTGGAATCCCCTTTCGGGTTTGGGTTTCGTTGCGGCGGCGCGGGAACATGGCTGCCCGGGCCCGCCCGGTCCGAACAGGAAGACGGGCCGGGCATCGGGTTCGGTTACAACGTATCTCCGGCGGCTTTCGAGACGTCTATGTCCGAGAGCTTCCATTGGGTGCCCTGGCGGGCGAAGACCAGCTTGAGCACGGCGTTGCCCTTGAGTTGCGCGCTGACCACGTAGCGGTCGAACCCGACGAGTTCCGTGCTGGCTCGGCCGAAGAGCCGCTCGGAGGGCGTGGACGGGGTTTTTCCGGGAACGTCCGGGGCGGCTGCGGCGGCGCCGCGCAGCATGGCCAGCACGCCCTCCGGGGTGGTCACGCCCTGCACCAGCGCGCCGATGACGCTGTCGGCCAAAACCTGGCCCAGAAGGCCCAGGAGCCCGCCCGGTCCGCCTTGCCCGGCCGGGGGCATTCCGCCCTGCAGGCGGGCCGCCTCGCGGCTCTTGATGTTGGAGCGGATGGCCTCGAGGTCCAGCCAGGGGGCCAGCAGGGCCGGGTCATCGCGGTCCATGGAGAGTTGCACGGCTTGATAGGCCTTGGAAGGCTGGGCGTGCAGCCAGGCCCCGAACACGGCCAGGGCAGCAATGGACACGCAGAGGATGATGGTGGTGCGCATGGTCCCCGTCTAACACGAAGCGCCCCGGCGCGCCACACCGGACGGTTTGACTTGGCGTGCGCCCGGTACTAGGAGGGGGTTCATGGACCTGGACGCCCTGTTCATGGGCCTGGCGCTCATTGCGCTCTTCATCGCGCTGGTGGTGTTGGGAAAAAAACCACCCGGCGGCGGACCAAAGCCTTGACGTGGCGGCCCGGGGGCCGTATCGCGGCCCGCTATCCAAGTAAGGACTATCATCTATGCGATTCATCGACGAAGCAGTCATAACGGTCGTGTCCGGCAAGGGCGGCCGGGGGTGCATTGCCTTCAGGCGCGAGAAGTACATCCCCTTCGGCGGCCCCAACGGCGGCGACGGCGGCAAGGGCGGAGACGTGATCTTCCGCGTCTCCCCGAGCCTGCTCACGCTCTACGACCTGCGGCTCAAGCGCCGCTACGAGGCCAAGAACGGCCAGATGGGCCTGGGCTGGCAGTGCAACGGCAAGAACGCCGACGACCTGGTGGTGGAGGTGCCCCAGGGCACCCTCATCTACGAGCTGGACGAGGAGGCCGGGACCGAGCGCCTGGCCGCCGACCTCACCCAGATAGGCGAGGAGTGGGTCGCCGTCCACGGCGGGCGCGGCGGCAAGGGCAACATGCACTTCAAGACCTCCACCAACCGCGCCCCGCGCTTCGCCCAGCCCGGCGAGCCCGGAGAGGAGAAGCGCCTGCGCATGGAACTCCGGCTGCTGGCCGAGGTGGGCATCATCGGGCTTCCCAACGCGGGCAAGTCCACGCTCATCTCCGCCGTGTCGGCCGCTCGCCCCAAGATCGCGCCCTATCCCTTCACCACCCTGGCCCCCAACCTGGGGGTGATCCAGGGCGAGGACGGCGTGCAACTGGTGGCGGCGGACATCCCCGGGCTCATCGAGGGGGCGCACGAGGGCCAGGGCCTGGGCCACGATTTTCTTAAGCACGTCTCGCGCACGCGGGTGCTGGTGCACCTCCTCGCCGCCGAGGAGACCGAGGGGGACGACCCCTTCGCCGGGTTCTCCCTGGTGGACGAGGAGTTGGTCCGCTACGATCCTGAACTGGCCAAGCGGCCGCAGCTGCGCGCCGTGAACAAGGTGGACACCCTAAGCCCCGAGCGCCTGGCCGAACTCAAGGCCGCTGCCCGGGAACGCGGTCTGGACATACGCTTCATCTCCGCCAAGTTCGGGAACGGATTGGAAAAACTGGTGGAAGCCATGTGGGCCTTGACCGCCAAGATGAAACAGGAGCAACAAGGATGAAACGCCGTATTGCCGCCCTCGTGGCGATTGTCTCGTTCGTGTGGCTTGCCGGATGTTCGCCCCTTCCGCCCCAGAGCGTGAGCCTGGCCCCCCACGTGAAGGTCCCCACCGGAAACGTGGGCAAGGGCAAGACCGTGGCCCTGAAGGTCGTGGACGGACGCGGCGACAAGATCGTCGGCTACCGCGACACCGACGGCGCCAGGACCGCCCCCATCAAGGTGGAGGGTGAACTCACCAAGTCTGTGGGAGAGGCCGCCGAGCGCACCCTTTCGGAACTGGGCTTCAAGCCCGTGCCTTTCAAGGATGGCGCTCCCCTGTCCATGACCATCACCATCCGCGAGCTCTCCTATTCGGCCCAGTCCGCCACGGTGACCCGCAAGGTGGCGGTGAAGTGCGTGGTGTCCGCCCGCGTGGTCAACGGTCCCGGCACCTGGGAAGGATCCTTCCCCGTAGCCCAGGAAAAGGAAGTGGTCAGCACTCCGGACGAGAACGCCAACGCCCGGTTCGTCAACGACGTGCTGTCCGAGTCGCTCTCCATGCTCCTCTCGGACCCGGAGATGGTGCAGTATCTGGGCAAGGACACCCTGCAGGGCAAGCCCATCAAGGGGGAGTAGGCAGGGGAAACGTAATCAGCACGGCGGTCCCCCGGGTGCGTTCCGGGAAATCGACCGCGCCGCCCAGCTGATCCGCGAGCGCCATGATGAGCTCCATGCCGAGCCCATGGCGCTCGCCTTTTTTCACGTCCGGGGAAATCCCCCGCCCGTCGTCCTCCACCAGGAGCCGCCCCTGTCCGTAGGCCCCCTCGAGGGCCACGCGCACCTCGCCGCTTCCCCCGTCGAAGGCGTGCTTGAGCGCGTTGGTGGTCAGTTCGTTGGCCAGGAGCGCCAGGGGCATGGCCCGGTCCAGGGGCAGCAGCAGGGCCGGGCCCTGGCATGAGAAATCCACACGCTGACCGGGCAGGGCCAGGGTGGACGCAAGCGTCCCGCACAGGCTCGACAGGTATTGGGCCATGTTCACGGCCGAGAAATTCTCGGCCGTGTAGAGCAGTTCGTGGATGAGCGCGATGGAGCGCACCCGGCCGCGCATGTCCTCGAAAGCTTGCTCCACCTGGGGCGAGGCCAGGAAATCCCGGGATTCGAGGCTCAAGAGGCTAGAGATGATCTGGAGGTTGTTCTTGACCCGGTGGTGGATCTCCTTGAGCAGCAGCTCCTTTTCCCTGAGCGATCGCACCAGCTGTTCCTCGTAGGTGCGCTGGGCGGTCACGTCCATGCACACTCCCCGGTAGCCCGCGAAGCGGCCTTCGGCGTCCAGGAGCACCGTGGCGTTGGTGCGCAGGCAGACCTGCCCGCCGCCGCGGGCCTGATGCCAGGCCTCCACGTCCCTGATGGGGGCCAGGGCGGCGGAGGACATCTCGAACAGGGCCTGGATGCGCTCGCGCTCGCCGGGGATCAGGAACTCCCGAAAGTGCCTACCCCGCATCTCCCAGGGCTGGTAGCCGATGATTTCCTCCACACGCCCGGATGACAGGGTGAACCGTCCCCGGGCGTCGAGCTCCCATATCCAGTCGGAGAGCTTGGAGACGATGTCCTTGAAGCGCCTGCGGCTGGCACGGAGCGCGCTGTGGATGGTCTCGCGGTCCCGGGCGCGTTTTTCCAGGGACTGGGCCATGGAATCGAACGTCCCGGCTAGCCCGGCCAGTTCGCGAGGCGCGTAGCCCCGACCTGCCCTGGCTCCCAGGTCGCCCCGGGCGATTTTTCCGGCAGCGGCGGTGATGCGCGTGATCGGCCGGACCACGGTTCTTTCTCCCAGGCCCAGGGCCGCCGCCATGGCCAGGATGGCGGCCACGGTCATGAGCGCCAGGGACGTGCTCTGCTCGCGGTACGCGGCGGACAGCACGGCCGCTTCGGGCAGCCCGACCATGATGGCGGCGTAGGGCGGCTGGTCCGGGGCCAGGCGCAGCCGCTTGAAGGCGAAGATCATCCGGACCCCGTCCGAGCTGGTGGTCTCGAAGGTGCCCTGTTCGTCCGGCCCGGAGATGCGCGACAACGCTTCCGGACGGATCAGCCCGCCCAGGGGGTTGGTGTCCGGCTTGTCCGGGCTGTGGAACAGGCGTCTGCCCGAACGGTCGACGACGCTCACGACGCTGCCCTTGGGCAGGGAGAGCTCCGCCAGCAGGCGCGCATAGGATGTCAGGCGCAGGGTGGCCACCAGCACCAGGCGCACATGGCCGTCGGGTCCCAGCACCGGGCAGGCGTAGGGGAACACCGGCTCGAAGGCCATGCGGCTCACCATGTACTCCCCGGCCGAAAAACTCTTGTGGGAGAGGGCTTCGCGGATGTGCGCCCGGTCGGCCACATTGACCCGCATCGCGGGCAGGGCCGACGCCAGCACGTCACCCGCAGGGGAGACGGCCAGGATGTTGGCGTATTCGGGGTGCTTTTCCAGGAGCGACTTGAACAGGCTTGTGCACGCGGCCATATCGCCCTCCCGGACTTCGGGCATCTCGGCCAGGGTCTCGGTGAGGGATTGGACCGCGGCGGTCATGTCCTTCTGCACGTAGGCGAACCCCGCGGTCAGGTTCAGGGCGCCCTGGCGGGCATTCTCCAGGGCCGCGTCACGCTGGCCCGCCCCTATGTGCCAGATGATGCCCAGGGCGGGCAGGGTGCTCAGGACGATGAGCCCGATGAGGCAGGCCCTGATGGACACGACATTGGGCGTGACCATGGGCTCATTCTCCCGGCAGGGCCAAGCTTACGGTGGTGCCCCGGCCCGGTTCGCTTCGGATGCTGAGCGAACCGCCGTGCTCCTGCACGGCCCGGTTGGCCTTGGTCAGGCCCATGCCCACGCCCACGGACTTGGTGGTGTAGAAGGGGTCCAGCAGGTACTGGAGCTCCGCATCCGCGATGCCCTTCCCCGTGTCGGCCACGAGAAGTTCGCTCCCTTCCCCGGCTGCGCGCCCCTCCAGGCGGACGCTTCCGCCATCCGGGGGAAGCGCCTCCACGGCGTTGATCGCCACCTCCTTGAGGGCCATGGACAGGAGGTCCTGGTCCCCGAACACCGGGACGTCCGCACCCTCGACCTCCCAGCGCACAGGGACGCCCAGGCTGGCGGCGCACTCCCGCCCGGCCGCCAGGGCGTCCTCCAGTATCCGCCCGGCCGGGGCCGTCCGGGCGAGCCCCAGGTGGATGGAGCTGTACTCCTTCACCGCCGAGGTGATGTGCTCGATGCGGCGGGCGGCGTCGATGATGCCGTCCAGATAGTCAAGGTAGTGTTCCTTGAGGGTCGGCTTCTTCATGAGAAGCCCGGCCAGCCCTCCGATGATGGTGGTGGGGTTGCGCAGCTGGTGGGCCACGGCCGAGGATATCTTCTGCAGGCTCTCGATGCGCAGGGTGACCTGGGCCTCCACTTCGCGCCCGGCCTTCTGCACCTCGATGAGCGCCTGCTCGGCCTGGGCGGCCTTTTCCTCGGCCTCCTCCCGGCGGGCGTGTATCTCCTGGATGTTGCGCCTGAGGATGGCGGTCATGTCGTTGAGGGCGGCCTGGAGGCGCGAGGCTTCGTCCCTGCCCCGGGCGCTCAGGCTCACGTTCAGGTCCCCGGCCGCGATGCGCTCGGCGGCCATGGTGGCTTCCTCCATGGGCCCGGCCACGCTGTGGGCGATCATCAGGCACAGGGCGCACAGCACGGCGATCAGGGTCACGGTCAGCACCCCAGACGCAGTCAGGGCCTTTTCGAAGAATTCGTTGATGAAGCTGGCGATATGGGCCATCTCCCGGTCCACGTTGTCGATGTAGACCCCGGTTCCCACCCAGAAGTCGGTGCCGGGGATCATCTCGGCGTAGGAGAGCTTGCGCTCCACGACGCCCGAGGGCTTGGGGAAGATGTAGCGCACGAACCCGCCCCCGGCCTGGGCCTGGCGGGCCAGCTCGTAGACGTAGCGTACGCCCTCGCGGTCGGTGAAGGCCCCCAGGTCCGCGCCTTCCAGGTCGGGGCGCGCGGGCAGGGCCACGTTGACGGTGCCGGAGTATACGAAGAAATATCCCGATGCGTCCTCCTCGAAGCGCACCGGGCCCAGTATATTGCGCATGAACTCGCGCCGCCGGTCGTCCTCGGGCACCAGCTTCAGGGCTTCGCTCAGGGTCAGGGCCATGGAGTGCACCGCGGCCTTGATCTTGCTCTTCTCGCTTTCCAGCATGAGCGCCTGGGTATGGTGCACCACGGCATCTTCAAGGCGCATGGAAATGACGGCGGTGCTCATGAGCGCAGAGGCCGAGAACAGGATCACGAGGCCCACCAGGCCGAAAAGCCGGGTGGATATGGCGAATCGCCTGAGCATGCTTCCCCCGTCGGGTGAGGCGGCTTTCCAACGAAAGCATATCACGTTCGCAGGGGGAAATCACCGGTTTTGCGGTGATAATCGCACGATGGCGGTCAGGAAAGGGCCGCTCCGAGGTCTGGCGTGGCGTGGATGTCGCCTCCGTGGCAGTCGCACAGCACCACCAGGGGAAAATCCTCCACCGTGAGGGCGAACACGGCCTCGGGGCCGAGTTCCGGATAGGCAATGGCGCGCGCGCTCTTGATGCGCAGCGACAGAAGCGCGCCCGCGCCGCCGGTCGCTCCCAGGTAGACGGCGCGAAGCCGGGCCAGGTCGCTGCGCAGCTCCGGGCTGCGCCTGCCCTTGCCGATGGTGGCCCGCACGCCCGCCGCGTGCAGCCGGGCGGCGAAGGGGTCCATGCGGCTGGCGGAGCTGGGACCGGCCGCGCCGATGGGGCGGTCCGGGGTCATGGGGCTCGGCCCCACGTAGTAGATCACCGCCCCCTCCAGGGGGAACGGCGGGGAGACGCCCCGGTCCAGGTCGTCCAGGATGCGTTGGTGGGCGTCCTCGCGGGCCGTGTACAGGGTTCCGGTCAGGTAGACCACGTCCCCGGCGCGCAGGTTCTCCGCGTTGTCTTCGGTCAGGGGCGTAGTCAGGGCGTGGGTCCTGATCACAGCAGCACCTCCCTCTTCCTGGCGCAGTGGCATTGAATGTACACCGCAAGCGGCATCGCGTCAGGATGGCAGGGTGCTGACAGGACCTTGACCCCAAGGCATGTCGTCCGTCCGCCCAGGCCCAGGGGGCCGGTGCCGAGCTTGTTGACCGATTCCAGGAGCATGTCTTCCAAGAGGGCCAGGGCCGGGTCCGGGTGGACGTCGTCCAGCGGGCGCAGCAGGGCCTTCTTGGCGTTCAGCGCCGCCAGCTCGAAGCTTCCTCCCGCACCCACCCCCACCAGCACCGGCGCGCACACCCCATGGGCTGCCTCGGAAACGCAACCCACCACGAAATCGCGTACGCCCTCGAAGCCCAGGCTGGGACGCAGCATGGCCACCTTGGAGGCGTTGTCCGCGCTGGCCCCCTCCGGGGTCATGACGATGCGCAGGCAGTCTCCGGGCACCACGTCGAAATGGATCACCGCCGGGGAGTTGTCCCCCCGGTTCACCCTGCTGAACGGGTCGCAGGTGGACTTGCGCAGGTAGCCCTCGCGGTATCCGCGCACCATGCCCTCGTTGATGGCCTGGCGCAGGGGCATGTCCGCCACGCGCACGTCCTGGCCCTTTTCCACGTGGAAGACGGCCACGCCGCAGTCCTGGCACAGGGGCAGCCCCAGGGTGGCCGAAAGTTCGGCGTTGTCGGAGAGCTGGCGCAGGGATTCGCGCCCCATGGGGGTCTCCTGGGATCGGCGGTGCAGGAAGGCCCGGCGGATGTCCGGCGGGAGGATGCGGTTGGCGTCGATGCACAGGGCCGCGACCTCGTCGATGACGGTCTGGGCGGCGATGATCCTCATGCGGACTCCTTGAGGATTGCGCCCCCGCCCCGGAACGGGTCCGGGGCGAGGGCGGCGCGAGGAGGAACAGCTTGGGAGATTAGGCCCGGGCCAGGTTCCAGGGGAAGCCGATCAGCAGGAACACGCCCAGGTAGATCGCGCCGAACACCAGGCCCAGCACCCAGAAGTCCTTGCCCTTGATGTAGCCCGATCCGTAGTAGATGGGCGAAGGTCCGGTGCCGTAGGGAGTGATCACGCCCATGATCCCGAGCGTGGAGCACAACAGCATGGACACCAGCGGGATATTGATCCCCGGGACGGCCATGGCCGCGGCCAGCATCACCGGCAGCATGGCCGCCACGTGGGCGGTGACGCTGGCGAACATGTAGTGGCTCAGGAAGAAAATGACCACCAGTCCGAGCATGGCCGCCGTGGGGGACAGGCCCGCCAGGGAGCCGGAGATGGACTTGGCGAACCACTCCAGGAAGCCGGTCTTGGCCAGGCCGCCGGCCAGGGTGACCAGGGTGGCGAACCAGGCCAGCACGTTCCAGGCCTGCTTGTTGCCTACGATGTCGTCCCAGCTGACAACCTTGAACAGGGCCATGAGGCAGATGGCCGCGATGGCCACGGTGGTGCCGTTGATTTCCTTGCCCAGGAAGATCCAGCAGGCCAGGGCTCCGGCAGCGAGGAGTCCCATGACGATCTCGCGAAAGGAGACGGGGCCCAGCTTGGAAAGTTCCGCGCCAGCCCAGGCCGGGGCGTCGTCGGAGGACTTCTTGGTGGGCGGGTAGAGGATGTAGGCCAGAAGCGGGGTCACGGCGAAGAGGATCAGGCCCACGGGCAGGAAGCTCATGAACCAGTCGTTCCAGCTGAGCGACACCTTGGCGGTCTTCTCAACCAGGGACTGGGCCAGCAGGTTGGGGGCCAGGGCGGTGAGGAACATGGAGGAGGTGACGCAGGTGGTGGCCAGGGCGGTCCACATCAGGTAGGCCCCCAGGCCGCGCGGGTTGTTCTCCGGGGTGGAGCCGTAGAGCGGGGGGATGTTCTTGATGATGGGGAAGATGGTGCCGCCGCTGCGGGCCGTGTTGGAGGGCATGAACGGGGCCAGCACCAGGTCGGCCAGGGCCACGGCGTAGCCCAGGCCCAGGGCGCGCCTGCCCATGAGCTTGATGAGCGACAACGCGATGCGCTTGCCCAGCCCGGTCTTTTCGTAGCCCAGGGCGAACATGAAGGCCGCGAAGATGAGCCACACCGTGCCGTCGGAGAAGCCGGACAGGGCCCAGCTGATGGACGCGGCGGCCGTGCCGGGCTTTCCCGGGGCGGCGGGGACGAGGTTGAGCACGGCGGCCAGGGACACGCCGATCAGGCCGGCCAAGGCCGGAGCGATGGGTTCCAGAACCAGCGCGGCCACCACGGCCACGAACACGGCGAAATACGTCCATGCTCCGCCGGACAGGCCGGCGGGAGCGGGGATGGCCCAGACGGCCAGCCCGGCGATCACGGGGATCAGGGCCTTCACATTCACTTTCATAGCGTCTCCTCGTTGCATGACGGCCCGGACCACCACTCAGCCTTCCGCTCCGGGCCCAGGCGGAAGGGACTGCCCATTGGAGGCTGGCGAGCGGGGAGCTCGCCAGGAGCCTCGCCCCGAACGACCACAGCAGGGAATATGCCAACAACGCTTGAACAGCTCAACAATCTGGAATGAAAAGAGAAAACGACTCTTCCGGGCGTTTTGCGTCCGGCGAAGGGGCATAACCTGGGCTATGCCTGGCTTGGCGATATCATGGAAATTTTGAGAAATCGAGGTGTTGCGGCCCATTCCCTGGGGAATGGGCATGAAAACGGTTATGGGGGTTTGGCGGGCCTGAAGGGGTGAGCGCTACCTGGGCTTGTCGTCAAGCATGACCGGGGTGCAGCCGTCGTTGCCGTTGCTTCTGCAGTTCTCAGTGGCCTTTTCGAGGGCTTCCTGCGCGGTCCGCTTGCCCGTGGACCAACCGTAGCCGCCGCGCGAGCCCATGACGAAGGCCTTGTGGGGCGGGGCGTCCAGGTAGTTTTCGAAGGCCTGCCTGCCGCTCTCCGCGAGCTTGCCGGGAGGGGAAACCCTGGTCCGCTCCGCCGGCAGGGGCTTCTCGCGGAGCTTAAGCCCGTGGGCGGCCAGGAACGCGTCCACGATGGGGGTCCATTGGGGAATGCCCTTGCGCGAGAACAGATGGTGCCCGTCCTCCCCGAAGGCCGGGGCCATGACGAATTCCGCCCTGCCCCCGGCCGAGTTGAAGGCGGCGTGGAGCTCCCGGGCAAGCCTGGGGCCGAAGAAATGGTCGTTCTCGCTGTAGACGAACAGCACGGGAATGCGCGCCGTCCGGCCGTATTGCGCGAAGGCGCCCACGAGGTTCGATTCCTTTTTCACCACGTCCGGGGCGGTGGAGCCCTTGCCCCCGGCGAAATTGACCGCCGCCACCACGCCCTGCGGCGGATCGGCGGCCAGGGCCAGCGTGGCCAGTCCTCCGGCCGACTGCCCCACGCAGACTATCCTGGCCGGGTCCACGTAGGGCATGGCCTTCATGATGCGGATGGCCTCGCGGATGTCCTCGGCGGCCGTGCGCCCCGAAGCGGCGTAGTCGGGGTTGTCCCCCGTGCCCACGGTTTCCGCGAAGCCCCCGGCGGACGCACCGAAGCCCCGGCGCATGAACACCAGCACCACGAAGCCCCGGCGGGCGAACTCCTCGGCCTCGCGCAGCCGCGAGACCGCGTTCATGCCCGGCATGTCCTTTTTGTCCCTGGGGGAGCCGTGGCTGATCACCACCAGCGGGTGGCGGCCGGGCTCCCCGGGCCTGACAATCACCGCTTCCAATGGGGTGGGCTCCTGGCCGGGGCCGAACCTGGCCGGGAGGGCCGTCTCCTCCATCACCAGCGCGGCCAGCGCTCGGGAGACGCCCCCGGGGCACAATCCTGCCAGCAAGACGGCCAAAAGCAGGATTGCGCGCGAGCGGGAGGTCCGCTTGCGTTGCGGGAACGAGCATGCGGAAAGTGCGGGTATGGGGTCCTCCCTCGAGGATGGCGCGGCCGGAAAGGTCATCCGTTCTCAGCGCGGCGGGTGAGCTTGAGGCGCTTGCTGAGTGCCGGCTGGGAGATGCCCAGCAGGCGCGCGGCCAGGGTCTGGTTGCCGCCGGATCGCTCAAGGGCCTCGTCCACCAGGAACTGGGCGGCCTCGGAGAAGCTGGGCAGGCGCTCGAAGCTCGCGAACGGGTTCACCTCGGGCGCGGGCTGGGCCAGGGCCTCGGCCTGGCCGATGGCCTTGTGGAAGGTCTCCATGGAGAGCATGCGGTCGCGGTGGACGCTCACGGCGTCGTAGACCATGGCCCGCAGCTCGCGCACGTTGCCCGGGAAGGAGTAGGCCGACAGGCGGCGGACCAGTTCGCGCGGCGGGGTGGGCATGCGCTTGCCCAGGGCGCGGGCGGCCTCCTCCAGGAAGTGGTGCAGCAGGGGCTCGATGTCCTCCTTGCGCTCGCGTAAGGGGGGGACGTGCACGTGGTGGGTGCGCAGCCGGTAGTAGAGGTCGCGCCGAAAGCCTCCCGCGGCTTCCTTGGCGGCCAGGTTCTGGTGGGTGGCCACCACGATGCGGGCGCTGGTGCGCCGGGGCTGGTCGCTGCCCAGGGGAAAGTACTCTCCCTCCTGGATCAGGCGCAAAAGCTTCACCTGGGAGGCCACGGAGAGGTCGCCGATCTCGTCCAGAAAGAGCGTTCCGCCGGAGGCCTCCTCCACCATGCCCTTGCGGGGCGCGTCCGCGCCGGTGAAGGCCCCACGCACGTGTCCGAACAGGGTGTCAGCGAAGACCGCGTCGTCGAGCCCGGCCACGTTCACCGACACCAGCGGCCCCTTGCGCCCGCTCAGGCCGTGGGCGGCGCGGACCAGGTTCTCCTTGCCGGTGCCGGATTCCCCGGTGACCAGCAGGGGCTGCGGACTGTGGGCCACGGCCTCGATGTAGGCGAAAATGGCCTGCATGGCCCGGCTGCGGGTGATGATGGAGCTGAAGGCCCCGGGGTCCAGGGGACCGCCCGAGGCCAGGCGGCTCAATGCCTGGCGGTTCTCGTCGCGCAGCTCCAGCATGCGCACGGCGCGCAGCACGCCGGTGACGATGCGGTCTTCCTCGTCGGTCTTCACGAAATAGTCGTAGGCCCCGAGCTTCATGCAGCGCACGGCGCTTTCGAGCTGGTTCAAGCCGCTGACGATGATGCAGGCGATGTCCGGATGGCGCTCGCCGATGCGGGCCAGCAGTTCCTCGCCGGGGAGGCCGGGCATGGTCAGGTCAAGCAGGGCCAGACCGACGTTTTCGCGCTCGAGCACATCCAGGGCCTCGCTGCCGCTTCCGCAGGCGACGGTGTTGGTGATTCCGGCCGAGGATTCCAGGGTCAGGGTGAGCGAGCGCAGCCAGGCGGGCTCGTCGTCCACCAGGAGGATCTTGAAGGAAGGATAGAGGGCGTCGTTCATTGCCGGTGGTCCTCACGGGCTGCGGGCAGGCGCAGGGTCACCACGGTTCCCTGTCCCTGGACCGAGGAAAATTCAAGAGTGCCGCCAAGCTCCTTGACGATGCCCGCAGACACGGAGAGCCCCAGGCCCGTGCCGCCGCTCTCGCGCTTGGTGGTGAAGAAGGGGTCGGTCAGGCGGGGCATGTGGTCGGGGGCGATGCCTGTCCCCTCGTCGCGCACCGCCACGAGCACCCCGTCGCCGTCCGCCTGTGTGGATATCTCCACGGCCCGGTCCTGGTCCGGCAGGGCCTGGCAGGCGTTGAGCACCAGGTTGATGACCACCTGCTCGATGCGCTGGGAGCTGCCAAGGACCTTGGGCAGCTCCGGGGCGTAGTCCGCCTTGAAGCGTCGCGTGGCCTTGCGGATGGCCGCGTCCACCAGGCGCACGGCCTTGGCGGCGGCCGCGTTCACATCCACGGGCTCGCGCCCGGCCCCTTCCTCGAAGCGGGCGAAGTCCTTGAGGTCGTTGACGATGCGCTTGATGCGCTGGGCCCCTTCCAGCATCTCGTCGAGCATCACGGGCAGCTCCTCGCGCATGCGCCGGTAGGGGATGCCCCCCAGGGTGAGGCCGCCGTGCCTTTCGTCGTATTCGTCCAGGATGCGCGTCGTGTCGGCCTGGGCCTTCTTGAGGATGGGCAGGTTGAGGAGGATCAGCCCGTTGGGGTTGTTGATCTCGTGGGCCACGCCGGACACCAGGATGCCAAGCGCCGCCATCTTGTCGGCCTGCACCAGCTGCTGCTGGTTGTTGCGCAGCTGGTCCAGCGCCCCGGTGAGCGAGAGGGTGCGCTCCGCCACCTTCTTGCGCAAAACGTGCGACCAGAAGGCCGTTCCCAAAAGCAGGGCCACCAGCGGCGCGAGCACCATGGACAGGGCCTTCAGGGCCTGGTCCCACTTGATGGGCCGGTTTTCCAGCACGCCCAGCCACTTGCGGCGGATTTCCTCGTATTTGCCCGTCTGGTTCAGAATGGCCAGTCCCTCGCTGAAGCGGGCCAGCAGCACCTCGTTGCCCTTCTTGACCGCGAAGCCGTAGCGCATGGTGGCCACGGTGCCCGAGGCCACCTCCAGGTTGTCCAGCTTGTTCTCCCGGATGATGTACATGCCCGGCAGCATGGCCGTGACGGCGTAGTCGCACCGGCCCGAGGCCAGCAGGCGCAGGGCGTCGGCCGGGGTGTCGGCGAAGGCGAGGTCATTCTCGAAGCCCATCCGGCGCAGGGTGTCGTGCATGATGCCGCCCTTGTGCAGGGCCACGATATGCCCCTTCAGGTCCTCCAGGGACGAGACCGGGGGGGAACCCTGGCGGGTGAAGATGGCGTGGTTGACGATGGTGTGGGGCGGGGTGAAGTCCACCTCGTGCTGGACCCGCTCGTCGGAGTAGGACATGCCCTCGAGGATGTCCACGTGCCCCTCGGCCAGGGCGGTGCGCATCTCGTTCCAGGCTCCCAGGCGGAACTCCACCTGCATGCCCATGACCTCGGCGATGGCCCGGGAGAGATCCACGTTGTAGCCTGCGGGGTGGCCGTTCTTGTCCAGGAACTCGTAGGGGGGATAATCGCGGTCGCCGCCCACGATGATGGGGCGGCTCACGCCGGGCACGTCCTGGGCCAGACAGGGGCCCGCCAGCAGCAGGAGAACGGCCGCAATCCTGGCGGACAGGAATAAGATGTGAAATTTCAAGGTGTTTGTCCGTGGCGGGACGCATCGGGCCTCGGCGCGGCCCCCCGCCTGGGCGGGGCTATAGCGGAGGCCGGGCCGCAAGCCAAGGGGGCGCTTCCCCTTACGGCAGGCGGGGATTCCCCTTCGCCTGCGTAAAGGGCGGCCACGTATTGCCGCAGCGGCTCAGGGAAAGTGTTGAGGGAAAATCGTTTGACTCAACGCACGAGGATGGTAATAAAATAAGGTCCTCCTTAAGAGAGTGTTGCAGGCGTCCGGAGAAGGTTTCTACGTCTTTGTCGTGGCAGTTCATGTACGCCATGGGGAACGCCATGAAGATTCTCGTGATTGACGATGATCATACCCTGCGGACCTCGCTCCGCGGATTTCTTGAGGATTGCGGCCGTGACGTCGTTCTTGCGGAACATGGCGCGGAAGGCCTCAAGCTCCTGGGGGAGGACCCGGAGATAGGGATCGTCCTGGTGGATTTGAACATGCCGGTGCTTGACGGCTACGGGTTCATCTCCTCCGCCCGGAAGCTTCGCCCGCACCTGCCCATCATCGTCCTTTCCGGCGTGGGCGTGCTTGACGACGCCATCGAGGCCATACGCCTCGGGGCCTGGGACTTCATCTCCAAGCCCGTCATGAACCTCGACGTGCTGCTGCATTCGCTGGATTCCGCCCTGGAGAAGGCCACGCTCATCGAGGAGAACAAGCGATACCAGGACCACCTCGAAGAACTGGTCCGCATCCGGACGCAGCAACTCGAAAAGGCCAACGAGCGGGTGGTGCACTGCCTGGGCAAGGCTGCCGAATTCCGGGACAACGACACGGGCCATCACGTGGTCCGCACCGGAGAGATTTCGGTCATCCTGGCCACGGCCCTGGACATGGGGCCGGATTTCACCCGGCTGATCCGCCTTGCGGCGCCCATGCACGACGTCGGCAAGATTTCCATCCCCGACAGCATTCTGCTCAAGCCTGGGCCGCTGGACGACGCGCAATGGGAGATCATGAAGCGGCACACGGTTTACGGATGCGAGATGCTGCACTTCGACACCAAGGTGGAAAACGGCGGGTGCACGCTTTCGTTGCTTGAAGTGCTTGCGGGGCAGGACGATCTCATCTCCATGGCCCAGAGGATCGCCCTGTGCCACCACGAACGCTGGGACGGCCGGGGTTACCCCAACGGCCTGGGAGGGGGCGACATCCCCGTCGAGGCCAGGATCGTCTCCCTTGTGGACGTCTTCGACGCCCTGGGGAGCGCCCGTTCCTACAAGAAGGCCCTTCCCCAGGAACTCTGCCGCCGCAAGATCCTCGAAGCCCGGGGAACGTACTTCGAGCCGGCCGTGGTGGACGCCTTCGAGCGCCATTACGCGGAAGTGGTGGACGTGCGCGCCAGGCTCACCGACTAGGCGCCGGCCGCATCCGGGCTGCGCATCCGACGGAATCCCCGACACCTGCCGGGCAGCCGAAGAGGCTTTATGACGGGATTTTCCGTTAATCCTCCGTCTCTGCCAGACAAGGAGAAATCATGAGCACATTCAAAACGAGTGACGGCATCTCTCTCTATTTCAAGGATTGGGCTGCAGGCCAGCCCGTGGTTTTTTCTCACGGATGGCCGCTCAGCGCCGACGCCTGGGACGCCCAGATGGTATTCCTCGGCGAACGCGGCTATCGCGTGGTCGCCCATGACCGCCGCGGGCATGGCAGGTCGGATCAGACCTGGAACGGCAACGACATGGACACCTACGCGGACGATCTGGCCGGTCTGATCGAATTCCTGGATCTGAAGGACGCCGTGCTCGTTGGGCATTCCACGGGAGGAGGGGAAGTGGCGCGCTACATTGGACGCCATGGCACCTCGCGCGTGGCCAAGGCCGTCCTGGTGGGAGCGGTCCCGCCGCTGATGCTCAAGACAGGGGCCAATCCCGGGGGATTGCCCATGGAGGTCTTTGACGGCATCCGCAACGCGACCTTCAACAACCGTTCGCAGTTCTTCAAGGATCTCGCCATTCCCTTCTATGGCTACAACCGCGACGGAGCCAAGTTCTCGCAGGGCGTTCAGGATTCGTTCTGGCTCCAGGGGATGCAGGCCGGTTTCAAGAGCGCCCTCGACTGCATCAGGCAGTTTTCCGAGACCGACTTTACTGAGGACCTCAAGAAGATCGACGTACCCACGCTCTTCGTCCATGGCGACGACGACCAGATCGTGCCGATCGGCGCTTCGTCCATTCTCGCCGCCAAGCTGGTGAAGGGTTCGATCCTCAAGGTTTATCCGGGCGCGCCGCACGGCCTGGCCATCACGATGCAGGACAGGTTCAACGCCGATCTGCTGGCCTTCATCAAATCCTAGTATCGCGTCCACGAAATCAATGCACATTTATTTCGTGGATAATGGTTTGAGTTTATTCTTTTATTTTTGAAATACATGTTCATGTTTATCAAAAGTGCGACGCTAGGTCCGCGATTGCGAAAGACGCGAAAGAGGTGCTCCCGAATGTCAGGCAACCGTTTCCGGCTGTTGCCGGAGCGGGTTGCATGGCCGGATTTTCCATGAGGCAAGGTCGTCGTGCCGCGGCGATCTTGAGTGGAATCACGCAAACTCCAGACCGTCCCGGTCTGGATTCTTCTTTCCAAAATCGTTTCGAGCTGTTAGCTTTGGAAGTAGATTTCGAAACAGTTTCCCGGGCGGGAGAAAGGGAATGCGGGATAGTGGGAAGACAAGGGAAGAACTCATAGCTGAACTGGAATTGTTGAGACAAAGCGAGCTGCGGTACCGGACTATCGTCGACACGTCGATTGCAGGAGTCTGGGAGACCGACGAAAAGGGCGTGACCGTATTCAACAATCCGATGATGGCCGTGATGTTCGGTGCCGGGAATCATGGGCTGGCGGGAAGGCCCTATTGGGACTTCGTGTTCGAGGAGGATCTTCCCCTTGCCCATCAGACGTTCTCCGAACTCCTTCGGGGCCAGCTCGACAGATTCGAATTCAGGTTCAAACGCACGGACGGCCAACCCATCTGGACCGAGCTGTCCGTCACGCCGCTTTTCAATTTCGGCCGGATTTCCGGAATATTCGCAGTGGTTTCCGACATCTCAGCGCGCGTGCGCACCGAACAGGCGTTGAGCCAAAGCGAGGAGTTGAGCCGCAAGATCATTCAGGCCACCCCGGATTGCATCAAGATATTGGATGAACACGAGCGGATCGAATACTTCAGCGAGAGCGGCTTGCAGTTGCTGAAACTCGAGAGCCTGACGGGCGTGCTCGGCAGGCGGTATTCGGAATTCTGGGAAGGCTCGGACAAGCAGGAATGCGCGGCCGCCCTTCAGGCCGCGAGGCGCGGCGAAACCGGCAGGTTCACGGGCTACTGCCCCGACGCGGAGGGCCGCCCCATGTGGTGGGACGTGATCATCACCCCCCTGGATGCGACCTCGGGGCTCCGCTTCCTGGTCATCTCCAGGGACATCACCACCCGCAAGCTGGCCGAGGAGGAACTGCTCCAGGCCAAGGACCAGGCACTGGCCGCCAACCGCGCCAAGTCGGAATTCCTGGCCAAGATGAGCCATGAGATCCGCACCCCCATGAACGCCATCCTGGGCATGACCGAGCTGTCCCTGCAACTGGCCTCCAACCCCCTCCTGCTGGACTATCTGCATACCGCGCGGGAGTCGTCGCGCACCCTGCTGGCCATCATCAACGACATCCTGGATTTCTCGAAGATCGAGGAGCTGCGGCTTGCCTTGTCCGAGTCCGATTTCGATCTCCACGAGTTCATCGATTCCCTGCACAAGACGTTCACCGTCCTGGCCGCGCCCAAGGGCCTTTTCCTGCGGGAAACCCTGGAACCCGGCCTGCCGAGGTACCTGCGCGGGGACGTCAACCGGCTTCGCCAGATCCTCAACAATCTGTTGGGCAACGCCGTCAAGTTCACCCAGACGGGGGGCGTCGTCCTGTCGGTCTCCATGGGGCGGGGCCATCCCGGCGGACAAATCCGCTTGCGGTTCGCCGTCACCGACACGGGGCCGGGCATTCCTCCCGGCAAGGAGGAGGCGATTTTCGAGCCGTTCACCCAGGAGTCATCCGGCCACGCCCCGGCCGAAGGAACAGGACTGGGGCTGGCCATCTCCAAGCGGCTCGTGGAAATGATGGAGGGTGATATTACCGTCGAAAGCATCCTGGGAAAAGGCAGCACCTTCACCTTCGAGGTGTCGCTGCACCCGGGTGACGCCGCCGCCTACCGGCGGGGCAGGATCGCGCCGTATGTCTGCGTGGTCCGGAAGCTGCGGGTGCTGGTGGTGGACGACAACGCCGTCAACCTGAAAGTCGCGCAGGCGCTGCTCGCCCGGATCGGGCATGAATCCAGCGCCGTCCAAAGTGGAGAGGAGGCCATCGAGATCCTTTCCGCGAACGCTTTCGACACGGTTCTGATGGATCTCGAAATGGCGGGCATGGACGGCCTGGAAACCACCCGGCGCATCCGGAAGGGAGAGGCGGGCCGGGCGGCGAAGAACGTCCAGATCGTCGCCATCACCGCCCATGCGTTGACCGGCTACCGGGAACGCTGCCTCGAGGCGGGGATGAACGATTTCATTCCCAAGCCCATGGGGATTACGGATCTGACGAGGGTGCTGGGCTGTGTCGCAGGGAATGCGCCCGGGAGGAGCGGCGCCCGGCCTCGCCGTTCGTGTCCGGTGGGCATGGAGGCGGCGGTCAAACGGCTCGGGGGGGATGAAAGGCTCTTCGCAGAGCTATACGAAATGTTCGCTGCAAGCATACCGGATCGCGCCGAGTCAATCAGGTCGGCTCTCGATTCCGGCGATCTGCGTAAGCTGCGGGGAATAGCCCATGCCATCAAGGGGGTGGCCGTGACCCTCGGGGAGGATGGTTGCGCCGACTCGGCCAAGGCCCTTGAATCGGCTGCGGGCAAGGGCGACGCCGCTGACGCGCCCGCGCTGGCCGAGCGCCTTCTGGCGCAATTGGACACGCTCGGCCACGTCCCGCAATGCGGCGTGCGGTCCATGGCCCCCGAGGCCTGATCCGCTCCTCCGGGGTGCGAATCCGCTTGCCCCTCCGTTTCGGCGGCCCGGCCCGGCCGGCCTCGGAAGCCCTCGAGGCAAGGCGGTTTTCTTGACTGGACTCCCGCGGAAAGCCGGGGTAAGAGCCTGCGGTTCCATGCGAGCCGCCCCCTGGCGGCGTCCGCTCCATCCGGGGCTGGAATCCCTGTAAAACAATACCATGTCCTCCCTGGGGATTGACCCCGGTGGCCCCTTCCAGGCCCGCCCGTCTCGATCGCGAGGCCCAGGCGAGGCCGGGACGCCGCCGCCCCGTTTCCCGGGAGGACAGTCACAAGGTGTCGACATGTCGCTCTCCATCGGAATCGTCGGTCTGCCCAACGTCGGCAAGTCCACGCTGTTCAACGCCCTGACCAGGGCCCAGAACGCCCAGGCCGCCAACTACCCCTTCTGCACCATCGAGCCCAACAAGGCCGTGGTGGCCGTGCCCGACGACCGCCTGGAGAAGCTGACCAGCATGGCCAACCCCCAGAAGACCGTCCCGGCCACGGTGGAATTCACCGACATCGCCGGGCTGGTGAAGGGCGCCAGCAAGGGCGAGGGACTGGGCAACAAGTTCCTGGCCAACATCCGCGAGACCCAGGCCATCCTGCACGTGGTGCGCTGCTTCGAGGACGACGACGTGGTGCACGTGCACGGCCAGGTGGACCCCGTGGGCGACATCGAGGTCATCGAAACCGAGCTCATCCTGGCCGACGCCCAGGTGCTGGAGAACCGCATGGACCGCCTGCGCAAGCAGGCCAAGGCGGGCAAGGAGCACCAGGCCAAGCTGGCCGTGGCCGAGAAGCTGCTGGCCCACCTGATGGAGGGCAAGCCCGCCTCCGCCATGGAGGGCGCGGACGAGGGGGCCATGGCCGAACTGTTCGCGGAGCTGGCCCCCATCACGGCCAAGCCGGTGATCTACTGCGCCAACGTGGACGAAGCCGGCCTCACGGAGGACGGCTCCCAGGTTCAGGCCGTGCGCGCCTT
Organism: Fundidesulfovibrio terrae; assembly: GCF_022808915.1. Lineage (NCBI taxonomy): Bacteria > Pseudomonadati > Thermodesulfobacteriota > Desulfovibrionia > Desulfovibrionales > Desulfovibrionaceae > Fundidesulfovibrio > Fundidesulfovibrio terrae. The sequence goes on from NZ_JAKZFS010000002.1 coordinate 358,170, forward strand.
CGCCGCCAGGACGGGCGCCCCCGTGGTCAAGGTCTGCGCCAAGATGGAAGAGGAGATGGCCACCCTGGCCGACGAGGAGCGCCTTGAGTTCCTGGAATCCTACGGCGTGGACAGCTCCGGCCTTGACCAGGTCATCCGTACCGGCTACGCGGTACTTGGATTGATCAGTTATTTCACCGTGGGGCCCAAGGAAGTGCGGGCCTGGACGATAGAGAACGGCTGGAAGGCCCCCAAGGCCGCCTCGGTGATCCACACCGATTTCGAGCGCGGCTTTATCCGGGCCGAGGTGATCTCCTACCAGGACTACGTGACCCATGCCTCCGAGGCCGCCTGCCGGGCGGCGGGCGTGCTCAGGCAGGAAGGCAAGGAATACGTGTTCAAGGACGGGGACGTGGTGCATTTTCTGTTCAACGTCTGAGGAGCCCATGAGCAAGTCCGCCCCCCCGCCGCCGTCAGGCGAGGGGATAAGTCCCCGCCTCGAGGAGTGCGACTCCAGGACGCGCGAGATACTGCGCGCCCTGGGCGAGTCCGAGAGCACGGCCTGGGCTCTGCTCAACGCCACGCTCGATTCCGCCTTCCTCATGGACCGCGACGGGATCATCCACGCGGCCAACGAGCGCGGCGCGATCAAGATGGGCGCGCCCGACGCCAGGTCCATGGTCGGCCGCAGCATGGGCGACTTCATTCCCCGCGAGGTTTTCGAGAGACGCCTCGAGTCCATCCGCGTGGTGTTCGCGTCGGCCAAGCCTTTGCGCACGGAGGACCTTCGCGCGGGCCTGGTCTTCGACAACAATCTGGTGCCGGTGTTCGACGGCACGGGCAAGGTCTCCAAGGTGGCGATCTTCGCGCGCGACATCACCCAGCGGCGCGAGACCGAGGCCAAGCTTCGCCGCCGGGCCTTCCAGCAGGGCGTGGTGGCCGAGCTCGGGCTTTTCGCCCTGGGCTCCATGACCCCGTCCGAACTCATGCGCAGGACCTGCCGCCTTCTGTCCACGATCTTCGAAGTCGAGTATGCCGAGGTGCTGGAACTCTCGCCCGCCCGGGACAGGCTGACGCTGGTGGCGGACGCGGGCTGGAACGCGGATACGCCGATCCAGGTCGGCGTCGAGGGCACCCAGGCGGGCCTGGCCCTCTCCACCAACGCCCCGGTGGTGGTGGAGAATCTCCTGACGGACAAGCGGATATCGGAACCCGGCCTGCTCGGGCGCCATGGGGTGGCAAGCGGCATAAGCGTGGTCATCCACGGCACGGGCGGACCCTACGGGGTGCTCGGCGTGCACTCCACCAGGCCCAGGGGGTTCTCCGACGACGACGTCCACACCCTCCAGTCCGTGGCCAACGTCCTTTCCGACGCGGTGGAGCGCTTCCACGCGCTCAAGGCCCTGGAAAACCTGTCCGAGCGCAATGCCGCCGTGCTCGATTCCGTGGCCCTGGGCATCTTCGGCGTGGACAAGGCCGGGCACGTCACCTTCGCCAACCCGGCCGTGGAGCGCCTGACGGGGTATTCCTCCGAGGAGCTCCTGGGGGCCCATTCCCACCGGCTCCTGCACCACACCCGCCCGGACGGCTCCGCCTACCCCGAGGAGGAGTGCCCCCTGACCCATACCCTCTCCGACGGCAGGCACCGGCACGTGGAAGAGGACCTCTACTGGCGCAAGGACTCCACCGGCTTCCCCGTGGACTGCTCCATCGCCCCCCTGTCCGCCGGTGGCGCCGTGCAGGGCGCGGTGGTGCTCTTCGAGGACATCACCGAGCGCAAGCGCGCCCAGGAGCGCCTGCGCAGGCAGGCATTCTTCGACGAGCTCACCGGCCTGCCCAACCGCGCCCAGCTCAAGGCCCGCCTGGAGGCCAGCCTGGCCAGGACCCCGGACATCCCCCGGTTCGCGCTGCTCTTTCTGGATCTGGACGACTTCAAGGTGGTCAACGACGGCCTGGGGCACGATTTGGGCGACCGGCTGCTGCGCTCCCTGGGCGAGCGCCTGAGCGAGGCCGCCGGGCCCGGAAGGATGCTGGCCCGCACCGGCGGCGACGAGTTCGCCATCCTCATCGACGAGCCCTACGCCCCGGGACTGGCCGGAGACGTGGCCCGGCGCATCCACGAGGAGCTGGCCGCCCCGGAGCGGCTGGACGGATACGAGCTGTTCATGTCCTGCAGCATCGGCCTCGTGCTGGACGACCGCTACCAGAGCGTGGACGACGTGCTGCGGGACGCCGACACGGCCATGTTCAAGGCCAAGGCGCTGGGCAAGGGGGAGACCGCCGTGTTCGACACGGCCATGCACGCCGAGGTGCGCGCCCGGCTGCTCCTGGAGAACGACCTGCGCCGGGCCCTGGAGCGCGGCGAGTTCTTCCTGGTCTACCAACCCATCGTGGAGCTTGACGGACGCACCCCGGCGGGCTTCGAGGCCCTGCTCCGCTGGCGGCACCCCGAACACGGGGTCATCCCTCCCCTGGAGTTCATCCCGGTGGCCGAGGCGTCGGGGCTCATTCTGCCCATCGGGGAGTGGGTGATCTCGGAAGCATGCTCCCAGCTGGCCCGGTGGCGCGAGCAACTGCCCAGGGCGCAGGGGCTGACCGTGAGTGTGAACCTTTCAGGACGCCAGTTCATCCAGGAAGACCTGACCGGACGCATCAGCCGGATCGTCGGGGCTTCCGGCCTGCCGCCCAGGTGCGTGAAGCTCGAGATCACCGAGAGTGTGGTCATGGACAACGCCGAACGGGCCGTGGAAATGCTTACGGAACTCAAGGACCTGGGCATCTCCACCATGATCGACGATTTCGGCACGGGCTATTCCTCGCTGGCCTACCTGCGCCGCTTCCCCGTGGACGCCCTTAAGGTGGACCGGGCCTTCGTTCGCAACCTGCACCAGGACCGGGACAACCTGCATATCGTCAAGGCCGTGGTGCAGCTGGCGGGCAGCCTGGAGATGGACGTGGTGGCCGAGGGCATCGAAGGCGAGGACGAGCTCAAGGCGCTCCAGGAGCTCGGCTGCGGCTACGGCCAGGGCTATCACTTCGCCCGGCCCCTGGCGGCCGGGGCCGCCTTCGAATACCTGCGCCAGGCCTTCGGCTGAGCCGGGCCACGCTCGCGCGCGGGACCACGCCTCTTCCGTTTTGACGAGTCCGGAATCCAGGCCGCCCGGAAGCTCCCGCTACGACCCGGCCCGCAAGGCCATCTCGGCCAGGGCGTTCACGCAGGCCGCCGCCAGGGGTGAGCCCCCCTTGCGCCCGGAGATGCAGATGTAGGGCGTGTCCGCGCGCTCCATGAGCAGAGCTTTGGATTCCGCGGCGTTGACGAATCCCACGGGCATCCCCACCACCAGTTCCGGGCGGACCTTTCCCTCGTCGATGAGTTCCAGGAGCCGCAAGAGGGCCGTGGGCGCGTTGCCGATGGCGAACACCAGCGGCCCCTCGCAGCGCGCGGCCTCCTCCATGGCCAGCCGGGCCCGGGTCACGCCCAGGTCCCTGGCCCTGGCGGCGAGCTCTGGGTCGCCCATCCAGCAGGCGGTGCGGCATCCCAGGGCGTCCAGCCGGTGCGACGGAATGCCCGCCTGGCACATGCGGGTGTCGGTGACGATTACCGCACCGGAGCGCAGCGCGTTGATTCCCGCGTGCACCGATCCGGGGGAGAAGCGGACGATATCCAGCATGTCGAAGTCCGCCGAGGTGTGGATGAGCCTGCGGACCACTTCCCATTCCCCGCCCGTGAACGGACGGGGCTCGGGCACTTCCGAATCGATTATGGCGAAGCTTTTGCGTTCGATCCCGGCGGGATCGACGGTTTCGCTCAAGGTGACTGTGTTCATTCCCGCACCCTAGCGCTTCCCGAGGCCGGAGCCAAGGGCTTGGCTTGACAAACCCGTCTGGAATGGTCTTGAAAGACCGGATGCAGTTTGCTTCTCCGCTTCACGCCGGGGGCTTCGCCATCCCGGGGGCGCGCTCGTGAGGGTGTCCGATCTCCACCCCGGCCTCGTGCTGGCCCGCGACGTGCGCGACGTGAACGGACGCCTGCTCATAAGCGGCGGCACGTGCCTCAATGACCGCTTCATCGGCGTGCTCAAGGCGTGGGGCGTGGGCGAGGTCCAGGTGGAGGGCGAGAAAGCCAGCGAACCGGGCGAAGCCGGGCTCGAGGAAGCGCTGGCGCAGGCCGAAGAAATCATGGACGCCCGCCTGGCCCGCAACGATCTTTCCCATGGGTTCGTCCAGGAAGTGTTCCGTCTGGGCGCGGCGCGCATCGCCGCTGCCATCGAGCGGGGCGAGCCGTGCGCGCCGCCTCCGGTGGAGCTCGGCGAGCCCGAACCCCGGAGCGAATCGGCCCAGGTGCTGGACCTGGAGGCCCTGACCGCTTCGAACCCCGCGCTTGGGGCCATGCCCGAGGTGCTGGCCCGCCTGGCCCAGGCCATGGAGAACCCTTCCGCCTCGCCGGTGGAGGTGGCGGGCATCATCCAGAACGATCCGGCGCTCGCGGCCAAGCTCCTCAAGGTGGCCAATAGCGCCCTGTACGGCTTTCCCCAGCGCATCGACACCATTTCCCGGGCCGTGACGGTCATCGGGGTGCAGCAGCTCTCGGCCCTGGCGCTGGGCGTGTCGGTCATGGACATGTTCAAGGACATCCCCCGCGACGTGCTGAACGTCCGGGGATTCTGGCGGCACTGCCTGGCCTGCGCCTGTGGCGCGCGCGCCTTGGCCTCGGCCCTGGGCATGCCCAACACCGAGCGCATATTCGTTTCGGGGCTTTTGCACGACGTGGGGCTGCTTCTTTTCATCCTGCACGCCCCGGACCGCTTCCGCCAGGTGCTGCAACTGGTGCGCGAACGCGGGGAGAGCCTGACCGGCGCGGAACGGCGCGTCCTGGGCGTGGACCACGGGCTGGCCGGGGGCGCCCTGCTGGCAGGCTGGGGGCTGCCGCCCTCCCTGACCGAGGCCACGCGCCACCATCACGAGCCGCTGGCCTCCCCGGACATCCGCAACGTGGCCATCGTGCATGTGGCGGATTTCCTGGCCGAGGCGCTGGTGGCCGGCTCCGGCGGGCAGTCCGTGCTCATGCCCCTGCACACGGTGGCCTTCGACATGCTCGACGCTCCGTCCGGCGTGGCCGGGACGGTGGTCTCCCGGGTGGAGGACCAGCTTGGACAACTCGAATCCATCTTCATGCAGAATGTCTCCCATTGACGCGCACAAGACCGGCCAGCCGGACGACAGCCCCCCCCGCGACAGGCTGTCCCACCTGGAGGAGACCACCCGTTTCGCGCTGGCGGCCCTGGACCAGGCGGCCGCGCTGTCCGATTTTTCCCTGAGCCTGGCCCGTATGGCCGGGCCTGAGCCCATCCTGGACGCCTGCCTGCAGAAGGTCGGGAAGCTGATGACCTTCGACGCCGTGGGCGTCATGCTGGTGGACGAGGAGGACTCCTCCTTCCATATGGTCCGGACCGAGCCCGCCGAAGAGGCGCAAAACCTCGACGATTTCGCCCGGGCCTGCATCGAGGACGGCACCTTCGCCTTCGCCCTGCGGGAGAAAAGGGCCGTGCTGCCCCTGGCCGCCCCCGGCCAGCCCCGCCGCCTGCTGCACGTGATCACCACCGCCTCGCGCACCCGGGGCATGTTCGTGGCCTCGTTCGCGCGACCGCTGCCGGGGCTGTCGGAAGTTTCCCTGTCGATCCTGTCCATCGTGCTGGGCAACACCGCCCAGGCGTTGGAGAACCTGCACCTGCACCAGCGCATCCAGGCCATGAACAGCTCCCTGGAGGACAAGGTGTCGAGCCTTGCCAGCTCGGAGTCCGAGCTCATGCGCAACCGGGACAACCAGGACCGGCTCATCGAGGAGAAGACCCGCGAACTGCAGGCCACCCTGAACCGGCTTGAAGAGGAAGTGCGCCACCGCAAGAAGGCCGAGACCCTGCTGGAGACCCTGAACCAGCGTCTTGAGGCCAAGGTGGAGGTGCGAACCAAGGCGCTCTTCCGCAAGGTGGCCGAGATGGAGGCGGCCAACAAGCAGCTCAAGCAGCTTGAGCGGCTCAAGTCCTCCTTCCTGTCGTCAGTGTCCCACGAGCTGCGCACGCCGCTGACGTCCATCATGGGGTTCGCCAAGCTCATCGCCAAGGATTTCGAAAGGTTCTTCCGGCAGAATCCGGACAGCCCCCTGTGGGGCAAGGCCGTGCGGATACTGCGCAACCTGGGCATCGTGGAAAAGGAATCCGAACGCCTGACCCGGCTCATCAACGACGTGCTGGACCTGACGCGCATCGAATCCGGCAAGATGCCCTGGCGCGACGAGCGCGTGAGCATCGTGGAAGTGGTGGCCGATGCGGTCATGGCGTTGGAAGGTCGCTTCGAGGCCCGGCCGGCGGTGTCGCTGCGCCTGGACATGCCCAAGCGGCTGCCCCGTGTGGTGGCCGACCGCGACCGCATCCTTCAGGTGCTCATCAACCTGCTGGACAACGCCCTCAAGTTTACCGAGGAGGGCCAGGTCACCGTGGAGGCGGGGCTCACCGAGGACGGAAGCATGCTGCTGGTCTGCGTGGAGGACACGGGCCCGGGCATCGCCCCGGAGGAGGCCGAAAAGGTCTTCGACAAGTTCCACCAGCACGACCGCAAGGACACCCTCAAGGACAAGCCCAAGGGCACGGGCCTGGGCCTGGCCATCTGCCGCCACATAGTGACCCGCCACGGCGGCTTCATCTGGATGGAGCCCGCCAGGGAGCGGGGCAGCGTGTTCTGCTTCACCCTGCCCCTCGGCACCTCCGAATAGCCCCTGGAAGATCCCGCATCCCCCTCGTCGCCGTGACCGCTCGCGCCGTTGACGAGCAGGGGCTTTCTTCAAAGATGCCGGCATGGGCGACTTTACCGCCAAGCCGGTCTATATCCCCGAAATGATGAACGTCCTGCGCAAATACCGCCCGGTATGGCCTTCCGGCCCGGCTTCGGGCGGATAACTGGGGGCCCCGAAAAAGCGCTTGACGGAGGAGGGGGAGTTCAGTAGTTCCTCATATCAACATATCTTGATATAAAGATGGATGCACGTATGGTCACAGCAGCACTCAAACACCGCGCTTTCCTAAGCGACTTCTCCCTGTCCGCCGCCGTGGCCGGGGTCATCGCCGTGGCCGTGTCCTTCGGCGGGCCAGCGGCCATCATCTTCCAGGCCGCCAAGGTGGCCGGGCTCTCCCCGGCGCAGCTTTCCAGCTGGATATGGGCCATCTCCATCGGCAGCGGGCTCACCGGAGTCTATCTCTCCTGGCGCTTCCGCGAGCCGGTGATCACCGCCTGGTCCACTCCGGGCGTTGCCTTGCTTGCGGCCGGGTGGGCCGCCTACCCTTACCCCGAGGCCGTCGGGGCCTTCATCGTCTCCGGGGCGCTCATCACCGTGGCCGGGGCCAGCGGCGTGTTCCAGGCCATGATGGACCGCATCCCCAAGCCCGTGGTGTCGGCCATGCTGGCGGGCATCCTGTTCCGCTTCGGCGTGGACGTGTTCGGCTTCCTGAAAAGCGCCCCGGTGCTGGCCGGGGTCATGATAGCCACCTATCTCACCGCCAAGCGCGTAAGCCCCCGCTACGCCATCGTGTGCACGCTGCTGTCCGGGTTCGCGGCTGCCGGGCTCACCGGGGGGCTCGATTTCTCCTCGGTGCACGCGTCGCTCGCCGTGCCGGTGCTCACCATGCCTTCCTTCCGGTTGGGGGCCATCGTGGGGCTCGGGCTGCCGCTCTTCCTCGTGACCATGACCGGGCAGAACGCCACGGGCCTGGGCGTCATGCGCGCCAGCGGCTACCACACCCCGGCGACGCCCCTGGTGACGCTCACCGGATTGTTCTCCACGGCGCTGGCTCCCTTCGGCTGCCACGGGGTGAACCTGGCGGCCATCACCGCGGCCATCTGCACCGGCCCCGAGGCCCACGCCGATCCGTCCCGGCGCTACGTGGCCGGCATCGTCTGCGGGCTGTGCTACCTGGCCGTGGGAGTGTTCGGCGCGGCCCTGGTGGGCGTGTTCACCTCGCTGCCCGGCGCGCTCATCGCGGTGGTGTCGGGTCTGGCCCTGTTCGGGGCCATCGCCTCGGGGCTGACCCAGGCCATGGAGGACGCGGGCAGGCGCGAGGCCGCGCTGGTGACGCTTCTCATCACCGTTTCCGGCGTGAGCTTCTTCGGCATAGGCTCGGCCTTCTGGGGCCTGGCCGGCGGACTTCTGGCCGACCGGGTGCTGCACGCGAGGCGCGCGTGAGCTGTCCGCCGCTGTCCGCCTTCAAGGCCCTGGCCGACGAAACCCGGCTTCGGCTTCTGCGGCTGCTGACTCGCTTCGAGCTGAACGTGGGCGAGATCGTGGGCGTGCTGAACATGGGCCAGTCGCGCATCTCGCGCCATCTGCGCATCCTGGTGGAGTCGGGGCTTCTGGAGGCCCGGCGCGACGGCCTGTGGGTGTTCTACGCCGCGCGCAAGACGGATTTTCTTGCATCCATCGCTCCTCATATCACAGGCTGCGGCCCGGACGAGGACCTCGTCGCCGCCCGCGCCGCCCTGGACGCCCGCAACAGCGAAACGCGCCGCTTCTTCAACGCCATCGCCCCGGACTGGCAGGCCATGCGCCGCGAGGTGTTGGGCGACCTGGACCTGGACGCGCTGATTCTTGAGCGCCTCCCCGACTGCGAGATCGCCGTCGACCTGGGCTGCGGCCCGGGGGAGCTGCTTTCGGCCCTTTCCGCCAAGGCGCGCGGGCTTATCGGCGTGGATGCCTCGCCCGCCATGCTCGATCTGGCCCGACGCAAGGTGAAGTTGGCCGGGGCGAGCCTTCGCGTGGGGGAGCTCGAGCATCTGCCCTTGGCCGACTCCGAGGCGCAGACCGCCGTGCTGAGCCTGGCCCTGCACCACCTCTCCGATCCGCTGGCCGCCCTCAGGGAGGCCCGGCGCGTGGTGGCTCCCGGCGGCACGCTTGTGGTGGTGGACTACCTCAAGCACGCAAACGAACTCATGCGCGAGCGCTTCGGCGACCGCTGGCTGGGCTTCGAAGCGAAAGAAATGTCCGGCTGGCTTGACCAGGCCGGATTCATCCTGGATACGGTCGAAACAACACCCGTCAAACTGGGCCTGGAGCTGGGCGTCTACACCGCCCGCAGGCCCTCAATTCCCCAAGTGGAGGACTCCAAATGAGCGTTACGCCTCTTGACCTGAAGCTGCCCTACAAAGTCGCCGACATGTCCCAGGCCGAATGGGGCCGCAAGGAGATGATCATCTCCGAGAACGAGATGCCCGGCCTCATGGCCGTGCGCGCCAAGTACGGCCCGCAGAAGCCCCTCAAGGGCCTGAAGGTGGCCGGCAGCCTGCACATGACCATCCAGACCGCCATGCTCATCGAAACCCTGTACGAGCTGGGCGCGGACATCCGCTGGGCCAGCTGCAACATCTACTCCACCCAGGACCACGCCGCTGCGGCCATCGCCCAGGCCGGCACCGCCGCCGTGTACGCCTGGAAGGGCGAGACCCTGGAGGAGTACTGGTGGTGCACCGAGATGGCCCTGACCTGGCCTGACGGCTCCGGCCCGGACCTGATCGTGGACGACGGCGGCGACGCCACCCTGTTCATCCACTACGGCGTCAAGGCCGAGAAGGACCCCTCGATCCTCTCCAAGCCCACCGACAACAAGGAATTCGCCATCATCCTCGCCCGCCTGGCCGAGTCCGTGAAGTCCTCCAAGACCCGCTTCACCGAGTGGGTCAAGAAGATCAAGGGCGTGTCCGAGGAGACCACCACCGGCGTGCACCGCCTCTACCAGATGATGAAGGACGGCGAGCTGCTGTTCCCGGCCATCAACGTCAACGACTCCGTGACCAAGTCCAAGTTCGACAACCTCTACGGCTGCCGCGAGTCCCTGGCCGACGGCATCAAGCGCGCCACCGACGTGATGGTGGCCGGCAAGGTGGTGGTCGTGGCCGGATACGGCGACGTGGGCAAGGGCTGCGCCCAGTCCATGCGCGGTTTCGGCGCCCGGGTGATCATCACCGAGATCGACCCCATCTGCGCCCTCCAGGCGGCCATGGAAGGCTACGAAGTGACCACCATGGACGAGGCCTGCTCCCAGGGCGACATCTTCGTCACCGCCACCGGCTGCTCCGACGTGGTCACCGGCGCGCACATGGAAAAGATGCGCGAAGGGGCCATCATCTGCAACATCGGCCACTTCGACTCCGAGATCGCCATGCACTACCTGGAGAACTCCAAGGAGTGCAAAAAGGACGTGATCAAGCCCCTGGTGGACAAGTGGACCATGAAGTCCGGCCGGTCCATCCTGGTGCTGGCCGAGGGCAGGCTTGTGAACCTGGGCTGCGCCACCGGCCACCCCAGCTTCGTCATGTCCAACAGCTTTACGAACCAGGCCCTGGCCCAGATCGACCTGGCGCTCAAGAAGTACGAGATCGGCGTATATACGCTGCCCAAGCTCCTGGACGAGGAGGTCGCCCGCCTGCACCTGGAGCGCCTGGAAGTGAAGCTGGACAAGCTCACCCCCGACCAGGCCAAGTACCTGGGCATCAAGCCCGAGGGGCCGTTCAAGCCGGATCACTACCGCTACTAGGCCATTGGCCGCCTTCGGCACCTGAGAATACACGGAGCGCCCGGAGAAATCCGGGCGCTTTTATTAGTCTCTGTAGAACCTACGTTTGACAGCAAAGAATTGCCCTTATAAAATAATTATTGAATACATTTGGCATGGAGGGGTTCATATGGACAGGGTAGAATATCAATCGCTAATAATTCAAGATATAATTAATTTGAAACGGTCGGATGAACTGAATTTATCGCCCTGGTATCAACGACGTTCAGTGTGGTCTAATTCGCAAAAATCATATTTAATTAATACAATACTCGAGCAAAAGCCTATACCTGCCATATATGTGCGCCACTCAATTGATCTTGAAAAAGGGAAAAGCATGCGTGAAGTTGTTGACGGTCAGCAGCGAACGCGAACAATAATAGAATATTCTGATGGAGAGTTTGCTGCAAGGCATCCAGAACATGCTAGAAAGGTGAAATTTAATCAGCTAAGCAGGGCGCAACAACAAAAATTTCTTATGACGTCGATTCCTGTTGGGTATTTGCTTGGAGCTTCTGATTACGATGTGATAGATATATTCGGTAGAATTAACTCTGTTTCTAAGACATTGAATGCACAAGAAAAAAGAAACGCAGCTTACAGTGGGGAGATGAAGCAATTCTGTCTTCACCAGGCAGCGAATAGAGTTTCATTTTGGAGGAATTATAATATTTTTTCTTCAAACGATATTGCAAGAATGATTGAGATACAGTTTGTTTCAGATGTTGTTTATAATATATTACACGGGCTGTCTGATTTTAGCAATCAAGAGATTGACAATATGTATGGGAAGTACGATGAGGATTTCCCCTTGGCCGAAAACGTTGAAGCACGTTTAAATAGGGTTTTTAACTTTATTGTTGGATTGGATCCAGATGTAGTTAAGGAGACTATCTTTGCGCGCCAACCACTTTTTTTCTCATTGATCATTGCGTTGGATTCGTTAGATACATTGAGTGCCACTGTTGTTGAAAGGGCTTTGCGCGAAATTGATTCGCGGTTTGTAACTATGGAAAATAGAATGTTGGCCGACGTGCAATTCTATAATGCGAGTAATTCAACTACGCAGCGAATTGCGCAGAGAACTGTGAGGCATCACTATATCATTCATTACTTGACAAATGCCTAGGCCGCTTCTTTCAAATACTTTCCGAGGTGCATCCACTTCACTTGCGAGGCTTGTTTCAATAAGAAGTGATTCTGTACACCTCCCGGCAAAATACCAGCAATTTGTTGCTGAAATGATTATGCTCCGGTTATTTTCAGTTCTCGAAAAAACAATAGCAGAGATTGCTTACAAAATATGCTGTGGTGCAGAATATATTAACGGGAATGTTCCTGTCTTGTTGTATCGTGCTTGTAGTATTCAAGATGCTCGGGCTGCTATGTTGTCACGCGGCAGGGCTAGGATTGCTAGCGAGTTAAAGTGGACAAAGTCGAAATATATAGCTGATAGTACAAAGTATACTATTGATGGTCACGAGAAATTTATATTCTTTGCAAGAACGCATGGAGGGATGTTGGATGAGATGCGGAAGGTTAGAAACCATATTGCACATAACAACTCCTCGACGCGATTAAATTACAAGCAAGTAGTTAGAATGAGTTATGGTGCTGATGTGAAAACACCAGTTGGTGTTTTTTTAACTTCTACGAAGCGGGTCCCTGTCTCGAAAATTGATGAATATCTTGTATCTACTCGAATCATTATCAATGATATGGTGAGTGGATAATGTTTGTTCTCTTGATTGTCTAAGGGCCAAATCAAAACTGAATCAGATCAAGTGGGCGAGCAGCGGAATATTCTAGCTTGATGGATCTTGGCTTACTTACAAGCCCGATCATTATCGCTACTAGGCCGCAACCGGCATCATGGATCGCACGGGCCGGAGGGACGAAAGCCTCTCCGGCCTTTTCGCGTCTTCCCGGACTGGACGGGATGCGGGGCGGCGGCGTATTGGTCCTGCGGCTGCCGGGCCAGGCTCGCGCCTGCAATCATCCGGCAGATTCAGAGAACACCATGGCCCTTCGCAGCACCAAGAATTCCAGCCTCGTCTATTCCACGGAACTTGGAGGCTCCTGCCCGAAATGCGGCAAACCCCTGGCCTCGTGCGCCTGCGGCAAGAAACCGTCCGCCCCGAAAGGCGACGGCGTGGTGCGTATCATGCGCCAGACCAAGGGGCGAAAGGGCAGCGGCGTCTGCCTGATCACCGGGCTGCCCCTGGCCGGGGCGGAACTCGAGAAGCTGGCCAAGCAGCTCAAGCAGCGCTGCGGCTCGGGCGGCACGGTCAAGGACGGGGTCATCGAGGTCCAGGGCGACCACCGAGAGACGCTTCTCGCGGAGCTGAAAAAGCTCGGCTACACGGTGAAGCTCGCGGGTGGGTGAAGAGGTTGCCTTCAGCCTGGCCGCGATATCGCGGTAGAGTCTGAAGGCTCAATCATTGCTGGACCAGTTCAATTTCCTGCTCCATGCGAATCGTCTTCTTCCCTATGTTGTCGCTCATCGTGACGAGGAATTTGTATTTTCCAAGAGCGTCATTGTTGTCAAATGTAATGTCGATATATGACTCTGGATTGTGTATCATGAATCGTGCGGGAAATTTGTGTTTGACGGGCTTCAGTTGGTCCTTCCCGACTGGGTCACTTTCTCCGTTTGGCTTGATGAGCGTTATCGTATAGGATACGTCGCCGCTCAAGTCTTCGTTGAGTTCCATTCCGGTGAAGAGTATGTTCAGAATCACAGGATCGCCGCGCTTGACGGATTTGATCTGGGTGAAGTTCATCTGCTGTTTGCTTGGTTTTTGAAACTCCTTCAGTTGGTCCGGCCCAGTCAGTATCAGGAGGGCGGAGAAATCACCGGCAGCATTGGGAAGGCGAGTCAACTTGGCCTTGTTGTCGGCGATGATCTCGTCGATACGCGTTTTCGTCTGGCCGGTTCTCGTTTTGGACTCCCGAACCAGCAGTCGGTTCACGGTTTCATGCTGTCGCATGTTGCTCGAAAGCGACCATGCCGCAGCCTTCCGGGTGATTTCATCCAGCTTGGCGTCGCCGGTCAGGGCGTACCCGTCATCCAGGACGTTCACGATCTTGGCCGGGAACGCATCGTTTCCGGAAGCGAAGAATGCCCCCCAGAGGAAGTCCAGGTCGCCTGGCCGCGTTGGGTTGATGTCCTGAATCCTTTTGGGCGGCTTCGCGACGAATTCCGGATTCTCATGAAATATTTCCTGAATCATTTTGGAATTTCCCGACAGCCACAAAGCCCTTTCGATAACCTCTTTCGTTTTCCCCGTGAATGCGGCGCTGGAGGCCCAGGCCGAAACCTTGGACGGGTTGTCGGAGAAAATGACCGCCAGAAACCCCATCATGCCGGGGAGTGCACTGGTCCGGTTGTCCAATACCTGGGAGTTCTGAAGTTGTTGCAAAAACATGGGGACCATGGCGGAGTTCTTGCTCAGGTAGTAGTAGCTCATCCAGTCGGAGGATAAATCCTGGCTTGGCGGTGTATCCGGACCGGCGGCGGTTGCACTGCGCGAGGTACACAAAAGAGCGATCAAGAGCCACGACATTAAGCGCAACAGGGGCATGGGGGCTCCTTGAGGTTATTGGATTTAATGCTCGATAAGTGTAGCATCGCGATTTATCAGTCGCAATATTTGTTTCGCATGATCGATTCAAATTAAAAAAAATGAAAGGCCCGGTCCATGTGGGCCGGGCCTTTCATGTTGCTCGCGCGGGGTCTAGCGCCAGTAGCCGCTGATCCAGACCCAGCCCCCGCCGTGGCGCTCCCAGTGGCCGGGCACCCAGGCTGCGTGGGGGTGGGGCTTCACGCGCCAGTGGCCGGGCTCCCAGATCCATTCCCCGTGCCATACCCAGTGCCCGGGCACCCAGACGTGGCGCGGGCTGGGCGCGGTTTCCACGATGACCTCCTCGCGCGGGGCGGGCGGAGGCGGAGCCTGGATGACGATCCGCTCCGCGGGGGGCGGGGCAGGGGCCACGCGCACGGCGCAGCCGGAAAACGCGGCGGCCAGGGCCAGGACGGCCAGCATCGAGACAATGGTTTTCTTGCCGAACTTCACGGATCACTCCTTTGCGGGACGTTCATGGCACCACCTAATTGCCGCGCGGCCGCGCTGTCCAGCATGCGAGGATTACCCTTTTGAAAGCGGCCGCGCTGCGCATCCTCCCGGCTGGCACGTCCGTTGCTCATTCCCCTTCACGCCGCGTGGGCCGGTCCCCTCAAAACCGCGCGCCTGCCCGCTCGCCGGGGGGCCGGCCCCCATAAGGCGTTACAAAAATGGAGACCTTTCGTACAAATTTGCGGCCATCCGCCAAAGGGGAACCATGAAAGCTCTCGACGACCTGATGCGCAGCGTCCAGGCCATGGGCCAGGAGGACGAGGCTCCGGCCCTGCCCGATACCCCGGTCGATCTGCTCCTCTACGCGCCCTGCCCGGTGAAGCTGGTGATGAAGGACGGAGTCGACGCCATCATCGCCGCCCACGCCGCGCAGGGCCTGGAACTCACCGCCCACATCCCCATGGGCTGCACCTCCATCGACCCCTACGACCCGGTGTACCGCGAGCCCGATCCGGCGAAGCTTCCGGGCATCATCGGTTCCATCGGCTTCGGGGACTTCTGGCGCAGGGAGTTCGTGGACGCCCACGTGCGCGCCGGGGTGTTCGAAGCGGCGCTCCCTGAGCGGGTAAGCCCGCTGCACGAGAAGGCCGGGCTCGTGGACCCGCGCGGGGCCTACACGGTCTACGGGGCCACGCCCTACGTCTTCATGGTGGACACCCGCCGCCTGGGGGACAAGCCAATCCCCCGCCGCTGGGAGGACATCCTGCATCCGCGGTATGCGGGCGAGGTGGTCATGTGCGGCGACGGCGACGACATGGCCGACGCCGTGGTGCTGAACCTCTACAAGGATTTCGGCATGCAGGGCCTGGAGGCCCTGGCAAGCGTCAGCAAGGGCCTCATGCACTCGTCCTCCATGGTGAAGTCCGCCGGGAGCCGGGACGAGGACGCCGGGGCAATCTACGTGATCCCGGCCTTCTTCGCCTTTTCCACCCGCCCGCCCGAGCACATCAAGGTCATCTGGCCCCAGGACGGCGCGGCGGCCAGCCCCCTCTATTTCCTGGCCAAAAAGAGCGAGCGGAAGCGCCTTGCGAGCCTGGCCGGATTCTTCGGGAGCGGGTTCGCGTCCATCGAGAGCGCGTCGTGGTTCGCGCCCATGGACGGTTCCGTGCCTTCCAGGCTGCCGGAAGGGGTGGCGCTCAAGTGGGTGGGCTGGGATTTCACCTGGGACAACGACGTGAGCGGCCTGCGCGACCAGCTGAACGTGCTGTTTCGGTCCATGGTGCGGAAGGGTTCATGCGGCTCATAACCGTGGCCGGACCGCCCTCATGCGGCAAGACGTCGGTGGTGGCCAGGGCCTGCGGTGCGCTCATGGGCCAGGGCACGGCCTGCGCCGTGGTCAAGTTCGACTGCCTGCAAAGTCGCGACGGCGAGCTCTACCGCGAGGCCGGTGTGCCCGCTAGCGTGACCCTCTCCGGCGGCCTGTGCCCGGACCACTTCTTCGCCACCAACCTGGAAGAGGCCTTCGCCTGGACCGGAGAGACCGGCGCGGAGGTGGGGATCATCGAGACCGCCGGGCTGTGCAACCGCTGCTCGCCGCACATCCGGGGAGCGCTTGGGGTGTGCGTCATCGACAACCTCATGGGCATCGACGCCCCGGAGAAGATCGGGCCCATGCTTCGCATGGCGGACATCGTCATCGTCACCAAGGGGGACCTGGTGTCCCAGGCCGAGCGGGAGGTGTACCGCTACCGCATCCGCCAAATGAACAGGCGGGCCGTGATCCGCCACGTAAACGGCCTTACGGGACAGGGCTGCGCCGAGCTGGCCGCTATCATGGCCCAGGCCCCGGAGGTCGCGTCGGTGACGGACATGAAGCTCCGGTTCTCCATGCCCGCTGCGGTCTGCTCGTATTGCCTGAGCGAGACGCGCATCGGCGGGCGCTACCAGAAGGGCAATGTGAAGAAGGCCCGGTTCGAGGAATTCGGAGGCGCGCATGCGGACTGAGGACACCCCCGTGGGGACGACAGGCGGCGGGGATACCGGCAGTGACGGCGAACTGGCGCACGGCGAGGCCCTGGCCTATACCCCCGACAGCATGACTCTCACGGCCGGGCGCGACAAGTCGGGCAACCCCGAGGCCGGGGACGTGGTGTTCCGTTCTGGCGAGATCACGGCGCTGCTGGGGCCGACCGGATCGGGCAAGAGCCGGTTTCTCTCGGACATCGAATCCCTGGCCTGCGGCGACACGCCCACCGGCCGGACGCTCAAGCTGGACGGGCGCGCCCCGGACGCGGACGAGCGATTCGCCCTGCAGGGCAGGCTGGTGGCCCAGCTGACCCAGAACATGAACTTCGTGCTGGACATGGGGGTGCGCGATTTCGTGCTGACCCACGCCAAGAGCCGCGAGGTGGAGGACCCTGAAGCGGCCGCGTCGCGGGTGCTTCAGGCGGCCAACGCCCTGGCGGGCGAGCCGTTCGGCCCGGGAGTGCAGCTGACGCAGCTCTCGGGCGGGCAGTCGCGGGCGCTCATGATCGCGGATACGGCGCTTTTAAGCTGGTCGCCGGTGCTCCTGATCGACGAGATCGAGAACGCGGGCGTGGACAAGAGAAGGGCGCTCGATCTCTTGCTGGCCAGCGACAAGATCATCGTCATCGCCACGCACGACCCCGTGCTGGCCCTGTCGGCGGACCGGAGGCTGGTGTTCGAGCACGGGGCGGTGAAGCTGGTTCAGACCCGCACCGGCGAGGAGGAGAGGGTGCTCGCCCGCCTGGAGGCCATGGAGGGGGAGATGTCGCGGGTAAGGGGGGTGTTGCGGCGAGGAGAAAGACTGCTTTTGGCTTGAGGATTTGTAGTTTTTGAAATTGCGAGGTATCAGGATGCGCTAGGAAGCTTCGAATTTCATGGGCGAGGGTTTCGCATGAATGCCGATTATGTATTATTTTCAGTCGTCATTGCGGCGATGGCAATAATGATGTTTTCGTTAGCAATGATTGTTTTTGTTCAAACTCAAGTGGTATTGTATTTGCGAAGAAGATACCCCGAGTGGTGGTCGAAAAATGGTTTCTTATTTCTGTTCTTTCCTCAATGGTTTGTGCCAGTTGATTCGTTTAAGGATGTGTTCAATGGAGAGAAATGGGTTGGGGCTGGTCCATGTGTATTTAATACGATAAAACAAATTAAAGAATTCGGAATAAATGAGGACGAAAGGTTCGATAGATATAAGTCAAGTATGTACAAATACGTTTGTTTGTTTTTGGGGACGTTTTTGGCATGCATTTGCTTCTTCGTGTTATGGGGTGTGCTCGCGATTATCCTGTCGAGGAAGTGAAGATCATCCGTTGTGAGCTGCGATTATATTAGCCTCAACAGCTCCTGCGGCCGGTCAATGAACACCTTTCCTCCGGCTGCCTCAAGCGTCGCCCGCTCCCTAAACCCCCAGGTGGCCCCCACCGGCGTCATCCCCGCGCCCAGCGCACACTTCACGTCCATGGGCGAATCGCCCAAAAACAAAAAATCCCCCGGCGGGATGCCGAGCTTTTCGGCGATGGCTTTCGCCCCCGTGGGATCGGGCTTGCGCGGGTATTTTTCCGACTCGCCCATCACGGCGGCCCAGGGCCAGCGCGAAAAGAAGTGCTCCATGGTCAGCTGGCAGAACTTGTCGGGCTTGTTCGACAGCACGCTGAGCGGCACCCCCTTCGCCACCAGCGCATCCAGCATCTCGGCGATGCCAGGGTAGGGGCGGGTCTTCACCTTCCAGTGGGTGGCGTATTCCTCGCGCATGCGCTCGAGAGCCCGGTCGAAGTCGTGCTGGGCGTCTTCGGGCAGGGCGCGGCGCACGAGCATGGCTACCCCGTCGCCCACGAACTGCTTGTAGCTTTCCATGGGGTGCGTGGGATAGCCCAGCGCGGCCAGGACGTTGTTGCCCGCGTCGGCCAAGTCTTCCAGGGTGTCCAGCAGGGTTCCGTCCAAGTCAAAAATCACGGCACGGGCAGACATCAATCCCTCCAGGTGAATCGGAAGCGGCAGCGGTCGGCCCCTTCTCCGATGGTATCCGAGCGCGCCATGGAGATGTGTCCGCTGTAGGCCTTGGCGAAGGGCTCGTCGCGGCAGCAGGAGATGGTCGCGACAAGCTCCTCGGGCAGTCCCATCTCGCGGTATTTCTCCACGTAGGTGCAGCGGGTCACCTCGAAGGAGAGCTCCTTCCCGTCGGCGCGGACGTTTTCGATCGTGAGCGCCCCGGTTCCGCTCCACAGTTCGAGCACGGTCTTGAAGTGTTCGAAACCGGGGCCGCCGTCCTCCGGCGGGGCGCAGGCGGCGAAGGCTCGCCCGGCCTGGGCGGCCAGGGATTTCGCGGCCTGGATCACCGCCCCCAGGGCGGCCTGTTGGCCCAGCGTTTCGGACAGGGTTGCGTACATGGCCCGGAAGATGTTCGCTTCCACGAGCCTCTGTTCCAGAAGAGTAATGTTCATGCGCGGCACCTTGGCACTGCCCGAAGCTCACTGCGATACCCGCGAAGCGATACAGGATTCCAAAGGAGCGAAGTTCCTTTGGCGGGAGAGTGCAGAGAGGGCAGCGCCCTCTCTGCCCGCCGGAGGCTCTTCTCTTCCTCTCTACTTGTAATACAGCTTGATCTGGTTGGTGAACCGCTCGGTCTGGCCCGGGGTGGGCTGGCCGGCGGTGATGGCCACGGACTCGCCATGCTTGAAATCCTCGCATTCGGCCACGAACTTCTCGGCGCGCTTCATGTGGCTCTCGTTGGTGGCCTCGATGATCCTGGGCTGCACGCCCCAGACGAAGTTCATGTAGTGGATGACCCGCTCGTCGGGCGTGAGGGCGTAGATGGGCAGGTTGGGGCGGCGCGAGGACAGTAGCCGCGCCGTGGAGCCCGAGAGCGAGTGGCTCACCAGGGCCTTGGACTCGGCGTTGTCGGCCAGGATGCAGGCGGCGTAGGCCAGGTACTTGGCGGGATTCTTTTCCCTTTTCGGCGCATACGGCCCCTGGATGCGCTCCAGGTAGTAGTCCACGGCGTTGTCGGAGATTTCGCGCATGTACTCCACGGCCTTGACCGGGAAATCGCCCACGGCGGTCTCCTCGGAGAGCATGACGCAGTCGGCCCCGTCCATGATGGCGTTGGCCACGTCGGTGGATTCGGCCCGGGTGGGGATGGGGTTCTTGACCATGGAGAGGAGCATCTGGGTGGCCACGATGGCCGGTTTCTGGGCGTGGCGGCAGGCCCGGATGATCTTCTTCTGGATGATGGGGAGCTCCGCGATGGGGCATTCGGTGCCCAGGTCGCCCCGGGCCACCATGACCACGTCGGTGAGGGCCAGGATCTCGTCCAGGCGGTCCACGGCGTTCTGGCGCTCCAGCTTGGCCACCACCGGCACCCAGACGTCGTGCTTTTTTATCTCGTTCTTGATGTGGCGGATGTCCTCGCCGTTCTGCACGAAGGAGATGGCCACGGCGTTGAGCCCAATTTCCAGGCCCTCGTGCAGGTCCTTGATGTCCTTTTCGGTGAGGGCGGGCAGGGAGTGGTGCTTGCCGGGGAAGGCGATGCCCTTGCGCGAGGAGAGCACGCCCGCGTTCAGGGCCACCATCTCGTAGAGGCGGTCCTGCTTGACGGCCCGGGTGACGGTGAACTGGAGCATGCCGTCGGAGAGGTTCACTGGCATGCCCGGCTCGAGTCCGGCCAGCAGCGCGGGCACGTCCAGCGGCACGAAGAGCCCTTCCTGGCCCGGGTTTTCACCCGGCAGGCCAAGGCGCAGGATCTGCCCCTTGTCCACCTGGCGGGGGGCGTTCTCGATCTCGCCGATGCGGGTCTTGGGGCCGCACAGGTCGCCCAGGGCGGTGAGCGGCTTGCCCAGTTCCGACTCCACGTCCCGGATGATCTTGATGATGGGCTCGAAGTCCGCGGCCACGGAATGGGAGAAGTTCAGCCTGAAGATGCTGGCGCCGGCCAGGGCCAGCGCCTTGATGGATTCGCGCGACATGGAGGCCGGGCCCAGGGTGGCGATTATCTTGGTGGTCATGGCATGCTCCAAAAAAGGGTTCAGGCGTATGCATACCGGAAGGGGTCCCGGAAGTGTATCAAAAAATGCCTTTTTCGGACCACTTGCATAAAGCGGATGCGCTTTGGCGGGCTTTTGTGTAAAACCTCGCCAGCGAGGACGTCATCCATGCTCAACAAACAAAGACTGCTCACTCCCGGCCCCACGCCCCTGCCCGAAGAGGTGCGCCTGGCCATGGCCCGGGACATGGTCCACCACCGCAAGCCCGCCTTCCTGCCCGTGATGCAGGACGTGCGCGCCGGGCTCAAATACCTGTTCGGGACCTCCCAGGAAGTCATGCCCCTGTCGTGCTCCGGCACCGGGGCCATGGCCGCCGCCGTCACCAACCTGTTCGCCCCCGGCGAGAAGATTCTGTGCATCGAGGGCGGCAAGTTCGGCGAGCGCTGGGGAGAAATCTGCGACATGCACGGCCAGGTGGCCGTACGCATGCCCGTGGAGTGGGGCACCGCCGTGGACCCCGAGGCCGTGCGCGCGGCTCTCGACGCCGACCCCGGGATCAAGGGCGTGTGCGTGCAGGCCTCCGAGACTTCTACGGGCGTCCTGCACCCGGTGAAGGAGCTGGCCCAGGTCACCGGGGGGATCGGGGGGCGCGACGTGCTCCTGGTGGTGGACGGCATCTCGGCCGTGGGCATTTCCCCATGCCCCATGGACGAATGGGAGCTGGACTGCCTGCTCACGGGCTCCCAGAAAGGGCTCATGCTGCCGCCTGGCTTGGCCTTCATCGCCTGCTCGGACAAGGCCTGGGCCAAGTGCGCCAAGGTCCGGCCGTCCAACTTCTATTTCCAGCTTATGGGCGAGCGCGAGAAGATCGCCAAGAACCAGACCATGTTCACCTCCTCGGTGGGCCTTCTGGTGGGCCTGCGCGAGAGTTTGAAGCTCTTTCAGGAGTTCGGCCTGGAGAACCTCTTCCGCAAGCAGTGGGCCCTGACCATGATGGCCCGGGCTGGGGCTGCGGCCATGGGCCTGGAACTCTTGGCCAAGGACCGTTTCACCTGGGGGCTCACGGCCATCCGCATGCCGCTGGGCGTGGACGGCTCGGCCGTGGTCAAGGCCGCCGCCAATGATTATGGAGTGGTACTGGCCGCCGGGCAGGGTCATATGAAGGACCAGGTGGTGCGCCTGGGCCACATGGGCCATGTGGATTTCGGCGACGTGCTGGCCGGGCTCGCCGCCTTCCGGGCCGCGTTCACGGCCTCGGGCGGCTTCGTGGGCTGCCCGGACGTGCTGGAGCAGGCCATGAACGCCTACGCCAAGGCCATGGAATCCGGCCCGCCGGCCAAGTAGAAGAAGCATCCCGAGGAGCGTCCCATGAACCAGGACAACAAGTGCGGCGACTGCCCCGACGGGCAGGCCGACTACGCCGGAATCTGTCTGCCCCAGGTGGAGTTCACCACCTTCGTCTATTCCCTGGCCTCGGCGGCCATGGTGCACCTGGGCGAGATGCCCGAGCCCGAGTCCGGCCAGGTGGCCGTGAACATCCCCCTGGCCAAGCACACCATCGACACCCTGGCCATGCTGGAAGAGAAGACCAAGGGCAATCTGACCGCGGACGAGGCCAAGCAGGTGGCCGACATCCTGGGGCACCTGCGCATGCTGTGCGTGCGCAAGAACGGCTGACGCCGCGTTTTCGCGCGTCCGGGCAAGCCTGGGCGCGATGACAGGAACGTGACCGTATCGCCGGCGGACGAGCGCCCCGCGCTTTCCGTGGCGGACACGAGGAGAGATATCATGTCCAGGATTCCCGTCGGGCTGGTGGGCGTCACCGGCTACACAGGCATGGAACTGGCCAGGCTGCTGGCCGTGCACCCCTCGCTCGAACTGGTGCGGGCCACCTCGCGCACGGACGCGGGTAAGCCCCTGTCCGAGATCTATCCGTTCGTGCAGGGCACCCGCCTGGGCAAGCTGGTCCTGACCGAGCCCGACCCCAAGGACCTGGCGGAGTCCTGCCAGCTGGTGTTTCTGGCCGTGCCCCACGGGGCGGCCATGGATACCGCCGCCGAACTGTTGGCCGCCGGCCTGCGGGTGGTGGACCTCTCCGCCGACTTCCGCCTGCGCGACCCCTCGGTCTACGCCCAGTGGTACGCCCTGCAGCACCGCCATCCGGCCCTCATCGACGAAGCCGTGTACGGCCTACCCGAGCGCTACGCCGACAAGATCGCCAAGGCCCGGCTCATCGCCAACCCCGGCTGCTACCCCACGTCGGTGATTCTGGGGCTCTGGCCCGCCCTGGCCGCCGGGCTCATCGACCCCGAGGACATCGTGTGCGACTCCAAGTCCGGCGCTTCCGGGGCCGGGCGCAAGCCGGGCACGGCCACGCTCTTCTGCGAGATCCACGACTCCTTCCGGGCCTACTCGCTGGCCAAGCACCGCCACACCCCCGAAATCGAGCAGGAGCTGGGCTTCGTGGCCGGACGCGACATGACCGTGTCCTTCAACCCGCACATCCTGCCCATCGACCGGGGCATTCTCTCCACCATCTACGCCAAGCTCAAGGGCGGCGTGACCCAGGAGGGCGTGCGCGGGGTCTACGAGCGCCACTACGCCGACCACGGCTGGGTGCGGGTGCTGCCCTCGGGCAAGCTGCCCGAGACGCGCTTCGTGCGGGGGACCATGTTCTGCGACATCGGCCTCGTGGTCGATCCGCGCACGGACCGGCTCATCATCTGCTCGGCCATCGACAACGTGTGCCGGGGCGCGTCCGGACAGGCCCTGGCCTGCGCCAACCTGATGCTGGGCCTGGACATGGGCGAGGGCCTGGCCCTGTCGCCCTTCATGCCCTAGGGGCTCGACATCGGAGCCTTCCCGCGCGGATCGCGGTTGAAGTCGCCTGAAGGAGCTGGTGGCACTCTTCACGTTCAGGTCCCTGCCTTGCCGGGCGCGACCAGGGGAAACGTGATTTGACTTCCGGCGTCTTTTCAGGCCCAAGGTTGGCAAGAGGCGTAGCGAATTCGCGAGGGATCATGGATTCCGCTGAATACAAGGCAAAAGGCGAAGGCTTTCAGGAGCAGGTGTTCGTGGCCCGCCAGCCCATCTTCGACACGAAGATGAAGGTCTGGGGGTACGAGCTGCTCTACCGCCACGCCGG
Source organism: Fundidesulfovibrio terrae (assembly GCF_022808915.1). Taxonomy (NCBI): domain Bacteria; kingdom Pseudomonadati; phylum Thermodesulfobacteriota; class Desulfovibrionia; order Desulfovibrionales; family Desulfovibrionaceae; genus Fundidesulfovibrio; species Fundidesulfovibrio terrae. Next base: position 381,973 of record NZ_JAKZFS010000002.1, read on the forward strand.
CGAAGCGGGCGAGGCCAGTTTCGCCGACGGCGACATGGCCACCTCCCAGGTCATTGCCGACGGGGTGACCCTTGGCCGCACCGGGCTTGCGCCTGGCGAGAAGACCCTGGTCAACTTCCCGGAGAAGCTCCTGCTGGCTGGCTTCGGCTTCGCCCTGCCGCCCGAGAGCTGCGTCATCGAGATTCTGGAGACCGTCACCCCCTCGCCCGAAATTCTGGCCGCCCTGGGCAAGCTCAAGCACGCGGGCTACACCCTGGCCCTGGACGACTTCGTGGGCCAGCCCGAGCACGCCCCGTTTTTGGAAGTGGCCGACATCGTCAAGGTGGACGTGCTGGGCACGCCGCCCGGCGACCTGCCCAGGCTGGCAGCCAAGCTCGGCGGGGGCAAGAGGACGCTTCTGGCCGAGAAGGTCGAGGACGCGGCCATGCACCTGCGGGCCCTGGACATGGGCTTCTCGCTCTTCCAGGGGTACTTCTTCCAGAAGCCCGAGCTGGTGCAGGGCCGCAAGATGTCCAGCTCGGAGATGAGCAAGCTCAAGCTCTTGAAGGAGCTGGCCGACGAGGATTTCGACCCGGGCAAGGTCTCCCGGATCATCGAGACGGACCTGTCGCTCTCCTACCGGCTGCTGCGCTACATCAATTCGGCCTCGTTCGGGCGTCGCGACGCCATCGACTCCATCCGCCAGGCCATCATGGTGCTGGGGCAGCGCAACCTCTCCAAGTGGCTCCAGGCCGTGCTCATGAGCGACCTGAACCCCACGCCCAAGGGCAAGGAACTGGTGTTTTTGTCCGTGCGCCGGGCCAAGTTCCTGGAGCTTCTGGGCCGCATGCTGCGTGAGCCTCCGGCCCGCCCGGACGCCCTTTTCGTGCTGGGGCTTTTCTCGCTGCTCGATGCGCTGCTGGGCCAGCCCATGGACGAGATCATAAAGGACCTTCCCCTGACAGCGGAGCTGGCTGAAGCCCTCAAGGGCGGGCAGAACCAGGCACGGGAGCTCCTGACCCTGGCCGAGGGCCTGGAGCAGGCCGACTGGAAGAGCGTCAAGGTCGTTCTGGACGCGCTCAAGGTTCCGGCCGTCACCGCCTCGGCCCTGCAGGCCGACGCCCTGCGCTTCGCCGGGGAGCTCGTGCGCGACGTGTGCACGCTTCCACCCGCCAAAGGCGCGGGACGGTAGAGGGAAGGCTTTCGCCTAGGCCTGCTCCCCCGCCTCGCGGTCGTCCACCACGCGCTTGGTCTTGCCGAAGCTGCGGGGCAGCTCGCCCTGGCCCGTCACCTCCACCCAGGCCCGCACCATCACCTGCTTGCGCAGCTCTTCGCTCACGGACTCGGAGAGGTTCTGGTCGTAGGCCGCGTCCACCTCGGGGCGGCGCTCCACCTGCAGGAGCATCTGGTCCTTTCCCGCCTTGCGGAACAGGTGGATGCGGAACTCGCTGCCCAGCTCCCGAAAATGCTCGATCACGGCCGCGATCTGGCCGGGGTAGATGTTCACGCCACGGAAGATGAACATGTCGTCGGAGCGGCCCAGGATCTTGTCGTGGCGCGGCAGGCTCACCCCGCAGGAACACCGGCCCGGGATGAGCCGGGTCAGATCCCGGGTGCGGTAGCGGATCAGCGGCGCGGCTTCCTTCTTGAGGGTGGTCACCACCATCTCGCCCACCTCGCCGGGGGCCACCGGCATAAGCGTCTCCGGATCAAGTATCTCCAGGATGTACAGGTCCGCCCAGTAGTGGACGCCCTCGTGGGCCCGGCATTCGAGCCCGGTGCCCGGGCCGTAGAGCTCTGTCATGCCCACGATGTCGAAGCTCTCCTCGATGCCCAGCATGTCCTGGAAGCGGGCGCGCATCTTGGGGGAGTGGGTCTCGGCCCCGAAGATGGCCCGCTTGAGGGCGATCTTGTCCTTCAGGTGGCGCTTCTGCACCTCCTCCGCCATGAGCAGCGCCATGGACGCCGTGGAGCACAGCACCGTGGACTTCACGTCCTCCAGGAGCTGCAGGTGTATCTCCATGTTCCCGGGGCCCACGGGCACGGCCATGGCCCCGAAGTGCTCGCAGCCCAGCTGGAAGCCCGCGCCGGCCGTCCACAGGCCGTAGCCCACCGCGATCTGCACCCGGTCCAGGGTGGTGAGTCCGGCCAGCTCGTAGCAGCGGGCGAACATGTGCTTCCAGGTGTCGATGTCCGCCTGGGTGTAGGCCAGCACCTTGCGCTTGCCCGTGGTGCCGCTGGAGGCGTGCACGCGCACCACTTGGTCCTCGGGCACGGACAGAAGCGGCAGGGGATAGCCCTCGCGCAGGTCCTCCACGGTGGTGAAGGGCAGGCTCGGAAGGTCCTCAAGGCCGAGCTCGATGCCCGGCTCCCATCCCGCGCCCGCGAGCTTCCTGCGGTAGGCCGGGCTGCCGGCGTAGGCGTGGTTGAGGGTCCAGTTGAGCCCGGCGGCCTGTTTGGCGGCCAGTTCGTCCTGGGAAAGGTCTGGAAGGAAGCGATGGGAAGTGGACATGTGCGGCCCGGATGTCGAAAGGTTTCAAATTGTTGCCCGGCAGCCCCGTGGAGCCGCGCAGGGCTGAGCCTAGCCCAAAAGCGCGATGAGAAAAACCCCCAGCACCATGAGCGCCGCGCCGGACAGGCGCTCGCGCACCTGCCCCTCTCCCAGGATCAGCCAGCCCAGGAGCACCGCGAACACGGCGCTCATGCGCTTCACAGCGATCACGTAGGGCACGATGGCCACCGTCAGCGAATACATCTGCACCGTGCAGGTCACGGCCTCGAGGAATCCCGTGGCCGCCAGTTCCAGCGGCTTGTGGCGCACCTGCCCGAAGCCGCGCTTGCTGAGCATCCAGACGATGGGGGTCAGGCAGACGGTGGTGAAGCCGAAGGCGCACATGATCCAGAAGAGCGGGGATGAATGGAGCAGCCCGATCTTGTCTATGTTGGCCGACACCGACCACAGAAAGGCCACCAGGAGCATGAGCCGCGCGCCCTTGTCCCGCATCAGCGCCCGGAAAGGCCCCAGCAGCCCGCTACGCGCATGGCCCAGGTTCAACACGTACGACCCGCCCACGATGCACACGATGCCCACGATCCCGGCCGGGTCTGGGGTCTCGCCCAGCATGATGGGCGAGGTGGCCAGAAGAAACAGCGGCGTGGCCGTGAGCATGGGCGCTGCCAGGGAAAGGTCGGACGACTCCAGCGCCAGCACGTAGCAGGAGAGCGTGACCGACGCGAGCGGCCCCGTGACCGCGAGAGCCGTCCAGAAGCCCGCGTCCAGGGCGGGGATTCCCTCCCGCAGGGCCAGGGGCGCAAGGAAGAGCGTGGTGGTCAGGCAATAGGACCAGACCACCACCGGGGCTTCCACCCCCGCGACGCTGCGCTTCAGGTACAGATCCTTCACGGCCTGGCTGAAGGCCGCGATCAGCATGAGAAAAACCCACATTCCGGTATCGTGTCCTCGCGGTCCACCGGAACGAATCGTGGGTGCAACCGGGAAAATTGGTTGTGCCCCCGGGAACCACGAACATGTTTCCCGAGGGCGTGAGCCTAGCGCGCCGCGACTCCCCTGAGGGTGCGCCCGTCGTAGCCGAAGCCCTTGCAGGAGGGTGAGTCTATGAGCACGATCTCCGTCTCCTCCACGGCCTTGAGGATGACCGCTGTCTGCAGGTCCACCCGCACCTGGTCGCCCTGCACGGCCATGACGTCGTCCACCGTGAGCCGCCCGGTCGCCAGGTAGATGAACACCCGGCGCGACTCGTCGCAGTCGAAGCGCAGGGTGGTGCCCGCGTCCAGGGCCGCCCGGTAGATGGTGGCGTCGGTCTGGAAGGTGACCACGCCGGGAATCCCCTGGCCCGAGGCCACCGGGCGCAGGTGGTTGTGCCAGGACGCCTCCTCGAACTCTCGCTGGTCGTAGGAGGGCTCGGCGCCCAGCACGTCCGGGAAGAACCATATCTGGTAAAAGTGCGCCGGTTCGTGCCCCAGGTTGTACTCGGAGTGGGTCAGCCCCGTGCCCGCGCTCATGCGCTGCACCTCGCCCGCCTTGATCACCGTGCGGTTGCCCATGGAGTCCGCATGGGTGATCTCGCCCGAGAGCGGGATGGTCACGATCTCCATCTCCCGGTGCGGGTGGGTGGGAAAGCCCGTTCCCGGGGCCACCACGTCGTCGTTGAACACGCGCAGGGCCCCGAACTGGATGTTGTCCGGGTCGTAGTAGTCCGAGAACGAGAACAGCCAGTAGGTCCTCAGCCAGTTGAAGTCAGAGTAGTGGCGGGTAGCCGCCGGTATGCGACGGATCATGGCGCACCTCCGTGCCCCTCCATAACCCTACTTGCCGCCGCTTAGCCAGCCTCCCATGAACTTGGCCGCGTCGCCGCCCGCGTCGATCATCTTGATCAGCGCCGAGCCGATGACCACCGCGTCGATCAGGTCCCCGAAGGGGGCCACCTGCTCCGGGCGCGAGATGCCGAAACCCAGGGCGACGGGCACCTTGAACAGGGGGCGCACCTCGCCGAGCTTGGCCAGCACCTCCTGGGGCAGGCTCTCGCGCACGCCCGTGGTGCCCAGCACGGACACGAAGTACACGAAGCCCCTGGCCGCCTCGGCATACATGGCCAGGCGTTCCTTGGGAGTGTTCAGCCCGATCAGGCAGACGAGTTCCACGCCCGTGCCTTCGAGCGCCGCGCGGATGGGCCCCATCTCTTCGATGGGCAGGTCCGGGATGATGAGCCCGGCCACTCCGGCGGCGGCGCAGTCGCGCCCGAGCTTTTCCAGGCCGTACTGCAGGAAGGGGTTGTAATAGCCCATGAGCACGATACCGGCCTTGAATCCGCCCTTGCGCTTTTGAAGCTCGGAAAGGATCCAGGCCAGGTTCACGCCGCGCGTAAGGCAGTCCAGGCTGGCCTTCTCCACCACAGGGCCGTCGGCCACCGGATCGGAGAAGGGCACGCCGATCTCGATCACGTCGGCCCCTCCGGAGTCCAGGGCGGCGATTTCGTCCCAGAAGCGGGCGCCGTCCGGGAAACCGGCGGGCAGGTAGGGGATGACGGCCTTGCGGCCGGATGCGTTGGCGGCCTGTATGCGCTCTGTAAGAATGGACATTGCTATGCCTTCCCTTTCTTCTCGTACTCTTCGATGATGCCGATATCCTTGTCGCCGCGCCCGGACAGGCAGACCATCACGTGGCTGTCCTTGGGGATGCTGCCTGCGTTTTCCAGCACCCAGGCCACCGCGTGGGAGCTCTCAAGGGCCGGGATGATGCCTTCTGTCCTGCACAGGGTGTGGAAGGCGTTCAGGGCTTGGCCGTCGTTGATGGTGCCGTAGGCGGCGCGCCCACTGTCCTGAAGCCCGGCGTGCTCGGGGCCCACGCCCGGATAGTCCAGGCCCGGCGCGATGGAGTGCGAGGGCATGATCTGGCCCTCCGGGGTCTGCAGCAGCATGCTCATGGCCCCGTGCAGCACGCCCGGCGTGCCCAGATTGAGCGGAGCGGAGTTGTCGCAGCCGGGCTCGCCGGTGCCGGCGGCCTCGACGCCCACCAGCTTGACCTCGGTGTGGGGAACGAATTCGTGGAAGGCCCCGATGGCGTTGGAGCCGCCGCCCACGCAGGCCACCACGTAGTCCGGCAGGCGGCCTATCTTGCGCATGAACTGGGCCTTGGCCTCGCGGCTGATCACGGCCTGGAACTCGCGGACCAGCTGCGGGAACGGATGCGGCCCGGCCGCCGTGCCGAAGCAGTAGTGGGTGGTGCGCTGGTCCGCGATCCAGCGGCGCAGCGCCGCGTTGATGGCGTCCTTCAGGGTCTGGGTGCCGGAGTCGATGGGCACCACAGTGGCGCCGAGAAGGCCCATGCGGCGCACGTTGTGGGACTGGCGCACCACGTCGGTCGCCCCCATGTACACCACGCACTCCAGGCCCAGCATGGCCGCGGCCGTGGCCGTGGCCACGCCGTGCATGCCCGCGCCCGTCTCGGCCAGAAGCACCGACTTGCCCATGTGCTTGCACAAAAGCCCCTGGCCCAGGGCGTTGTTGATCTTGTGCGCGCCCGTGTGGTTCAGGTCCTCGCGCTTGAGCCAGAGGTTGAATCCGAGTTTGTTGGAGAGGTTGGGGCAGCGGTACAGGGCAGAGGGCCTGCCCACGTAGTCCTCCAGGACGGACTGGAATTCCGCCTGGAAGGCCTGGCTGGGGACGATGGTGTTCATGGCCTGCTCGATTTCGAGGAGGGGCGGCATGAGCAGTTCGGGAACGAACATCCCGCCGAATTTGCCGAAATAACCTTTTTGCATGGGGATTTGCCTCCGGCGGCCAGAGAGGAAACTTTTTGAAAAAAAGTTTGCCTCTTTGGACTCTCCTTCAAAAACTTTTAATTATGTGTAGCGCTTGAGTAACTCTGGAAATGTCTTTGACGCCCGGAGAGGATTCGACTCCGGAGTTGAGGTCCAGTCCGGCGGGATGAGCTTCCCGCAGGGCCAGGGCCGCGTTGTCCGGGGAGAGCCCTCCGGCCAGGAGCCACGGCTTCGGGGCGCGAAGCCCGGAGAGCGCGGCGAAATCGAGGCTCTTGCCGTGGCCGCCGCCGGATGTGCCCGAATCGAGCAGCATCAGGGCGCAGGAGTGCGTGAAACGGTCCATGTCGCGCTCAAGAGCCTCGAGTGCGGCGGCCGGGTCCACGGTCCCGGCCTGCGCGATCGGGTTGGGCGAACCAACAACGAGATACCGCTGCGGCCAGAACACCTTGATGACCCGCTCGTGGCCGACTGTCCGGCAGAAGGCCTCGTCCTGCCCGGCGTGGAGCTGGGCGTAATCGAGCCCGGCCGCTTCCATGATCCGGTTCACCGCGTCGGCGTCCTGCTCAACGAACACGCCGACGCGCTTGGCCCGCCCGCGTGCTATCGACGCCACGTGCTCCGGCGTGACCCTTCGCGGGCTCTTGGCCGCGAAGATGAAGCCGAGCAGGTCCACGCCCAGGCCGTCCAGGGCTTTGACCTGTTCGGGTAACGTCATGCCGCAGACTTTCACCAGGCGGCTCACGACGCGTCTCCATACGGGTTTCCAAAGGGACTTGTCCCTTTGGCCGCCGGAGGCGTTCCCCCGGCCGTCTCCCGCATGCCGCCGTCCGCCGCAGCGAACGCATCACGCATGCGCCGCAAACGGACCCGTGCACGGGATTCCAAAGGGCGCGAGCCCTTTGGCCGCCGGAGGCTTCCTCCTGTCCGCCTTGCGCTCGCGTCCTGCCGCCGGAGGCTTCTTCTTCGCCGTTCCCCTCGCATCACCCGTTTCTCCCCATCAGCTTCTTCAGGGCCGCGCCGGGGTCGCCGCCGCTCATGAGCGACGTGCCCACCAGCACGGCGTCGTATCCGGCCTGGATCATGCGCTCGCGATCGTCGGGCGTGGTGATCCCGCTGGCGGCGATCCAGATCTGGCCTTCCTGCTTGTGCCTGGCCAGCCGCTCGGCCACGGCCAGGTCGGTGGTCAGTTTGTCCAGGTCGCGGCTGTTGACCTGGATGATTTCCGGGTCCAGGGCCTGGGCCTTTTCCAGGTCGGCCTCGTCGAACACCTCCACCACGGCCTGGAGTTCGAAGGCCATGCCCAGCCCCAGCATCTCGCGCAGCTCCTCCTGCGTGCTCATGCGCGCGATGAGCAGGAACGCGGAAGCCGGGGTGGCGGCGGTCTCGATCACCTGCACGGGGTGCAGGATGAAGTCCTTGCGCAACATGGGCAACCCCGCCCCGGCCATGCGGCTGAGGTATTCGAGGCTCCCCTTGAAGTAGTGCTCCTCGGTGAGCACGGACAGGGCGGCGGCGCCGGCGTCCCTGTAGGCGGCGGCCACCTGCTCCGGGGTGAGCGTCATGTCGATCTCGCCGCGCGAGGGGGAGGCGCGCTTGTACTCGGCGATCACCGCGCCGGGGGCGTGCTCCCAGAGTGCGCGGATGAAGTCCGGACGCTCGCCCCCGAAGGGAGCGGGCATGAGGCCTTCATCCTCGAGGGCGATCAGGCGTTCGATGCCGGGGCCCTTGGCCTGGCGGAACTTCTCAAGCATTGATCTTTCCTTCCCAGAACTTGGCGGCGGCTCCGGCTCGCACGGCCTCGCGGGCCTTCTCCACACCCTGGTTGAGGGTGAGTCCGTCCTCCAGCAGGTGCAGGCAGGCGCCCAGGTTCAGGGCCAGCATGTCCTTCATGGCCTCGGGGCCGTCGCCGGACAGGAGCTCCAGGAGCACGGCCACGGCCTCGTCCTTGCTGGCCACGGCCACCTCGGAGAGCTTGTGGCGCGGGATGCCCACCGTCTGCGGGTCCAGGGTCTCGCGGCGGGTCCAGCCGTCGCGTATCCAAACCACCTCAGCCGGGCCGAAGGGCGAGAGCTCGTCGAAGCCGCCCGCGCCGTGCACCACGGCGGCGCGGCGCACGCCGGTGAGGGCCAGGGCCTCGGCGATGAGCGGCACGAATCCGGCGGTGGGCACGCCCAGAAGCTGGTGGGTGGGCCGGGCCGGGTTCAAGAGCGGCCCCATGAGGTTGAAGAGCGTCCTCGCGCCCAGCTCCTTGCGGATGGGCATGATGCGCTTGAAGGCCGGGTGGAAGTTGGGGGCGAAGAGGAAGACGAAATTGCGCTCTTTGAGCTGCGCGGCCACCTTTTCGGGCTCCACGGTGAGGCCGAGGCCTAGCGATTCCACGACGTCGGCCGAGCCGCACGTGGAGGACACGGAGCGGTTGCCGTGCTTGACCACCTTGTGCCCGAGCGCGGCCAGGTACAGGGCCACGGCGGTGGAGCAGTTGAAGGAGCAGGTGTTGTCGCCGCCGGTGCCGCAGGTGTCGATGCGGTCCTCGGTGAGGCCGGGCACCAGGCGGGCCTGCTCCAGGGCGGCCTTCACGCCGCAGGCGATCTCGAGGCCGGTCTCACCCTTGGTCTTGAGGCCCATGAGGAAGGCCCCCACGCAGGACGCGGGCATCTCGCCCGTGTACATGGCGCGAAACGACGCGAGCGCCTGCTCTTCGGTCAGGTTCTTGCCGATGGCCAGATGTTCCAGGACTTCCATGGAGACTGCTCCTTCTTTACCGGCGGGCGGGCCGCCGCATGGTCTTTTCAGGTGCGCGCGCCTCGGCCCGCTACCGTTTCATTCCCGGGAAATTGAACAGGGTGGACCGGATGAGCCGGTCGGACAATCCCTGCCTCGTAATGATGGACTGGGTCAGCTCGAACTGCCACGGCTCGGAGAGCGGCGAGACGTAGATCCTATCCACGATGTCCGCCGGTTCCACGGGAATGTGCAGCCCGAAGCTGTCCAGCAGGCGGGGGTTGTCGTCCCCGCCCTCGTTTATGAATATCAGCCTGAACTCGCGCTCGTGCTCGAAGGGTTTGCGCTTGAGCAGGGCGAAGTCGAAAATGTCCGAGATGACGCAATCGTCGCGCACCATGTCCTTGTAGAGGACCTTCCCGGCGGTGAGGTCGTGCCCGGCCAGCCGGCTGGTGATGCGGCCCAGGGTGCTGCGGATGGCGAGGGAGTGCCCCGCGCCGCCGAAGAGCTTCCACATGGCCTCGGACTCGTGCTCGTTGGTGTGCCAGGAGTTTAGGAACACCTTGGTGCGCGCGGAGTTGATGTAACTCTCGTGGGCGGCCAGGAATTCACGCTCGGCCTGGGGAGTGCCGTCGGCGGGGTCGCCCATGCACACCTCGGGCGGCACCAGGCACTCGAAGGGGTCGGTGAGCTTGTCCGCGCGGCGAAAATACAGGCGCTTCATGAGAAGAAAGTCCAGGAACTTCTCGAAGGTCAGGTACTTCCACAGAGTGGTTTCGCTCGCGGCCTCGTCGCCGGGGGAGATGTTGCGGATGGAAAGTGGCATGGCCGTCCCCGCCTAGGCGATCTTCTCCGGAAAGTTCTTTAAGAGCCGCATTCCGTCCGGCGTGAGCACGCTCTCGGGATGGAACTGCACGCCCACCCAGGGGCGGTCCTTCCACCTCAGGCCCATCACCTCGTTCTCGTCGGTCCAAGCCGTGATCTCAAGCTTTTCCGGGGCCTTATGGGCAAGAACCAAGAGCGAGTGATACCGGCACACTTCCATGGGGTTGGGCACGCCCTCGAAAAGCCCGCTCTCCCGGTGGGTCACCAGGCTGGTCTTTCCGTGCATGATCCTGTCCGCCACCACCACAGGCGCGCCCGCGAAGTGCCCCAGGATCTGGTGGCCCAGGCACACGCCCAAAACCGGCGTCTTCTTGGGCAGCTTGCCCAGGAACTCCAGGCACAGTCCGGCGTTTTCCGGCCTGCTCGGCCCAGGAGAGATGACGCATCTCTCGATCTTCCCGGACTCGGCCAGAGAAAGCACCTCGGGGTCGTCGTTGGTCAGGACCACCGGCTCGTGCCCCAGCTGCTGGAAGTACTGCACCAGGTTGAACGTGAACGAGTCGAAATTATCTATGAGCAAAAACATCGGTATCTCCCTGTTTGGCCAGAACCTCGGCAAGCACCCGGGCCTTGTTGTGCACTTCCTGCCATTCCTTGTCCGGGTCGGAGTCGAATACGATCCCGGCCCCGGTCTGCCAGTGCACCATGCCGTCCTTGAACCACATGGAGCGGATGAGGATGCCGGTGTCCAGGTCCACGCGGCCCTTGTCCAGGCCGAGCCAGCCGATGGCTCCGGCGTAGGGCCCGCGCGAGATGGTCTCGATCTCGGCGATGATCTCCATGGCCCGGACCTTGGGCGCGCCACTCACGGTGCCGGCCGGGAAAACCGAGCCGATCACGTCGAGGGCGTCCAAGCCCTCCTTGAGGTGGGCCGTGACGTAGGATGTCAGGTGCAGCACGTGGGAGAACTTCTCCACCTGCATGAATTTCTCCACGCGGACGCTGCCGGGGGTGGCGATGCGGCCCAGGTCGTTTCGGCCAAGGTCCACGAGCATCACGTGCTCGGCGCGCTCCTTGGGGTCGGCCAGCAGGTCCTGGGCGAAAGCTTCATCCTCGGCCTCGTCGCGCCCGCGCGGGCGGGTCCCGGCGATGGGCGCGGTGGTGAGCTGGCCGTTCACGCAGCGCACCAGAAACTCCGGCGAGGAGCCCACCAGCGTCACGCGCGGCAGCCTCACGAAGAACATGTAGGGCGAGGGGTTCACCTGGCGCAGGCGGCGGTACACGGCGAAGGGGTCGCCCGAGAATGGCGCATGGAAGCGGTTGGAGAGCACCACCTGGATGCACTCGCCCTGGTGGATCATCTCCTTGGCCTTGCGCACCCCGGCCAGGAAGGCCTGCTCGCCCGGATGGTGCAGCACTCCGCCCATCTCGGCCTTGTCCATGGTGCGCAGCACGGCCGAGGCGTCCAGCTTGGGCCGCATGCCGCCGCCGAGCGACAAGAGGCAGCAGCGGTGGCGCAGGTGGTCGAAGAGCACCACATGGCCGGGCAGCACCAGGGTGCAGTCCATGTCCTTGGGCGGGATGACCTTGGCCACCTTGGGCGAAAAGAGCGCGGCCGAGCCGTAGCCGAAATAGCCGTACAGGCCGCGCGTGATGCCGGGCAGGTCCTCGAAGCCCTCGGGCGGGGTGAGGGTGATGGCGGCCATCAGCTCGCGCACGCCTGTAAGGAAAGGCTGGCCGCTCAGTTCCTCGAGGGGCTTCAGGCGCTCGTCGCGGGTGGTCAGGGAGAGCTTGCCGTCCTGGCAGTTGGCCGTCAGGCGGAAGTCCCAGGCCAGGATCGAGTAGCGTCCGAGGCGTCCGTCCACCTCGGCGGACTCGAAGAGTATGCCCGGCCTGTCGCCCACAAGCCCCAGATAGAGGCTGATGGGCGTCTGCACGTCGGCGGGCAGCCACTTGGCTTCCTGCATGAGCTCGATCATGGCGCGTCCTTTCGTTCATTGCGGGACGCCGGGGAGGATGAGGCATCCGGCGGTCTCGCGGTTTTTCGCGTTTCTTGGGCGGGACGGCCGGGAGGAGGATGCCTCCGGCGGCCAAAGGGACCAGTCCCTTTGGAATCCCGTCTTAGTTAACCTTGCCGCCCGGGCGGGGCGTTTCGTCCTTCCACCAGCTCTTGGCCCGCTCCACCAGCACTTCCAGGTCGCCGCCCGCGGCCACGTTCAGGTAGTTGCGGTAGGAGCGCACGGCCTCCAGGCTGAACGGGTTGGCCTCGTAGATGAGGCGGAACAGGTCCGCGTCCTCGAGGATCAGCTTCTTGGCCGCGTCCAGCCTGCGGCGAAACGACGGAGTGAGAAACCGGTCGAACTCGTCGTGGCTGGCCTGGGCCGCCAGGTACGCCACCGTGGACACGAAATTGAGCCCCTGCACGTAGGCCATGGCCCGGTCGTGCTCCTCGGCCGTGGTGCGGAACGGTGCGAAGCCGAGCTTGGCCATCAGCTCCTCCACCTGGCGCGCCGCTTCCTCGCTTCGGCCGGGGCACACAGCCACCCGAAGCTCCTCGCCCTCGGCGGGCCTGGGGCCGAACAGCGGGTGCGTGCCAACCACAGGACCGGGATGCAGAAGCATCATTTCTTCCAGCGGACGCACCTTCACCGAACAGATGTCCGCCACGACAGAGCCTTTCGGGATCAGCGGCCCAAGCTGCGCCAGCACCGAGGCCATGGCCTGGGCGGGCACGCAGAGCAGCACCATATCCGTGCGTGGCAGGGCGCGACTTGCCGCCTCGCGCGAAGCCTCGCTCTCCAGCGGCGCGTCCAGCTCGAAGCAGGCCAGGCCCTCCCGGCGGCAGCGGGACACGAAAAGCCGTCCCATCTTGCCGCCGGCCCCGACCACCGTCAGCGTGCGAATGGCCTGGGCCTTGCTCACCGTGCGCACCTCGATACCGGTCCGGAGGAGACGGCCGGGCCGCCGGGCATGCGTTGCGTTCGTGTCCGCATCACCGCGTGAGCCTCCACTGATCCCAGAATCCCGGGAAGCTCTTGGCCACGCAGGCCGGGCTGTCCAGGCGCACGTCGATGCCGGCGAGCTCCATGAGGGCCATGCTCATGGCCATGCGGTGGTCGCCGTAGGTGCAGAAGTTGACCGCCTCGTCCCTGCGGATGGGGCCGGGGGTGATGGTCAGCCCGTCCTCGAAGGTGACCACCTCGGCCCCGACCTTGCGCACCTCGTCGGCGCAGGCCTGGAGGCGGTCCGATTCCTTGATGCGCAGATGCGCCACGTTGCGGATGGTGGTCGCGCCCTTGGCCTGGGCGGCCACGGCGCATACCGTGGGCACCAGGTCCGGGCAGTGGCCCATGTCCACGTCGACGCCCGTGAGGCCGCCGTCGCCGGGTGACACCACCACGCCGTCCTGGTCCCAGGTCACCTTGCCCCCCATGGAGGCCAGGATGTCGAGGATGGCCTTGTCGCCCTGGAGCGAATCCCGGCGCAGTCCGCGAAGCCTCGCCGGACGCGGCCCCACGGCACCGGCGGCCAGGAAGTAGGACGCGTTGGACCAGTCGCCCTCCACCACGTAGGTGCGGGCCTTGTAGCGGGCCGGGCTCACCTCGAAGACGAGCTTGCCCGGAACCACCGACGAGACCTCGGTGAACTGCTTGCGCACCCAGTCCGAGCCTTCCAGGGCCAGCACGGCCACGTCGATGCCGAAGTCGGCCATGGCCATGAGCGTGAGCGACACGTACGGCCAGGAGACCACCTTGTCCCCCCCGATGCCCACCCGCATGGGCTTGTCCGCCAGCGGCGAGGCCAGCAGGATGCCCGACAGGTACTGGCTGGACTCGTCCAGCGAGATGGAGGCGTCGCCGCCCGAGAGGCCGGAAGTGGATACCACGAAGGGCGGGTAGCCGGGCTTGCCCTCCCACCGGAACTGCGGCCCGAGCGGTTCCAGGGCGCTGGTGAGCTGGCCGATGGGCCGGTCGTGCATGCGGCCCTCGCCGTGGATGCGGAACAGCCCTTCCCCGGCGGCCAGCACGGCCGTGAGCAGGCGGCAGGTGGTGCCGGATTCGCCCACGTTGCAGTCCGCCGGTTCGGAGGTGCCGCCCCTGGGGCGTCCGCCGATGCCGGTGATCTCCCAGCCCCGGTCGGTGCTCTTGAAGGAGGCCCCGCAGGCGGCCAGGCAGCGTCGGGTGCGGATCAGGTCGTCGGATTCCAGGGCGTCCACCACCAGGGACTCGCCGTCTGCCAGGGAGGCGCAGATGAAGGCCCGGTGCGACACGGACTTGGAGGCCGGAGCCTTGATGTCGATGAGGTCGCGCATGTCTATCCCCTTTCCACCACGGCCGAGCCCGACACGTCCAGGTGCGGCCCCGCCGGGTAGCTCCCGAGAATGCGCAGGGAGTGCAGTTCGTTGCGGAGCTCCACCAGCATGTTCTGGAACTCCTCGCGACCCAGGTCGCATTGCAGGTCGGCGAAGAACACGTACTTCCACTTCTCGCCGCGCAGCGGGCGCGACTCCAGCTTGGTCAGGTTGATCCCGGCCCCGGCCAGTTTGGAGAGCACCACCGAGAGCGCGCCCGGCTTGTCCGGCAGGGTGAACAGGATGGAGGTCTTGTCCCGGTTGCCGGACTTGGTCTCGGCTGGCCCGATGACCAGGAAGCGCGTCCAGTTGTCGGGCAGGTCCTCGATGCGGCTGGCCAGGACGTTTAAGCCCAGCATCTCGGAGAGCTTCACGTGTCCGATGGCCGCGGCCTTGGGGTTGTAGATCACCCGGCGCGCCGCAGCCGCTGTCGATTCAGCGGGCACGATGCGGGCCATGGGCAGATGCGCTTTGAGCCAGCCGCCGCACTGGGCCAGGGGCTGCGGGTGGGAGTATACCTCTTCGATGCGCGTCAGGTCCGTCCCCTTGGAGAGGAGCGCGTGGCTGATCTTGCAGTAGAGCTCGGCCTGGATGAACACCTCGTGCCTGAGAAAGAGGTCCAGGCTCTGGCCCACCGTGCCCTGCAGGGAGTTCTCCAGGGGAATGACCCCAAGCTCCACGTCGCGCAGGCTCACTGCCTCGAAGACCTCGTCGATGGTCTTGCGCGGCTCGAAATCCGCGCTCTTGCCCAGGTAGGAGACCGCAGCGAAGGAGGAGAAGGTTCCCTCGGGCCCCAGGTAGGCCACCTTCTGGCGGCGCTGGAGCCGCCTGGAGCTGGACATTATTTCCCGGTAGATGGCCCGCAGGTGCTCGTCGGGCATGGGGCCGGGGTTCAGGTGCGAGAGTTTCTCCAGCACTTCCTTCTCACGGAAGGGCTTGAACACGGGCTCGTCGCTGTCGGCCTTGCGCCTGCCCACCTCGATGGAGTAGCCCGCCCGCTTGTTGAGGAGGGCCAGAAGCTCCAGGTCCACCTGGTCGATAGCCTCACGGACGTCGTCGAGGGGCATGTCGCGCGCGGGATCGTCTTTTTCGAGAGCCATGGCCTAGCCTTCCTTGATCTCTTCGCTGATGCGCATGCCGAAGTGGCGCCCGGCCTGGTCCACCTTGCACAGCACCTCGTCGCCCACCTTGAGGCTCACCACGCTGACCGGCTCGCCGTCCGGGCGGGTCAGGCGGATGGTCTCGGCGTTCTGCAGGAACACCGCGCCTTCCGTGTCGCCCACCTTGGCCGTGACTAGCAGCATGGGCCGTATCTCCACCTTCACCCGGCCGATGGTGGCCAGCGAAGTGTCCCCCGAGGCGGACACCACCAGCACCTCGTCGCCCGAGGCCAGTTCTTCCAGGTAGTTGGTCTTGTCGCCGGGCATCACCGCGTAGGCGTGCACGGCTCCGGCGTTCACCCGGAAGGGCCGCGCGGCCACGTAGGGGTTGGACTCGGTCTCGGCGTGCACCAGGAAGGTGAAGGCGCTGGAGTTGCCCACCAGCATGCCTTGGGTCTTTTTGAGCATGCTCATGGTGTCCACGCACACCCTGTGCCCCAGCCCGGCGGACTTGATGGAGGTGACCACTCCCTTTTGCAGGGCCACCTTGCCCTGGGAGAGCTTCACCTCGGCCACGATCTTTTTCAGGTCCCCGGCCGCCTGGGGCAGTACCACGATGACGTCCACGCCGCGCTCCAGGATGCCTGCGGCCAGGCGGGCCTGGTCGAGGTCCGCCACTTCGACGCCAAGGCCGGTGGACTGGGCCAGGATGTTCTCCACCGGGATGATCTCCCAGCCCAGGCCCAGCACGGTCTTGACGCCCGCCTTGAGGGCTGCCGTGGCGGTCTCCTCGTCGGCCTTGGAGTTGAGTTCCACCCGGACCACGTCGCCCGGGGTGAGCACTTCCACCCGGCCCAGGGCGCGCACGGCCTCGGCGTGCTTCTCGTCGGTGATCACGGCGTCCACGCCGGACTCCAGGGCCAGGGTGACCAGCTTCTTGTCGAAGGGTATTGCGTTGAACCAAACCTGTTTCACTGTATCCACCTAGTCCTTGAGCAGTTCCATGGCCTGTTCCACTTCCCAGTTGAGATGCACCACGCCGTGCAGGGCCTGCACCAGGCGGGAGGGCTGGGCGAACTGGAAGATGTTGCGTCCGATGGACAGGCCGGAGCCGCCCGCCTGGACGGAGTCGTGGGCCATGGTGATGAGGTCGCGCACGTTGGAGAGCTTGGGGCCGCCCGCGATGACCACCGGGATGCAGCAGGCGTCGCAGACCTTGGCGAAGGTTTCGATGTCGCCGGTGTAGGGCACCTTGACCACGTCCGCTCCCAGTTCCAGGCCCACGCGGGCGCAGTGGGCCACCACGTCGGGGTCGTATTCGTTCTTCACCTTGGGGCCGCGCGCGTAGACCATGGCCAGCACCGGAACGCCCCATTCGTTGGCCGTGGAGGTGACGTGGCCGAAGTCTTCCAGCATGTGGCGCTCGGTTTCGTCGCCCAGGTTGATGTGAAGGGACACGCCGTCGGCGCCGAGCTTCAGGGCGTCTTCAACGGTGCCCACGAGGGTCTTGGCGTTGGGGAAGGGCGAGATGGTGGTGGAGGCGGAGAGATGGATGATCAGGCCCACGTCGCGGCCGCGCTTGCGGTGGGAGCAGCGCACCAGGCCTTTGTGCATGAGCACCGCGTTGGCCCCGCCCTCGGCCACCTGATTGATGGTCTCGCGCATGTCGATGAGGCCGTCGATGGGGCCCACCGTCACGCCGTGGTCCATGGGCACGATGATGGTGCGGTTGTTGTTGCGGTTGAAGATGCGTTCGAGTCTGACGGCTTTTCCGATGAGCATGTGAACTCTCCTGCGGTTTGCGCCGGGGCCGGATCCTGCGTTCTTCTGACCGGCGGACCTTTGGTAAACGAAGAGGGCCGCCGGCTTATCGCCAGCGGCCCTCGGTGTGGTTTCGGTCAACTTGTCAGGTTAACGTGCACCTCTCCCGATACCGCTGGCGCGGCTAAACCAAAAGTAAAACCAAAAGTAGAAGCCAGAGGTAAGGTTCGGGGTCTGCATGGGCAGAGTAGGTACGCGCCCTGCCGCTGAGCTGTCAAGGCTCAATTTGTGCAAAATCGGAAAAACGCCTCGTCCCCCCCGGCTTCCGCCGCCGACCCGTTTCGGGACGCCGGCTGCCGCGCCACGGCTCAGAGCATGCTTTCGCGGCGCGCTTTCCCCAGGGGAAAGCGCACCTCGATTTCCGCGCCCGGAGCGTTGTCCGTCCGCAGCGTTCCTCCCAACTGGCGCGCCAGCTCGCTTACCAGCTGGGCGCCGAGGGAGGGAGAATCCCGGATGTCGAATCCTTCCGGAAACCCCGGCCCGTCGTCGCTAATCGTGAGCTGCGCCTCGCTGCCGTTTTTGTGCAGGGAGATGTTCAGGTTTCCTCCCCGGCTGGCGTCGAAGGCGTGCTTGAAGGCGTTGGTGATCAGTTCGTTCACCAGCAGGCCGCAGGGCACGGCCTTGTCGATGCCGAGCAAGGTGGGGGCGGCGTTGATGTGCAGCCGCACTTTCCCGTTGCGCCCGGAGAACGACGCAGCCAGTTTTCCGGCTAGGTTTTCGATGTATTCCGCCATGTCGATGGAGGCGAAGTTGTCGGCGGCGCCGTAGAGCTGCTCGTGGATGAGCGCCATGGACCTGATGCGCCACTCCAGCCGCTCGGCCCGTTCGAGCTCGCCGGGATTGGAGATTCCAGCGCACTGCAGGCTTATGAGGCTCGTTATGATCTGGAGGTTGTTCTTGACCCGGTGGTGGATTTCCTTGAGCAGCACGTCCTTTTCCCGCAGGGAATCGTTGACGGCCTCCTGCGCGTCCTTGCGGGCCTGGATATCCTCGATCACGGAAATGAAATAGCCCGGCGCTCCCGAGGCGTCGCGCACCAGGGCCACGGTGAGGTTGGTCCAGACGGAACTCTTGTCCTTGCGGATGTAGCGTTTTTCCCGGGAGTAGGTCTTGATCTCTCCGGATATGACCTTGCCCACCATGTCCAGGTCGGAAGCCAGGTCGTCGGGGTGCGTGATGTCCTGGAAGGTCATCCCGAACATTTCTTCCCGAGAGTACCCCACGATGTCGCACAGCTTCTGGTTGACCAGTATCCAGCGCCCTTCGACGCTCACCTGGGCCATGCCCACGGCGGCCAGCTCGAAGGTGGCCTGGAACCGCTTCCGGGTCTCCGTCAGTTCGGCCGCATGCCTGCGCCGCTCCTTCATGCAGCCGTCCACCCGCGCCAGCAGCACTTCGCTGGAGAACGGTTTGGTGATGTAGTCCTGCACGCCTTCCTTGAGCAGGGACAGTCGCAGGGCTTCGTCGGCCTTGGCTGTGAGCATGATGATGGGCACGTCGACCATCTCGGGGCGGCGCCTGAGCTCGCGAACCATGCCTTCGCCGGTGAGGACGGGCATCATGACGTCGCTCACGATCAGGTCCGGACGGTAGCGCAGGGCCTTTTCCAGGCCGTCCCGGCCGTCGAAGGCGCTGATGACCCTCCAACTGGAGGCGAGCGTCCGGGTGATGAACCCGTTCATGTCCGGGTTGTCCTCGACCACGAGCACCAGCCCGTCGCGCCCCGCGCCGGGCTCGAGTGAGCCAAGGCCGTCCCGCGGGGCGGCGTCGGCTGCTTCGGCGCTCCCAGGCGCCTCTTGCGCGAGCTTGCTGTCGAGGTAGACCGGGCGTGCGTCCACCACCGCACCGGCCGGAGCGGCCAAGGGAAGCCTGACGGTGAACAGGGCTCCGCCGCCCTCGGCCGGGGCGACATCGGCCGAGCCGCCATGAAGCTCGGCGAATTCCTTGACGATGGCCAATCCGAGCCCCGTGCCGCCGCGTTTTCGGCCAGGACCGCCGTCCAGTTGCCTGAACCGCTCGAACACGCTTGCGCGCATGGCCTCGGGAACGCCGGGGCCGTTGTCGCGCACCCGGAAGACGGCGTGTCCGTCCTCCCTGGCCAGTGAGAGCTCCACCTTGCCGTCGGGAGGGATGAACTTGAAGGCGTTGGACAGCAGGTTGACCAGTATGCGCTGCACCTTCTCCGAGTCGACCTGGGCTGTGAGCGTCCGGGGAAGCTCCAGGGTGAAGGACACGCGAGTGTTCATGGTGTGCGATTCGAAAAGCGACGCCGTGAGCCGGGTCAGGGACGCCAGGTCCAGCTCGGCGTAGCGCATGGACATGCGCCCGGCCTCGAGCTTGGCCACGTCCAGGAGGTCGGTGACGTGGCGGTAGAGGAGGCGGGCGTTGCGCTGCATGACGTCCAGGTCGCGGGTCAATCGCGCGGGGAGGTCCGGGGCCTCGAGCATCTTCTCCAGGGGCCCCAGGATGAGGGTCAGGGGGGTGCGCAGTTCATGGCTTATGTTAGCGTACAACTGCGTCTTGAGTTCGTCGAGTTCCCTGGTGCGCTGGTAAAGCTGGGTGATCTTGTCGTTGGCCTCCTGCAGGCGGGTGTTGCCCCGCCTGGTGGCCTCCAGGGCGTCCGAAGCGCGTTTGTTGGCCAGGCGCAGCCGTTCGTGGGAGATGCTGAAGAGAACGCCGAGGCCCAGGAAGATGGCGATGGAGATGTAGCTTACGGGATCGGAGGGAACGAACGAATGCTCCGACGGGATGAAGAAATACAGCACCAGCAGGGCCGATACCGCCGTGGCCGCAAGGCCTCCCCGCAGTCCACCGACCCAGGAACTGAAGAAGACGGCGGGAAAGAACAGGAACCACACGTACGGCTTGATGGCTGCCCAGAACGTCCATTGCACCGCGAAGGCCGCGAAGGGAATCAGGACCGCGAAAAACAGTCGCAAGACGGAAGCCTGTGCTGCATCGATTCGTCCCACATCCACTCCTCATGGCGCGGCCCGGGGGCCGCGCCTGAAGGTCGCCGGGAACTTCTCTGGCGGCTCTTGTTCGACGAAACACCTGCCTTGTGTTCAAAGCCAAGGACGGCATCATTTCCTATCATCCCCCAGGCCCGGGCGCAACGGATATGCAAATTTTCCGGAGCGCCGGTCCAACCCGCATGGCGCGGAGAGACCGCGCGGTCAGGGCCGGCGGTCCATCCGCTTGCGGGCGAACACCTCGCACAGCGCCAGGGCCAGCACGCAGGACGCCGCCCCGAGCGCGAGAAAGCCGGTGTAGCCGAAATGGTGCACGGCCACGGCCCCCAGCATGGGGCCGAAGAATCCGCCCAGCTGCTGGGCCATGGTGGCCAGGTTGGAGTTGACTGCCTTGAACCTGGGCTCGGAGATGCTGAAGACCAGCGAGCTCATGGCCGGGGTGCCCACCCCCATGCCCAGGCCCATGACCAGGGCGGAGGCGTACACCGTGGGGAGGTCCCGGGCCAGGGCGGCCAGGACGCAGCTTGCGGCCGTGAGCGCGAAGCTTGCCCGTATCAGGCCGACCTTGCGCACCCGGTCGAACAGGTGGTTGCCCAGAAGCCGCACCACGATCATGCACAGCATCTGGATGGTGAAGAACATGCCCACGTGCTCGAAGCCGCGCGCCTGGAAGAATCCCTTGGCCATGAAGAACACCGACGAGAAGGTGGTGATGTAGAGGGTCATGATGCCAAGCAGCAGGGCAACGGGGGGCCTGGCGGCGTTGGCCCACATGTCGCGGAAGTTCATGGGCGCGGAGTGGACGGCCTCCGCCTGGTCCCTGCCCCTTTTCACGTGCATGAAGAGGATGAGCGCCAGGGCCGGGACCAGGAACAGGGACATGACCATGTAGCCGTGGGCCAGGGAGCCGCTCTCGCCCGCCAGGGCGTCGAACACGGCCGGGACCACCGAATAGGGCAGCAGGATGGCCACCGAATAGAGCCCGAAGGCCTGGCCGCTGCGTTCGGGCGGGATGATGCGCACCAGCTGGGTCATGACCGAGGCCGAGAGCAGGTAGAATCCCACCCCGTTGGCCAGGCGCAGGGCCAGGAGCTCCTGGGGGGAGCGGGCGTAGAGGTATCCCGCGCCGCAGGCCAGGAAGACGAGCGCTCCGGCGCAGGCGCAGGGCACGGCGCTCCTCACGGTCATGCGGGCGCTCCCGAGCAGGTAGGAGGCGATGGTCGCCAGGGCCGAACTGCCGATGAGAAATCCTCGCCACTGCTGCCCGATGCCGAGCTGGCCCAGGTAGACGTCCAGGCTGTAGAAGACGGTGGTGTTGCAGTAGGTGAAGAAGATGAGCAGGCACAGCGCGATGAAATCAAACGAGAACAGGCGCTGCTGCCGGGGGTGCGAGGTCATGTGCTGAACCGGTGGTTACAGTGTGTGCGGCGTGCCCGGGCGGGTGGACCCGGCCAGGCCGCCGAGGACGAAATCCGAGACGATGCGGCCGAGTTCCCGCGTGTCGCCGGGCGCGTATTCGAGGCGTCCGGACCACTTCAGGAAGGTAGCCCGGCTGCGGGAGTAGGCGCTGGCCAGCACGAAGATCCCGAAGGCCAGGGCCTTGTTGTCCAGGCTGCCGCGCGTCGCGCCTCCGGCCGCCTCCACCGCCCGGGCGAAGGCGTCCAGGGCGGGCTCGAGGGCCTGGCTGAAGATGCGCTCGAAGGCTCGAGTGGGGTCGATGAATTCCCGCTGCAGAAGAAGGCTCGTCCAGCGCGACCGGGGAGTGGTCAAGAGCGCCTCGATCAGGCGGGCCACCATGGCGCGCACGGCCGAGGCCGCCTCGTCCGGAGGGACGTCCCCGGTCAGGGACGCGGCCGGTTCCAGGGCCTGGCGGTACACTCCGGCGAGATGGGCGGTCACGTGATCCACCACGGCTGCGTAGAGCCCGGCCTTGCCCCCGAAATGGAAGCTGATGGCTGCGGCGTTGGCCTCGCCTTCCGCTGCCAGCTCCCGGATGGAGACGGCCTCGAACCCTTTCAGGGCGAAGAGCTTGAGCCCGGCCTCCACGAGGCGGCCCCGGGTGCGCTGGCCCCGCTCGAGGCGCCGGTCCTGTTGATCCGGCTGGGATAAAGGCATGGATGGTCACTCCTCTGCGTTGCGTTTCGTCGCAGGCAGAGGGATAGGCATGGGAATAAAATTAGTCAATCATTTGATTGAAAATACGGCGTCAAACCAGCAGTTCCCCTCGCGCGCGATCCTCCACCCCAAGCGGGATTCCAAAGGGGCTCGCCCCTTTGGCCGCCGGAGGCTTCCTCTCCGCCGCACCCGCGCAGGTCCTCCCCGGCTACTGCCGGGCGCTCGACACCGGGAAATCGAAATACGTGTCCGGGAAGGGTTCTTTCTTGAGGGTGAAGTGCCACCACTCCTGCTCGTAGGGAGAGAAACCGTGCTTTTCCATGATCTTGCGCAGGAGCATGCGGTTCTCCTGGGCCACCATGGGGATGGCCGTGGAGAGGGAGTGGGAGAGCTCGTCCATGCAGTCGAAGCCGGTGCCCATGTCCAGGGAGCCGTCCTTGAAGCGCCAGTCAAAGGAAGCGGTGCAGGGGACGAGCTCCTGTCCCGGGGTGAAGGCCTCGCCCTCTTTGTAGGGCAGGTTCACGATGGTCAGGTCCACGGTGGAGCCGCGCGAATGGCCGGATTTCTTGGCCACGTAGCCCAGGTCGAAGAAGTCCTTCTTGTCCACGTTGGGGTAGAATTCGGCCTTGGCCTGCTGGTCGTCGGGATTCTTGCTCCAGACCCAGAAGTCCTCCACGGCTCTTTTGGGGCGGTAGCAGTCGTAGACCTTGAGCCCGAGCCCGGAGGCGCTGAGCTCGTCCTGCACGGCCTTGAGGGCCTTGGCGGTGTCGATGGTAAGGATGCATTCCGGGGCGTCGTACCCCTTCACGGGACGGCCCAGGAAATTGTGCCAACCGTGGTAGCGCATGTCCTGGACGATCTCCGGGGCCACCTCGCGCAGGGAGACGAATCCCCGGGGCAGGACTCCGAATTCCCTGGCCGCGAGGGCCGGGGTCAGAACGAGCAGGATCAGGGCGATGAGCATCTTCAGGCGCATGGTGCCTCCCGGAAGAATGCGGCGGTTTCGGCCGGGACCCTACAGCCATCGCCGGGCCGGTGCAACATCCGCCTGGACCGAAACCGTTCTTTTCCGGTCCCGGCCGGATATGCGCATGGGGAAGCGCAGGGACAGGGAGGCGTCAGCCGAGCAGGCCGAACTTGCGAAGCTCGCCAAGGAGCAGGTCCGGGTCCACCGGCTTGGAAAGAAAGCTGATGGCCCCGCCCTGGAAGAAGGCCCGGTTGACGTTCTGGGCGTCGTTCATGGCCGAGACCATGATTGCGGCGGTTTCCGATTCGGTCCTGAGCCCTGCGTCGCGTTCGATGCCCCGGATCTTCTGCAGGGTCTGGTGGCCGTCCATGCCGGGCATGCGGATGTCCACGAGCACGGCGTCGTAACGGTTGCCCTCGGCCAGGGCGCGCTCGAAGGAGTCCACGCCGTCCTGGCCGGACGAAACCGAGTCCACCTCGGCGAACGGACCGAGGATTTCCGAAAGGAACAGAAGATTGATTGGGTCATCGTCAATTATGAGCACGCGCATGGGGGACTCTCCGGCCGCGCGCTCATACAATTTCGGGGCGAAGGTGTCAAAGCTGGGCCGCCTGCCCCGGCCGGACTATCCGAAGGGGTTGTCCGGATCCTTCTTGGGGGCGGCCGCGAGAAAGCCCCCAGCCCGCGCCAGGCGCGATGCGGCCACGGGGGCGCTGGCCAGGCCGCAGAAGCCCGGGGCAGCCTCCCCTTCTTCGTCGCCCGCCCAGCGCCACATCATGCATTGCGCGCCCTGGCAGAAACGCATCTTGCCGTCGGGGGTGGTGAGGAGCGGGCAGAACAGGAATTTGGCATCCTTTTCCGTGGCGGCCATCAGGCATCCTCCTTGGGGGCGGCCTTGAGCACGAGGAGAGTCACGTCGTCCTCGGCAGGCAGGCCCTGTTTGAACTGGTCCAGCGCCTGAAACAGCGCGTCCAGCACCTCTTTGGCGGCAAGCCCGGATGAACGGCGCAGCACCTCGCGCACGCGCTCCTTGCCGAACATGGACCCGTCCGGGCCGCGCGCCTCCCACAGCCCGTCGGAGCCGATGAGCAGCACCTCCCCGGGGGCGAGCCAGGCGCGCGATGAAGTCTCGAAACGCCGGTCCTCCACCACGCCCAGGGGAATGCCCGAACCGCCCAGTTCCTCGAAGGCGTCGCGGGCCGGGGAGTAGAGGATGGCCGGATCGTGCCCGGCCCGGACCCAGCGCATGCGGCCCCGGCCGGGGGCGGCTTCCAGGTAGAAAAGGGTCATGAACCGGCCGGACCCGCCCGTGTCCAGGCACAGCAGGCGGTTGACGGCCGCGACCACGTCCGAGGCGTCGCCGGGCTGGCCCGCGCCCATGCGCAGGAAGGCCCGGGCCGTGGCCATGAGCAGGGCAGCGTCCAGGCCGTGGCCGGAGACGTCGCCCACCAGCATGGCCGTGATTTCCGGTTCGCCGTGGGCGGCGGGGATCACATCGAAGGAGTCTCCTCCCACCTCCTCGCAGGAGACGCTGGCGGCGGCCATGTCCATGCCCGCTATGGCGGGCAGCCCCGCCGGAATCAGGCGGCGGTGGACCTCGCTGGCCAGGGCCATGGCGGCGGTGAGGCGGGTGAAGTCCTTGAGCTTGGGAGCCATGGAGTTGAACACCCGGCCCAGTTCCTCCATCTCGCGTCCGCCGGAGGGCTCCACGCGGGCCTCGAAGTCGCCCTCGCCCAGGCGTGACGCCGCCCGCGAAAGATCCATGACAGGACGTGTCAGCGAGCGCGACAAGAGCCAAGAGGCCATGGTGACGATGGCGATTCCGGCCGCGAAGATGGACAGGGTTTCCCGCCATTGTTCGGCGAAACGGGTTTCGATGTATGTGGACGCCAGGGTCGCGTCGGCGGTGACGTCGCTCTTGGGGGCCACCAGCACCAGGGCCAGGCCGCGCACGCCCGAGGGCGCGTAGGCCCAGATGTAATCCTTGTTCCCGATCTCCGCTTGACGGACCTCGCTCATCCCCTTGCCCAGGTCCTCAAGCACCAGGGCAAGCTCGGACATGTCGTCGGGGGCAAGCCTGCGCGGAGTGGAAAGCCCCATCATGCCCAGATGGTGGGCCGAACCCGGGCCTCGCGTGCCGTCCTCAACCTCTTCCTCCGCCCCTGCCTGTCCGATGATGCGCAGCCCCTTGGTGGCGCAGTCGGGATCACGGTAGTCCACCATGTAGGTCTTCATCCGTTCGGAAACGGCCAGGGAATGCTCCCTGGCCGGGCCGCCCACGGACAGCGGAGCGTTGAGGGCCGTGACGCCCACGGGCTTTCCCGAGGGGTCGTTCACGGGGGTGGACAGGGTGATGCCCACCCGTTTGGTCACTGGGTCGATAACCGGAGCGGTCCAGACCATGCCCTTCTCGCGCATGGCCAGGCGGTACCACAAGGACTCGCGCCCGTCGAAACGCCGGGGCATGCGGGGCTGTCCGCCGGAAGCCGGTCCGCCCGATCCCGAAGAGCCCCCTCCGGAAGACGGTCCCGTGGAGGCCGCCGTGCCGTCCTCATAGACCGTGATCTGTCCCTGGATCTTGATCTCCGAGAGCGGTGCGGCAAAGACGTAGGCCCCGGTGAGCTCCAACGGCGTCTTGCGGGCGATGGCCTTCTCCACTTCCAGGGCCTGGATCTTGAGCGTCTGTTCGAGGAGCAGGCCCTCGCGCCGCCACAGCTCGGCGTGGTCCTCCACCATGAGGCGCATGTGGGCCTTGGCTTTGGCCACCAGCATGTGCTGGGTGCGGTGGACGAGGTCCTCGGCCAGCTCCTCGCGGGTGTGCTGGGCGTTCAGGCGCAGCAAAAGCACGGGGAGCACGGAAAGGGCCAGCAGCAGGAGGAACAGCTTGGCCCGGACGCTCACGGCTCCATCTCCAGGTATTCGTCCAGGATGACCTTCATGCCGAAACCCGGGAAGTTCACCCGGGACTTGCCGTCGCCCAGGCGGGCCACGATCTTGCCCCGGCCGAAGATGCGGTGGCGGCAGAAGCCCAGGGAGCCGTTGCCGGAGGCCTCGGGGGAGGAAGTGAACTGCGGCGGGGCGAGAGGTTCGGACAGGGGGCGGGTGGTCTCGGCCAGAGCCTCGCGGCGGGCGGCGGAAAAGGAAGCCGAAGTGGAGGACATCTGAAGAGCGTCGTCCGCCGCGCCGGGCCGGGCCAGGGCGCCGGAAAAGGTCTCGCGCAGCTCGGTGTAGAGTTCGCGGGGCAGCTCGCGCACGAAGAGGCTGGGCATGGCCGGCTGGGAGCCGCCGCCGGCCCGGTTGTAGACGGTGCCGGGCACGAAGAGGGTCAGGTGGTCCTTGGCGCGGGTGCAGGCCACGTAGAGAAGCCGCCGCTCCTCTTCGAGGTCTTCGGGCCGGGCCAGGGCGTGCCGGGAGGGGAAACGGTCGTCCACCATGTCCAGGATGATGACGGCGGGCCATTCCAGGCCTTTGGCCGAGTGCACGGTGGAGAGCACCACAGCGTCCTCGCGCACGCCCTTGCGTTCCTCCTCGGGGTTTTCCAGGGCCAGGTCGGCCAGAAACGCCTCCAGGTGCGCGTAGGACGCGGCGATCTGCCCCAGCTGTTCGAGCCCGGCCAGGCGGCGGGGATAGTCCTCGGGGTGCACGGCGGTGAGCGTGGGGGTGTAGAAGACCACGGCCCGCTCGAGCAGGGCCGCCGGTCCCCCCGGATCGGATCGGAGTTCCTCCAGGAAGGCGAACAGGGCGTGCAGTCCGGCGTTCTTCTTGCGTTGGGCCTCGATGAAGCCGTGGTCGCCGTCGCGCACAGCGGCCGCGATCTTGAGGGCCGTCTTCTCGCCCACCTTGGGCACCAGGGTCAGCACACGCTTGAAGGCCACCACGTCGCGCGGGTTGTGCACCACGCGCAGGTAGGCCACGGCGTCCTTGACGTGGGCCGCCTCGGAGAAGCGCAGGCCGCCGAACTTCTGGAAGGCGAAGCCCTCCTTGTTGAGCGCCAGTTCAAGCCCGTAGGACTGGTATCCGGCCCGGAACAGCACGGCGATCTCGCAGGGCAGGTAGGTGCGCCTGAACTCGCGGATCTTCTCCACCGCCAGGCGGGCCTGGGTCTGGTCGGAGTACGCCTTGACGATCTCGGGCTTGGGTCCGTCCAGGCGCTCGGAGAAGAGGTTTTTGTCGAAGCGGTCCTTGGCGTGGCGCAGGATGTCGTTGGTCAGGTCCAGGATGGGCTGGGTGGAACGGTAGTTCTGCTCCAGGCGCACGATGCGCGTACCCTCGAAGATGCGGGGGAACGAGAGGATGTTCTCCACGTTGGCACCCCGGAAGGCGTAGATGGACTGGGCGTCGTCGCCCACGGCCATGACGTTGCCCGCTTCGCCCGCCAGGAGCTTCACCAGCCTCGCCTGGACCAGGTTGGTGTCCTGGTATTCGTCCACCATGATGTAGCGGTGGCGGGCGCGCAGCTGCTCCAAAAGGTCGGGGTTCCGCACCAGGGCCCGCTCCAGGGTGAAGAGCATGTCGTCGTAGTCGAGCAGGCCGTGGTTTTCCTTGTAGATGCGGTACTCGTCAGCGATTTCCTCCAGGGCCTGGGCATGGGGCAATAGCTGGTAGGACTCGCGCGAGAGCACCTCGTGGACCGAGAGTTCCTTGTTGCGCGACTTGCTGACGAGTTCCAGCACGAAGCCCTTCTTGGGGAAGCTCTTGTCGCCCTTGCCCGCCCCCAGGTCGGAAATGACGTGGCCCATGACCTCCTCGGCGTCGCCCCGGTCCATGATGGTCAGCGTGCCGGGGTATCCGGCTGCCTGAGGGTGGCGCCTGAGCGTGGCAAAGGAGAAGGCGTGGAACGTGCCGCCCTGCACCCCGCCCAGGGCCATGCCCAGAAGCTTCTCGGCCCGGTGGAGCATCTCCTGGGCGGCCTTGCGGGTGAAGGTGAGCAGAAGGATGGAGGAGGGCTCAACGCCCAGGCTCACGAGCCTGGCCAGGCGGTGCACCAGGGTGCGCGTCTTGCCCGATCCCGCTCCGGCGATGACCAAAACCGGGCCGTCCGTGGTCATCACGGCCTCGAGCTGGGCGGGGTTCAACTGGCTCTTGAAATCAATGGGCATGGTTTCGTGTCGCGATATGCATGTTGGGTCGTTGTTGGGGCCTCCGGCGGCCAAAGGGCTTGGCCCTCAGGACTCCCATTCAGGGCTCCAGGCCGAAATGGACGAACAGTTCACGTCCGGCGGCGCTGACGGACGCCGGGGCGGAGCCTTGCGAATCGTAGAAGAAGGCGTCGCCCGCTGTGTGGCAGCCGAAGCGGCCGTGCAGGCCGCAGGTCTCCAGGCGGTCGAACTTGCCGGTGAGCGAGATGCCGGGGCGCGGCTCGCATATGAGGTCCGGGGCCTTGTGGATGAACTGGCCGGAGTAGATGTCCTGGGGTTCGTGCACGGCGGCCATGATGAGGTGTCCCTCGTGGGAGAGTTCCAGCAACGCCGCCTTGAGTTCGCTGCGCAGCTTGTCGCCGATGTACTGGTGGAACACCCCGCGCGCGAAGCGCTCCTTGACGTTGATGTAGATGCGCCCCGGGTCCAGGGCGAAGGCGGCGGTCTCGTGGGGGGCGATGGCCTGGCTGTCGAATTCGTTGGCTCCGCGTTGCCTGAGCTTCAGGATGCCCTGCTTCATGAGCCAGACGTTGAGGTCCACTTCGGTCTTGCACTCGGTGAAGCCGTGGTCGGCCAGCACGATGAGGCGCTTGGGGCCCGCGAGGGCGTCGTAGCGGTCCAGGAAGACCCCGATGAAGCGGTCCCACTCGGCCATGAACTCCATGAAGGCCCCGTGCAGGGCGTGCTGCGGGTTGGCAACGGCCGGGTAGAAGAAATGGAAGATGCGGTCGGTCTCGGTGAGCACCAGCATGAACATGTCCCAGGAGAGGTCCGGCCAGAAGAGGTCCAGGGCCTTGGCGCGGGAACGTAGGGTGGCCCGCACCTGGGAGAGCAGGTAGTCCGGATCGGAAACGCCGCGCGTGGTATCGGCCTCCAGCACGTAGCCCTCGCCTGCCAGGATGGAGGCCAGGAAGGGCGGATGCACGGCCTTTTGCAGGTCGTGGGCCACGAATCCGGCCACCAGCATGCCGGACATGGGGCGTGCGGGATAGGCTCCGGGCAGGTTGACGACCTTGGCGGTCAGTCCCTTTTCACCCAGTCGCTCGAAGATGGTGGGGGCCTGGATGGCCGAGGAGTCCGTGAGCGAAAGGGTGTACGTAGCCGGGTCGATGCGCGAGAAACCGAACACGCCGTGGCCTCCGGGGTTCTTTCCGGTGACGAAGGAGGCCCAGTTCACGGGCGAGAGTTCGGGAAGCTCGGCCCGGACGGCGCGTGCGTTGGCCGAGAGGGTGATGTGGGCCAGATTGGGCAGCTTGCCGCCTTGGCAGAGCGACTGGGCCAGGGAAAAGGGCAGGCCGTCCAGGCCCAGGACCACCAGTCGGTTGCGGCCGTTGTGTTGATCGTGCATGGCGGGTTCATAGCAGGACAGGGCCGGGGGGCCAAGGGTGAGATTGTGGGCGGGGAGCAGGGCCGGCATTCAAGCGGGGCTCGGCCGTGCCAAGCGGAGCACGCCGGCTGTGAGATTTCGATCCATTCGATCCAAGTGAAGCCCCTGATTGACGCGCTCCCGCGCCAAGGCTAGAAGTGCGGTCCTCCCTCATGCCCGAGTGGTGGAATTGGTAGACACCAGGGACTTAAAATCCCTTGACTCGAAAGGGTCGTGCCGGTTCGAGTCCGGCCTCGGGCACCACAAAATAAAGAATCTGTATTGTTGTTGCTTAGGTATAAGCAAGGATGCTTATACTATCGAGTGATATTTTCGATAGGCGAGTAAGATTTAACTTCTCAAGAGCACCTTACCAGACTGAAAGACCGAATATCAAAGTCTTTGTTTGACACTGTACCGTTCAGCCACTGCTGTCTCAGCTAAAAATACAACCCCAGCCTGAACATGATGCGCCTATATGGCACGAATGAGTCCAGGGCCACGGGCTCGCGCTGGTAGGAGAATTTGACATCGAACAGGTTGCTTCCCTCCAGCGACACGAACCCGCGCTTGCCGGGGAATTTGTAGGAAACCGAGGCGTTGAGGAGTCCAAATGGGGTCTCGTCGCGGTGGCGTCCCAGCAGGTCGCGGGCCCGGCTCTCGGCGAAGGCCTGCTTCACCACCAGTCCGGACACCGTGGCACCCAACCCGTTCTTGTACAAAAAGGTCAGCCCTCCGCCCGCGCTGAATTCCGTATAATGGGTTTCGGGGTTGGTCCGTATCTCCACATTCCCTGGTTCCAGCCACTTCACTCCAGCCAGCAGGTTCAGGCCCAGATACGGAGTCAGCACCCGGTTGAACGAACCTGATAGCAGATAGCGGTCGGTGATGTACCAGGTCTTGCGGTCATAACTTTGCAGGGGGTCGAACTGGGGGTTCTCAATGTGGTGGAAGTCCGCTCGCAAAATGCTAAAAGTGGCTTCGTTCCACTGGCGTTCCCAGGACATCCCCATCTCGACAACCTGAGAACCGTCGTCAGCATTCACCCTGGTCGGGAACCCGGCCACCTCGGCGGGCTGGATCATGGGCTGCAACGCCATGTGGTTGTTGAGGTAGCGCTGCACGGCCATTCGAATCACGTCTTTGCTCGTGGCTTCCCAGTTCACGCCGAACCGAAATCCCAGAAGCGATTCCTCGATATTGGACACAAATCCAAAGCGCGGAGTGACACCGAACTCTCCGGAGAGCCCGAGTTCCAGGATCAGATTTTTGCGAAGCCGCCAGTAGTCCACGAC
The DNA here is from genome assembly GCF_022808915.1 of Fundidesulfovibrio terrae. Taxonomy (NCBI): domain Bacteria; kingdom Pseudomonadati; phylum Thermodesulfobacteriota; class Desulfovibrionia; order Desulfovibrionales; family Desulfovibrionaceae; genus Fundidesulfovibrio; species Fundidesulfovibrio terrae. The sequence goes on from NZ_JAKZFS010000002.1 coordinate 412,904, forward strand.
ATAGATGGTCAGAGAGCGCTCCCAGTGGTCGTTGCGCAGAGTGGCGGTCTTGGAGATTGAGGGTAACAAGGGGACGTAAAGATTCAGATTGCTGCGGTAACGGAGCATGGAAGTGAAGACGTCCCCTCCCACCAAGAGAGAATGATTGTCCATGGTCATCTGCTGCTGAGCCTGAAAATTCCCCATTTCACGCGGCGTGTCGCGAAACCGAAGGTCTACGTCGTCCAAGGTCAGGTTGCCGAAATTGAGGTCGGCCGGGGTGTAGATGCGGTCCGAGAAGGTCCAGGCGTTGTATTTGTAGGCCCCATAGAGGATGGTGGTCCAGCCCGGGCTCTGCCGGCGCACGTACCCGCCTTCTAGGAGGGTAGTGGCGAAATCGTCGGTCTGCCAGGGCGAGGGCACGTACTCCCAGGCATTCTGGTTGGAGGTGTCCCCGGAGTGGGTCCTGGAGAAGGTGGCGGCCGCGAATAGGGAATCCTTGAAGGTGGGCTCCCACTTAAGCTGGCCGACGGCGAAGCCGGTGCGGCTCAGGCCGTTGATCTTGCGCATGCCGTTGTCCTGGTTGAAGGACGCGAAGGCGTCCCCGGCCACCCCGGGCACCCCGCCGTACACCTCTGCGCTCGATTCCACAGTGGACTTGCCGTTGGCCCAGGCCCCGACGCCTCCGCTGAACTGGATCCGGACATAGGGCGCCTCGAACATGGGGGTGTAGTCGTTGTAGAGGGTGAAGGTGCTCTGGTTGGCCGGGGAGAGGAGCCTGTAGAGCAGAAGTTCCGAGGAGGAAGCGGACACCCGCTGGCGGGTGTTGGCGAAGGCGCTGCTCAAAAAGAGGTGGGCCGAGGAGTCGAAGGGGTCCTTCTTGATGGCGGTCACGGCCTTGGCGAAAGCCCACTCCCCGAGGCCGAGTAGGTTGTATGCTTTGGCCAGGTCGAAGTTGCGCACGGCCAAGTCGCGGTCTAAAAGCAGCCTGGACCGGAACATGGCCCGGTTGTCGTTGAGCTCGATGGAACGGTTGAGTTCGACCACGGCGTCGCCTGGCTGGTAGAGGTCAGTTAGGGCGATACCCTTGTAGAGATGCGGCGTGGGATCGGCCGGGTCCAGGCGGGCAGCCTGATCGTATGTCTGCATGGCCCGGTCAAAGTCTCTGGAGGAGTAATAGGCTTTGCCCAGGCTGGTCTGATACAGAGACACCCTGGGGTCCAGGAGCGTGGCCGAGAGCATTTCCGAGAGGCCCTGAAAGCGCTGGTTGCGGGTGTAGCACACAATGCCCAGACCGAGCCTGGGCTCGGGCAGGCCGGGATCGGCCTTGACGGCCCGGGCGAAGAGGTCTTGGGCCTCTTCAAAGCGGCGCATACCAAGCTTGGCGAATCCCCCCAGGGACAGGACCGAGGCTTCTCCGGGGGCCAGCTTTAAAGCTTTCTCCACAGTGGCCCAGGCCTTGTCCGGCGCGTCCTGGCCCAGTTCGATGAGGGCAGTGTACACGTAGGCCGTCACGCAGCTGGGGTCCAGGGCCAAGGCCTTATTAAGCGACGCCTTGGCCGCCGCGAGGTCAAAACGCGAAAGCTGGACCAGGGCCATGCTAACCCGAGCGGTGGGGGAGTCCGGGTTGTCCGCAGCGGCCTTGGCCGCCTGGTCAAGTGCCAAGTCCTTGCGGTTCTGGGCCAGGTCGATCTGGGCCAGGAGCGAGCGGCAGAAGGCGTTGGAGGGGGACTTGGCCAGGGCCTTTTCCAGAAGCGCCCGGGACTGGGCCGGCTGGCCCGCGCCCAGGGCCAGATAGGCGGCGGTTCCCAGAAACTCGGGCGTGGCCTGGAATCTTCCCATCTCGGCCCGGCAGGCTTCCCAGGCCTCCGAGGCCTGCCCGGCCTGGGTCATGGCCAGCCAGCGCCCGACCGAGGTCCTGGCCGATGGGGGAGCCTGGACGAAGGCCTGCAGGGCCTCCTCGGGATGGTACTGCCTGAGCGCTACCCAGCCCAGCGCGGTCTGGTCGCCCCGGTCCTGGGCCAGGGACAGGGCCGCGCCCGTGTCGCCCGCGTCCAGGGCCGCCTCGGCCGGGGTCAGGGGCGGGCCGGCCAGGTTCTCCAGCTTCACGTCGCGCCAGCTGATGGCCGTGGGGTAGTAGAGCACCCACTGCACGGCGTCCTCCGGGTTCACCAGTACCTGCTTGGTGGGGGCCTGGCCCGGCCTGGCCTGCCCCACCTCCCCCCGGTCCAAGTCGAGCGAACCCTGGGGGTTGGAGAGCAGAAGCCTGCCGTCCAGCAGGGCGATGCTGGTGAAGCCGGAGCGGTCCACGGAGGCCGTGAACTCGGTGCCGCGAACCGCGGCGGTGAGGGCCGGAGTGGTCAGCTGGAACTTGGAGGCTTCGTTGTTGTTGCGGAGCCAGGCCTCGCCGCTTTCCAGGCCGTAGGCGCTCTGCTGAGGGGCTGCCTGCGCCGAAGTCTTGGCGAAACCCAGGCGGGTGGAGGCGGCCACGGCCTTGAGGGTGATGAGGGTGTTCTCGCCCAGCCTGATCTGGGTCTCGTCAGCGCACAGGATGGCGGCCCGCGCCCCAGGCCCGGTGCGCACCGAATCACCCGGCGCCAAGTCGCGCCCTATGGCTGCGGGTGCCCATGCTCCGGCCCCGGCCGACACCGACACTTGGCCTTCCGCAAACACCAGCCGTCCGGCCGGGTCTTGGATTGCCCAGGCCGAAGAAGCCCATAACATGAGCGTAAGAACAACCAAGCAGTACCAGCCCTTCGGATTCATGCAAGCCTCCGTGCATTGGAGTATGCCTTTGGTACAGCCCGCTACAGCCCCTGACGATCATGATGGTTTCAACGAACTACACATTTGCCAAGACATTGGGAGGCAACAGCCCTCGAGAACACTGGCCTTCATCAACTGACTATTTGGACTCCATCACATGAACTGCGTCCCATTCGGGGCCGGGGGGAGTCAGGGCGAAACTTCTGCACCGGTCGAGCATGACCGTGGATGGTCCATCCTTGGTTTTTTGCTCGAGAACCTGGGCGAACAATATCTGGGCCCGGCCGAAATCCTGGGTCCTGTAGGCCTGAAGCCCTTTTTCGTAAATCACGGCCCACTGTGGCTGGGGTTCGCTCAGACCCACCAGTTCGAAAATTTCCACCGGCTTGGCCCGACCCTTCACCCGGATTGCATCTACTGGGCGCAGTATGAATTCAGAGCCAAGAAGCGTCCGGGTTTCGCCGCTGACCAGAATCCCCGTGCCATAGAGTTTGTTCACGGATTCCAGGCGCGAGGCCAGGTTCACGGTGTCTCCCAGGCAGGTGTAGTTGACTTGCTCTCGTGAACCTACATTCCCGGCCACAACCTTCCCTGAATGAATGCCAATGCGTGCGTATAAGCCAGGGACACCCTGGGCTTCCCACTGGTCGCGCAGGTCCTTCAAAGCCCTTTCCATGCCCAAGGCCGCGCGGCAGGCATGGGGCGCATGCAGGTTGTCGCGCAGGGGGGCGCCCCAGAAGGCCATGATGGCGTCGCCGATGAATTTATCCAGGGTGCCGGAGTTTTCCTTGATGATTGCGGTCATGGGGGTGAAGTACTCGGAGAGAACTGTCATCAATTCGCCCGGGGCCATGAGCTCGGAGAATGAAGTGAACCCCGCCAGGTCGGAAAAGAGCACCGTGGCCTCAACTTCCTCGCCCCCAGGCTCCAGGAGTTCTGGTCTGGCCAGGAGCATGTCAACCACAGCCGGAGAAACGTAGCGAGAGAACGCCAGACGGATGCGCCGTCTCTCCCGCGATGTTCTCATGTATCCGTCAAGAAGGAGGAATCCCTCGGCGGCCAGCACTCCGACCGACAAAAACAATGCGGGAAACCACACGAGGAACGCCGCGAACAGGACGTAGGAGAACCCCACGACTCCGGCGGCCATGGCCGCCGAGGTCAGAAATCCGGCCAGAGGTCTCATTCGCGCTAGCAGTAGGGCCGCGCAAGGTAGGAGGAGGAATGCCGCAACCACTTCGCTCCAGCGGGGGGCAAGCGTTCCGGTGCGCCCGGAAAGCAACGAAGAGAGTATGGTGGCGTGCAGTTCCACACCCGAGGTGTTTAAACCGGTGTCATGGCTGAAGGGGGTGCGGAAGGAATCGGCCTGTCCTGCAAGATCGGGTTGCGCTGCCAGGGATCGGCCCACCAAGACGATTTTTCCTTGCAGGATGTGCGGGGGGAGGGGATGGGCATCGTCAAGTACCTGGGTGTAAGAAATCGTACGGATGGTGCGGGGAGGCCCCAAGTGGTTTACGAGTCCGCCCTGCGGGATGGAAGTTGGACCAGTCTGAAGATGGGCAAGGGCCGCTGAGGGTAGCGTTGGCTGTCCAGAGAGACGGGTGACGAAGCTGCGGATCGTTCCGTCCGGATCGGGGGTGAGCATGGCGAGGCCCGTGTCCAAGGTTGCGTTTCTGAAGCGGGGGAGGGGTTCCACCAGCATCAGGCGGCTGAAGGCGGGATCCTCCACTCTGTCCAGGGTGGAAGCCAGAATCACCCGACCGTTGTCGCGAATCGCATCCTCCAGGGCTTGATCGTCCTCTGGAGGGGACGGTTCTGCAAATACCACATCTAGCATCACAAGCCCTGCCCCGGCCCGGGAGAGCCGGCGAAGGAGTTCCGCGTGAACCCGGCGCGGCCAGGGCCAGGCCAAGCCTAGTTCCTTGATGGAGGGCTCATCGATGGCCACGATGACGAGATCAGCCGGAGCTGGCCGTGGGCCGCGCAGGAGAAAGAAAGCGTCGAAAAGCTGGCTTTCCAGTTGCCTCCTTGGGGGACTAGCGCAGAACAGCACGGCCACTACCGCGAGCAAGACTCCAGCTAAAAGTGGGATGACATATGTGCTCCGCTTAGTCCCGGACGTCAGGGGGCCAGGTGAGCCGAAGGGGCCGGGAGGCATTGTGTCCATCTCCTTCCTGGGCATGGGAGGGCAACGCCTGGATGTAGAGACAGCATGTAACAGATTTTTCAATAAATATAAAAGCACAGGGGAGAGGGGAGGGTCAAGTATGGATTGCCGTGAGTTTCATGGCTAGTCCTGGTGGTCGGCCGAAAAACATTGTCTTTTGGGGGGAAGCAGCTCCCGTCGGGAAGTAAATACCCGTGTGATCCAATGTCATATCCGAAGGGCACTCGGACCGTTATGAACGCCACCAAAAGCTTAACAAGCCAATTCACTGAAAATCAACTCGGCTAGAAAGAGAGTGAGAAGGAGGTTTTCAGAGGCTGGTCAGGTTAGCACCCTTGAAAGCGCCTAGCTGAATGTGCTGATGATCACCAGAGGGAGAGGGATTTTGCTCCAATTTTGCTCCACTGTGAGTGCAAGCTGGTGAATACTGGAGCAAACCAGTGAACACCTATACACATGGCAACATTGGAAGATCAAAAAAATCCACCTGATATCGTTGAGCATTGAAAGAGACGTAAAATCCCTTGATCCGAAAGGGGCGTGCCGGTTCGAGTCCGGCCTCGGCACCAAATGTTTCAAGTCGTTATCTGATTTGCATGCGCTCGCCCCTCGGGTGGGTTAAAGGGCGCGTTGCGAAGTTCCTCCCCCTATACCCTTGCCTTGAGAATGAAGGCAGGTGGAATCGGCTGAACCTCCAGGCATTTTTTGTTCAAGTTGGCGGCGATTCATCGCGCCATAAGCGTTCATACCGATAGCGCGTGGCCGACATGCGTAATCGCAAGCACCAGAGCCGTGCCATTTGCCCAGTTCGGCCGTTGGATCACGGTCGGTCTCGCACAGGATGTTCACCTTTTGCAATTCTGAATGATGTGCCAAACGCCTTGCACCTTTTGTGACGTCAGGAATCATTTTTCAGATTTCAACTGGCTCGAAATAAGACATGCAGATCACTGGAATCACACGATTGGCTTATTCTCTGTTCCGAATGCTTGTCTCATGTAGAGAGACAAAACATGCGGTCATCCACGTGACTGGAATAAGTTCCGCAAGAAAGACCGTGGTTTTGGCTGTTGCTTTACATTGTTTGAATCTTGTTTCCGAGTAATTTTTGAGGATAAATCGCTAAAACTTTTGGTAATTTTTGCATCAGGATGATTTTCGTGAAGAAGTGCTCCGCTATGGCAGCATGAGCTGATCCTTTTGTAGTCGTTTGGTATAGTGTGAAATACATCAATGGCAAGAAATTTGCTTATATCTTCGATGGTGAGTTTTGAGGTTGAATCGAACCGATTCACAATGATTCGTATTTTTGACATAAAGTTTTCATTGTAGTCTCTTAAAAATCCAACATAAAGCTTGGCGTTGCGCAGGGAAAGGATGTCTGGTTGGCAGGTTATTGCGATGTATTCAGAAGTGTTTAAGTATGCGAGGTCAATCTCGTTTAGTCCTGAGCCGTGGTCAATAACGATATACTGGTAGATGCTTTTTGCAACTTCAAGAATGGAAGACATGGCTTCGACAGAAGCGAGAGGGATCTCGTTGTGGTGCGAAATTGGGGGTAGAACGTTCAGGCCGGTCTTATGTTTTGCGGCGACATCCGTAAGCAAAGAAGCATCAAGGCGATGAACTTCGCGTACAAGGTAGCCCATGGTGTGCATAGGATCAACGTCAAGGATGACGTGTGCATCACCATGTGGCTGGTGAAGGTCCATCAGTAATGTTGGGTCATTATTTGTCTGTATCGATAGCGCGGTGTTCACGCATATCGAGGTGTTGCCGGTGCCTCCTTTTGCTCCAAGAAAAGATATTGTTCTACAATGTACATCGTTGCGATAGCGTTCCTTGTAGTATCTCTTCGCAAATGTTTCGATTGATGCTTCAAATTTGTTGATGGATAGAGGGAGAAGGAAGTAGCCACGGACGCCTGTGTTAACAAATTCCAGGATGCGTGAATGGTTCGCTTCGGTAGAGATGACAAGAATTTCAAGCGCTGGATTTATATCGAGAAAGTTGCGAATTTTAATAAGAGCATTGCCGAAGTCATCGACAACTTCAATGATGTATATGTCGGCATAATACGGAAATGTGGTGATCAGCGAAAATTCAGAACGACTGGAAATTGAATCGTATATAATTCTTGACGCAGCTGCATCTTCAACTTCAATGCAAACTTTCATTTTATTGTCCATAAGTTCTCCGGTGAAGTTGACATTTTAATGCAATACTTATTGTGCGTTGCCGCGCCAACGCTTGACCGCATTTGTAATGAGCGAAGAATCGTACGTGTCGCTTTCCCATAGGGAAGAAGCTGCGAGAGACTGTCTGCGGGGCATGTGTTCAGGTTCAAGCATGTCGATACGAATCCGCATAGGGGTGGAAACGGCATCTCCCACGATGATTGCGTCCCTTGTCCGCAGAGAGGGTAGCGCTTTAAATATGCTCAGGCAATTTTCTGGAAGGGCGTGGCTGATGAAGTCTTGATCGGAGGATGTTGTTAGGCGTAGGCATATCAGGGTGTTGCACTGAGAGAGAATGCGTTCGGAAATATCCGAGGGGCGCTGAGTGACGAGTCCCAGGCCGACGCCGTACTTACGTCCCTCTTGGGCAATGCGTGCGATAGCGTGGCTGGCCGGGAGCGTGGCGGTTTCGTCCTTGCTGGGTATGTAGCGGTGAGCTTCCTCGCAAACGAATAGGATTGGAGGAGATGTCTCGTTGTGGCTCCAGACCGCAAAGTCAAATACTATGCGAGCGATAAGCGAAACAATGATATTGATGATTTCTCCAGGAGTGCCGGAGAGGTTCAGGATCGTGATGGGTTTGCCGTTTGTGGGGATGCGTAGGATCTTTGCAAGTATGTCTGGGAAAATGTCGCGAACGACAAAGTCTGCGAACATGAATCCGAATCGTTTGTCGTGTTGGAGCTGGTCAATGCGTGTAAGAATTGCCTGGTAGGGCAACGTGTTTCCTTGTTTGTCCAATTTTCCCATCTCTTCACAGATCAGTTCTCGAACTCGACTCATGCGGTATGGAGAAGGGCTGTCAATGGTAATGTTTTGTGTTGCCTCGATTGATGTTAGATGGTCAGCTTTTGCAACAGTTACACATCTTAGTAATATGTCTGACTGTGTCTGGTATTGTGATGCATCTCCTTGGCAAATGACCTTTGTTAGCTCATGAAAGTTTAACAGCCAATATGGTAGTTCTATTGAACTAACATCAATGTATTCCGAGTGATGTCCAAAAGCCATTTTGTACTCATTGTGAGGGTCAATGAGTATCACATGCCCATGAGGGTAACGCTGAAGGATTGCGTTTAAAAGTACTGCCAAAGAGCATGATTTCCCGGACCCAGTCGACCCTAATATGGCAAAATGTTTGCTAATCAAGTCGTCGACGTCAACGCCCACGGAGACGTTTTGATTCTGGTGTAGTGTTCCTATCTTGACCGATTTGCGATACGGCATCGTATAAATTTCACGAAAATTCTCCTCGGAAACTGTCTTAATGCTTTGTCCAAGTGACGGGTATGATGCGATACCTCTTTTGAATCGCAATTTTCCAGTTGCAGATCTTGCTATCTCACCAAATAAATCGATATTAAAGTGAACTTGATGTTGGTCGGGGCTGGGGGGATTTTGAGTTATTGTTGAGCACTCATTTATCATGCCGTATATTGTCGAGTCAGTTGTCTCAATCTTGACGAGGTCTCCGACCTGAATTTTGGGGGCCGTATCGTTTTCGTTTGCTTGGATAAACAGGCCGATGACTGACGAGTTTGAGACGGAGATCACTTGGCCAAGAACTGTCCCGTGAAGTGCGTCTTGATTGGTGAGGCTATTCATTGGTAGAATATGGTTTGCTTCGTGTGTCGGTAAGGTTGAAGATTTCCATGGTGAATTATGTCTAATGTGCTTGTGTTGGGTTGCTGCGCATGTCTTGCATGGTGGTCTGTGTAGGCGAATTCAATGTCACGGGTTGGTGAGCGGGATTGGAGTTTTGTCCTGAGAAGCAGAGGAGGGAATGCCGACGTTTGTTGGCGTCCTGACGGGTGGTTTAGTTGTCTCGCTCCTCACTCCCCCGTCAGCGGCGGGCGCTGGGTTGCCGTTGGGGGGGGTGATCGTGTCAGGTCTGACGGATGGTGTCTCCTGTTGCGCCGATCCATACCTGATGATGTTGTCGTGGGCAGGTTTGTATATCGTCGGGCTTGTGTTGATAGCCTTGTTGAAGAGTTCCATTGCCTTTTGATTGTCTCCTGCATCTATGTAGCAGCATCCGACATTATTATACGCAAATGCGTCTCCGCCACTGGATTTGAATAATTTGAAGGCTTCTTCGTAGCGCTTAAGGCGGCATAGAGTTAGCGCAAGGTTGTTTTGGGTTCGTTTCGATTGGCCAATTTTTAAAGACTTCAGGAAAGAATCTCTGGCGTTCTCGTACTGTCCGAGCATGAAATAGGAAATACCAAGGTTATTGAGAATGTTTTGGTTCTCTCCCCTTTGTGAAATGACATCCTGAAATTCCTTGGCCGCTAGATCAGGTTTTCCAACTTTATTGTATGTGGCGCCAAGGAGATATTTTGCGTAATATTGCTTGGGGTCTTTTGAGACCAAGTCGACAAGCCTGTTCTCCGCCGGGCCGAAATCTCCTGCCATATACAGTGCATATCCGCAAAATACCGCAGCATCACGATTGCCAGGGTCGATTTTAAGTGCTTCGTCGAACCTTTTCGCTGCTTTTGCGTATGATCCCGTACCCAGAAGCACCTTGCCTTTCTGTATCTCTGCTGTCACTGCTGGGTAGCCCGCTTTGACGGCTTGGTCGTATAGTTCGAAGGCTCGGTCTATTTCATTGTTTTTTGCCGCTTGTTCTGCCTGACTAACAAGTTGGGATGAAGCTTGATTCCCTGATCCGGATTTTGCTTTGTCTCCCTCAGCTTTGCTCGAGAATTTTGAGCATCCTTGCGAAACACTCAGTAAGGTCAGTACTCCCAAAGCAAATAAAGCCTTGGTAAATCCTCTTGACGGCAGGAAAAACCATGTGGTCATGTTCTGCTGTTCCTTACTTTCCAAATACACGTGAAATTTGAATAACCGCCGGGCCCATGATGATCATGAACAGCGGAGGAAGAATAAATAGTACCAGCGGGAATAGTAGTTTGACAGGAAGTTTCATGGCTATTTCTTCCGCTTTTTGGAAGCGTTGCGTCCTCATGACATCAGAATAAATCCGCAGTGACTGGGCTATGCTCGTGCCGAAGATGTCCGATTGGATTATCAATGTTGCCAAGTTGTTCACTTCAAGAATGCCTACGCGGTTCGACAGGCTTTTTAAGGCATCCGTTCTTCCCTTTCCTGCTCGAAGCTCAAGTAGCATGAGCTTGAATTCTTCGCCCAAGGCGGGGTGGCCGGTTTTAATTTCCTCGCTTATTCTGTATATGGCCTGATCAAATCCCATTCCAGACTCGATGCAGATGATGAGCATGTCGAGTGCATCCGGAAGGGATTTCAGGATTTGCCTTTGCCTGTTTCGAACCATGTAATCCAGTATGAAAACCGGCAAGTAATAACCTATGCCTGCAAGAGACAAGTATAGCAGGATGGTTATATGTAGCTTTGGAGATGTCAGGATTGTCGTGTGAATAACAAAGGCCAGGGATAGCCCAAGAACGAACAATCCAAGCCTGCCTCCAAGAAAGGTCGCTCGTGCACTGGATTTGCGAAATCCGGCGCGAACGAATTTTTGTTCTGTTTCCGATGTCGTGTCGTCATCTATCAATTTGAGAGAGGTGCCCACCCTGCTAATGGTGTGTGTTACAAGCTGAGCAGCTGAAACAGGTGTAGTCTCAAACAAATTATTTGATATATCAATCGTAGAATGCTTTTTGAGTCTTTCGTTGATCAGGCGACGCCTGTTTTCTTTCTGCATCATGATGAATAGCAGGACAAATGTCGTAAGCACGACAAGTGTTGCTGCTGCAGAAAAAAGTAGATCTTTTAGAGTAATATTATCATACACGGATGTTCACCATCCTTTGAATTACGAGAATTCCGATGGCAAGCATTGTTCCGGAGGCATATAGTATGTAATTGCCAGCAGTCGTGTCAAACAGCACAGCCATGTACTTCGGGTTCAGAAATTTGATTACGCCCATCATCACAGGCGGCAGCAGGAACATGACGAGACCAGAGTATCTTCCTTCAGCGGAAAGGGCCGCGACTTTTCCTTTGAGTTTTGCTCTTTCGCGAATCAAATATGAGATTGAGTCCATAATCTCCGTCAGTTTGCCGCCTGTCTCGCTTTGAATCTTCACGGCGGCCACGAAAAACACCACGTCCGGAGAAGGGACGCGTTCCGCCAGACTGTCCAAGGCATCATTGATATGGCCGCCGAAATTGATCTCCTCGATCGTCAAACGGAACTCTTCCCGAATAGGGTCTGCGAACTCCTGGGAGACCAGGGTCATACCGCTTGTGAAGGTATGGCCGGCCTTGAGCGAACGCCCGATGAGGTCCAGTGCCTCGGGCAATTGTTCCTCGAAGAGAGTCAGGCGCTTGCGGATTTTTATTCGGACCCATCCTATCGGGACGAGCAAGAATGCTATGAAGAGGACAACCTGCAGGATGATCCCCCACCCCAGGAGCCTCGCAGCTCCCCCTCCAAGCAAGGCCAACAGGACCGAAACGAGCACGAACGATCCCAGGGATATATCCAGGTTCGCCTGGCGCAACATCCACCAGAGCGTGTCGTTCCAGCTTTTACGGAACAAGATCAGCTTCAGCCAGGGGGCGTGGCTTGGCCGTCCTCCTCTGAGATAGCTTTCCGGTCCGTCGGTCGTCGAGGACCTGCCGAGGGCGGCCAGCCGGTTGCGGAGGGCCTCCCTTTCGCTGTCTTGCAGGGCTGAGACGATCTGAAAGACAGAAAAGCCCAGGATGGTGCAGGCCCCGAGTATCACCAGATAAAGCCAGACCGGCATGGCACGTTCCTTAAATATCCAGCATCGTGCGCTGAACGAAGAGGTTGCCCGGCATCTTGATGCCTTTGGCTTCAAGACGTTCGGAGAATCTCGGCCTGATCCCCCTGGATACGAACCTGCCGCGCACTTTGCCGTCTGTGGTCAGGCCGTGCTGCTCGAAAGCGAAAATTTCCTGCATGGTGATGACCTCTCCCTCCATGCCGGTGATTTCTTGAAAGCTGAGCATCTTGCGGGTGCCGTCCGAGAGGCGGGCAATCTGGACCACAATGTCGATGGCCGAGCTGATGTAACGCTTAAGTGATGCCGGGGTCATATTGAAACCGGCCATGTACATCATCGTCTCCAGGCGCATGAGGGCGTCGCGCGGACTGTTGGAGTGGATTGTGGCGAGGGACCCGTCATGGCCCGTGTTCATGGCCTGCAACATGTCGAGGGCTTCGGCGCCGCGCACCTCGCCGATGATGATCCTGTCCGGGCGCATGCGCAGGGAGTTCTTGACGAGATCACGTTGAGTGACCTCGCCCTTGCCTTCGAGGTTGGGGGGGCGCGTTTCCAGGCGGACCACGTGTTCCTGCTTCAGTTGCAGTTCGGCCGCGTCCTCGATGGTGACGATGCGTTCATCGTTGGGAATGAATCGCGACAGGCAGTTGAGCAGTGTCGTCTTTCCGCTGCCGGTGCCTCCGGAAATAAGGATGTTCTGTCTTCCCCGGACGATGCTTTGCAGTACGTCGCCGAATTCCACGGGCATGGACTTGTATTTGATCAAGTCCGTGAGTTCCAGCGGCTCCTTGGAGAATTTGCGGATGGACAACACCGGGCCGTCGATGGACAAGGGCGGAATGATGGCGTTGACGCGCGAACCGTCAGGCAGGCGGGCGTCAACCATGGGCGTTGTTTCGTCCACGCGCCGTCCCATCCTGTTCACGATCCGGTCGATGATCTTTTTGAGGTGCGCGTTGTCCTTGAAACGGGCTTCCGTCAGTTCGAGCTTCCCGCTGCGCTCCACGTAGATGTGGTCGAAGGTGTTCACGAGGATGTCGTTGACGGTGGGGTCGCGCAAAAACGGCTCCAGCGGACCGTGCCCCCTCATTTCGTCGTGGATTTCCCGCACGAGCCGGTCCCGCTCGCCCTGGTTGAGGGGGACGTCCCGGAACTCTTCGTTGAGGAGCTTTTCTGAGAGCTTCGCTACTTCGCTCTTGAACAGCTCTCGCGGCATGGATTCCAGACGCGTCAGATCCATGAGCTCAATGAGGCGGTCATGGATACGCATCTTGATGTCATGATACGTCTCGGCATTCTTTGCAGCATCGGAATGCGGCGAAATCCCTCCGGCCGGGGACATGGGATTGTGCGTATTGATGAAGGCCATGTGGTTGCTTGCTCTTCTCTTTTGCTTTTCGTTGCGTCCTAGCGGCTGGAATCCCTGACGAGGCTCACGCCGAACAGGGTTCCACACGTGCCCCCGGGGTCGCGGGTGGGCGATTCTGCCAGGGCGTTCATGAAGTATCCTGTCACGTTGCCGCTACCGTCAATCTCCTTGATGAACATCGCACCCAGCTGATAGACTTTAACGGAACTGAGTCCTGAAGTCGGTGGGGATCTCGGATCGTAGAATGCGATGATGGCGACGCGCGGGCTGGCCAGCGGATCACTAAATTTGCTGCCTGCTATTACGTTGTTTGCCGCATCCCAATATGCCGTAGGATCTTGGTCGATGAGGTACGTCACACCTTGCTTGGTGGGGCCGACCATCTCGCCGGGTTTCGCCGTAAGGGAGACTACGTCGTTGCTGCCGACATCAATGTTATTGTTCTTGCAACCCTCAATGTCAGCTCTGTAGTCGTCGCCTCCGTGATCGCCAGGGAAGAGGATCGGGTTGTACTGCCCGGGAACCAAGGTGGTGTTCGAGCTTGGGCTTCCGGTTTTGATGGTGAGCAGTGTGCCGACATCCGCTGATGTATAACCGGGTTCTGTTATGGCAACCGTGGCCATCTCAGAAGGACTGTCAACATCAAGCAGTCCGTTGTATTTGCCTTTCTTGTCTGGGTAATCGGTCCAGGTGAATTTGGTGGGAATTGCCCAGGGCTTAATGCAATGTGAACTTGTGGCGCACCAGATCGACGCCCTGGCAGTGGCGGACACGTCCGCCAGGTTCCTGCCGAGAATCGGCCCGAGGAAGAGGCTGACCGGGTTGCCCCGGCCGGTGGTAAGCCCCGCCGTCACTTCCACATAGCCGAGGCCGGTAGTGTTGATGGTCACGTCCTCATCGCGCACGGCCAGGACGGGATTGTCCGTTGCCACCACGTTGGCCCGTCCGTACGTCACGGCCTCGGACACGATTTTCGCGGTGTCCGTGCCGAAAGAGACCTTGGCCATCGCACCGGCCAGCGCGGCTGCGTCGGCGGCGGCCTGCATCTGGCCGCGTTTCCACTTCAGGTAGCCCAGGTCCACGGCGAAGGCGCCAAATCCGGCGAGCACGATAAGCGCCAGGGCCACGAGCACGGAGACCGTCCCGTTCTGCTTCGCGGAAGATGGTTGCTTCTTCATTGTGGCTGCTGACCTCCTAGAAGTGGCGAACCGTGGAGGTGGCCGTGACGGAGGTGAGGGAAAGAATGAAGTCCGGCCAGGGGAAGAAGCACAGGCCGGAAAGGTCGTACGCCACCGTTACCGACACCAGTGATCCCTGGGCTCCGCCCACCGCACCGGCGGACACCGTGGTTGTCGCCTTGGCTGCGTCAAGTTTGGCGCCGGAGATCGCCGAGCTGACGACAGGACCTGGCGGCTTGGCGTTGCCCGCGGCCAGGGCGCCTTCCTCGGCGGCGCGTGTGATGACGTTGTTGACGTTGAGTATCTGGCCGAAGTCGATGATCATGGCTGTCAACGGTCCCAGGATGAAGAGGGCCATCACGACGAATTCCAGCAGGGCGGTCCCGTTTTCGCCGGCGTCGGAGGGGGTGCGCGGTTTCATTGCTGTCCCACCATGACCGACGTCCCTGTCACCTGGGTGATTCCCAGCATGGCCGGAACGAATCCGCCCAGGGCGATCACGTTGTAGGGAACGCTCACCGTGACCGTGATGGCCTCACCCGGAGTGCGGGCCGTGAAGGAATACGTCGGAACGGCCGAAATCCCTCCGTCGCTCACGGTCTGGACGATGCGGTCGTTCACCTGGGCGTCGGTGGCGTCGGTCAGTATGGCCATGCGGGCTCCCTCGGCCGCGGCGGAGCTCAGCACGTGCTGGGCCCAGAAGTACCTGCCGAACTCGATGCAACCCATCAGCATCAGAAGAAGCGGCAGCAGAACCAGGGCGAATTCAACTATCGTCGCACCGCCCATGTTTTTTCGTTTTGCTTCATGCGTCTTCATGGTCGCGCCCTCAGGTCACTTCGACTCCTGCTGCTTCCCCCCGTACAGATCGACCATCTTCTCCATCACGCCCTGGCCATTTTTCGCTTCGCCGCGCTTCTCGTAGCGCTCGATGGCCCGTTCGGCCACGACGCCGTCCATGCCGGCCACGGGCTGGTCGCCCCCGGCTTCCGGGTTGAGGACTTGCGACTGCATGGTGGCCTTCACGCTCTCACCGCATTTCCATTGGGAATAGCGGTCCGTGTCGGCGCAGGCCGTGGCCAGCGCCGCGGTCAGGACAAGGGACAGCAAGGCAAGTGCGTGTCTCATGGCGTCAACTCCCCTGTTTGCTCGTGTTGCCGGAGACGTTGCCGGTCGAAGCCGGTGACGCCACGGGGGGCGGGGTGATCGTCTGGCCGAACTCGCCGTCGAGGGAGTCCTTGGTGACGCCCATGGGGCCGCCCTGGTTCGCCGGGGCGCTGCGCTTGAGCTTGTTGCGGTCGATGCCCAGGTAGAACTCCAGGTCGTCGGGTTCCTTGGGGAAGCCGTCGGTGGGGAGCTTCAGGTTCTTCGCGTCGAGCGGCTTGGCCAGCCGGGGGGTGATGATGATGACCAGTTCGGTCTGGTTCTTCTGGTACTCTGAGCTCTTGAACAAGCTGCCCAGGACCGGCACGTCGCCCACGCCCGGGAATTTCTTGGAGGTGTCCCTGGCGTCCTCGCGCAGGAGCCCGGCGATGGCGAAGCTCTGGCCGTCGCCCAGCTCCACCACCGTGGACGTGCTCCGCTTGAGGATGGACGGAACCTGGGTGGACCCGATCTGGATGGCCCGCGTGTAGTCCAGGTCCGAGACGGAGGGCTGCACCTTCATGCTGATCTTGTCGCCGGAGAGCACGTGGGGGGTGAAGCTCAGCTCCACGCCGAACTTCTTCCATTCGACGGTGACCGTGCCCAGGGCCTGGGGGATCGGCACCGGAATCTCGCCGCCGGCCAGGAATTCGGCCGTCTGCCCGTTGAGGCACACCAGGGTGGGCTCGGCCAGGATCTTGACCAGGCCGCTGTCCTTGAGGATGTCGATGAAGCCGGTCCAGGTCACGGGCCGCCCGCCCATGACGGTGTTCAGGTTAAGGATGCCCTGGACTTTCGGGTCGACGGCTAAGGTCGTTTGGGGGTCGAAGCGGGACGGGTTGTTCACGCCCTTGGACGTCTCGTAGAGAAGGTTCTGCAGGCTCGACAGGCTGGTGAGGCCGCCCAGGAAGGTGTAGAAGAAGTCTCCGTTGGAGATGGCGTTTATGTTGATGCCCATGCGCTTGATGAGCGCGCGCTGCATCTCCGCCACGCGCACTTCGAGCATCACCTGCTGCACCCCGCCCACCTGCATGAGGTTGAGCACCTTGCCGTGGGCAGCGGCCATGGTCAGCACCCGCTGCACGTTCAGCTCGTTCTTGACCGTGCCGGACAGGGCGATGGCGTCGTTGGCCGCGCGCACCTCGATGCCGGACTCTTCGGGAACGACCTCGGCTATGAGCATCTTCAGGCGCTGGATGTCCGGCGAGACTTCCACGTCGTAGAGGCCCCGCACCTGGTTGTTGGCGTCCCACAGGGTCAGGTTGGTGACGCCGGTGTTCTTGGCGGCCACGTAAAGCTGGTTGGGCGGGATGAGCACGTAGTCGGCCACGTTGGGGTCCGCCACCGAGACGCGGGCGATGTCCGCCGGGCACCGGACGATGGCCGACTTGCCGGTGGTGATGCGGATGCGCTGCGCGCCCTGGCCCCGGACCTCCGCGCCAAAGGCGTCGGAGCGGGTGCTCAGGCACGCGATGAAGAGGAAAAGGGCCGTAACGACGAGTCTTTTGTGGAATGTGCGCTGCATGTGGTTCACTGCTTTTTCAGAGGGGTAGGGCCTTCCACGGCCTGTTTTTCCACGGTGGTTCCTCGGATCGTCTCCACCATCCGTTCGCTCTTCCCGCCTTTGCCCGCGTTTTCCTTGAAGGACGCCAGGTTGGTCGCCACGTTGGCGCCCTGGGTGTTGACCACTGCCTTGTCCAGCGGATTGCGCAAGGCGAAATTCAATTGCCCCTGGTGGGAGGCCAGAGCCAGTTTCTCGCCGTCCTCGGGCGACACCTCCAGGGTGTAGTTCTCGTAGGAGGCCTCCTCCAGCTGCTGCCCCTTGGCGCTGGGTTTCTTTTCGGATTCCGCGCCGGTGGCCAGCACCTTGACGTCCTCCAGCACCACCTTGCTGACCTTGCTCTCGGCCCTCCCTTCCTCCTTGTCGGGGTTCGCGGAGGAATCCACTGTCATGAGCACGTCGACCCTGGCTCCGGGAAGGACGAGCCCGCCCATGCCCATCACCTTGTTGCCCTTGACCGCCACCGCGCGCATGCCGGGACTGATCATGGCCTCCAGCCCGCCGGTCATCCCTTTGGGGAAGAGCTTCGCCTCCGTGACGGGTTCGTTGCCGCCGAGCGGCACCATGAGCACGCGCCCTTCCAGGTCCTTGACGTCGGTGAAGCTGCCCTGGGGCACGGCTTCGACGAAGTAGGGGGCCGTCTTGAGGTTGGCCGGGTCCAGCTTGGTCCCTCTGGACAGGTCCGACCCGGAAACCACGATGCTCGATTGGGGTTTTTCCGGCGGCGCCTGGGCCGGACCGGCTTTCTTGCCGTGCAGCCAGAGCAGGACAAAGAACCCGGCCGCCAGGGATACCACCAAGGCCACGGCGGCGTTGAGCAGGATGCGTCCTCGGTTCATGTCAGGTCCCGTGTGTTAGACGTTGCGGCCGCGAGCGCCATCCTGCGACCTCGGGCCGGATCGGTTCCGGCCTCTGGTCAGAAAACGCGAATGTAATCGTGCCCCAGGGCGCGCCAGCCCAGCGTGCCGAGGGTTCCGGCCGCTATGGCCACGCCGTAGCAGGCCTTGCGCCCGGCGAGCAGCGCCTCGTCCGCCCCGGCGCGGCGTCTGGCCAGGGCCGCCCGGGCTATGATCCACCCGGCCTGCACGCCGCCCGCCAGGGCGACGAAAAGCCACACGGTGAGCATGGCCCCTGCCCCCAGGGCCGCCCCCACCACGCAGAACAGTTTCACGTCGCCCGCGCCGAGGATTCCCCAGGCGAAAAGCAGGAAGTGGGCGGCGAAGGCGCAGGCAAGGCCGAGCAGGGAGGCGGTGAGGCCGTCGAAGGAGCCGGAAAGATAGTTGAGCCCCAGCATGATGAGGACACCCGAGGCGGTGAGGGCGTTGGGGATGCGGTAGCGCCGCAGGTCGAACGCGGCTGCGGCGATCATGATCGCCGTCAGTGTGGACGTAATGATGAGCTCTTCTGCCGAAAGCTCCACGGCGATGTCCTTCAGTCCTTCAATCGTTGCGCAATACGACCGCCGAACACGGCGAAGCAGCCTCTGAATGCTGAATAACTCAATCGGTCATCGCGCTGAACAAACCTGGCGGGACGTCCAACCCGCCAAGTTTGCTGAACAGTATGGTACATTCTTAAATCAGGATCAGGAACCGCCGCCGGGGACAGCTTCAAGCGAAGTCTGGACGTTTTCGAATACGCCTTGGAGACTCGTGCCTATGCCGGTTACAGCCAGGATGCACACGGCAGCAATCAGAGCCACCATCAGACCATATTCAACCATCGTCGCCCCGTCCTCTTCCTTTACAAACCTTTTCATCAGATTCAACATGTTGTCAACCTCCCGCCCAAATTTGGGCATAATTTATTGCCAGAACCGAGGCCGCAAATTCTGGTCTGGCTTCACTCTATATATTTCACTGTTGATGTACAGGTAGGAAACCACGAAATTGTTATTTCTGTGTACACGTGTGTCAGGGGGAGCATAATAATGACGGAGCAAGCATTCGTGATGTGTGTATGGAAAAATCTGACTGTGCAAAATCAGTTCATACGCTATTGGTATGGAATGGAGTTGAAGTCACTGTGAAGGCTATGATGCGGTATGCATAATTTTTAAATATGTCTTAAACGGGAAAGTGCGTTCAATATTCGAAATAATCTTGGGGCATGGTTCGTTAAGTTGTTTGTCGATCGGATTGCAAGGACATAAATTCGAATATAGTATATGGATTCCTGGCGTGAGTATTGATATTTGTAATGCATGCGGTGATAGTTGTCACCTGACACCGTCCCGGGACGATCGACGTTTACCCACCGCTCCTGATCCGCTGCGCCTCTATGAAATCCAGAAATGTAAACTCCGATCCCACGTCCGCGACACTCTCCCCGCGCTGGCGGATGTGCGTTTCCGACAATGGCCCGAGGCGCTTGGCCAATTTCAGGAAGGGTATCTTCCACGGGTCCGCGCCCATGATCCTGGCGCAGGTGGCGTCCACCGACGGCAGGCACTCCCCCACCACGATCACGCCGCAGGCTTTCGGGGTCCCCATGATGGGGCCGTCGCCTTCCATGCCGACAATGCCGTCCACGATGGCCAGGTGCGGCTTTACCGTGGCGTTGATGTCCACGATGGAGCGCGGGATGCCCTGCATGTGGAGCACGTTCTTGGGCCAGCCGTAGATCGTGCCGGGCATGACCCCGAAGAGGTTCTTCATGGAGAGCGTCACCCCGGCCCAGTGGTGGGTTTTCATCTTGGCCACCGAGACGATGAGGTCGGCGGCCAGAAGGGCGTTCGGAAGGAAGAGCCGCTTGAGCGACGTGAGGCCGCCAGCGTTGGGCACGGCAGTCACCGGTCCGGCGTTGAAATCCACGAAGGGGATGCGGTCTTCGGCCAGGGCGTCGCCCATTCCGGAAAGCTCGAGGACCTCGTAAGAGTCGCAGAGGTGCCCGGCCGCCTCACCCACGATGACCCGCCCGGCCCCGAGGGAGAAGAAGGTCTCGGCCGCGGCGCGGACAACGGCGGGGTGGGTGTTGATGTGCCCGGCTCCGGCACGGGGCTCGACCAGGTTCGGCTTGAGCAGGACGGTTTTCCCGGCGATCCGCGAGGCGTCGAAGCGCAGTTCTGCGAGGGCGCTCTTGAGAAGGCCCGCGATGTCCGCCCCGTAGCTTGCGGCCTTGCCCACGAAAACCGGGGTCTCGACATGGGATTCGCGGTCAAGGACGAGGTAGGCCCCGGCGGCGACGGCAATGCCCGCTGCGGTCAGCTTGATGAAGTCACGCCTGTCCATGGGCGGCCTCCCCAGCTCGCGTCGCCAGATGCTTCGCCAGCCCTTCCTCGGCGAGACCGGCCAGGAGCAGCAGCGCGAAGTGCCACGTCTCGTAGGGTCCAAGGCGTTCCTGCCGGTCCAGGCACCTGGAGATCAGCCCCCAGGTTCCGGCCGGACGCCGGCCCCAGGCGCTCAGCCCAAGAAGGCTCCAGGACAGCGCCAGGGGGGTGTCCAGGGCTTGGGTCCGCTCTTTGAGCCAGCCGAGGCTGGCCGTGACGACGCCCTCGGCGCACGCTTCGGACAGGGCCGCCAGGGCCAGGCCCGTGCACTCCGGATTGGGGTGGAGCTCCTGCCCGTACACCGTGACGTTCCCGTAGTTCCAGCCGCCAGACGGAATCTGGCGGTCAAGCAGCAGCCGCCTGCCTTCCGCCACCCGGGGGTGCGCGCCGTGGCCGGACGCGACGAGCGCCAGGATGGCCAGGGCGGTGGGCTCGACCCAGGCGCTGGTCTTAAGGTTCCAGGGCCAGCCCTGGAGGTTCGTGTCGTGTGTGAACGGGGCGTTCTTCGGCAGGGGAAACCGGTGCCCCTCGGTTTTCAGGAGGAACGTCGCGGCCGACCGCACGTTTCCAGCGAAGCCGGGCGCCGCCAGCCAGGCGAAGACGGCCAGGGGGGTCGGCCAGATGGCGTCGGAGGCTTCGGGCAGGATGGGCACGCAGCCTTCCGGCGTCTGGTTCGCGGCCAGGCGCGCGCGGGCTGCGGGCAGCAGGGGATCCTCCGGGGAGACGGCGGACAGGGCGGCAACCGCCCAGGCAGTCGCGTCCACCCGGAAATCGTTGCACCCGGTCAGGGCGAAGCCGCCCTCGGGCAAGGCCCGCGAGCGTATCGTTGCGGCCATGGCATTCACATCTGGAGTGTCGCTACTCAAAACAGCGCCCCGGTCGGACAAGGTGGATGTCGTTCTTCACGCAGCCGTTGCCGCAAGGAAAAGACAGGACTGCAAACGGGAGCGATCACTATTACTCGCACGAAAGATATGTATTTATCGGGGATGGGAATATACGGGTTCCCCCCGGAGAGCGATTCCTGGAACAGGAGTATCCGGGCAGGCGGGTGTGACGCCCACGACAGGAACAGGCAGGCCTGCCGTGGCGCATTTGACGGCTCAGGACAACTATCCTAAGCTAATTCAAGATGATTGGCGTCAAATCATCCGTCATCCGCCCTGCGCGCTTCGAATGCCTGTCCGAACTCCCGAAGACGGCCACCGGCACGGTGCGGCGGTTCGTGCCGCGGGAAAGTTGAAGCCTGTACCAGGGGAGCCCCCTATGAACGTGACGAAGGATGCGCTGCGTGAACTGCCCGAGGAGCCGGACGCCGGCCAGGCCGTGGCCGGCGGGGAACACGGGAAGAGCGAGGCCATCGCCCGGATACTCCGGGGCTGGCGGGAGGTCGAGCCGGACGCCAAGTACCAGGTGGGTCCGCTCAGGCCCGGGGACGGGCAGGGCGTGGCCCAGCTGTTCTACTCCGTGTACGGGGATCGCTACCCCGTGGAGGACTATTACATCCCCGCGCGCATCGAACAGCTCAACAGTGACGGCAGCCTGCTCACGGTGGTGGCCCGGCTGGAATCCGGGGCCGTGGCCGGGCAGGGCGCCTATTACCAGAGCTCACCCCCCAACAAGGCCCTCTACGAATTCGGGCAGCTGCTGGTCGCCGCCGAGTACCGCAACACGCTCATGGCCGCCAAGATCACCCGGGAGATGGACCGCCTCTCGCACACCATGACCCAGGCCCAGGGCTTCTTCGGCGAGGCGGTGTGCACGCACACGATCACCCAGAAGCTCGTCGACAAGCAGGGGTACTCGGAGTGCGGCCTGGAGGTGTCCCTGATGCCCGCCGGGGCCTACGAGAAGGAAGGAGCCGGAGCCCAGCGGGTGAGCTGCCTGATAGGGGCCCGGGTGGACCGCGACCGGCGCATGCCGCTGAACCTGCCCGAATGCTACCGCCGGGAGATGGAGCTGATCCTGGACGGCTTTTCCCTGGACCGGGAGATCAGCTTCAGCAGCCAGGATGCACCCCTGGCCGCAGAAAGCTCGCTCGACTCCCGCACCTTCGACTTCGCCTCGGTGGAGCGGGTGCAGTCCCTGAAAGTGGGAGCCGATTTTCCCGCGCGGGTGCTCGAACTGGACGAAAGCGCGAAACGCCGCGGCCTGGCCGTAGTCCAGGTTTTCGTCAACGCGGGCGAGCCTGGGGCGGTCTTCGCGGTGGACGCCCTGCGCGCACGCGGGTTCATCCTGGGGGGGCTCGTCCCGCTCTGGTTCGGCCCGGACGGGCTTCTCATGCAGAAGCTCTACGTTGCGCCGGAGTTCGAAGCGGTCAACCTGCATTCGGACAGGGCCAAGGCCCTCTTCGCCTTTATCCGCGCGGACTGGGACCGCGCGCGCTCCCTGGCCTGAGGCGGCGATGACCCTGGCGCCATCCAGCATCCCGCATCGGGACTCCCTGTCCAAGGCCGTGGGGGCCGAACGCTTCAGCACGGATTTCAGCCCGCCCGGCTGCCTCTGGGCCGGGGCCAGGCGGGCGGGCGAGCCCCACGCCAGGATCAAGGCCGTGCACACGGCCGAGGCCCGGGCCGTCGAAGGCGTGACTGCCGTCCTCACAGGGGCGGACGTGCCCGGCTCCAACCTCCAGGGCATCATCCACAAGGACCAGCCCGTGCTGGCCACGGACACCGTGCGCCACGCCGGGGACGCGGTGGCCCTGGTGGTGGCCGAGAGCCGGGAGGCCCTGGCCCGGGCCCTGTCGCGCATCCGCATCGAGCTTGAACCGCTGCCGGGAGTCTTTGACCCGGAGCTGGCCCTTAAGCCCGGAGCCCCCCTGGTCCACCCCGGCCGGGAGGGCGGCAACCTGCTGTCCCGGGGGCTGGTGGAGAAGGGCGACGCGCCGGGGGCCTTCGCCGGGTGCGACGTGGTGGTCGAAGGGCGGTACGAGACCCCCATGCAGGAGCACGCCTTTCTGGAACCGCCCAACGGAACGGCCAGGACGACTCCGGGCGGCGGCGTCGAAATGGTGGTCTCCACCCAGGCTCCCTTCCGCGACCGCTTCGAGATCGGCCACGCCCTGGGCCTGGACCCCATGCGCATCCGCGTGCGCGCGCCCTACCTGGGCGGCGGTTTCGGCGGCAAGGACGGGGCCACCGTGCAGTGCCTGCTGGCCCTGGCCGCGCTGCACTGCGGCGGGCGCTGGGTGAAGATGTGCTGGAGCCGCGAGGAGACTTTCCTGGCCGGGTACAAGCGCCACGCCGCGCGCATGCGCGTGCGGCTCGGGGCAGCGCGGGACGGCGAGCTCAAGGCTCTGGACTGCTCCATGCATTTCGACTCCGGCCCATACGCCCATCTGACGGTCGAGATCATGGCCCTGGCCCTGGAGCACGCCGGAGGGCCGTACAGCATCCCGCACACCCGCATCGAGGGGTTCTGCGCCTACACCAACAACCCCGTGGGCGGAGCCTTCCGGGGCTTCGGGGTGGTCCAGGCGAGCTTCGCCATCGAGCGCAGCATGGACGCCCTAGCCGCGCGGCTTGGCATGGACCCGGGCGAGCTTCGCCTGAAGAACGCCCTGCGCATGGGTGATGCGAACTGCGCGGGGGTGGCCGTGGAATCCCCCTCGGGCGTTACGCAATGCCTGGAGGCGGTGATGGCCCATCCAGCCTGGGCGGAACGCGCCGCCTGGAAGGCCGGGGCGCCGGCCTTCAAGCACCGGGGTGTGGGGATAGCGGCATCGCTCAACGCCATGGGCTACGGCCGCGGCCTGCCCGACTCGGCGGCGGCCAAGCTCGAGCTGACGCGGGCCGGCACGTTCAGGATATTCAACTCCGTTCCGGACATGGGGCAGGGCAACGCGGCCGCGTTCGTCAGGATGGCCGCCACGGCCCTGAACCAGGACCCGGCCGTGTTCGAGCTGGTCCAGCCGGACACCCGGTTGTGCCTGCCCGCCGGATCGTCGTCCGCCAGCCGCACCACCTACACCTACGGCAACGCCCTGCTCAAAGCCTGCGAGGCCATGCACGCGAAGCTCAAGGCGCGGGCCGCGCTGTTTTTGCTGGCGGACGAGCCGGACCGCCTGCGCCTTGCGCCGGGGGCCGTGGTGGACGAGGCCACGGGCAGGTCCGTGCCTCTGTCCATGATCGGGGCCATGCTCAGCCGCGACGATCGCATCTGCGTGGACCAATTCGCGATGCCCGTGGTGGAGAATCCGCCGGACACGGGCAAGGAGTTCCGGCTCGGCTTCCCGCACCGCTACTTTTCGCATGGGGCCTGCGTCTGCGCCGTGGAGGCCGACGAGCTGACCGGGCAGGTGGAACTCAAAAGCTGCGTCACGGCCGTGGAGTGCGGGCGGGTGTTCGACGCGCTGGGCGTGGAGCGCCAGATTCAGGGCGCGGCGGCCCAGGGCGCGGGGTTCGCCCTGCTGGAGAACCTGGCCGTGGACGGCGGGCGCATCCTGGCCGGGGGCTTGGACACCTACCTCATCCCCACGTCCCTGGACCTGCCGGGCCTGGAATGCCTTGCCGTGGACGGAGACGAACCCACCGGCCCGCACGGCCTCAAGGGCATGGGGGAGGTCGGCGTCCACGGGCCCGCTCCGGCCGTGGCCCAGGCCCTGCAGGACGCCGTGGGACTCGCTGTCCGCCGCGTCCCCGTGGAGCCAGAGGACGTGCTGCGGGCGCTCCGGGGCGAAAAAGCATGAGAGAGGACATCACCGTGACGTTCACCTTGAACGGGGCGCAGGTAAGCATCGAAACAAGCCCCGGCAGGCGGGTCCTGGACCTCCTGCGCGAGGACCTGGGCCTGCCGGCGGCCAAGGAGGGCTGCGGTTCGGGCGAGTGCGGCGCGTGCGCCATACTGGTCGACGGCGTGGCCAGGCTCTCCTGCCTGATGCTGGCGGCGCAGCTGGAAGGCCGCGAGGTGGTCACGGCGGAAGGGCTCGGCACTTGCGAGAACCCCCATCCCATCCAGGCCGCGTTCGCGGCGAGCGGGGCCGTGCAGTGCGGGTACTGCACGCCGGGAATGACCGTGGCCGCCTCGGAGCTTTTGGCCCGCAACCCCTCGCCGGACCGGTGCGAGGTGCGCGAGGCCGTGTCCGGCAACCTCTGCCGCTGCACAGGGTACGTCAAGATCGTGGATGCGGTGATGGACGCGGCCGAGGCCATGCGCGGGGGGGATTCATGAGCGGCGGCGTTTGTTGCCCGAAGAGCCTCGAGCAGCTGTGGCCTCTTCTCGATGACGGGGCCGTGGCCATGGCCGGGGGCACGGACCTGCTGGCGCGTCGCCGTGGGCGGGCTCCCGCTTTCGTGGCCTGCCTGGAGCGGATCGAGAGCCTGTGCGGCGTCCGCGAAGAGGACGGGTTCCTGCGCCTGGGCGCGTGCGAGACCCACTCTCGGCTCCTGCGCCATCCCCTGGTGGCCGGAAGGCTGCCCGTGCTGGCGCGGGCGCTTTCCGTGCTCGGCTCGCCGCTAGTCCGCAACATGGGAACGCTCGGGGGAAACATCGTCACCGCTTCGCCTGCGGGGGACACCCTCGCGCCGCTCTACGCCCTGGACGCCGTGGTGGAGCTCGCCTCAAGGCAGGGAACCCGGCGCGTCCCCCTGGCCGGGTTCATCCTCGGGCCGGGGCGCACCGGGCTTCAGCCGGGCGAGATCGTCGCGGCCGTGCTGGCGCCGCTGCCGGACGCCGGAGCGCTCCAGCATTTCGAGAAGGTGGGGCGGCGCAAGGCCCTGGCCATCTCGGTGGTCAGCCTCGCCGCCGTGATCGCCACGGATTCTCAGGGAGTTGTCACGCAGGCGCGTCTGGCGTTTGGCAGCGTCGGCCCCACGGTGGCCCGCTGTCCGCGTGCCGAAGCCCTTCTTGCCGGGCGACGCCTGGACCGTGAATCCCTGCTGGCCGCCGGGGAAGCTCTCCGGGGCGAAATCTCACCCATCGACGACCTGCGGGCCACGGCGGCCTATCGCCGGGACGTGGCCGGGAACCTGCTCTTGCGCCTGGCGCAGTAATCCAGCCCCAAAACGGGATTCCAAGGGGTGCAGCCCTTTGGTCGCCGGAGGCATTCGACATGACTGCCCCTCCGGATGTCACCATCCTCTTTGGGGGAAAGTCCTCTTCCTAGTCGTTCCTCTCCCTCCACTCCCTGGCCGCCAACGGCGCGAGCATCCCCGCGCCCGCGCAGGCGCACCCCGCGCTGACCGCGAACAGGGCCGCGAATCCTCCCCCGCCCGCCACCAGCGCTCCGCCCGCCACGGGACCCAGCGTGTACCCGGCGTCCATCATGAAGAGCATCAGGTTCATGTTCATGCCCCGAAGGCGCGGCGGGGACTCCAGGAACATGGAGGCGTTGACGAGGGGCATGACCACGCCCAGGCAGAGTCCGTAGACTCCGGCCAGGGCGAAGAAGGGCGCGGCTTCCCGTGCGAACGCGAACAGGCCCATGCAGCCGCCCAGGGCCAGAAGGGCCAGCATGGCCGCGCAACGCCTGGGCAGCCGGTCGTAGAACGGCCCGGCCACGAGCCGCACCGCGATGGAGGCTGCCGTGGACACGGTGAAGAAGAGCCCCGGCTCGGCCAGCCCCAGGGAGAGGGCGTAGGGCTTGATGAAGAAGAACACCTGGGTGGAGCCCGCGAAAACGAGCAGGTTGGCCCCGAGCAGCAGGAGCACCGGGGCCTGGCCCAGGTTCTCCCTGATGTCGCGCAGGGAGGGAGGCCGCCTTTCGTCGACGGAAAACGCGCCGGAGCCAAGGCGCGCGCCCAACGGCGCCATGAGCGCCAGCGCCGGCAGGGTCAGGAGGGCGGTCCAGGCGTATGCATGGGCCTCATCCCCCACTCTCGTGATCAACCATTCCGTCAAGGGCGGCATGATGGCGTAGGGTACCAGTGACGCGAGGGAGAAATAACCGAACGCCCGACCGGCCAGCTTGGGCGGCACCACTTGGGTGAGCAGCACCATGACCGCGCTCACCAGGCAGACGAAGGTCAGGCCGTGGAAGATGCGCACGGCGAAAAGGGCCGGGACGTCGAGGGCGAACATGTAGCACGGCAGGGCGAGGCCCATGCCCGCCAGGGAAATGCGGGCCACGGCCAGGGCGTGGCGCGGGGTGAGCCGGACGCTGAGGAAAGGCCGGGCCAGGAAGGCCGCCAGGGGTTCGGCGGCGATCACCGCCCCGCGCCATGCGGGGTCTATGCCGATGCGCTCCAGGTGGCTGGCCAGCCCGTAGAAGACGGCGATGTTGCAGAACCCGAAGGCCGCCGCCAGGGTGAGCACCGTGAAATCGTAGGTGAACAAGCGCTCCGGCGCCCGCGCGTCGGGAGCGCTCATCGGCCGTCCAGCGCCTTGCGGAAGGCCATGGAGAACGCTTCCATGGCGGGCTCTTGAGCGAGCGTGACCCTGATCCAGTTGGGGAAGCGGAAGCCCGTCATGGTGCGGATCATCACCCCTTGGCGCATCAGCAGGCGGTAGAGCAGGGTGTCCGGAACCGGCACGCGGGCCATGATGTAGTTGCCCTCGCCCGAGACGTGCTCGATGCCCAGGGAGTCGAACACGGAGCGCAGGTATCCGCGCGCCTGGACGACCATGCGCCTCGTGGCCTCCAGGTGGCCGCTGCCGTCCTCCAGGGCGGCTCTGGCGGCCATCTGTCCCGGCGTGTTGACCGAATAGACCAGGTGCGTGCGCCGGACGATGTCCACTGCCTCCTGCCCGCCGCAGAGGTAGCCCACGCGCAGTGCGGCGAGCCCGTACATCTTGGAGAAGGTGCGGAACACCAGCACGTTGGGGTGGCGCTCCATCACCTCCATGCCGTCCGGGAAGTCCGGCGAGTCCACGAATTCGCGGTAGGCTTCGTCCAGCACCACCACGGTCCGGCCGCCGATCCCGGCCAGGAAGCGCTCCAAGGTGGCCTTGTCCCACCACGTGCCCGTGGGGTTGTTGGGATTGCACACGAAGACGATCTTGGTCCTCTCCGTCACGGCGTCCAGCATGGCGTCCGGGTCTTGGGCGTAGACCTTGAGCGGGACCAGCCGGGCGTCGATGCCGGAGAAGGCGGCCACCCACTCGTACACGGCGAAGGTCTTGTCCGCCGTGACGATGGAATCGCCCGGCTGGCAGAACGCCTTGATGACCGAGGTGATCACCTCGCAGGAGCCGTTGCCCACCAGGAAACGCTCCGGGTCCTTGCCGAAGGCCCGGCCGAGGGCCTCGCGCAGGAAGAAGCAGTCGCCGCTGGGGTAGACCGCGCCGCGCACGGGCGGGAAGGCGTCGAGCACCTCCCGGGCGGCCGGGGGCGGGCCCAGGGCGTTCTCGTTGTTGTTCAGGCGCAGGAGCCTGTCCACGCCGTACTGGCGCATGAGAACTTCGTCCGGGCGGCTGGGGACGTAGCTCTCGAAGTTCAGGACGTGGGGCGGGGCGAGGTCAGTCAGACTGGGCATGCTGAAACACCAGAACGTCGGAGCGGCCCGCGAAGGGCAGGACGAGCCTGGGCCTGAAACCGGCCTCCATGGCCGGTCCGGCCAGGGCCGCCTCCCAGGCGCGGGAGAGGTCGAGGTAGAGCAAGACGTTGGGGACGCCCTTTTCCGACAGCGCCTGGACGTGGGCGGCGAGATTGGCGGATGCGTCCTCCCCGTCCAGCAGGGGCCGGAGCACCGCCAGCCCCTTGTTCTTGTCCAGCGTCGTGGAGAGGAGCGAGCGCTTGCGCTCGAAAGCGGCGGGGGGATGGGCCGTGAGGATGTCGCGGCACATGGCCAGCCGGTCGTACGCGCCGCGCAGGTATCCCTCCAGTTCGGGGGCGGCCCAGACCGTCTCGCCGGCGTCCTCGCGCAGGTGCCGGTAGAGCACGGGCTGCTCGCTCGGACCCTCCTGGCCGTGCAGGGTCAGGGAACCCAGGGACTCGAAGTAGCCGTCCGGGGCGTCGGGAGTGGCGCGTTCGCTGAAGACGATCTCCACTTTCTCGCGGGCCACGGCCGCCAGGAAGGCGTCCGTGAGCAGCCGGGCCACCTGGGCCGCATCCTCGGGCGGGGCGAAAACGAACGGGCCGGAAAAGGCCAGCCCCTTGTCGCCGGACCTGGCCCAGCACAGGATCCCGGCCGGATGGGACGCGGCGTCCTGGGCGATGATGCTGAAAAAACGGCCCGCTCCGCTCATGTCGGCGAATTTTCCCGGCGTCTGGAAGCTGGCCGGGCAATGCCAGGCCGGATAGCGGGACGCGGCCAGGGCGGCCGCGTGCATGAGCAGGCTCGGGTCGCTCTCCAGGCCCGCCCGGTAGGGGGGGCGGATGGCCACGCACTGGCCCGGCGCTTCGGCTGGAGGGTAGGCCTTGTCCACTTCGGCGTGCAGGATGAAGGCGTCGCCGCCGTCCCGGTCGATGCGGAAGCGGTCCGCCACGCGCCCGGCCAGCATGAGGCTCAAGGGGTGCCCGGTCTCGCCGTCTCCGGCCGGAACGGCCGTGCAGCCCGCGTTGAGCGCGCCAAGGCACAGGCCGGATGCCTGGA
Organism: Fundidesulfovibrio terrae; assembly: GCF_022808915.1. Lineage (NCBI taxonomy): Bacteria > Pseudomonadati > Thermodesulfobacteriota > Desulfovibrionia > Desulfovibrionales > Desulfovibrionaceae > Fundidesulfovibrio > Fundidesulfovibrio terrae. The sequence continues at coordinate 442,778 of NZ_JAKZFS010000002.1, forward strand.
AGCGGATGGAGGCGCACACTTGGTAGGGCTTGCCCGTGAGCACTGTCCGGATGGGGCCGTGTTCGGGGACCACCTGGGCGAGATAGGTGAAGAACTCCTCCACCGCCAGCTGGAAGCGCATCTGCTCGCGCGCCGCCAGCCCGCGCGACCGGGCCAGGGCCTCGGCCGCGGTGGTCAGGACGCGGGCGTACCCGATGTCGGGTGGTGTTTCCAATGAGAGGATGGTGTCCATCACGACCGCCGTTCCACCGCCGTTGACAGCCCCATGCCCATGCGCGTGGGGCTGTTGCGGCGCGTAAGCGGTGGGTGTGCGCCGTCGGCAAAAAGCATAGCCCGATCAGGCCGTTCAGGCAAACTGCCGAGGCCGCGCGCGACCGAAAGAGATTTCTGGATCAGGCCGCCTCCGGTATGCTATTCACGGGATGCGGACTTTGATTTCGGACGACGGCAACTGGATCATTGGGGTGGCGGATAATTCTGTGCCGGGACGGTGCGACTCGCCACGAACGCAGGAATCAGGACGCGCAGCATCCGTGACATGAAATTTATTTTGAGATTTGCCTTTACATTTTTCTGAACGTGTGCATATAAGTGTACGGTCGAGTCGAACAACGAGCATGAATTTTTTGGATCTTGGGCTTTTCCGATGTGCAGCTCCAAGCGATGCGAAAAAAACAGTGCCAAAAAAGGGAGCAACAGCCCATGTCTAAGAAACTCTATGTTGGAAATCTTTCCTTCAATTCCACCGAAGACGACATCCGTAACCAGTTCGCCACCTTCGGCGAAGTCATCAGCGTCAGCCTCATCACCGATCGCGAAACCGGCCGCCTCCGCGGTTTCGGCTTCGTGGAGATGGACGACGAAGGCGCCAAGGCGGCCATCCAGGGCATGGACGGCAAGGACTTCGGCGGCCGCACTCTGAAGGTCAACGAAGCCGAGGAAAGGTCCCGCTCCGGCGGCGGCCGTGGCGGAGACCGCCGCTGGTAGTATCAAGAATTCTTAACGGGCGCAGCCCGTTATAAGTGAAGGGCCAGGACAATCTCCTGGCCCTTTTTCATTTTCCGCATCGTACGTTCTCTTTGGCGCGATCACTCTTCCAAACGAATTCAAGACTCCTTTTCTCTCCCGCTCCGGTATACTGAGCCAAATTGTCACACCTCGTCTGCGGGGTATGTCATTTTGACCCACTCGAGTCTATTCCTTCATAATAATTGGCTTAATTTTGCACCTTCGTCCCGGGGAAGTTCCGGGAAGTCCTGGCCCGGCTCCTGCGGACAAGACAAGTTGCGTCCTCCCAGAGGCCACGAATCGCCTTCATCAGTCCAGCGTACTGAATTCAAAGAACAAAAAAGTTGGCCTGAAAGTTGCCTTGGAGAGGGAAAGCACGCGCAACGCCCTGCGCGAACACAACCAACCCCAACCCAAGGAGATGAAAGTCATGGCTGTGATCGAACAAGTCTACGGTTTCTTCATCCCTAGCGTTACCCTGATCGGCATCGGCGCCTCCAAGGCCATCCCTGAGAAGATCAAGGCCCTCGGCGGTTCCAAGCCCCTCATCGTCACTGACAAGGGTATCGTGAAGGCGGGCATCTGCAAGCAGATCACCGACCTGCTCGACGCGGCCAAGATGTCCTACGTGGTCTACGACGACACCATCCCCAACCCCACGGACGAGAACGTTCACTCCGGCGTCGAAGTCTACAAGAAGAACAAGTGCGACAGCCTGATCACCCTGGGCGGCGGTTCTTCCCACGACTGCGGCAAGGGCATCGGCCTCGTGGTCGCCAACGGCGGCAAGATCCACGACTTCGAGGGCGTGGACAAGTCCACCAAGCCCATGCCTCCCTACCTGGCCGTGAACACCACCGCGGGCACCGCCTCCGAAATGACCCGCTTCTGCATCATCACCGACCTGTCCCGCCACGTGAAGATGGCCATCGTGGACTGGCGCGTCACCCCCAACATGGCCATCGACGATCCCATGCTGATGGTCGGCATGCCCCCGTCGCTTACCGCGGCCACCGGCATGGACGCCCTGACCCACGCCGTGGAAGCCTACGTTTCCACCATCGCCACCCCCATGACCGACTCGGCCGCCGAGAAGGCCATCGAGCTGATCTTCAAGTCCCTGCGCAAGGCCGTGGCCAACGGCAAGGACCTGTCCGCCCGCGAAGACATGTGCTTCGCCCAGTACCTGGCCGGCATGGCCTTCAACAACGCCAGCCTCGGCCACGTGCACGCCATGGCTCACCAGCTGGGCGGCTTCTACGACCTGCCCCACGGCGAGTGCAACGCCATCCTGCTTCCCCATGTCGAGAAATTCAACCTGATCGCCAAGGTGGAGCGTTTCGCCAAGATGGCCCAGATCATGGGCGAGAACATCGAAGGGCTGTCCCCGCGCAAGGCCGCCGAAAAGGCCCTGGACGCCATCAGGGAACTGTCCTCCGACGTGGGCATCCCGGCCGGTCTGGTGGAGCTCGGCAAGCGTTACGGCAAGGACGTCAAGGCCAAGGACATCGAGACCATGACCAAGAACGCCCAGAAGGACGCCTGCGGCCTGACCAACCCCCGCTGCCCGTCGGACAAGGACGTTACCGCCATCTACACCGCGGCCCTGTAGTAAACACGCCACACCGCTTCGCGCGGCCCGGGGAGACGCAGGACTCCCCGGGCCTTGCGGGCGACACCCTCAAGCCACGGAAAGCATACTTATGGATGGAGTGAACTTGAACGCGTCCTACGACGCGGGCTTCGTGGAGCAGGTCCAGCAGGAGAGCGGGCAGAACATGAGCCTGTGCTACCAGTGCGGCAACTGCACGGCCGGATGCCCCTACACCTTCGTCTACGACATCCCGGTGAGCCAGATCATGCGCCTGGTGCAGGCCGGCCAGAAGCGCAGGGTGCTGGAATGCGCGTCCCTGTGGCTGTGCGCCACGTGCGAGTCCTGCACCACCCGCTGCCCCAACGAGATCGACGTGGCCCGGGTGATGGACGTGCTGCGCCATATGTCGCGGCGCCAGGGCTTCGCGGCAAGGCGGCCGGTGAAGGTGTTCTGGGACACCTTCCTGGAGTCCGTGCGCAGGCACGGCCGGGTGTTCGAGGCTGGGCTCCTGGCCAGCTACGTGACCAAGACCGGGCGTGTCTGGACCGACATGGACCTGGCCCCGCGCATCCTGCCCAAGGGCAAGCTCAAGCTCAAACCCCATCCCATCCAGGGCAGGGAAGAGATGGAAAAGATATTCAAGCGTTTCGAAGCGCGTGGAGGCCGTTCATGACCGAAGCCACCTACGCATATTACCCCGGCTGCTCGGGCCTGGGCACGTCCATCGAATACGACAGCTCCTCCCGGGCGGTCTGCCGGGCGCTGTTCATGAAGATTTCCGACGTGCCCGACTGGAGCTGCTGCGGTTCCACCCCGGCCCACACCGTGGACCACGTGCTCTCGGCGGCCCTGTCCGCGCGCAACCTGGCCCTGGTCGAGTCCATGGGACTCGACACGGTGGTGACGCCGTGCCCCAGTTGCCTGACCAACCTGCGCACGGCGTGCCACCGCATGGAGGACGCCGCCTTCAGCGCCGAAGTGAACGCCCTGCTGGACACTCCCTTCAAGGGGACGGTGCAGGCCAAGTCGCTTCTGCAGGCGCTCATCGAGGACGTCGGGCTGGAGATGATCGCCGCGTCCACCGTGAAGCCGCTCACGGGCCTCAAGGTCGCGCCGTACTACGGCTGCATCATGAACCGGCCCCCGGAGCTCATGCGCTTCGACGACCACGAGAACCCCGTGGCCATGGACCGCATCCTCGAGGCCATGGGGGCCGAGGTGGTCCCCTTCCCGCTTAAGGTGGAGTGCTGCGGCGCCTCCTTCGGGGTGCCCCGCAAGGACGTGGTGGCCAAGCTCTCGGGGCGGCTTCTTGAGACCGCCCGCGAACTGGGCGCGGACGCCATGGTCACGGCCTGCCCCCTGTGCCAGATGAACCTGGACCTCCGGCAGGAGCAGGCATCCCGGGCGGTCGGGACGCATTTCGAAATGCCGGTGTTCTATTTCACCCAGCTCATGGGTCTGGCCATGGGCGTGGCCGAGGCTGAGCTCGGGTTCGACAAGATCTGCGTGAGCCCCGCTCGGGCCCTGAGCCTCATAGGCTCGCCCGCGAGCAAGCCCGAGGGGCGCAAAGCGACATCCGGGGGGCAGGCATGAAGATCGGCGTATTCGTCTGCCACTGCGGCAGCAACATCGAGGGGACTGTGGACACGGCCGCCGTGGCCAGGGCCTCCATGGACTTTCCCGAGGTCGCCTACGCCGAGGACGTGATGTACTCCTGCTCCGAGCCCGGCCAGGAAGCCATCATCGAGGCCGTGCGCACCAAGGGGCTCACCGGCGTGGTCGTGGCCTCCTGCACGCCGCGCATGCACGAGCCCACCTTCCGCCGGGCCGTGGAGCGCGCGGGCCTGAACCGCTACATGCTGGAGATGGCCAACATCCGTGAGCACGTCTCCTGGATCGGCAAGGACCGCGAGGCCAACACCAACAAGGCCGCGGACCTCGTCCGCATCGCGGTGGAGAAGCTTCGCCGCAACCGGCCGCTCACTCCCAAAAGTTTCGACATCACCAGGCGGGTATTGGTGATCGGCGGCGGCGTGGCCGGAATCCAGGCCGCGCTGGACTGTGCCGACGGGGGGATGGAGGTGGTCCTCGTGGAGAGGACCTCCTCCATCGGCGGCAAGATGTCCAAGCTGGACAAGACCTTTCCCACCGTGGACTGCTCCAGCTGCATCCTGGGGCCAAAGATGGTGGACGTGGCCCAGCACCCCAACATCACCCTCTACGCCTACTCCGAGGTCGAGGAAATCTCGGGCTACGTGGGCAACTTCGACGTGAAGGTGCGCAAGAAGGCCAGCTACGTGGACTGGTCCAAGTGCACGGGCTGCGGGGCCTGCATGGAGAAATGCCCCAGCAAGAAGTCCCTGGACCGATTCAACGAAGGGCTCGGCGGGGCTCCGGCCATCAACATCCCGTTCCCCCAGGCCATCCCCAAGAAGGCGGTCATCGACCCGCAGTTCTGCCGCCAGTTCATCAAGGGCAAGTGCGGCGTGTGCGCCAAGATGTGCCCCACCGGGGCCATCGACTACAAGATGGCCGACGAGATCGTGGAGGAGAAGATCGGGGCCATCGTGGCCGCCACTGGCTTCGACCTCTTCGACCACTCCAAGTACGGCGAATACGGCGGCGGGCGCTACCCCGACGTGATCACCTCGCTGCAGTACGAGCGCCTGCTCTCTGCCTCCGGCCCCACGGGCGGGCACATCAAGCGCCCCTCCGACGGCAAGGAGCCCAAGAACGTGGTGTTCATCCAGTGCGTGGGCTCGCGCGATAAGTCGGTGGACCGCCCGTACTGTTCCGGATTCTGCTGCATGTACACGGCCAAGCAGGCCATCCTCACCAAGGACCACATCCCGGACAGCCAGTCCTACGTGTTCTACATGGACATCCGCGCTCCCGGAAAGATGTACGACGAGTTCACCCGCCGGGCCATGGAAGAGTACGGCGCGCGCTACGTGCGCGGGCGCGTGTCCATGATCGTGCCCAAGAACGACAAGCTGCTGGTGCGCGGGGCGGACACCCTCATGGGCACCCAGGTGGAGGTCGAGGCGGACCTGGTGGTGCTGGCCGTGGGCGCGGAAGCCGCCACGGGCTCGCCCCAGCTGGCCGAGAAGCTGCGCATCTCCTACGACAAGTACGGCTACTTCATGGAGAGCCACCCCAAGCTCAGGCCCGTGGAGACCAACACGGCCGGAGTCTACCTGGCCGGATGCGCCCAGGGCCCCAAGGACATCCCGTCCTCGGTGGGGCAGGGCAGCGCGGCGGCCGCCAAGGTGCTGGGGCTCTTCTCCAAGCAGAAGCTCGAGAGCGATCCCCAGATATCCCAGGTGAACCTGGCCCGCTGCGTCGGCTGCGGCAAGTGCGTGAGCACCTGCCCGTTCGGGGCCATCCACATGATCGACTTCCGGGGCCAGGAAAAGGCCGAGGTCATCGAGACGGTCTGCCAGGGCTGCGGCATCTGCGCCGTGACCTGCCCGCAGGGGGCCGTGCAGCTCGAGCACTTCACCGACAACCAGATTCTCGCGGAGGTGGAAGCGTTATGCCGGTTCTAGCAGGCAAGGAACTGCGCATCGTCGGATTCCTGTGCAACTGGTGCTCCTACGGCGGCGCGGACACGGCCGGGGTGGGACGCTTCACCCAGCCCACGGACCTGCGCATCATCCGGGTGCCGTGCTCGGGGCGCATCGATCCGCTGTTCATCGTCAAGGCGCTCCTGGGCGGGGCCGACGGCGTGCTGGTCTCGGGGTGCCATCCCCGCGACTGCCATTACGCCAGCGGCAACTTCTACGCCCGGCGCAGGCTGGAGGTGCTCAAGGGCATGCTGCCGATCCTGGGCATCGAGCCGGGGCGCTTCGAATACACCTGGGTGTCGGCCTCGGAAGGGCAGCGCTGGCAGCATGTGGTCACCACCTTCACCAACCAGATCCACGCCCTCGGGCCCACGCCCGTGAAGGACGTCCTGGGGGCCTGCCAGGGACTCCCCTCGCTCAAAGGAGGCGACCGTGCAGTCGCTTGAAGACATCAAAGCCAAAATCAAGGACGCGTTGCCGGGCCTGGACTGCGTCATCGGCTGGGAGCGCGGCTGGAGCCCGCTTCACGGCACGCCGCTTTTCATGCGCTCGCCCGAGGATGTGGACAGGCTGACCTGGGGGCCGTTCAATGTGGGCAACCCGGCCACCTACCTCACCGGTTTCAAGGGAAAGAAGGTCGGCGTGGTGGTCAAGGGCTGCGACAGCCGGTCCGTGGTGCAGCTCCTCCAGGAGAAGCTGGTGAAGCGCGAGGACGTGGTGGTCTTCGGCATGCCATGCGAGGGCGTGGTGGACCTGACCAAGGTTGCCCGCAAGGTGGGCGACATCGCCCTGGTGAACGCCGCCGTCCGCGCAGGCGGGACGCTTAGCGTCACCACCCCGGAAGGCATGGTTGAAATCCCCTGGGAGGAGGTGGCCGCCGACAAGTGCCTGTCCTGCCAATATCCCAACGCGCTGGTCTCGGACCACTTCGCGGGCGAGCCCCTGCCGCCGGCCATGGGCCGCGACCCGGCCGCCGAGCAGTTGGCGGCGCTCGAGGCCATGGCCCCGGCCGAGCTGTTCGCGCACTGGGCCAAGGTCATGGAGCGCTGCATCCGCTGCTACGCCTGCAGGAACGCCTGCCCCATGTGCGTCTGCCGCGACCACTGCATCGCCCAGACCCGTGATCCCCACTGGCTCACCCAGGAGGACAGCACCCGGGAGAAGCTCATGTTCCAGATGATCCACGCCCTGCACCTGGCCGGACGCTGCACCGAGTGCGGCGAATGCCAGCGCTCCTGCCCCGTGGACATCCCCATTCTGGCGCTCCGCCGCAAGCTGAACGCCGTGGTGAAGGACCTCTTCGACTACCAGGCCGGGGTCGATCCCCAGGCCGTGCCTCCGCTGTTCACCTTCCAGGTGGAAGAGGCCAAAATCAACGAACGGGGGTGGTGATGGAAACGGCCAAATTCCTGCCCGAATCGTCGCTTGAGGCATGGCTCGCCGAGCTTGCCTCTTCGGGCGAACTCATCGTGCCCAGGCGCGAGGGAGACGCCGTGGTCTTCGGCCCCTACGACCCCAACGTGCCCCTGGAGCTGTCCAGGGACGCGACGGCTCCGCCCAAGTCCGTGGTGTTCCCGGCCTGCGAGGAGCTCCTTCGCTACACGTACGTCAAGGATGCGGAAGATATCTCCAAGACCGGCATGTCCGTGGAGGAAGTCACGCCCGCCTGCGGCGCGGTGGTGTTCGGGGCCAGGCCCTGCGGGGCGCGCGGATTCACCGTGTACGACCGGGTGTTCGACGCGGAGGGCATGCGCGATCCCTATTACGCGGCTCGCCGCGCGGCCACGGCCTTCGTGACCCTGGCCTGCCGGGAGGCCGGAAGCGCCTGCTTCTGCCACTGGGTGGGATCCGGCCCGGCCGATCCGCAGGGCTCGGACGTGCTGCTCACACCGGTTCCCGGCGGCTACGTGGCCGAGGCCGTGACCGAGAAGGGCGCGGCGCTGCTCGCCTCGCCGCTTATGGCTCCTGCGGGCAAGCACGCTGGCGAGGCCAAGGCCGTGCGCGCCAAGGCCATGGAATCCCTGGACACCGCCCAGGACGTGTCTCCTGCCCGCGAAGCCCTGCTCGCGGCCTTCGACGACATGGACTTCTGGAACCGGATGTCCGCCAAGTGCATCAGCTGCGGGGCCTGCACCTACCTGTGCCCCACCTGCTATTGCTTCAACATCACCGACGAGGCCCAGGGCAACGGCGGCACGCGCCTGCGCTCCTGGGACAACTGCATGTCCTTCCAGTTCACACTGGAGGCCAGCGGACACAACCCCAGGCCCACCAAGGCCCACCGCCTGAAGAACCGGGTAGGGCACAAGTTCTCCTACTATCCGGGCATCCACGGCGGGGTAGTCGCCTGCTGCGGCTGCGGCCGGTGCATCCGGAGCTGCCCCGCCGGGGTGGACATCCGCGAGATCGTGCTGGCCGCCATGGAACGCGCCACCGCCAAGCCCCAGGAGTGATCCCATGACCAGTTTGAATCCCTACCTGCCGGACATGGCCACCATCCTGGAGACCGTGCAGGAGACCCCCACCATCAAGACCTTCCGCGTGCGCCTGGACAACGAGGCGCGCATGAAGGCCTTCACCTTCAAGCCCGGCCAGGTGGGCCAGCTCTCGGCCTTCGGGGTGGGCGAGTCCACCTTCGTCATCAACTCGCCCCCGACGCGCATGGATTACCTGCAGTTCAGCGTCATGCGCGCGGGCGAGGTCACCTCGCGGCTTCACGGCCTGGACGCGGGCGACAAGGTGGGTGTGCGCGCGCCGCTGGGCAACCACTTCCCGTACGAGTCCATGAAGGGCAAGGACATCGTGTTCATCGGCGGCGGCATCGGCATGGCCCCGCTGCGCACGCTCATGCTCTTCATGTTGGACAACCGCGCCGACTACGGCTCCATATCACTCCTGTACGGCGCGCGCAGTCCCGAGGACATGGCCTTCAAGTCCGAGCTGCCGGAATGGCTCTCGCGCAAGGACATGAACACGGTGCTGACCATCGACCGCGAGGCTCCAGGCTGGGAGCACAGGGTGGGGCTCATCCCCAACGTGCTGCGCGAGATGGCTCCCTCGGCGGAAAACTCCGTGGCCGTGACCTGCGGGCCGCCCATCATGATCAAGTTCACCCTCCAGGCTCTCAAAGAGCTGGGTTTCGCGGACGAACAGATCGTGACCACCCTGGAAAAACGCATGAAATGCGGAATAGGGTTGTGCGGCCGGTGCAATATCGGCGAGAAGTACGTGTGCGTGGACGGCCCGGTGTTCACCTATGCCGAGCTCAAGGCGCTTCCCAACGAACTGTAAACGTCCGGAGAGCACAATGGCTGAATTCTTCAGCGCGGCCGACGTGGTGGGCGCGGCGGTGGAAATGGAACGGCGGGGGCAGGCGCTTTATCGGCGCATGGCCCAGGTGGCCGAGAAGCCCGAGATCAAACGGTTCTTCGAGAACCTGGCCGGGGAGGAGCGCCGCCACGAGGAGCTCTTCGCGGCCATGGCCAAGCGCCTGGGCGCGGCCGAGCTGCCTGCCTGGAGCACCATGGAGGAGTACAGCGCCTATCTCGGCGCGCTGCTCGACTCCCACGCGCTCTTTTCGCCCGGGTTTGCCAAGGAGATGGCCGAAAAGTCCGGCCTCTTCGAGGAATCCGTGCGTGGCGCCATGAGCCTGGAGAAGGACTCCATGCTCTTCTTCCAGGAGATGCTCCAGCTCATCCCCGGGTCGGAGCATTCCTTCATACTGGAGTGTCTCGAGGAAGAGCGCCGCCACTTGCGCCAGCTCTCCGCCCTGCTCAAGAAATAGCCTCGTCCGGACATGCATCCGCGCGCGTGCGACGTGAAGGAGGGAGCATGTTTCTCGAAGAATTCTCGCTCGACGCGGCCGGAGTGTTTCCGCCGCCCCCGATCCCGGTCCACGACGCCCCGGCGCTGCCAGCGCCCGGGTCCCTGCTGGGGACGGGGGCGGCCCTGTTTCTGGGGTCGAACCTGTTCCCCGCCAGGACCATCAGAAAGCGCCACCACCTGTCCCGCGTGTCGCTGAACGTGGTGGCGGGAGGCCGGTCGGCGCTGTTCACCGGCGAGAGCCTGGACCAGTTCGACATGGACGTGTTCCTGTGCTGCGTGCTCAAGACGCTGCGCCGCGAAAAGCCGGTGCGCCGCTCCTTGCGCGAGTTCGTTCAGCTTCTCGGGCGCAGGCCCTCCCCTGTGACCGTGCGGCGGCTGGAGTCCAGCCTGTTCCGCCTGGCCTCGGCCAGGATCGAACTGGCCGACAGCCGTTTCGGCTGTTGCGCGCAGTTGGTGGAATCGGTGCTGGTGGACCGGGAGCTGGGCGTGTTCCGGGCCCAGGCCTCTCCCGAGGCGGTGGCTGCGCTGCGCGATGTCGAGGGCCTGGGCAGGCTTGCGCGGTTGCGCTTCGGCGTGGGTCCGGGGCCCCTTCTCAAATGGCTTGCCGGTCTTATTCTGGTGCTGGGCGACGAGGCGTGCCTGCTGACCATGGAGCGGCTGAGTTCCCTGTGCGGCTGGGAAGGGTACGACCTGAGGATTTTCGCCGCCCGGGCGCTTCCGGCCTTGAGGAGCCTTGTGGACATAGGGTACATCCATTCCATGAGCCAATGCCCGGACGGACGCATCATGATTCTTCCCGGTGCGGGCAGGAGGAGGGCGGCCGAATGCAGGTTGGTCTGGTAAGGTGCGCAGGATGAACGCCACCAAGTTCGCCATCCCGGAAATCATCTTCGGCCGCGGTTCCATGGTGCACGTGGCCCAATGCGCGCGCAGGCTCGGGGCCAAGCGGGTTCTTCTGGTCAGCGACGAGGGGCTCGAGAAGTCCGGCTGGGTCGAACGGGTCAAGGACATCCTGGAGGCCGACCGCCTGGAGTGGGTGTACTACGGCGACGTGAACTCCAACCCCCGCGACCACCAGGTGTCCACCGGAGCCAAGCTCTATCTGGAGACCGGCGCGGACGTCATCATCGCCATCGGCGGCGGCAGCCCCATCGACGCCGCCAAGGGCATCGCCATCCTGGCGGGCAACGGCGGAGCCATCTCCGACTACGAGGGGGCCAACCGCATCGAACGGCCGCTGCCGCCCATGATCTTTCTGCCCACCACGGCGGGCAGCGGCTCGGACGTGTCCCAGTTCTGCATCATCACCGACACGGCCCGCCATCTCAAGATGTCCATCATCAGCCGTTCGCTGGTGCCCAACATCTCCATCATCGATCCGCTCATATTGCTCACCAAGAGCCAGGAACTCATCATCGCCTCGGCCATCGACGCGTTTGCCCACGCGGTGGAGTCCTACGTGTCGCGCATCGCCTCGCCGTTCACGGAGATCCAGGCGCTTCGGGCCATCGAGCTCATCATGCGCAACCTCAAGCCGGCCGTGGAAGACCGCGACATCGACGCCCTTGAGCAGCTTTCCATCGCCAGCACGGCCGCCGGCATGTCCTTCTCCAACGCCGGGCTCGGGGCCGGGCACGCCCTGGCCCATTCCCTGGGCGGCATGTTCGACATCCTGCACGGCCTGGTGCACCCCATTCTGCTGCCCGCGGTCATGCGCTTCAACACCCCGGCCTGCGCGGACAAGATGGGCACCATCGGCAGGCTGGTGGTGGGCCGCGAGGACATGCCCTCGCGCCTGGCCGCCGAGGCGGGCATCGAGGTCCTGCGCGAATATTTCGCCGACCTGGGCGTCCCGGTGCATCTGCGCGACATCCTGCCGGACCGCTCTCCCCTGGAGACCCTGGCCTCGGCCGCCGTGGGCGACGCCTGCAACCTCACCAATCCCCGTGCCGCGGACGTGGAAAGCCTGCTGGGCATCTGCGAGGAGGCCTGGTGACGCGCCAGAACCCTTCCGTCGAAGACCTGATCGGCATCGAGCACTGCAAGCTCGGCTTTTACCAGGAGCTGCGCCAGAAGATCGAGGAGCTCCAGCAGGCCAGCCTGGAATCCGAGGAGCGCCGCCGAGAGGTCGCCGCCATCCTGGACGGCATCACGGACATCATGATGGTCCTCTCCGAGGATATGAGCATCATCTCCGTGAACCACGTCTTCGAGGAGGTCATGGGCATAAGCGATGCCGAGGGCCGCTACTGCTACGAGATCTTTCGCAACGAATCCCGCCCCTGTCCGGAATGCCCGGCCCACAAGTCCTTCGTCTCCGGGGATGTCTGCCGGGAGACGGCGATCTTCAAGGTGGGCGGGAAAAACCGCCAGTTCGAAATGGTGGCCTCGCCCATCCAGGACCCGGACAAGGACGAGCGGCGCATCCTCATCTTCAAGCGCGACGTCACCATGGAGAAGGAATACCAGGCCAAATTCTATCAGGCCGAGAAGATGGCCACCGTGGGCATGTTGGCCGCGGGCGTGGCCCACGAGGTGAACAACCCCCTGGCCTCCATCTCCGGTTTCGCCGAAGGGCTCAAGCGCCGCCTGGGCAAGCTGGAAGCCACGCCCGGACCGCTCCTTGACGACATCGAGGACTACGTGGACACCATCCTCAAGGAGTGCAACCGCTGCCGCGACATCGTGCGCACGCTGCTCACCTTCAGCCGGCCCGTGTCCTCGGGCTTCTCGCCCGTGAGCCTGAACGCCGTGGTGGAGGACACCCTCAAGCTCCTGCGCAGCCACATCAAGCAGAAGAGCCTCCAGCTGAGCATGGTCACGGTTCTGGCCGAGGACCTGCCGCTCATCTACGGCGACGAACCGCAACTCAAGCAGGTGGTGCTGAACCTGCTCATCAACGCCATCGACGCCGTGGACCAGACCGGCCTGGGCAAGGGCACCATCACCATCCGAACCTACCCCGAGGCCGGGGAGGGTGCGGGGCTTGTGGTGTCGGACACGGGCTGCGGCATCCCCAAGGAAAACCTGGACAAGCTCTTCGAACCTTTTTTCACCACCAAGCCCGTGGGCAAGGGCATCGGCATAGGTCTCTCGACGTGCTACGGCATCGTCAAGGAGCACCATGGAGAGATAGTCGTGTACAGCGAACACGAGAAAGGATCGCGCTTCATCGTCAGGCTGCCCGCCAACCCGGAGACGGCCGATGAGTAGCCCATATACCGTACTGGTCGTGGACGACGAGCAGTCCCTGACCAAGCTGTTCAAGAAGGAACTGGCCGCCCCGCACAGGATAATCCACACGGCTGGTTCCGGGCGCCAGGCCAAGGACATGTGCCGCAAGACCCAGTACGACATCATCGTGCTGGACCTGCGCCTGCCCGACGCCGGGGGGCTCGAGCTTCTTGTGGAGTTCCGCCGGCGCATCCCGGACGTGGAAGTGATCATGATCACCGGGCACGGCAACATCGACAGCGCCGTGGAGGCCATGAAGCTCGGGGCCTACGACTACCTGACCAAGCCCTTCAAGCTCGACGAGGTGGAGATCGTCGTCGAGCGCGCCTGGCAGAGGGTCTGCCTGCAGCGGGAGAACCGCAGCCTCAAGCACTCCCAGATGAGCGTGAAGCCGCCCATGCTGGTGGGCCTGTCCCAGGCGGTCAAGCAGATTCGCTACCTGGTGGAGAAGGTGGCCCCGACCGACGTGCCGGTGCTCATCACCGGCGACTCGGGCGTGGGCAAGGACGTGGTGGCCCACGCCATCCACACCTCCAGCAGGCGCGCGGACAAGCCGCTCATCATCAAAAACTGCGCCACCTTGCAGAAGGAGCTGTCGCGCAGCGAGCTTTTCGGCCACTGCCGGGGGGCGTTCACCGGGGCCTCCGAAAGCCAGGAGGGCCTGATGACCTTCGCCCACCAGGGCACGCTCTTCCTGGACGAGATCGGGGAGCTGCCCCTGGAGGTTCAAGGGTCGCTTTTGCGGGTGCTCGAGAGCAAGACCTACCGCCGGGTGGGTGAGAAGGACGAGCGCCATACCGACATCCGGCCGCTTTTCGCCACCAACCGCAGCCTCCAGGCCGAGGTGGAGGCCGGACGCTTCCACGAGGCGCTCTTCCACCGCATCAATGTCTTCAACATCCACATCCCCTCGCTGGCCGAGCGCAAGGAGGACATTCCGCTGCTGGTGGAATACTTCCTCAACCGCCTGAGTTCCGGCCAGGCCGTCTGCACGGTGACGGAGGGGGCCATGCGCTGCCTGCTGGGCTACACGTGGCCGGGCAACGTGCGCGAGCTCAGAAACGTCATCGAGCGGGGCATGATCCTGGCGGAGAACGGGCTCATCACCGAGCACGCCCTGCCGCGCGAACTTCTGGACAAGGGCGCGGAAAGCCAGGATGGCCTGTCGCTGGAGAGCATGGAGCGCATGCACATCGAACGGGTGCTTCACTTCCACAGCGGCAACCGGTCGCTGGCGTCCAACTCCCTGGGCATCAGCCGCAAGACCCTTTATCGCAAGATACTGGAATACGGGCTGGAGTAGCTGGGCCGCAATGGTTCCGCCGCCGCGGGTTCGAGGAATCCCGTCGTGTCCTGCGCTCTCGCGGTGATGCTGTTGCGGGTCAGAGGGTGCGGGCGGGCGGCCAGGCGTCCAGGTTCAAAGCCCTGAGTTCCGGGGCGCCCTTGCGGTAGGCGATGACGTTCAGGCAGGCGTGGTCCTGCCCCAGGCGGAACAGCCCGGCCAGGGGCATGCCCAACAGGCGGCAGAGGATGGCCCGGTTGACGCCCGCGTGGGCCACGATCAGGAGGGTCGCTCCGTCGGCAATCCGGTTTTCCGCAAGAATTCCTTCGAAAGCGCAGCAGGCCCTGTGCGCCACATCCTCGAAGCTCTCCCCGCCCGGCACGCGAAAGCCTGCCATGTCCGCCCCCCGCGCCTCGTGCTGTCCGGGAAAGCGGGCCTTGACCTCCTCGGCCGTGAGCCCGTCCCATTCCCCCAGTGCTATCTCGCGCAGCCCGGCCAGGGGCACGGCTTGAAGGGGTCTTCCTTCGAGGACGATCTCCGCCGTTTCCCGGCAGCGCGACAGGTCCGAGCACCAGGCCCCGGCGTAGTCGACGCCCGACAGGGCTTCGCGCCAGAGCAGGGCCTGGGCGCGGCCCGAGTCCGAAAGAGGCACGTCGCGTTGCCCCAGGAAGCGCCGGGGGGATTCCTGCCCGGTCTCGCCGTGGCGCATGAGGTGGACGGTGAGGTTCACGGGCGGGCCTCGGCCAAGGCTGGCCGCCAGGCTGGGCCGGGGTGCGCCAGGTTCACCGGCCTCGAATGCGCCGGCGTCGCGAGATGCACGCTCACGCGCTCCCCCGCTTTGCGCGAGCCTGGATGAGTTCGGCCACGATGCTCACGGCGATCTCCTCGGGCGTCTCCGCGCCGATGTCCAACCCGACAGGGCAGTGCACGCGCTGGAAATCGGCGTCGGTGAACCCTTTCTCGCGCAGCCGGCCGTAGACGCTGTCGCGCTTGCGGCGGCTGCCGATCATGCCGATGTACCCGGCCGGGGTGCGCAGGGCCTGGGCCAGCACGTCCGCGTCATGGACGTGGCCGCGCGTCACGATGACCACCGAGGACTCCGGCCCCACGGGCATCCCCTCCAGGCAGGAGCGCAGGTCGCGCACGGATATTTCGTGGGCCGTGGGGAAACGCTCGCTGCTGGCGAATTCAGGCCGGTCGTCCAGGACGGTCACGCGAAATCCCGCCAGGGCGGCCACCTGGGTCGTGGGGCGCGAGACGTGCCCCGCCCCGGCGATGTACAAGGGCGCCGGTCCGGTCCAGGGCTCCAGGAGCCACCGCGTATCCATGACCGCGAACACCACGGGCGCGCGCAGGTCTCGGCCTGCCGCGCGGGCGTTCTCCAGGAGCGCTCCCGGAAGCTCCGCGCCCAGGGACGGGCCTCGCACAGGGGCCAGGGTGCGCGCTCCGCCTCCCATGGGCACGGCCATCAGGCAGCGCTCGCCGCGCTCCAGGCGCTCGAGCAGCTGCGCATACAGCTCGCCCTCCGGCCCCGGGTCGATGCGCTCCAGAAAAACGCGCAGCTTGCCGCCGCAGACCATGTCCGCCCCGGCGGCCAACTCGCCGGTCAAGTCGAAGTCCACCACGCCGGGGACGCCGTCCGCCAGCACCCGGGAGGCGGCCGTAAGCACCCGGGCTTCCACGAGGCCGCCCCCCACCGTGCCGTGCATCTCCCCGCCGCCCCGCACGATCATCTTGCTGCCCGCGCCGCGCGGGGTCGATCCTTCATGGGTGACGATGGTGGCCGCCGCAACGGGAGTCCCCTCCCCAAGCCAAGCAACGAGAGTCCTGAGCAGATCGGTCATGTCTGGTTCGCCGTTCCTTTCTCGGGGACCACGACCTGAAAGCCGTCCCCGGTTCGTTCGATGCGCCCGGTGATGGGCCCGAGTCTGCGGAGCGTGCTGCCGCACGGGCACGGCCCGGACAGCATCCGGGCCACGTCCCCGGTGCGGTAGCGCAGAAGCGGCATGCCCCGGCGCGACAGCGTGCTCACCACCACTTCGCCCTCGCGCCCGTCGGCGACGGCTTCCCCGGTGAGCGGGTCGGCGATCTCCACATAGATGTCGGCCTCGCGCAGATGGTAGCCGTGGTGGGCGCTGCATTCCACGCCGCCGCCGAAGCAGGTCTCGGTGAGCCCGTAGTGGGCGAAGATTTCGATCCCCGCCGCCTGGGCCGCCTCGCGAAGGCTCCCGGGAACGGGCTCGCCGGAGAGGAGCGCACGGTCGAGCCGGTCCGGCCAGTCCCGGCCGTCCGGGGAGAGTTTAAGCAGCGCGCGCAGTTGCGAGGGGATGGCCGCCAGGCAGGTGATGGCCTCTTCGTTCATGAGCCGTATCGCCTCCTGCGGCGGGCAGGGCTGCGGGGCCAGCACCGGGCGAACGCCGATGTCCCCGAGCGCCCTGGCCAGAAGAAGCGCCGCACCGTCCTCGCGGCGGCCGGGCAGGAGGATCAGCAACGCGTCCCCGGGGCCGGTGAAGGATGCCATGCCCACCCGGAAGAAATCGAGCGTGGCGGCCAGGTCTTCGCTGGTGAAAAACAGGCGCTTGGGCCTGCCCGTGGTGCCTGAGGTGGAGAGCGTGACCACGCGGTCAACCTCGCCCTGGGACACGCAGAGCATGTGTTCGCCGTGCTCGCGCAGGTGTTCGGCCGTGGTGAAGGGCAGGACGGGGAACCGGGCCGGGTTGGTGGCGGGCCTGGCCGCGAGTCCGCGCAGGCGTTCGGCGTAGAAGGGGCTTCTGAGCCTTGCCCATTCGGCCATGGCGCGCAGGCGCTCGGCCTGCCAGCGGCGAAGCTTGGCCGGGTCCGGGCCGTGGATGCCGGTGGAAAGCGCTATCCAGGCGTCGAGGGGGCTTCGCATGAGCATCAGGACGGGCCTCCGTGCGCGCCCCGGTGCAGCGGGCGGCCGCTGGCCGAGGTGAGGTTGTACAGGCAGAAGGGAATCAGCGAACCGTCCGGGGCGGCCACGTGGATGCAGCAGCCGCGCGCCCGCTCCAGGTCGATGGTCCAGGCGTCCTGGAAGGCCATGCAGGAGATGGTGAAGCGGTTGCGGGTGCCGGACTCGGCCAGGAACCGGTCGAAATCGTCGGCCATGGGACCCGGCGGGGGGGGCGCGTCAGGCGCGGACCACTGCCGGGCGGTGAATGCGCGGGACTTGACCGCCCCTTCCAGGGCGGTGGGGATGTCTTGCGGGGCCGGGGCGCAGCAGTTGGAGGCGGCGGCCATGGGCGACAGGCCGCCCTCCCGGCGCAGGAACGTGCCCGAAAAGGAGCACAGCTCGTGCTCGCAGCAGGGGGGATGGAAATCGCATGTCCTTAAAAGGCCCTGCGTCTGGGATTCCAGGGCCGAGAGCACCTCGGGCAGGGTGGGGCCGTGCAGGCCGCGTTCGCCATTGCCGCCCGGATGGCGGCCGAAGGCGGCCATGGGCTGGAAGTGCACCCCGCGCACGATGGGGCCAAGGGTCAGCGCCAGGCGGATGATGTCGCCGCACTCGGCGTCGTTGACCCCGCGCGCAAGCGTCGGCACCAGCACCACGCCGAGCCCGGCCTCGGCGCAGGCCTCCACGGCTTTGAGCTTCGCGGCCAGGAGAGGGCGGCCGCGCAGGATCATGCAGGCCTGGTCCGAGCCGTCGAACTGCAGAAACACCGAGGAAAGCCCGGCCTCGGCCTGCCGCCTGGCGAAGCCCTTCTCGCGCCCCAGGCGCAGGCCGTTGGTGTTGAGCTGCACGAGGGGGAATCCGGCCCGCGCGGCCTCCGAGACGATCTGCTCCAGGTCGTCCCGCACGGTGGGCTCTCCCCCGGAAATCTGGAGGTTGCAGGCTCCGGCCCTGGCCTGGATGTCCCGGAACATGCGGGTGAGGTCGTCAAGGCTTGGGTCCCGCGGTCCGCCGTTCAGGCCGGACGACGCGAAACAGACCGGGCAGCCCAGGTCGCAACGCGCGGTGATCTCCACCAGGGCAGTGCAAGTGTGCTGGGCGTGGTCCGGGCACAGGCCGCAGTCGAAGGGGCAGCCGTCCCGGGAGGCCCCCTCCGGATTGGGCGGAGAGGGAGTCTTGGCCCGCCGCCAGGAGGCCATGGGAGGCTCGCCGCGCCAGATGGGCACGCTTGCCTCCCCATGCTCGGGGCAGGTGCGGGTGAGGCGCACCACGCCGCCCGAACCCACGCGCCGCGCGGGCAGGCGCTTCAGGCACACCGGGCACAGGCTCGACGTGTCGCCCAGATGATCGCCGGACATGGATTACCGCCCCGCCTCGGACGGGTCCACGCCCATGCCGGTCAGGATGGTCAGGATCTGCGCCCAGGCTTCGCCGATCAGCTCGGCGCAGCGGCTCAGGTCCGGCTTCTCCTCGAAGCATTCGCCCAGGATCTCCGCGCAGGCCGTTCCGCCGTATGGGGTGGTGCGCTCGGTGAACCAGTCCACGAATTCCGATACCGCCAGGTCGGCCTTGTCCGACGGGGATTCCTCGTCCGAACCCTTGCCCAGGTAGAGCGACAGCACGCAAGCCCCGCCGCTGAGCACGCCGCAGGTCCTGCCGCACTGCCCCATGCCGTGGCACAGCCCGCCCAGCGCCCGGACGAGACCCGGGTTTTCCTCCCCCCGGGCCTGGAGGGCCAGGAGCCCCAGCATCTGGCTGCAGCAGTAGCCCTTGGCCGCCAGGGGCAGGATGTCCAGGAGATAACCGCTCATACGTCCTCCGCTGTCGCGATGCACAGATAGTAGCCGGGCCGGCCCGCGCCCGAGCAGCCGATGCCCAGCTCCGCCCGGTCGAGCCCGGCGAAGACCAGGCGCCCGGCCAGCTCGGCCAGGAGCCTGCTATGGTCCTCGAAGACGCGCACGCAAAAACCCGCGCCGCGCAGGCGGTCCTCCATCTCGGGCCGGGACACGGCCCCGGAGGCGCACCCGGCCGCCCTGGGAGCGAGGGCGTCCACGGGGTCGCGCAGGTAGATGTCCGTCAGCAGGAGGAGTCCGCCGGGAGCGAGAATGCGGCGCATTTCCGCGAGCGCCAGACGCGGATCGCGGGTGACGGTGAGCACGCATTCGCACAGCACGGCCGCGAACGCTCCCGAGCGCAAGGGGATGGCCTCGGCCGTGCCCCGCACCAGCGCGCCGGCCGGGCCAGACGCTTCCAGTTCGCGGGCCTCGGCCAGAAGGCGCGGCGACGGGTCCAGGCCGATGGGGGTAAATCCCTGCCCGGCAAGCAGCTTGAGACTTGCTCCCCGGCCGCAGCCTACGTCGGCCACGGGCGCTCCCGGCGCGAGCAGGCAGTGCTCCAGGGCCAGGGAGGTGAGCCGCGTACCGCCCGGGCGCAGGGCTTGCCCGGCCACGTCGCGGAAGGCTTCGCGTTCGAAGAGCGGGACCGGGTCCATGCTACTTGTCCTCCAGCAGCTGTTCCACTTCGGCCATCTTGCCCAGGGCCAGGTTCTCCGGTGCCAGCACCAGCCCGCATCCGGGGCACGTGAGCAGGGTGATGGTGAAGGCGCTGCCCAGATAGCCGGCCACCACCGGGCCGGGAACGAGCTGCGTCCCGCAGGAGCAGGACCAGTCGCCGTCGCCGGGCAGGTAGACGTGCTGGCCGCCCGCGCCGGTCTGTCCGGAATGCGCCCCCTGGCCTCCATCCCCGGCCGGTCCGGTGAGTTCCATGCGGTGGCTCCAGGCCCGCGTGACTAGAAGTCCCGCGCTCTCGCGCCGGTATTCCACCCAGTAGGTCACACGCCGGGGCCTGAGGCTGGCCAGCATCCGGCCGGACGCTTTTTCCACGAACATGCGGCCCGTGCGCTCGGCCTCGCCCAGCACGGCCTGAACGTCTTCGCGCAGGATGCGCCGTTCCTCCATCAATTCGGGTACGCCCGGCGCGTAGGACACTGCCACCCGGTCCGGTCCGCCCGAGGTTTCCTCGCCCCACACCTCGTGCAAAAGCGCTTCCTTCAGGCGGGCGCGGTTCTCGTGGCGCTGGGAGAAGCCGGGGCCCTTGGCCGCCGGGTCCGTTTCCGGAGCGGGAAAGAGGAAGTCCAGCACGTGCCAGGCCCGTTTGCCCTCGGCGGACAGCCTGTCGCGGCACATGGAGCACGACGCGGCCACGTCCAGTGGTGTCTCCCCGGCCCGGCGCGCGGCCACGGTCCGGGCCATGGCCGGGTTGGCGTTGCCCATGAGCCCGCCGTAGCCGCAGCACTCGGTGAATTGGCCCGAGAGCGCCAGTTCCTCGAAGGGGACATCCGCGTGGCGCAGGGCTCGACGCACGGCCTGGCGCACCGGCTCGTCGTGGCGCAGGGTGCAGGGGTCGTGCACGGCCACCGGGCCTGCGGGACGCGCGCCGGAAGGGGACGGCAGTCCGGTCTGCCCGAAGGCTTCCCAGAGGGACATGGGGGCGAGTTCCGGGAGGCGCTCCCGGAACACCGCCAGGCACGAGGAGCAGGCCGTGATCACCCGCGGGGCGCCCAGGCCCTTCCAGAGAGCGCGGAGTTGTTCGGCGGACTCATCGAAGAGGTCGTCGCGCCCTGCCCACCGGGCCGGAATGCCGCAGCAGCGAAGCATCAGTCCCACCCCGCCCGGCAGGCGCTGCCGCAGGAAGGCGTATACGGAGGCCGCGTGGTGCGGGTGGGAGGCTGCCAGCTGGCAGCCGGGGAAGAACAGGAAGGCGCTTGCGTCCTTGCCCGGTGCGTTCCTGGCCAGGGCGAAGCCTTCGCTGTTGCTCGCGGCCATGTCCTCCAGGGCGAACTCGTGGGCGGACGGGGGCATCTTGGCGCGTTCCACCATGTCGCGCCGCGCGGTGATGCACAGATCGCCCATGTGGAAGCGCTCCGGGCAGACCTCGGCGCACAGCCCGCACAGGCTGCACGAGTTGATCATGGTGTTGGCCTGGTGCACGCCCTGGACGATGGCCGCGTTGTTGTAGATCTGGCGGGCGTATTTCTTGGGATAGCCCTTGTAGTGTTCCAGGTAGGCGCAGACCTTGACGCACTCCAGGCACTGGCAGTCCAGGCAGCGGGCGGCCTCGCTCGCGGCCTCCCCGGCGCTGTACAGGCCCTCCGCACCGGCGGGGACGATCCGGGCGCTTAGCTCCACCCCTTTGAGCGAGGTGAAAAGCCGCGTTGCGACCGGCCCCTCCTTCTCGCGCGAAGCGGTGAGCGACGCCCCGGACATGTGCCGGTCCATGGAGGCCGCCGCGCGCCTGCCGTCGGCCGCCTCGGAGATGGCCGAAAACGTCCCGTCCGGGGCGGGCCAGCCGCCGCAGAACACCGCCGATGCCCCGGCTTCTTCCTGCCCGGGGCCTGTCGATGGGGAAGGTCCCGCGCCCCTGCCCGCGTCAGGGCACCGCAGCGTCAGGGGGTCCACGTCATCGCGCCGGGCCGGGCACCAGGGCGCGCCGTATTCCACGAACACGGCGTCGAACCCGCGGCGCGCCTCTTCGAAAATCTGGGGCGAAAATTCCTGCCCGGGGCGAAACTCCAAGCCCATGGCCGACATCCTGGCGATTTCGCGCTCGAGGTCGGCCGGGGGCAGGATATCCTCGGGCATGGCCCGCAGACGCCCGCCCGGCGCGTCGCCGGGGAAAATCATGGTGACGCCGAAGCCCTTGCGGATGAGGTCCCAGGCGCAGGTCAGGGCGGAGAGGTCCGACCCCAGCACTCCGGCCATCTTGCCCTTCCCGGGCAGCACCAGGGGCTTGGGGCCGGGACGCGAAAGGCGCACGCAGGCCCGCTCAAGCGCTCCGATGGCCAGCGGCTCGCCGGCCTCGCGCCGCTTGCACACGTCCTCGCAGGGATGGTCGCAGATCGCGCCAAGCACGGCGGGCAGGGGCATGGTCTTTTCGAGAATCTTCCGGGCCGCGTCGAAATCTCCGGCCTTCATGCGTTCCATGAAGGCGCGCGCGTCCACGTGGATGGGGCAGGCCGCCTGGCACCAGGGCGGCTCCTCCTGGATGCAGCGTCTTTCCCAATCGCGCAGATCCTGCTGTTCCATGTGACATCCATGGGTTGAGGGAGCGGGCGTTTTTCGCCCGCTCCCTCTTTGCGGTTCATTCGGTTTGCGCCTCGGGGCGCTTTCGTCTCGACGTTACTTCGCGGCCGCAAGGCCCGCCAGCACCTTTTCCGGCAGGGCCGGGAGTTTGGTGATGCGCACGCCGCAGGCGTCGTAGATGGCGTTGATGACCGCCGCGTGGGGGCAGGTCAGGGGCAGCTCGCCCGAACCCGACGCGCCGTGCGGACCGTGGGCGCGCGGAGTCTCCACGTACATGAGCTCGATGTCGTCGGGAATCTGCAAGGCGTAGGGGAAGCCCGCGCCCACCAGGGTGGAGTGCTTCTTGATGTCCTCGAAGTCCTCGGTGAGGGCCAGGCCGATGCCCTGGGCGATGCCGCCGAACATCTGGCCGTCCACCACGAGCTTGTTGCAGATGGTGCCCAGGTCGGCCACCAGGGTCATCTTCTCCACGGTGACCTTGCCGGTGGCCACCTCGACGGCTACTTCGGACATGAACAGGCCATACATATAGCAGCTGAAGGGGTTGCCCACGCCGTTTTCGTCGCAGTGGGTGGCCGGGGCGGTCCACTGGCCGGTGTACTTGGTGGGGATCTTCTCGGCCACCATCTCCTTGTAGGTGCGGTAGGTCTTGTCGGCCTTGCGCATGCCCGCCATGAGGAGCTCGCAGCCAGCCACGATGGCCTTGCCCACCATCACCTGGGAGCGGCTGCCGCCCGCCGGGCCGGAGTTGGGGGCCACGCTGGTGTCGTTCATCACCAGCCTGATCTGGTCGGGCCTGATGCCCATGGGGCGCAGGGCTTCGTGGGCGGTGGCGAGCGTGCCCATGTCCGCGCCCTGGCCGTGGTCCTCCCAGGTGTTGAAGATGGTGATGGTGCCGTCGGGACCCAGCTCCACGTACGCCTCGGAGGCGTCTGGGCCGTCGAGGCCTGCGCCGTACACGCCAAGCGAGATGCCCACGCCGCGCTTGGTCCCGGCGGTGGAGTTCTTTTTCGCCTTGGCCTTGGCGGCCTCGTACTTGGGACGCAGCTTGTCGATCATCTCGGGCAGGCTGTAGACCTCGGGCTCCTGGCCAT
Organism: Fundidesulfovibrio terrae; assembly: GCF_022808915.1. Taxonomy (NCBI): domain Bacteria; kingdom Pseudomonadati; phylum Thermodesulfobacteriota; class Desulfovibrionia; order Desulfovibrionales; family Desulfovibrionaceae; genus Fundidesulfovibrio; species Fundidesulfovibrio terrae. The sequence goes on from NZ_JAKZFS010000002.1 coordinate 466,370, forward strand.
TGGGGGTGGTGTCGCCCTTGCGGTAGCAGTTGAGGTAGCGCAGCTCCAGGGGGTCCATGCCGATCTTCTCGGCCAGCTCGTCTATGAGCACTTCCGAGGCGAACTCGCTCTGGGGCGAGCCGTAGCCGCGGAAGGCCGAGCCCCAGGCGTGGTTGGTGCACACGGTGCGGCCCTCGCCCCGGATGCTCGGGATGGAGTAGCCCGCGCCGATGAACTGCGCGCCGCGAAGGGTCAGCAGGTCGCCGAACTCGGAGTAGGGGCCGTGGTCCACGGTCCAGTCGCTCTCCATGCCCAGCAGCTTGCCGTCCTTGCCGGCGGCCATGCGCACGTTCATGAAGAACGGCGAGCGCTTGCCGGTATAGGTCTGCTGCTGGTGGTAGTCGTAGCAGAGGAACACCGGGCGGCCGGTGGCCAGGGCGGCCACGCCGACCAGGGCTTCCATGGTGGGGCTGAACTTGTAGCCGAAAGTGCCGCCGGCCGGGTTCTGGATCATGACCAGCTTATCGGCCTCGACGCCCAGGCCCGGGGCGATCATGTACAGGTGCAGGTGCAGGCCGATGGACTTGGAGTGGATCACCAGCTTGCCCTCGTCGTTTACGTAGGCGAAGCCGACGTCGGGCTCGATGGGCAGGTGGGGCTGGCGTCCCACGTAGAAGTCGTCCTCCACCACCACGGGGGCCTTGTCGAAGACCGGCTTGGTGTCGGAGCCCTTCACGATCTTCTGCGTGAAGTAGATGTTGGGCGTGCCGGGGTGGATCTCGATGGCGTCGTCGGCCATGGCCGCCGGGGCGCTCATGTACGCGGGCAACTCTTCCAGCTTCACCTTGACCTTGGCGGCGGCCGCCTTGGCATTGTGCTCGGTGTCGGCGCAGACGATGGCGATGGCGTCGCCGTACTGGAAGACCTTCTCGTCGCAGAGGATGGGGCGGTCCCAGCCGTCACCCTTGTTGGTGGGGAAGGTGATGAGGCCGGTGATGCGGTTCTTGCCTTTGACGTCCTTGTGGGTGAGCACGCTGTGCACGCCGGGCATCTTGAGGGCCTCGGAGGTGTCGATGCCCTTGATGTTGGCGTGGGACACCGTGGCTTGGACCAGGGCCATGTGCAGGGTGTTCTCGGGCATCTTCACGCCCAGGTCCGCGCCATAGTCGCAGGTGCCGGTGACCTTGGCCTCGGCGCTGGGGCGGGGGAAGTTGGTGCCCCAGATGCGCCCGTCCTTGGGCAGCTTGTAGGCCAGGTCGGACATCTTCAGCTTGCCCTGCAGCACCTTGGCCGCGTCCATGACCGCGTCCACCAGGGGCTTGTAGCCGGTGCAGCGGCAGGCGTTGCGGTTCTTCTGGAACCACTCGCGCACTTCCTCGCGGGTGGGGTCGGCGTTTGCGTCGAGCAGCGCCTTGGCGGAAACGATGAAGCCGGGCGAGCAGAAGCCGCACTGCGCCGCGCCGTGGACCATCCAGGCCAGCTGCAGGGGATGGAGGTTGCCGGGCTGTCCCAGGCCTTCGATGGTGTAGATGTCGGCGCCGTCGGCCACGCGCTTCATCTTGGTCACGCAGGAGCGAACCAGCTTGCCGCTGACGATGACGTTGCACGCGCCGCACTGGCCCTCGCCGCAGCCCACCTTGGTGCCGGTGAGCTTGAGCTGCTTGCGCAGCACGTTGGCCAGGGTTTCGTCCTGGTCCGTCACCACGGTCTGGGGTTTGCCGTTGATGATAAGGCTCCTCTTGATCATTCCCTGCCTCCTTGTCGCATCGGGTTGAAGTCGTGGTCACGGATGGTCCGGCGGCGCGATGCCAGCCGGAATCATTGGCCTTTTCCGAACGGACATACGGGATACCGGCACTCGGGACAGGCCATGCACAGCCCGCCGTGCCCGAGAGCCGCGATGTCGCGGGCGCTCACCGTCTCGCCTGCCAGAAGCCTGGGCACGACGAGGTCGAAGATGCTGGCCTTGTGGTACATGACGCAGCCGGGCAGCCCGAGCACGGGCACGTTGCCGATCATGGCCAGCAGGAACATCGCCCCGGGCAGCACGGGCGCACCGTAGCCCACCACCTTGCCCCCGGCCTCGCGGATGCTGGCCGGGGTCTGGTCGTCGGGGTCCACGGACATGCCCCCCGTGACCACGATCATCTGCGCGCCCTCGGCCAGAAGCTTGCGGATGGCGGCCACGCACATGGGTATCTCGTCGTTCACGATGACCTGGCGGAAGACTGTGCTGCCGAGGCTCTCGAACTTGCGGCGCACCACCGGGCCGAAGCCGTCCCGGATGCGCCCGGAAAAGACCTCGCTGCCCGTGGTGACCATGCCCACCAGCGTGGGCGCGAAGGGCTTGACCTCGATGAGCGGCCGTCCCGCCAGGGCCAGCTCGGCGCGCTCAAGTTTCTCCTCCTCGATGACCAGGGGCACCACGCGCGTTCCGGCCACGGGCTGCCCGGCCTGGACCTGCTGATTGGAGTGGGCCGTGGCGAAGACGATGTCCTCGATGGAGTTGAGGGCGGTGAGCCGTTCCACGTCCACCTTGAGAAGGCCCGCGTGCGCGGCCGTGAGCGTCACCTTGCCCTCGGAGGGCGCGGACAGGGCGAGCCCCTGGCCGCGGGCCGCCCCGGCCAGGCGCAGGGCCGCGTCGTCCTCGTGCACGAAGCCCTGGCGCAGGTCGAAGACGAAAATGTGCTCCTTGCCCACGGTGAGAAGCCCGGGGATGTCCTCACGGGTGATGACATGGCCCTTGCGGTAGGCCGTGCCCTTCTCCTGGCCGGGCACGATGCGGGTGATGTCGTGGCCGAGCACGGTTCCCACGGCCTCGTGCACCGGTATGGCCTTCATTCCTTTCATCATGCGCATGGGGGTTCTCCCTGGCGGCGGTTTGAAATCTTCACGGAATCCGATCCCCGGGTGGATGCGTCCTGCCCATCATTCGTGTCGGTTTTGGCATATATCAAATTTGGCATATTAATGACGCTGACGGGACCTTGTCTGAATGTTAAAAATTAAAAATATGTCTTTTTGTTTTGTATTTACAGCGACTGTGCAAGTTGTGACTGCAATGTTCTTGCGATCAGGATAAATACAATCTCACTGATGCGGAATTGAATGCAAATTAAAGTGAGTCTGTCCTTTTGTGATCGATGCGTTACACGGATTTAGCATGTCAACATCAATGTGTAACGGTAACATTTATGAAGTATGTTAAATATAACATAAAGCGCACATTTGAATTAAAGCAGCAAAGAGTGCGCCAATGAAATATAACTTATATTTCAGCGCGTTGAGAGGCGTTGGGGTAGGGCGCGGCGAAAAATGAGAGACAAATGCCTTCCTGCGTCGGAGATACGGAATCCGCCGGAGGAATGGGATTTGCGAAAAGATTAGTTATTCAGAGATGTTATTAATGGGGTGAAAAAAAGAACCACCCTTTCGGGCAGATGGGTAAAAAAGACACAATCCTCACGCTTGCCTAAAAAAAGATGTCGGTAATAAATCCTGCATTTACAGTCTTTGGTGAGCGAGCGGGTCGAGGGGGCTTCGCGGAAAGGGCTGCAAACTCCCGCCGCTGGTGAGCGCCGCGCGCCGCGTCGGTGCGAACCCCGGCTTGTCCACCCCGTCCCTGCAGGTCTTGTTCGCGCCGGATCAGGTGTACCCCCCAAGGGCAGGGTGCCTTGGCCGAGGGTTCCGACCGCTCAGCGGGAGGTGTTGCGAGCGCCCTTGCGGCCCTTTTTCCCGGAGGTTCCCACGCAGAAGCCGCTGTGTGGGCCGTCGGTGCGCCACTCCCAGGACAGGCCGCCCGCGTCCAGGGACACGATGGATTCGAGCTCGCGCACGTTGCCCGGGAACTCGTGGCGGGCGAGCCTCTTGGCCAGGTCCTCCAGGCTCTCGAGGGATGCCTCCCGGGAGGACTTGAGCCGGGAGAAATAGGCCACGATGGCCGGGATGTCCTGCCTGCGTTCGCGAAGCGGGGGCACGTGGATGCGCCGGAAGCGATCGAGGAATCCGGGAATCATGGTCCCGGGGGCGTCGAGAACGCGCCGGGGCAGGTTGGTGGTGCATATCCACTGGGCGGGAGAGTCCTGCGCCGGCTGGTCCCAGGCCCGCAGCAGGCGCTCCTGCACGCCGCTTGGCATGTCCCCCATCTCCTCCAGCACCAGCGTGCCCCCGGCGGCCTGCGCCTCAAGGGGCTGCCCCGCGCTCCGGGCCGGGCCTTCGCCGAAGAGCGTGCCCAGGAGCACCGGGGCCTCGAGCCCGGCGGTGGTCACGGACACGAAGGGCGCGTACGGGTCCCGGCTGGCGTGGATGAACCGGGCCAGCAGGCTCTTGCCCACCCCGGTCTCGCCCGTGAGCAGCACGGGGGCGGGCGATTCGGCGAGGTCGCGGCACACGCCCACAATCTCGTGCATGGCCTGGTGGCAGACCACCAGGGCCACCTGGTCGTCCAGGGGGATGACTTCGCGGCTTACGAACCAGTCTGGCAGGCTTGCCAGAGCGGGGGCCTCGTCGTGCTCGGGGGGGGCGGGGGTGTGGTCGTGCATGCATAGGCTTTAACAAGATGCATGCCAGGGGAAGCAGGAGGGGCGAGGGTGTCCGGGTGTTTTGCAACCCTTCGTTTTTGCGTGCTCTTTTTAATCGCCCCGATTTGGGATGCCCTCCGGGCCTGCCGAGTGTGTTTCAATCTGGAACATGCCCCGGGGTCGCCCGGCAGGAGGCCTCACTCCAGCTTGAACTGCTTGAGCTTGCGCCACAGGGTGGTCCTGGGGATGTCCAGGATCTGGGCGGCCAACCCCTTGTTGCGCCCGGTGCGCGTGAGCACCCGGGCGATGTGGCGGCGCTCCACCTCCTCCAGGCTCTGGAGGCGTTCGCCCTCCACGGAGTCGAAGTCCATCTGGCGCAGGTCCTGGGGCAGGTCGGCCACGGTGACGGCCTCGCCCTCGCACAGGGCCACGGCCCGCTCGATGATGTTCTCGAGCTCGCGCACGTTGCCCGGGAAATTGTAGTTCATGAGTATCTGCAGGGCCTGGGGGCGCACGGCGCGCACGTCCTTGTGGAAGAGCAGGCTGTACTTGTCCATGAAGTGGCGGGTGAGCAGCGGGATGTCCTCGCGCCTTTCGGCAAGCCGCGGCAACTGGATGCCCACCACATTGAGGCGGTAGTAGAGGTCTTCGCGGAAGAGGCCCTGGGCCACCTCCTGCTTGAGGTCACGGTTGGTGGCGGCGATGACCCGGATGTCCAGGTCGATGGGCCGGGTGCCGCCCACGCGCAGGATGCTGCGCTCCTGGATGACGTGCAGGAGCTTCACCTGCATGGCGAGCGGCATCTCGCCGATCTCGTCCAGAAAGACCGTGCCGCCCCCGGCGGATTCCAGAAGCCCGATGCGGGTGGCCAGGGCCCCGGTGAAGGCGCCTTTCTCGTAGCCGAAGAGTTCGCTTGAGATGAGCTCCTCGGTAAAGCCGCCGCAGTTGAAGGACACGAAAGCCTGGTCCTTGCGTGGGGAGAGCTTGTGGATGGCCCGGGCCACCAGGGCCTTGCCCGTGCCGCTGGCCCCCTGGATCAGCACGTTGCAGCCCACCGGCGCGATCTTGCGGATGAGTTCGAACACCTGGCGCATGGAGGCGCTGGCCCCGATCATGGATTCGAGCCCGGTCTCCTCGCGCAGGGCCTGGCGCAAAAGCCGGTTCTCCCGGCGCATGGACACCTTCTCGCAGGCGCTCTTGACCAGGCTTCGCACCTCGGCCAGCTTCACGGGCTTGGCCACGTAATGGAACGCGCCCAGCTTGATGGCCTCGATGGCCGTATCCAGTCCGCCGTGGCCCGTCACGAGGATGACTTCGGTGTCGTCTCCGGAACCCTTGAGGCGCGACAGGGCCTCCATGCCGGAAATCCCCGGCAGCACCATGTCCAAGAGGGCCAGGTCGAAGGGTTTCTCCCGTCCCCGTTCCAGGAAGGATTCCGCGTCCTCGAAGGTTTCTACCTCGAAGCCGTCGCGGAAAAGCGCGTCGCCCAGGCGCTTGCGGGCCACGGCCTCGTCGTCCACCACGGCGATCCTACAGGTCATGCCCGGCCTCCCCGTCCGCCGCACCGGCGGACTCCTGGAGGGGTGCGCCCGGGGCCTTGGCCGCCTTGGGCAGGAACACGTAGAAGGCCGTGCCCTGTCCCGGCTCGCTCTCCACCTCGATGCGCCCTCCGTGGCGCTTGATGATGGAGTAGGTCACGGCGAGCCCAAGACCCGTGCCCTTGCCCACTTCCTTGGTGGTGAAGAAGGGCTCGAAGATGTGCGACAGGTTCTTCGGGTCGATGCCCTTGCCGGAGTCGCGCACGATGAAACAGATGAAGTCGCTGGCGTCGCGCCCGGACACGTCGATGCGCCCCCCGGCCGGGGTGGCCTGCACGGCGTTCTGCAGGAGGTTCAGAAACACCTGCTGCAGATGGCGCAGGTTTCCGGCCACCTTGTCCAGGCCGTGCGGCACGTCCACGTTCATGGTCAGGCCCGAGATCAGGATCTGGTTCTTGAGCAGGGCCAGCGAGCTCTTCACCACCACATCCGGGGACAGGGGGCTGAACTTGGCCTTTTCCGTGCGCGAGAAGTCCAGCAGGTTGCGCACGATCTCCCCGGCCCGCTCCGCCTGGGAGAGGATGTCGCGGGCCGCCTCCTGGCCGTCCTCGTCCAAGTTGTCCGCGTGGGTCTCGAGGAGCGTCTCGGCCGAGAGCACGATGTTGTTGAGGGGGTTGTTGATCTCGTGGGCGATCCCGGCGGTGAGCGTGCCGATGGCCGCGATCTTGCGGGCCTGGAGCAGGTCCTCCTGGTTGGCGGTCAGTTCCATGGCCATGCGGTTCAGGGCGTCCAGGAGCCCTGAAATTTCCACGATGTGCTGCCCGCCGCCGTCCACGGGGCTGAAGTCGCCCTTGGCCACCCGCGCGGTGATCTGGCCGATCATGCCCAAGGGCTTAAGCAGGCTCTGGGCGATGACCTTGACCAGGATGGCCATGAACACCAGGAACACGCCCAGGTAGGCGAAGGGCAGGAGCGACACCTCGAAGATGGTCTTGTTGATGCGGTCGCGCTTGGTGCGGCTGAGCTGTTCGGCCATGCCCACCAGGAGCTTGCCGGTGGAGCGGGCGTTGTCCTTGGCCACGTCTCCCGCCCCTTCCAGCGAGGACAGGTCCTCGCGGTACTGGGCCAGGGTCTTCTGGAAGGCCGCCAGCACTTTCGGCCCGGCCAGGTTGGCGAGGTCGTCCCCCAGGCTGTCCACGGCCGCCTCTGCCTGGTCCAGGTAGAGAAGCCCCTCGCGCAGGCTCTCCGCCCCCCCGTAGATCAAGAGGTTCTTCTCGTAGCGGCGGGCTTCCAGGATGGCGTTGAACAGATCGTCGTAGCGCTCGCTCAGGTGGAGCCTTTCGCTCACCGCGGCCAGCGTCCAGACGTTCAGGGCAGTGAGCCCGCAGGCCACCAGGAAGGCCACCAGGAAAAGGGTCAGGATCTTGCCCTTGATGGAATTGAAAAAGACCTTGAGCCGCTCCACGGAGTTCATGGCGTGCCCCTCCTTCTGCCGTCCGGCCCGAGCGTAGATCATGTTCCAATTTGATACAAGCCAAAGAGGCGAGAATGTTTCGATTTGGAACGAGGGCTCGGCAAGGAGCCGGGCCATGAAAAAAGAATGGTGTAATTCTCTTATGTTAGCGCATATTTCGATTGTGGCCCCATCATTGCTTTAGCCTCTGCGGCGGAAACACCAAGCATGGAACGTATCCTCGTAGGCATCGACGCGTCGCACCCCTCCTGGGAATCGCTGGTCCGGGCCCTGTGCCTGGCTCCGCGCATCCAGGCCAGGGTCTCTGTCCTGACCGTTTTTCCCCCGAAGGGGGGCAACGGGCCGGGAGGCGCGACGGGGATGGACACGCCCGAGGGCAGGGCCGTGCTGCGCAGAGTGGAATCGGAGATCGAATCCGCCAAGTCGGCTGGGGCCAACGTCGATCTGTTCGTGGCCGAAGGGCGCTACGACCAGGAGCTGATCGACGCGGCGGGGCAACTGAAAACGACCCTGCTGGTGGCTGCCGCCGCCGGAGGGGACGACCAGGGCGGGGAGCGCGAGTCCGAACTTCTCGGCAGGATACTCAACGGAGTGGACTGCCGCGTGGAGCTGGTCTCGCCCAAGAGACACCACGAACGCAAAAAGGACGGGGCATGAGCATTCCAGTGGAACTTTACCTGCCCATCGCGGGCAACAGCGTGAACATCGCGGCCGTGTTCGGCCTGGGGGGGGCGGTCGGCCTGCTTTCGGGCATCTTCGGCGTGGGCGGGGGCTTTCTCATGACCCCGCTCCTCATCATGATGGGCATCCCGCCCACCGTGGCGGCGGCCTCGGACTCCAACCAGATCGTGGGAGCCTCCACGTCCGGCACCCTGGCGCACCTGCGCCTGGGCAACGTGGACGTGAAGATGGGGTTTCTCCTGCTGATCGGCGGCGTGCTCGGGGGCACGGTGGGAGTCGAGATCATCAAGGTGCTGCGCCAGATGGGCAATGCGGACTTCCTCATCAACGTCACCTACGTGCTGATGCTGGGCCTGGTCGGCGGCTACATGTTCATCGAGAGCCTGCAGGCCATGCGCAAGGCCAAGGCCCCGGCGAAAAACGAGCCCGAGAAGCACGTCAAGTCCGGAGCGTTCGCCCGGTTCACGGCGAGCCTGCCCTGGCAGATGGATTTCAAGCGCTCGGGCGTGCGCATGTCGCCGCTGCTGCCGTTGTTCCTTGGCGGACTGGTGGGCGTTCTGTCGGCCATCATGGGCGTGGGCGGCGGCTTCATCATGGTGCCGGTCATGGTCTACCTGCTGCGCATGCCCATGCACGTGGTGGTGGGCACGAGCCTGTTCCAGATCCTCTTCACCTGCATCAACGTCACGGTGATGCAGTCCGTGTCCAACCACACCGTGGACTTCGTCCTGGCGTTGATCCTGCTGATCGGCTCGTCGCTGGGAGCCCAGATCGGGGCCAAGGTCGGCAAGAAGCTCCACGGCGAGCAGCTGAAGATCCTGCTGGCCTCTCTGGTGCTCGTGGTGATGTTCAAGATTCTCTACGAACTGATCGCCCGGCCGGACGTGCTGCTGGCCTATGTGGGAGGACACTAGCATGAAACGCGCAGCGATTCTTCTCTGCATCCTCTTGGCCGCGGCGTTCGCGCCCATGGCCGCCCGGGCCTCGGGCATCGACTTCACCGCCCAGCCCGGCAGCATCGACATCCACGCCCTCTACAACGGGACCTCACTGCAGGTGGAAGGCCGCGTGCCCGAGGGCTCCCAGGTGGTGCTGCGTTTCGTCGGCTCCTCCGAGGACGTGCGCATGAAGGAGAAGGGCAAGGCCCTGGGCCTTCTGTGGATGAACATGAACACCCTGCACTTCGGCAACGTGCCCAAGGTGTGCCTCATCGACTCCTCGGCCCCCATGAAGGACCTGGGCCTGGCCGGTGCCAAGCTCGGCCTGGAGGGTCTGGCCGACAACATCTCCATCGACCCGCCTTCGGCCGACCGCAAGGCGCTCCTGCCCGAGCTTCTGCTGCTCAAAGGCCAGGAGGGCCTGTTCCGCCAGGAGTCTTCCGCCGTGAAGCTCGGCGAGAAGCACGACGGCATGCAGGCGTTCAGCGCCGTGCTCGCCATCCCCTCGCGCCTGTCTCCCGGCACCTACTCCGTGGAAGTCTTCGCGGTGAAGGACGGCGTGGTCCAGGGCCAGTCCGCCAAGCCCGTGGACGCCCGGCTCATCGGGGTGCCCGCCCTCATGGCCGATCTGGCTTTCAACCACGGGGCGTGGTATGGCATCTTGGCTTCGATCATAGCCATCCTGGGCGGACTGGCCATCGGGCTGGTCTTCCAGAGCAAAGGGGCGCACTAGCATCACATGGAACTGCCGAGCATCAAGGACCTCTTCGCCGGGTGGCGCAAAAAGCCGCCCGTGCCCTTCTCGGTGCTCTTCAAGAAATTCAAGAGTATCCTGGAGCGCAACAACTCGATACTTGAGCTCATCGGAGACATGGGCGACAAGCTCGGGGGCGACTACGTCTTCGACCGGCAGTACATCTTCGACTCCTGCGAGAGGCTCGGCGACCAGGTCTTCAAGCTCGTCTCGGATTTGAGCCTTCTGTGCCAGCGCAAGAACGTGTCCCTGTTCACGGCATTCGAGCGCGTACAGCATCAGATCCGCGAAGAGCTGGCCGGCCGCCGGGCCCTTTCGCGCTCCGACCACATCCTGCCCCTGGCCGAGCTGACCCACGACCTGGCCGACGAGGGCGGCAACAAGATGGCCAGCCTGGGCGACATCAGGAACATCCTGGGCTGCACCGTGCCCGAGGGGTTCGTCGTCACCGCCGGGGCCTACTTCGAGGCCATGGAGCGCGCGGGGTTGCGCAAGCTGGCCGCCCAGACCACCAAGCACCTCTGCGACACCCGGGGCCAGGGCCTGGAGGAGGCGTCGCTGCGGCTGCGCCAGTCCATCCTGTCCATGCCCCTGCCCAGGAGCCTGTCCAAGGCCGTGGAGCAGGCCGCGCGCAAGCTGGCGGGCGAAGGCGGCGCGCTTCTGGCCGTGCGTTCCAGCGCCTGGGGCGAGGACGGCGAATCGAGCTTCGCCGGCATGTACGAGAGCGTGCTGGGCGTGGCTCCGGCGGACATCCTGGACGCCTACCGCCGGGTGCTGGCCAGCCTCTTCTGCGAGGACGCCCTGCGCTACCGCATGCACCACGACACGACCTGCGAGGAGCCAGCCATGGCCGTGGGCGTCATGCGCATGGTGGACGCCCGGACCAGCGGCGGCCTCTACACCTACGCCCCGCTCCAGGAGCATGACCAGCCCATGGTGGTGAGCGCCGCCTGGGGCCTGGGCAAGCCCATCGTCGACGGCACAGCCGAGACAGACACCTATTTCCTGCGCCGCGAGCCACCCCACGAGACCATCTCCTCCGAGGTGAGCCCCAAGACCACGCGGCTGGGCCTGGACCCCTCCGGCGGCACGCGCACTGAGTCCGTTCCCGCGGAACTGCGCGACAACGCCTGCCTGGACCGCGGGCAGCTCGCCCTCCTGGCCGAGACGGCCATGAACCTGGAGCGCTTCTTCAAGCGCCCTCTGGACGTGGAGTGGGCCTTCACCCCGGACGGCACGCTCACCGTGCTCCAGGCCCGCCCGCTTTCCATCCGGCCGCGCTCCTGCTCCCTGGGCGAGGACGTGGCCGAGGCGGCCAAGGACGCTCCGGTGATCTTCTCCGGCAAGGGGGTCACGGCCATGGGCGGCGTGGCCTCGGGCCGGGTGCACATCGTGGACAACGACCCGGACCTCGCGGACTTCCCCTACGGGGGCATCCTGGTGGCCCGTCATTCCTCGCCGCGCTACGCCCGCATCATGCCCAAGTGCCGGGGCATCATCGCCGACGTGGGCTCGGCCACGGGCCACATGGCCACCATCGCCCGGGAGCTCAGGGTGCCGACCCTCGTGGGCGCGGGCAACGCCACCCGCGTGCTGCGCCAGGGCCAGGAGATCACCTTGGACGCCGACCACAAGGTGGTCTACGACGGGGCCGTGGAAGCCCTGTGCCGCTACGAACTCTCCAAGGAGGACGTCTTCGAGGAGTCCTGGGAATACCGCACCTTGAAGCGCGTGCTGCGCCACATCAGCCCGCTGACGCTGCTGGACCCGAAGTCGGACCAATTCCGCCCCGAGTCCTGCAAGACCTTCCACGACATCGCGCGCTACGTGCACCAGCGCGCCGTGGACAAGCTCATCTCCCTGGCCGAGACCCACCAGGACCTGACCGAGGGCGCGCCCCGCCGCCTGGCCACCAAGCTGCCGCTGGGCATGACCATCATCGACGTGGACGGCGGGCTTGCGCCGGGCGAGGGCGACGAGGTGGGCGAGGACGCCGTGCGCTGCCGCCCCTTGAGCGCCATCCTGGACGGCATGAACGCCGCGGGCATGTGGGAGACCCGTCCCGTGCCCGTGGACCTGGGCAGCTTCATGTCCAGCGTCACCCGCACCTTCTCCGCCGACCAGTCCCACCCCACCCGCATGGGGCGCAACCTGGCCGTGGTCTCCCGGGAATACCTGAACCTGCACCTGCGGCTGGGCTACCATTTCACCGTGGTGGACGCCTACCTGGGCGGTTCCATCAACGACAACGTCATCTTCTTCCGCTTCATGGGCGGCGTCACCGACTTCACCCGCCGCTCCCGCCGGGCCACGCTGGTGGCTGACATCCTGGAGCAGTTCGATTTCGTGGTGGAGACCGCCGGGGACATGGTCACGGGCCGGGTCAAGAAGCACCCCACCCGGGCGATGCTCGACAAGATGTTCATGCTGGGCGGGCTGATCGGCTACACGCGCCAGCTCGACGCCATGCTCGACTCCGACGAGGCCGGGCAGCGCCACGTCCAGGAATTCCTGCAACGCATCAGTGCATTGAGGGAGGCACGAGAGTGACCGACGACATTTCCCCTGCCGCCGCGGCAGACGCCGCCAAAGGCAGGACCAGCATCCTGGTGCTCGACGACGAGCCCATTGTCTGCAAGCGCTTGAGGCCCTTTTTCCAGAAGGCGGGCTACGAGGTGGAGGCTTTCACCAACCCCGCCGAAGCCCTGGAGCGCGTCACGCAACGCCGCTTCGACGTGGTCATCACCGACCTCAAGATGGAAGGCCTGGACGGGCTGGCCTTCCTGGGCAAGGTCAAGGCCCTGTACCCGGACACCGGCGTCATCGTCATCACCGGCTTCGCCACCATGGAGACCGCCCGGGAATCCTTCCGCAAGGGCGTGTTCGACTTCGTGGCCAAACCCTTCAAGCTGGCCGAGATTCTCGACGGCGTCCGGCGCATCGAGAAGGAGAAGGGGCTGGGAACGGCGAAGTAGGAGCAGGCTGAAGGGAGCGGGGGCCTTTGCAAGGGAAGGCTCCGGCGGCCGAAGGGCAGGCCCCTTTGGAATCCCCTGAATGAGGTTGTCGGTAAATTCGGACGCGCCGAGTGAGGCCGGGGAGGGCCATGGGCAAGGCGGGAAGCAGGCAGGACGAAGCGACGGGCCCGGGTTCCGCCCGGTTCCTGCTGCGCACGTTCAAGCGCATCCTGGAGTGCAACACCCTGGCGCTCGAGCGCATGGCCCAGATGGACCGCGCCCTTGGCGGTGAATACGTTTTCGACAAGGCCTTCCTGGAAAGCGCCGCGCGCGACGTCTGCTCCCTCACCCACCGCACCGCCTATCATCTGAACGGCATGGCCGACGAAGGCTATGTGGACCTGTACGACGCCTACCTGCGGGTGAAGGACGCCCTGGAGGACGTCCTGTCCGGTGGCATGGGGCCGCTGGCCGGACGGCGCGTGCTGCCCTTTTCCGAGATCGGCTGGGAGATGGAGCCCCTGGTTGGCCTGTGCAACGTGGGCTTGGCAGTGCTCGGCGCGCGGATGGGGCTGCCCGCGCCGGACGGGCTGGCGGTGACGGTCACGGGCATGGCCGGGCTCTCCGGGACTTCCCGCGACGAAATACTGGCCGAGATGGCGCACGGAGTTGGGGACCTGTTCACCCGCGCTGGGGGACGGGCGATTCTGGAACTGAGCCTCGTCGACGCCGGGTCCGGAGGGGCTGGAAAAATCCTGGCCACGGCCCAGGCGGACTCGCCCGGATCGGCCTGCGAAGCCGTTCTGGCCTTCGCCGCCGGTGATGCGGACGCGCCCGGCGAGGCGGGCACGGCCGCTGGAACGGGAGCGCCTGGAACAGGCGGCCTTGCCGGAAGCCCCGGGATTTCCCGGGACGCCCGGCCCCAGGCCGTGTGCATCCGCCTCCGGCCTGAAGCCGCGGTCATCGGAACGCTGCAGACCCTGGCCTTCGACCCCAATCTTCCTCCGTCCATGCTCCTCTCGTCCCGCGCCCCGGCTGGGCCCGCACTGCCGGATCGCTGCTGGCTGTCCCGCAGCGCGCCCCATGACCCCTTGCGCTCCCGGATATCCCCCAAGGAAGCCGGAACGTCCCTACCTGGCGGCGACGCCCTGTCCGTGTCCTCGGGGCGGCGGCTGCGCGGCTCGGCGTGGCTCTTGCCCGCCCAGACCGCCCTGCTGGCCGAGCTGGGCCTGGCCGCCGAGCGCGCCTTGGGCGGACCGTGCGTGCTTTCATTTGTCCTCACGCCGCGTGGGCGAGTGCGGATCACCGCCATCGAGCCCATCACCACGCCGTATCCGGAGTGGATCGGGGCCGAGGGGCAGGACGAGCTGGAACTGCCGGACGAGGGCGACATCATCCTCGACGGCGGGCAGATCGCCTGCGGCGGCGTGGGGGCCGGTCCCGTAGTCCCCATTGATGACGACACCCTCCCGGACTCCGTGCCCCTGGGCGCGGTGGGAGTCGCGCGGGCCGCCTCGCCCGCTCTGTCGCGCATCGTGCCCAGGCTTGGGGCGCTGCTGGCCGAGGTGGGCACCGCGGCCAGCCACCTGGCCACCGTGGCTCGCGAGAACCGCGTCCCGGCCGTGTTCGGCTTGAAGGGCGCGGCCGCGCTCGAGGCCGGGTCCATGGTCACGGTGGACGCGGACCAGGGCGCGGTCTACCGGGGCGTGGCCGAATCCCTGCTGCGCCAGGCCGCCCTCCAGGGGGCGCAGACCGGCACCGAGCCCGAATACCTCGTGCTGCGCCGCCTTCTGCGCCACATCCGGCCCCTGAACCTGGTGGACCCGCAATCGCGCGATTTCGACGCCGCTCATTGCCGCACCTGCCACGACATCCTCCATTTCGCCCACGAGAAGGCCGTGGACCTGCTCCTGTCCATGGGCACGCCCGGCCAGAACGGGCTCGGCCAGCCGCGCCGCCTGGAAGAGGACTCCCCCTTCGCCCTGGGCATCGTGGACGTGGGGGGCGGTCTCGCGGGCGTCTCCGGCCCTGTGACCCTGGCGGACGTCGAAAGCGAGCCCCTACGCGCCTTCCTGGAGGGGCTCCTGCTGAAGGACGTGCGCCGCGACGCCCCGGCCCGGCTGTCCCTGGGCGACATCATGGGCGGGATCGGACGCACCTCCCAGGCCCTGTCCGCCGATCCCGCCAGCGCCGGGCTGAACCTCGCGATAGCCGCCAGGGACTACGCCAACGTCACCCTGCGCCTGGGCTACCATTTCAGCGTGGTGGACGCGGTGGTGTCGCCGCGCCCCGAGCACACCTTCGTGTATTTCCGCTTCGCCGGAGGCTTCGCCGACAACGAGCGCCGGGCGCGCCGCGCAGGGCTGCTCCTGAACGTGCTGGAGCGCCTGGGCTTCAGGGCCACTCGCAAGGGCGACCTGGTCGTGGGCAAGCGAAAGCTCATGGAGGCCCCGGACGCCCTGGAGACCCTGCGTTTCCTGGGGGCGCTCACGGCCTACACCAGGCAGCTGGACGTGGAGCTCGTCTCCGACGTCCATGTGGAGCACTTCACCCGCAGGTTCCTGGAAGCCAGCGGACTGGACGTCCTCCACTCCGGGGAGGCGCGCTGATGGCCGGGTTTTTCGCGAGGCTCATGGCGCGCTGGCGCGAGAGCCGGGAGCGGCGCAAGGGCGACGCCCTGCGCTTCATCAAGGCCCGCTACCACATGTTCCGCATCCTCCTGGCCGACAACGAGCGCGCCCTGGAGGCCATGGCCGACGTGGACAGGCTCCTGGTGGAAAACGAGCAGGCCCGCCTGGAGGCCCGGCTCTCCGAGCTGTGCGCCGTGGTCCTGGAGCTGGCCGACGGGTTGAACCGCCTGACCGGGAACGCCTACGACGGGCTCTATTCCCGCCTGGACATCCTGGAGGGCTCCCTGGAGGAGGCCCTGGATCGCTTCCGGAACTCGCCGCGCGGCGTCTGGCTGCCCCTGCGAGAGGTCACGGCGGACCAGCGCGAGCAGGCCGGGGGCAAAGCCCAGCCGCTTGGGACGCTCATCCGCGCGGGCCTGCCCGTGCCGGACGGCGTGGTCGTGACCCGCCGGGCCTGCCGCGACTATCTGCGCCACGCCCGCCTGGACGACCGGCTCAAGGCCCTGGCCCGCGACGCGTCCGCCGACGGCGCGGACCTGGACGCCCTGGCCGGACGGGCCAGGGCCATGGTGGAGGCGTCGGTCCCCTCGCCGGAATTCACGGCGCACCTCGCGGCCGCCTGGGAGCACCTGTCGCAGAACACGGCCCATGACGCTCCCCTGGCCATATCCGTGCGCAGCAGCGCCTCCGGCGAGGACGGCGGCGTGCACTCCTTCGCCGGGCAGTATGCCAGCGTACTGAACGTGCGGTCTTTCGCCGCCTTCATCGAGGCCTTCAAGGAGGTCCTGGCCAGCGCCTTCTCGGCCCGCGCCCTGGCCTACCGGGTGCGCGCGGGCATGGCCCTCCAGGCCGTGGACATGGCCGTCCTGTGCCAGCGCATGGTGGACGCGCGCGCCTCGGGCGTGCTCTTCACCGCCGACCCCATGGATCCGGCCTCGGGGCGCATGCTGCTCACGGCCGTGTATGGGCTCGGCACCCAGGCCGTGTCCGGGCGTTCCCCGGCGGACGTCTTCCGGCCGAGCCGCGATCTCCTTCCGGCCACTCCGGACAACACCCCGGTTCAGATCGCGGGCAAGACCGTGCGCGAGGTCCCGGGTCATGACGGCGGCCTTCGCCTGGAGGATGTCCCCGGCTCGCAGAGCCTGGAACAGGTGCTCTCCTTCGAGGACGTCTCCCGGCTGCGCGACCACGGCCTGCGCATAGAAGCCCTGGCCGGTTGCCCCCAGGACATCGAATGGGCCGTGGACTCCGGAGGAACCCTGTGGATTCTCCAGGCCCGCCCGGCCCGCCTTTCCCAGACCGTCCGCCCGGATACCGGACCGTCCGGCCAGGTCATCCTGGAGGGCGGGCACGGGGCGTCCCCGGGCAAGGCCGCCGGCCAGGTGGCCATCGCCCGCTCCCGGCAGGATCTGGCCGCCCTGGCCCACGTGCCCGGACCCATGGTGCTCACGCTGCACCAGAGCCTGGTGGACGCGGCCTCACTCGTGCCGGGTGCGGCCGGACTGCTGGTGGACATGGGCAACCCCCTGGACCACCTGGCCTGCCTGTCCCGCGAACTGGGCATCCCTATGATCACCGGCCTGGGCACGGCCACCACAGCGCTTGAGAGCGGGCAGTGGGTGCTGGTGGACGCCGACCGGGGCGCGGTATGCGCAACCGACGCCGATCTGTGGCGAAACGCCTCGTCCGGTTCAGCCCGCTCAGCCGTTACGGGCCGCTCCGCCCCGCAGGCCCCGGACGCCGCCGCCTCCGTGCGCAGCCTCGTCCTGCCGCTCAACCTTACCGACGCCTACGGCCCCACCTTCTCCATCCTCGAGTGCTCGAGCCTGCACGACATGGTGCGCTTCATCCATGAGAAGGCCGTCATCGCCCTTTTCGAGGCCGGAGACGCCGTGGCCGAGGAAGCCTTCGCCCTGGTGCGGCGCATCAAGGACACAACCGGCCTCGATTTCCTGATCATCGATATGGGCGGCGGCCTCGTGCCCGGGCGCTCCACCGAAATAGGCCTGGAGGCCGTGCTTTGCGAGCCGCTCAAGGCGCTGTGCGCGGGCATGGCCGTGCCCGGGCTGCGCTGGGGAGTCGCGCCGCCCATACCGGGGGTCGGCGGGCTCATGTCCCGCTCGCTCCTGGACGCGCGCAGCGAACGCCCCGTGGGCAACCCCAACTACGCCTTCGTGGCCCGTGACTATCTGAACCTCAATGCCCGCGTGGACTACCACTTCGCCATGATCGACGCCGTGTGCGGGGCCAACGCGCGCGAGAATTCCATCCGGTTCCGCTTCAAAGGCGGCGGCACGGCCAGAATCCAGCGCGAACGCCGGGCTGCCTTCGTGGAGATGGTCATGCGCCAGGAGGAATTCTACACCAACCGGCAGGGCGACATGGTCACGGCCGTGCTCATGGAGGGGTCCAGGGAAAGCATCAGGGCCAAGATGGAGATGCTGGGACGGTTCTTGGGCTTCAGCAGGCTCCTGGACGCGGCCATGGTGGACGACGACATGCCCGCGCGGATTGCCCAGGCGTTTCTGGAAGGGGATTATCAGCTGAAGGGGTTGGAAGAGAAGGGGGGAGAGTAAAGAGGAAGATGCCTCCGGCGGCCAAAGGAACTTCGTTCCTTTGGAATCCTCTATCGCTTCGCACCGGGCGATGCGGAGTGTGTCGCTTGAGGGTGAGGCGCCGGGGGATTGCGCTCAGGCGTGGTGGAAGCGGAGTTCCGGCAGTTCCAGCGCCGTGAGGACGCCGCCCCGTCCGGCCCCCGTGTCGATGCCGATGAGCCCTGGGAGCACGAGCGGAGTTTCGAGGGGCACGTGCCCGAACACCAGGGTTTCGCCGCTTGCCGCCCAGCCCGCCGTGTCTATCGCCCGATTGCCGAGCATCGTTTCCAACCTGGCCGGGTCTGCCTGCGAGGGGGCGGCCCCGGCGGGCATGGGCGCGTGGAAGAAGATGTAGCTCCCGTGCCGATGCCACGGTGAGAGTTCGTGCAGGAATTCCGCATGGGCTTCCGGCATGAAGTCAAGCCCCCGAAAACCGGCCGTTGCCCCGTAGCTGTCCAGGGTGGCCTGGAATCCCACGGCGCGCAGCAGGCGCAGGCTCTCGTGATCCCCCGTCGCAGCGAAATGCAGCAGGGCCGCCTCGTGGTTGCCCATGAGAAACACCGTGTCCGGCCGGGTGCGGCGAATCGCGAGAAGCCTCTCGATCACCTCCCGCGTGTGCCCGCCCCGGTCGATGTAGTCCCCCATGAAGACGAGCCCGGCGGCGGGGTCCAGGGCGTCCAGGCGCGCGAGCAGAGCGTCCAGCTCGCCGGACTGGCCGTGGATGTCGCCGATGGCGAAGATGCGCCCGGTATTCAACGGAACGTGCATGGACGTGTCGCCTTGCGTGGCGGGTTCACGGCCGGTCATGCGCCCGCTTCGCTGGGCTCGCCCGGAGGATGATACAGCCCGGCCCGTTCCAAGATGGCCTTGATGCCAAGGCCGGATTCGCGCTCTACGCGCGCGAGCATGGCCAGCGCCCTGTCCCGCCGGCCGCTGATGGCCGTGAACGCCTCGGGGTCGTGTCCGAAACGGTCGAGCTTTTCCTGGAAGCGCCTGTGCACGCTCACCGGGCTGTCGCAGCAGACCAGCTTGTCCGCCAGGTAGACCACCTCGCGTTCGGTGATGGGGGCGATGTCCGGGATTGAGAGGTCCCGGTGGGCCTCCACGATGCGCGCCGCGTCCGGGAAGCCCGCCGCGTCCAGGATGCGCCCGCCCTCGGCCTCGTGGTTCTTGCGCTTCTTGGCGATGTCGTGCAGGAGCGCCGCCGCCTGGGTCAGGTCCATGTCCAGGGGCCAGCCGCGCGCCTCGTTCAAGGCCGTGGCCAGGGCCAGGGCGATGCGGGCCACGGCGTGGGCGTGAGCCAGGCCGCGTTCGTTCACGCAATGTATCTCGAGCAGCGCCTGGGCCTCGCCGGGGGTGGGGCGGCCCCTGCGGCGCACCCGGCGCAGGGCTTCGCGGTAGTTCTGCGGCGTGTCCAGGTCGAAGAGGATGTTGGCGTCGGCCACGGGCGTCTCGTCCGCCCCCAGGCGTTTCTCCAGTTCCGAAAGCGTAGCGCGCAGGCCGCCGTCTTCCTTCCAGGAGGAGATGAACGGCAGGCAGTCCGACCGGATGAGCGGAGGATGGCCGCGCTCCCCGAGAAAGGTGGGGTAGGCGATGGGCCGGTCTCCGAACCGGTCGAGGAGGGAACGGATGGTCTGGGGGCGCACCAGGGGGATGTCCACCGGCAGCACCAATACGGCGTCGACGCCGCCTGGCAGGGCCGCGATCCCGGTCAGGATGGAGGAGAACATGCCCTGCTCGTACTCGCGGTTGACCACGCAGCCGATCTGAAGCCGGGCCGCCTCGGCGTAGACCTCCCCGGCCTTGTGTCCGGCCACCGCAAGGATGTCTTCCACGCCCGCCTCGCGCAGGCTGCGCGTCACACAGCCCAGCACCGTGGAGCCGCGAAGCGGCAGGAGCGGCTTGAAGCCGTCCATGCGCGAGGAGAGCCCGGCCGCGGGCACCAGCGCCGCTACGCGCACGGTCGCGCGCCTCCCCGCGCCGTCCTCTTTTGAACGAGTGCAGTCACGTTGTTCACGTCCTTCTCTTCAGGCGTTTGCGCGCCGATGTCCAGCCCTTCGGGGGAACCACCGCTTGCGCAGTGGCCCGCGCCCGGCTACACAGCCCACGACGGCGGGCTTTTCGCGCCGTTTCCCATCCCGAGACAAACAAAGGACCGAATCCATGGATGAAATCAAGGTGAAAGACAGCAACGGGACGCTCCTGAAAGACGGAGACAGCGTCACGATCATCAAGGATCTCAAAGTGAAAGGCTCATCCGTCACGCTCAAGCGCGGCACGCTCATCAAGAACATCCGCCTCACCGACAACGAGGGCGAGATCGAGTGCAACGCCGACAAGGTCAAGGGCCTAGTGCTCAAGACCTGCTTTTTGAAAAAGGCGTAAGCCCGCGCATGGACCGGGCGTGCGCCCGCCGCCGGAGGCTTTCGGCGGCGGGCGGGCCGGGGCGGTGTCGCCCGTCATGATATATGTCAAGTAAGACATAATTCGTCGCCTGGCTCCGCCGCAACGCCGCAACGATTCAGGGACGATCATCCAGCCAGGGGGCGTGCTCCCGCAATCAGACGTTGAGCCCCCCCATGAGCACGTACTTGGTGTCCATGTAGTCCAGGATGCCTTCGCTTCCGCCCTCGCGGCCCATGCCGCTTTCCTTGATGCCTCCGAAGGGCGCTTCGGCCATGGCCAGGATGACCTCGTTGACCCCCACCATGCCGTATTCCAAAGCCTCGCTCACCCGCCAGGTGCGCCCCAGGTCGTTGGTGAACATGTAGGAGGCCAGTCCCACCTCTGTGTCGTTGGCCAGGGCGATGGCTTCCTTTTCCGAGGAGAAGGGGACGATGGGCGCCACCGGGCCGAAGATCTCCTCGCGGAAGACCCGCATGGAGGGAGTCACGGAGCCGAGTACCGTGGGCTCGTAGAAGAGGCCGCCCAGGGCGTGTCGCTTTCCGCCGACCATGATGCGCGCGCCCTTGTCCACCGCCTCCGCCACCAGGGCCTCCACGTGCTTCACGGCGGATTCGTCGATGAGCGGCCCCTGGGTGACGCCCGCGTCCAGGCCGCTTCCCACCCTGAGGGCCTCCACTTTGGCGGCGAGCTTTGCGGTGAAGGCGTCGAGGATGCCTTTCTGCACCAGGATGCGGTTGGCGCAGATGCAGGTCTGGCCGGAGTTGCGGAACTTGGAGATGACCGCCCCGTCCACGGCGCGGTCCAGGTCGGCGTCGTCGAACACGATGAAGGGCGCGTTGCCCCCGAGCTCCAGCGACAGGCGCTTCACGGTCCCGGCGCACTGGGCCATGAGCTTCTTGCCCACGGCGGTGGACCCGGTGAAGGAGAGCTTGCGCACGCGCGGGTCGCCGGTGAGCTCCGCCCCGATCTTGGACGAGTCGCCGGTGATGACGTTGAACACGCCCGCCGGGATGCCGGCTTCCTGGGCCAGGGCGGCCATGGCCAGGGCGGAGTAGGGGGTCTGGGAAGCGGGCTTGATCACCACGGAACATCCGGCGGCAAGGGCCGGGGCGGCCTTGCGAGGGATCATGGCGAAGGGGAAGTTCCAGGGGGTGATGATGCCCGTAACGCCCACGGGCTGGAGCATGGTCAGGGGCCGCCTGCCGGGCCCGGGTGCGGGGATGAGGCGGCCATAGGCTCGCCTGGCTTCGCCCGCGTACCAGGGGAAGTAGGACGCCCCCTGCATGATCTCGCCCTTGGACTCGGCCAGGGGCTTGCCCTGCTCCAGGGTGAGGATGGCCGCCAGCTCGTCCAGATTCTCCCTGATGAGGGCATGGAGCCTATGCAGGTATTCACCCCGTTCGGCCGGGGTGAGCAGCTTCCAGGCGGCCATGGACCGCGCCGCCGCCGAGATGGCCAGCGAGGTCTCCTTGGTGCCGCATTTGGGCACGGTACCAAGCACCTCGCCGCTGGCCGGGTTGGTCACGTCCAGCACTTCGCCGTCGAGGGCAGGAATCCACTTGCCGTCGATGTAGCACTGGTTTTTCCAGAGTATGAAATCGTCTGGTCGCATGTGCGCACTCCTTAGTATTAACCGTCGGGAAGAGGGGCGGACGGCCCGCGTCCCGTCTAATCCTTGACCCAGTAGAGCAGCTGGTGCCTGGCTCGTACATAGTCCTTGAGGCGATACTCCTCGGCCTCGGTCATGGTGCGCAGGCGGATGTACACGTTGCGCTTGGACTCGTCGGCCTGGTCCAGGTGGGAGAATATGCTTATGATCTTGGCGTCTTGCCCCCGGATGTCGTCGATGAGCTGCTTGAGGTGCCCCTTCTCCACGGGCAGCACGGCGGCCATCTGGACGCCGCCCTGGTCCACGCCGCTGATCATGGTGAAGAGCCGGAAGACGTCCGTGTCGGCGATGATTCCCACCACGCGGTCCTCCTTGTCCACAACAGGCAGGCCCCCCACCTGGTTGTCGCGCATGATGGCCGCGGCGCGCTCCACGGTGTCGCCGGGCCGGATGCGCAAGGGATCCTTGGTCATGATGTCGCGCACCTTGATCTCGGAGAGCAGGTTCGTCATCTCGTAGATGTCCAGCGACGTGGCCTTGGAGGGCGAGGCGGCCTTGATGTCGCGCTCGCTGACGATGCCGGTGAGGTGGCCCTCGGGATTCACCACGGGCAGGCGGGGGACGCCGCGCTGCTGCATGATGCGCCCGGCTTTGACCATGGAGACGTCCTCGGTCACGGTGGT
Source organism: Fundidesulfovibrio terrae (assembly GCF_022808915.1). NCBI lineage: Bacteria > Pseudomonadati > Thermodesulfobacteriota > Desulfovibrionia > Desulfovibrionales > Desulfovibrionaceae > Fundidesulfovibrio > Fundidesulfovibrio terrae. The sequence continues at coordinate 489,130 of NZ_JAKZFS010000002.1, forward strand.
GACGTTTTTCAGCATCCAGTCGCCTACAAGCATATATCGCTCCTTTTGATGGCGTGCTCGGGGCCGGGACATCCGGCGTTTCTTCCTGGGCTTGCTCCGCTCATTCAGGCGTCCCCACAGACGTCCCGAAGGTCATCACGCAACACGAACGCCTGCTGTCGATCTTTATGACCAATCCCCGAGGGGCCCGCACGTGCTTGAGCCGGGCGGTCTCGGCCACAACCGGCAGGGACTCGATCCGGCGCCAGTCGAGGACGTCGCCCTCGCCTTCGGTCACGGTCACGTAGGGTATCCCAAGCGAGGTGATGTTCTGGAAAAAATGCGATCCCTGCGAGGGATCGGCCTTGATCATGGCTCCCCGGCATTCCACCATGGCCCCCACCGCGGAGATGTGGCGCCACTGCACGGGTATTCCCAGCCAGCGGTCCGAGGAGCCCCAGCGCCCGGGCCCGATGAGCAGGTACGGCCGTCCCTCGCGTGCGAGCGCGGCATTCACCTGGCCTATTTCCTCGGCGATCTCCTGCGTCTGCGCGGGATCGAAGGCCTCCGGCCTGACGAACACGATGTCGGCTATGTCGCTCCTCCTGCCGCCGCCCAGGGCCAGCCGGGAGGTGAGGAACGCGCCCTGGCGCTCCTCCTCGGTGATTTCGGCCTCGAAACGGCCGGTTTCGGTGGCCATGGGCCGCACCTGGAGGAGATAGAAGCCGCACGCGCGCGGGTTCTCCCGGGCCAGGTTCACCGCGAATTCCAGCTCCACGTCACAGCCGATCTTCTTGCGGAAGAGCGCAAGCAGTCCGGAGAGCATCTCCGGCAGTGGCAGGAGCTTGTGCTGGATGATCCTGGAGAAAAGCACGACCTTCGCTCCGCCCGTGTCGTCCGAATCCCGGACGCGGTTGTCGGCCGGATCGTAGGTACTGGTGCAGGCCATGATGGGGTAGTCGCCCAGGGCGTCGTGGATGTTCCTTTTCACGAGGTGGGCGCCGGCTTCCGACGGCGCATGCGCTTCATGCCCGCCGAGACGCAGGGAGAAGAAATCCCGCTGCGTATTGGCGAGCATGTCCTCCACTGAGGCGAGCTGGGGCAATATTTGCGGATGCTTGGGCGAGAACCGCAAGGAGATCCCTCCCTCGACAACCGCCTTGCCGAATCCGACCACCATGTGCACGATGCCGTCCTCGGGCCGCATGCGCGAGACGGGATAGTAATTGTGGGACAGGGCCACGCCCGCCATGGCCGGATAGTAGAAATCGCCGTGGCGCTCGCCCGCGACCTGCTGGATGGCCACGGCCATGGCCTCGTCCTGGGCCTGGCTGGCGGTGCTTTTAGCGAAAGCCTTCGGGCTTGCGTACCAGGTCGACGCGTAGACGAGCTTGATGGCGCCCAGGAGCTGCCTGAGCCGCTCGCCTGGGTCGGAATGGTCGTTGGGGATCATGAGCGTGTCGTACAGGCCGGCGTAGGGCTGGAACTGGGCGTCCTCCAAAAGGCTTGAGGAGCGCACGGCCAGGGGATAGCGAATCTCCTCCAGGTATTTCTCCATGTCGTAAACGATGACTGGGGGCATCTCCGCCCGCAAAAACGCCCGGGCCACCTCGGCGTCGGCATATCCCTCCCCGGCGAAGCGTCGCAGCCCGTTTCTTTCCACGAACTCCTCGAAGACGTCGGTTGCGAGCACCAGGGTCTGCGGCACCTGGATGGGACATTCCGGAAACCTTTCGGCCAGGCTCATGTCCTCGCTCAACACCGAGGACATGAAGGCCAGTCCCCGCGCCTTGCCGCCGAGCGACCCGCTTCCGATCTTGGCGACGCTTAAGAGGTCCTGCTTGAAGTCCTTGCGGTTGAACCTGGCAACCACGCCCTTCTGACGCCATTTGCGCACGTGGTGGATGAGCGAGATGAGATACTCGCGCATTTCCCGGACGCTTTCGAACATGTCGCTGCGGATTGCCCGGATGGCGGTGGCCAGGGGGATTTCGGAGCGCATCATGACCCAGTTGGCCAAGTCCTTCTTTTCGATATGGTGGCGAAGGGACTCCTCCGGCATCTGGGCCAGGCGCTCCTCCAGGGTGCGCAGCCTGTCGGCCCTGCCAGCCTCGTGGCCGTCCGGGGTCCTGAACACGAATTCGCCGAACCCCAGGTGCGCAAGGAAAAAGTCCTGCACGTCATTCACGAGTCTCGGAGAATTCTTGTCCAGGAATTCCGACTGGATGGCCTCGGCGTCATGGCCGTTGGAGGTCTCGGAGCTCATGAGCAGAAGCGGCAGGAAGGGCATTTCCGCCCGGACCCTGGACAGCAGTTCGACCCCGGCCTTGGCGTGCAGCCGGCCCTGCTTGGGGAAGCGCGTGTCCGATATGACCCCGAGCAGGTTGGACTTGTACGTGTCGTAGAGCGCGGAGGCCTCCTCGAAATTGCGCGCCAGCAGAATCTTGGGGCGGGTGCGCATGATGAGCAGGCGTTCCTCCTCGTTGACCCCGCACTCGAGCACGTTCTGTATCTGCCGGACGATCTGCTTGTAGAAGATGGGCAAAAGCCTCGAATAGTAGAGCGGGGAATCCTCCACCAGGATGAGCACGCAGACGTCGGCGCGCCGGGTGTCGTGCTCAACGTTGAGGACGTCCTCCGTGCTCTTGACGATGGACAGCAGCAGGTCGGCGTTGCCGGACCAGATGAAGACCTTGTCGATGCCCCCCAGGGCGGCGCTCTCGTCCGCCGCTTGGACGGAGCGCAGGCTGTGAGCCAGCAGGTAGACGGGCAGGGAGGGGCTCAAGCGCTTGACGCGCTCCCCGAAGCTCGCAGCGTCCATGTCCTCCAGGTGGGGCATGGTGATGACCAGGTCGAACTTCCTCTCGCCTAAGAGCTCAAGCGCCCGCAGGGCGGAGGAAGTTCGGGTGACCCGGGGGGGCTGGGACAGGTTGAGCCCGCTGTACTCCGAGACGATGCGCGACGCCAGCGTCACGTCTTCCTCGATGATGAAGGCGTCGTAGCTGCTTGAGACGAGCAGGATCTCCCGTATCTTGTTGGCCATCAACTCCAGGAAGGCCCTGAAGTCGAGCACCGCCACGCGCGACAGCTCACGCTCCATGAGTTTCATGCCAATCCCGCCCGTCTCGGTCGCTCCGGGCATGGCCCGTCCGTGGCCCGCCGGCGTTTGCAGTTAGGATAGCCCATACCCTGCCGCGAAGACAATCAGGGCGCGAAAACGTGTCCCACACCCCGGCGCACAGGCGGGCCGGACCCGCCCGTGCGCGGGCGGGCGCCGTCTCAAAGCAGTCCCTGGTCCAGCATGGCCTCCACGACCTTCTTGAATCCGGCGATGTTGGCTCCCATGACGTAGTTCCCGGGCGCTCCTGCGGCCTGGGCCGCGTCGGCGCAGGTGCGGTGGATGCTGCGCATGATCATGCGCAGCCTGTCGTCCACCTCTTCCCGGGGCCAGGAGAAGCGCATGCTGTTCTGCGACATTTCAAGCCCCGACACGGACACTCCGCCGGCGTTGGCCGCCTTGCCCGGACCGTAGAGGATCCTCTCCTGGATAAAGAGGTTCACTCCGGCGGGGGTGGTGGGCATGTTCGCCCCTTCCGCCACCACCTTCACGCCGTTGTTGATCAGATTCTGGGCGTCCGCGCCGTTGATCTCGTTCTGAGTGGCCGAGGGGAAGGCGCAGTCTGCCTTGTGGTTCCACAGCGGGTCGCAGGATCGGCCCTGCTCGCAGGCCGTGTAGACCGCCCCAGGATACTTCAGGGCGTACTCCTCGATGCGCCCGCGCCTGATGTTCTTGAGCTGCTTGACGAAATCGAGCTTGCCCTGGTCGATGCCCTCCTCGTCGTAGATGTAGCCGGACGAGTCGGACAGGGTCACGGGCTTGGCGCCAAGCTCCAGGAGCTTCTCCACGGTGTACTGGGCGACGTTGCCGGAGCCGGACACCAGGCAGACCTTGTTCTCCAGGGTCTGGTTCCTGGCGGCGAGCATCTCGGCGCTGAAATAGACGCAGCCGTAGCCGGTGGCTTCCGGGCGTATCAGGCTGCCCCCCCAGTTCAGGCTCTTGCCCGTGAGCACCCCGGAGAACTCGTTGGCCAGCTTCTTGTACATTCCGTACAGGTAGCCGATCTCGCGAGCTCCGACGCCGATGTCGCCGGCGGGCACGTCCGTGAACTGGCCCACATGCCGCCAGAGTTCGGCCATGAAGGCCTGGCAGAAGCGCATGACCTCGGAATCGGACTTGCCCTTGGGATCGAAATCGGACCCGCCCTTGCCGCCGCCCATGGGGAGCGTGGTCAGGGCGTTCTTGAAGACCTGCTCGAAGGCCAGGAACTTCAGGATGCCGAGGTTCACGGAAGGGTGGAACCGCAGGCCACCCTTGTACGGGCCGATGGCGCTGTTCATCTGGATGCGGTAGCCCCGGTTCACGTGGACTTCCCCTGCGTCGTCCTCCCACGTCACGCGGAACATGAGCACCCGTTCGGGCTCCACGAGGCGCTCCAGTATCTTCGCCTTGCGGTATTCTGGTCGCGAATCCAGAAGCGGCTTGATGGACTCGAAAACTTCACTGACCGCCTGATGGAATTCCTTCTCATGCGGGTCCTGGTCTTTCACGAGGGCCATCAGCGCTTCCATCTCATCCTCCTGTAGTATGTTTCAGAATGCCTACATGCGGACCAATGCAACGCAAAGATGATGCAAAACCGTTTCGGAGTCTCGCCGGGAGGGGGTTGTCAGGCCCCGGCAGGCCTGCCTTCGGGGGACCAGCCCCGCAGGCGGTAGTATTCGCCGAGCATGAACGACAGCTCCTCTTCCTTCAGTTCCCGGCCGTCGGGCAGGGCCTCGCGGTGCAGGCGCCCCGGCAGCCGGTCGTCGGCCGGGGTCAGGCCCTCGCGCAGGTTGAATGTGCGGGTCATGTCCGCAACGTGGGCGGCGCGCCGCCTGAGGGCCTCTTTCGAGGCGTCCAGGCCCGTGACCAGGGTGATCACCTTTTCCAGCTCCTCCCAGGTGTAGAGGTCGCGGAAGAAGCGGCAGAGGATGAGGGTGTCGAAGATGGTCAGCCGGTCCTCGTAGTCGATGAGCATCTCGGCCTTGCCCTGGGTGGTGTCGGCGGGGATGAATCCGGCCAGCTCCGGCTTGTAGAAGGTGGTGCGCAGGTGGCAGGCCCCCCGGTCCGAGGTGGCGTAGGCCAGGCCCATGCCCTTGAGCACGCGCGGGTCGTAGCCCGCGGGCTCCATTCCCTTCACGTGCACGGCCAGCTCTTCCAGGCCCCAGGCCCTGGCCGCCGGGATGATGCCCTGGGCCAGAATCGCCCCCACGCCACGCTGGGCGGCGATGTCCTCGATGAGCCGGGCGGCCGCGTCGGCGTCGTTGTAGGTGATGTCGATGTCCACCGCGCCCCGGGCCGCCGCTTCGATGGCGAAGGCGCAGAGGTTGCCGGCGGTGATGGTGTCCATGCCCAGGCGGTCGCAGATGTCGTTCAAATAGACCACCTCGCCCATGTCCTCGATCATGCACAGCCCGCCGAAGGCGTAGATGGTCTCGTACTCGGGGCCTTCCAGGGTGAGCCCCGTGTGACGCCCGGTCTTCAGGGTGGCCATGCGCCCGCAGGCCATGAAGCACTTCAGGCAGGCGTGGGGCGTGACCTCGTGCTCCTTGTGGAAACGCTCGCCCGAGAGGTTGGGCCAGTGCTCGCAGCTGCCCTGGGTCCAGTACTTGGCCGGGAAGGCCCCGGCCGTGTTCATGAGGGCCACCATCATGGTGGTGCCCTGGGCGCGGTAGGCCTGCACGCCCTTGTTCGTAACGCCCGCCTTGGCGAAGGCCGTGGCGTATTCGCGAAGTCCCTTGGGATCGGCAGGCACGCGCTTGCGGTCCCCCTGGAACACGATGGCCTTGATCCGCTTCGACCCCATCACCGCGCCCGTGCCCGCGCGCCCGGCGCAACGCCACTTGTCGTTGGCGATCATGGCGAAGCGCACCAGGTTCTCGCCCGCAGGCCCGATGACCACGGCCCCGGGCTTTCCCGGGGCTTCCGGCCGGGCGAAGCGGGCCAGGGCCTCGTCTTCGGATTTGTACACGTCCATGCCCCACAGGGGGGTGGCGTCGTGAAACTCGCAGCCCTCCGGGTGCACGGTGATGGCCACCGGCGTATCCGAAGCCCCTTCAATGACCACGGCGTCGAATCCCGTGGCGTCGATGGCCTCTGGCACGCGTCCGCCCGAGTATGACTCTGCGTAGAACCCGGTCAGGGGCGACTTGGTGTACACGCCGTAGCGGCTGGCTCCCCAGGCCGACCCGCCGCACAGGGGGCCGGTGGCGAAGATGAGCCGGTTCTCCGGGGAGAGCGGGTCCACCCCGGCGGGATTTCGCTCAAGCAGCAGGTGCGTGGCCAGGCCCTTGCCGCCCAGGCAGGCTTCCAGCACTTCGTCCACCACGAGATCGATGGAAAAGGTGCGACGCGAAACGTCGATGGTGAGCACCCTGTCGTAGAAGCCGTGCATTCTCTGCCTCACATGCCCAGGTAGGCGGATTTGATGTGCGGGTTGTCGATGAGTTCGGAGGCCTTGCCCGTGAGCGCCACTCGGCCGTGCTCCAGCACGTAGCCCCGGTCGGAAAGGCTCAGGGAGTGGTGCACGTCCTGCTCCACCAGCAGCACCGTGGTGCCGGTGTCCGCGATTTTGCGCAGCGTATCGAAGATGGACTTCACCAGGATGGGCGCCAAGCCGAGCGAGGGCTCGTCGAGCATGAGAAGCCCGGGCATGGCCATAAGGCCGCGTCCGATGGCCACCATCTGCTGCTCGCCGCCGGACAGGGTCATGGCCACCTGCTCGCGCCGCTCCATGAGCCTGGGCAGAAGCTCGTACACTTGGCGCAGGGTCTCTCCGCGCAGCTTATAGGCCTTTTTCGTGTAGGCCCCGATCTCCAGGTTGTCGGCCACGCTCATGAGCGAGAAGAGCCTGCGGCCCTCGGGCACGTGGACGATGCCTTTCTCCACGATCTTCTCCGGGGGCAGCGCCTCGATGTGCTCGCCCCGGAAGGTGATGACGCCCGAGCGCGCCTGCATGAGCCCCGAGATGGTCTTCAGGAGAGTGGACTTGCCCGCGCCGTTGCCGCCGATGATGGAGACCACCTCGCCCTCGTTCACCACAAGGGAGAGCCCGTTTATGACCTGCACGTCCCCGTAGAAGACGTCGATGTTCTCCACGCTAAGCAGCGCCATATTCCCTCCCGAGATAGGCCTTGATGACGTTCTCGTCGCGGGTGACGTCCTCGGGCTTGCCCTCGGCGATCTTCTCCCCGAACTGGATGACCACCACGCGGTCGGACAGGGCCATGACCGCGCGCATGATGTGCTCGATGACGAATACGGTCACGCCCCGGTCGCGCAGGCCCTTGATGATGTCGATCATGTCGTCCACCTCGGTCGGTCGAAGCCCGGCCATGACCTCGTCCAACAGCAGGAGTTCCGGCCCGGTGGCCAGGGCCTTGGCGATCTCCAGGCGCTTGCGGTCGGCGATGGTCAGGTTGCCGGAGAGCTGGTCGGCCCGGTGGTCGAGCTGCAGCTCGGTGAGCACGTCCATGGCGATCTCGCGGGCCTTGGCCGTGGAGCCGGTGCGCAGGAAGGCCCCCACCATCACGTTGTAGAGCACGGTCTTGGAGCCGAAGGGCTTCACGATCTGGAAGGTGCGCGCCAGGCCCATGGCGCAGAGGTCCCAGGGCTTCTTTCCGGCGATGGACTCGCCCTTGAAGCGGATATCGCCTGTAGAGGGCGGGAACACCCCGGCCACGCAGTTGAACATGGTGGACTTGCCCGCGCCGTTGGGGCCGATGAGGCCCAGGATTTCGCCCTTGGCGATGTGCAGGTCCAGGTCGTGGATGGCGGTCAGGCCGCCGAAGTGCTTGGTGAGTCCGGATATTTCGAGGATGTTCATTTTGCGACTCCCTTGCCGATGATCCTGCAGGCCAGTCGGTCGTAGATCCTGGACAGGGGCGCGGTCAGGCCCTTGGGCTGGTAGAGCATCACCAGGATGAGGATCAGGCCGAAGATGACCAGGTGCAGACCCGGCAGCTGGTCGCTCAGGTAAATGCGGGTGAACTCGTTCAAGGGGCGAAGCGCCAGGGCGCCCACCAGCGGTCCGGCGATGGTTCCCCGGCCGCCGATCAGGGCGATGAAGGCGATCTCGAAGGAGAGGTCCAGGCCGAGAAGCCCCTTGGGATAGAAGTAGAGCATGAGCTGAGCGTAGAAGGTGCCCGCCAGGGCGGTCAGAAAGCAGCTCATGGCCATGGCGATGAGCTTGTAGCGGGCCACGTTGACGCCCAGCGCCTGGGCCGCCTCGGGCTCCTCGCCGCCCGCCGCCAGATAGTAGCCCATGCGCGACCTGGAGATGAACCAGGTGAGCGCCAGCACCAGCACCAGCATGGTCAGGATGATGTAGTAGTAGGGCTCTTTGTGCATGAACTGGTAGTTCCAGAAGGAGTCGCCCTTGAGGGGGATGAGCAGGCCCCGGGGGCCGTTCAGCTTGAAAGGCCCCAGGGAGTCGATGTTCTCGATCATCACCCGGATGCCTTCGGCGAAGGCGATGGTGCACAGGGCGAAGTAGGCTCCACGCATGCGGAAGGTGGGTTTTCCTATGAGCACGCCCACGAGGGCGGCGATGACCCCGCCCACCAGCATGCCGATCCAGGGGGAGATGCCGTATTGCAGGGTCATGATTGTGGAGGTGTACGCCCCAAGGCCCACGAACACCGAGTGCCCCATGGGCAAAACGCCCGCGAAGCCGCCCACCAGGTTCCAGGCCGTGGTCAGGTAGGCGTAGAAGAAGAGCAGGATGAGAATCTGCATGTACGTCGGGCTCTCGATGACCAGGGGGAGCGTGAAGCTCACCACTGCGGCCAGAGAGAGGAGTATCGTGTCGAGTTGTTTCCGGCTCACGTGCGCGCCTCCTACCAGTCCTGTTTATGGCCGAATAAGCCGGAAGGTTTGACGAAGAGGATAACCAGGAAGATGGCGTAGATGATGGCCTCGGTCCAGGTGGAGGGCATGAATTGGGAGAACACCGACTCGATGAGCCCGATGATCACCCCGCCGAGCATGGCCCCCTGGATGGAGCCCAGGCCGCCCAGCACCACGATGATGAAGGCCCTGATGTCGAAGACCACGCCCACGGAGGGGTAGACGTAGTAGAAGGGGATGATGACGCAGCCGGCGATGCCCGCGATGGCGGTGCCTATGCCGAAGGCCATGTTGTAGATGCGGTACTGGTCGATGCCCATCAGATTGGCGGCCTCGCGGTCCAGGCTGGTGGCCTGCAGGGCCTTGCCGGTGCGGGTCTTCTTCATGAAGAGCAAAAGGCCAGCCGCCGTGGCCAGCGACACCAGGAATCCGGAAAATTTCGGGATGGAGACGATTATTTCCCCAAGGGAGAAGGACGTTCCGGTGATGGCCGTGCGCACGGTGCGGTATTCCGCGCCGAAGAGCATGAGGGCCAGGTTGTCCAGGACGTACCACACGCCCGTGGTGACGATGATGACCGTCAAGGGTTCGCGCACCTGCTGTTCGGCCTTGAAGACCGGTTTGATGAGCAGGTTCTGCATGGAGTAGCCGAAGAAAAAGAGCAGCGGCGGAACGAACAGAAGAGCCAGATAGGGATGGATGCCGGTAAGCTTGATCAGCCAGTAGGCCGTGAACATGCCCACCATCAGGAGCGAGCCGTGGGCGAAGTTCACCACTTTCATCACCCCGAAGATCAGGGTGAGGCCCAGCGCCGTCAGTCCGTACATGGCCCCCATCATGGTGCCGTTGATCACCGCCTGTATCACCGCGGTCATGCGTCGTCTCCGGTGTGTTGTCCCCCGGGCCGCCTGTACGGCCCGGGGGGTGGCGTTCAGAGGGCTTTATTTGTTGGCGGGGAACACAGGCTTGTAACCGGCGTGGCGGGCGGCCTTGGGCCACACGGTGACGCGGTCCAGCTTGCCGTCGATCTCGGCCACCTGAACGATGACGATGCCGGCGTTCTTGTTCTGGCCGCTCTCGTCGAACTCCACGCCGTCGTAGGAGACGATCATGGCCGGTCCCTTGGTCAGGTTGGTGGCGGCCAGGGCGTCGCGGACCTTCTTGGGATCGGTGGAGGCGGCGCGCTCGAAGGCGTCGGCGATGACGTACATGGCGGCGTAGGCGTCCACGGATTCTCCGGCCAGGTCGTAGCCGTACTTGGCCTTGAACTTGGCGTTGGTTTCCTTGGCGCCGGGCTTGTTGACGTCGGTGTTCCACTCCACCTCGTCGAACATGTTGAGGGCGTTCTTGTTGGTGTTCTCAAGGAACTTGGGGTCGGCGTGGCCGCCGCCGCTGGCGATGGTGACCTTGGGCTTCACCTTCATTTCGGCCAGGGTGTTGGTCATGAGGATGGCGTCGGCGGCGTTGGACACCAGCATGAGCACGTCGGGGTTGGCGGACTTGATCTTGGTGACCACGGGGGTCAGGTCGGTGGCGGTGCTGGGATAGGGCTCGTCCAGCACGATCTCGTAGCCGTCCTTCTTGGCCAGGTCGCGCCACTTCTCGGCGAAGCCGGTGCCCCAGTCGCCGTTTTCGAAGACGAAGGCGATGGTCTTCATCTTCACGCCGGTCTCTTCCTGCATGTCCTTCAGGAAGCGGAACTGGTCGCGCACCCACCAGGAGTCCTTGGCGGCGACGCGGAACACGTACTTGAAGCCGCGCTCGGTGATGGTGTCGCGCACGGAAACGGGCACCACGAAGGGCACGCCGTAGCGTTCGGCGGTCTGGGTGGCCGGGTAGGTGACGGCGGAGTTCCAGCAGCCGGTCATGATGTTGACCTTTTCCGTGTTGATCAGGCGCTCGGTTTCGGAGACGCCCACGGTGGGGTCGGACTTGGAGTCGGCGTAGACCAGCTCGAGCTTGGCCCCGCCCAGGGACTTGATGCCGCCCGCGGCGTTGATCTCTTCGATGGCCATTTCGCGGGCCTGCTTGCCCTGCACCCCTACCGAGGCCGACGGGCCGGACATCGGCTCCACGTTGCCGATCTTGATGGTCTTCTGGGCCAGGGCCTGGCCCGAGAGGCCTGCGGTCAGGACGGCCGCCGCGATAAGTCCGGTCAGCTTCTTGCCGAAAGACACCTTGTTCATGCGTCGCTCCCTTCGTTGACGGTTGTGCGCGTACGTTTCTCGACCTCGATTCCGGTTGTGCGAACCTCTCTACAGGCGGCCCAGGGAGAGCTCACGGAAGCCCTCCTCCATGATGGCCAGGCCGCGTTCGAGCTGATCGCCGGTGATCACCAGGGGCATGAGCGTCCTGATGACGTTGCCGTGTGTTCCGCAGGAGAGCAGCAGGAGCCCCCGGTCCACGCAGAACTTGACCAGGGCCTTGGCCTGGGTGGTGGCGGGGGTCTTCTTCTCCCGGTCGGTGACCAGTTCCAGGGCGCGCATGGGCCCGAGACCGCGCTGCTCGCCGATGATCTCGTATTTGCCCATCCACTCGGTGAAGCGCTTCTCCAGTGTCTCGCCAAGGATGCGGCCCTTTTCCAGGAGCTGGTCCTCCTCGAAGGCCTCCAGCACGGCCAGGGCCGCGCGGCAGGACAGCGGGTTGCCGCCGTAGGTGCCGCCGGTGCCGCCCACCTGGGGGGCGTCCATGATCTCGCGCCGGCCCACCACGCCCGAGATGGGCATGCCGCCGCCCAGGCTCTTGGCCACGCAGGTGAGGTCAGCTTCGATGCCGTGGTGCTCCATGGCGAAGTATTTACCGGTGCGTCCGAAGCCGGTCTGCACTTCGTCGGCCACGAACACGATGCCGTTGTCGGCGCAGATGGCGCGCAACTTCTCGAAGTAGCGGGCGGGCGGGGACACGAATCCGCCCTCGCCCAGCACGGGCTCCACCACCAGGGCGGCCACGTTCTCGGCTGCGGTGTAGCCGATGAAGAAGTCCTTCAGCAGGTCGGCGCAGGCGGCGTCGCAGGTGGCCCGGTCGCGGCCCATGGGGCAGCGGTAGCAGTAGGCGTAGGGCATGCGGTAGACTTCGGGGGCGAAGGGGCCGAAGCCGAACTTGTAGGGCTTGACCTTGCTGGTCATGGTCATGGTCAGGAGCGTGCGGCCGTGGAAGCCGCCGTCGAAGACGATGACGCCCTGGCGGCCCGTGGCGCTACGCGCGATCTTGACCGCGTTCTCCACGGCCTCGGCCCCGGAGTTGGCGAAGAGGGCCATCTTGTCGAACCCGCCGGGAGCCAGCTGGCAGAGCTTTTCGGCCAGCTTGATGTATGGCTCGTACATGACGATGTGGAAGCAGGTGTGGATGAACTTTTCGGCCTGGTCCTTGAGGGCGGCCACGACCTTGGGGTGGCAGTGGCCCACGTTGACCACGCCGATGCCGCCCGCGAAGTCGATGAGTTCGCGGCCGTCGATGTCGGTGATGAGTGCGCCTTCGGCCTTGGCCGCGATGTAGCGGGAGGCGTTGAAGGGGCCTTTGGGCACGTAGCGGTCGCGCAGAGCCTGGAGTTCGGCGGAATCAGTTTTTTGTCCCACGGTTTTTCCTCTTGGCGGGAAGGTTTCGGGCTGGGCCTCAGCATTGCCTTTTCACGAAAAGGTCAATGAATTGAGCAAGAAGCAAGCCAGAGAGGTGTTCCGTCAGAAAGTATGTTATTGTGAGGTGTTGCGTGTTCTGAGTCCTATTGTGAATTTGTTTCGTGATCTTATTCTGAATCAAATGGCAGCGGAAACATCATTATTATAGATAGTTGAGTTTGATTCAATTTTGAATCGCACTTTGATTGACAATTTAGGAAAAATTCTTCGGATGATGAAAAGTAGCTCGGACGGAGAAAATAACCGGTGCGGGTGGAAACCACCTGCCCGCGAGGGACTGTCAGTGTTGGATCGGTAGGCGTGGCGGAAAATGGCGCACTCTTTCGTTATTGAAAACACGGCTTGATTCAGATTTGAATCAGTCGGCCTTGATGCCGTACTTGGCCATCTTGCGCACCACCGTGGACTGGCTCACGCCCAGGAACGTGGCCATCTCCCGCGTGGTGCGGCAGCGCGAGGCGGCCTGCCTGAGCACCCGAATGCTGGCCAGATCTGTGGTCTCTGTGAGGTTGCGCAGCTGCGCCGCCTGCTGCAACCCGGCGGCCGAGCCAACGCCCAGGGCTTCCTCCACGGCCGAGGTCAGGTCGTCGCCCTCGCTCATGACGAAGGCCTTCTGGATGATGCCCACCAGTTCGCGCACGTTGCCCGGATAGTCGTAGGCTTCCAGAAGCCGCATGGCCCGGGGCGAGAGGCGCTTGGTTTTCGAGTAGCGGCTGTTGCAGCCCGCCAGGTAGAACTCGGCCAGCCCGAAGATGTCCTCACGGCGCTCGCGCAGGGGGGCGATGCGCACGATGAAGGTGTTCAGGCGGAAGAACAGGTCCTTGCGGAAGCGTTTCTGCTCCACCAGGCGCTCCAGGTCGCAGTTAGTGGCGGCCACCACGCCGCACTCCACCGTCTTGGATTCGGAGCCGCCCAGGCGGCGCAGCTCGTGGTCGTCCAGGTACTTGAGCAGCTTGGCCTGTACGGACAGCGGGATGTCGCCAACCTCATCCAGGAAGAGAGTGCCGCCCTTGGCCAGCTCGATGAGCCCGGCCTTGCCCTGCTTGAGCGCGCCGGTGAAGGCCCCCTTCTCGTAGCCGAAGAGTTCGGCCTCGAAGAGGTTTTCCGGCACGGCCGGGCAGTTGATGGGGATGAAGGGCTTCTTGGCGCGCGGGCTGTTCTGGTGCACGAACTTGGCCAGGAGCCCCTTGCCCGTGCCCGATTCGCCCAGGATCAGGATGCGCGAGGCGTCCATGTTGGCCAGCTTCAAGAGCGCGTGCAGGCAGTGGCGCATGGCTGGGCTGTCGGCCACGATATCCTTCTGGCGGAGTTCCAGCATGGAGAGTTCGGCCAGTTCGTTGCGGTACTTCTCCTCCACCTTGCGGGCGTTCTGCAGGCCCTCGCGCAGGGCGTTCAGTTCGGTGACGTCGCGTTCGTTGGTGACCACCAGGGAGATCGCGCCGCTCTCGTCGAAGACAGGGGAGCCGGTCACCAGGAGCTGCTTGCCGGTCTTGGTGATGCGCTGGATGATGCTGGACTGGCGCTTGTAGCGCAGCACGTCCAGGGTCACGGAATGGTCGACCAGACCCTCGTCGATGATGCAGCGGATGCTGCGGCCGATGTAGTCCGTGGCCGCCACGGAGTTCAGGCGCTGGGATTCGCGGTTGATGTCCAGGATGGTGCCCTCGCCGTCGCAGATCCAGATGCCCTCGGATATGGAGTCCAGGACGGCGCGAAGGGGTATTTCGGGTGCGGGCAGGGCGGATGGGGGCGGTTCGTCAACCAGCACGGCGACCCCGGCGGTCCTGCCTCGCAGCCTGACCGGGGCGGTTTCCACCAGGAGGAGCCGCCCCGCCACGTTCAGGATGGCCGGGGGCAGGCCCTGGCCTTCGAGGCAGGCGCGGATGCGTTCGGAGATTTCGCGCAGGTGTTCGGGCAATGCCTCGCCCGGGGCGGCGTGGAGCCTGAGCAGCAGTTCCGCCCTGGGATTCACGGACTCGACGCGGCCCTCGGAGTCCACGGCCAGGACGCCCCTGCCAAGGGAGCGCAGCACGTCGTCAGCCAGAAAGGCCGGTTTCCGTGACACTGTCGGGCCAAGTCCGCGCTTGATTGCCATGGATGTAAATAGACTGGAAAAGTGAGGAGATGCAACCCACAAATGCGTGCCATTCCGGGCCTGCCGCCACAGGGCCAAGTCTGCTCGGGATCAACCGCGCCAAGAAGACGGAATTCCAAAAGGGACTGCCAATTCCGCTATCCTGCGTAATTGGGCGCTGCTTGCAGAGCCCGCAGGGCGAAGGCCAGGACGACACGAGTCAACCCTTTGGCCGCCGGAGGCATCTTCCTCCTCCGGCCGTTTAACCTCCCTGCGCTCTACAGCAGCGTCTTCACCGCCTCGGAGGCAACTTTCACCACGGTGTCCGGGAGCAGGCCCAGGGCGATGATGATGGCCACCAGGATGACGCTCACCGCCTTGGTGGCCCCGTCCACGTGCAGGAGGGAGGGGTCCTCGGCCTCGCTGGTGTAGGTCACGCGCACCACGGACAGATAGTAGTAGATGGAGATGGCGGTGTTGATGGCGGCCAGCACGACCAGCCAGAGGAGCCCGGCGTTGTACGCCTCGGTCAGGAGCAGGAACTTGCTCATGAAGCCGACGAAGGGCGGAATGCCCGCCATGCCGAACATGCTCACGGCCAGGGTGAAGGCCAGGAGCGGCGAGCGCTTGTAGAGGCCGCCGAGGTCCGCGATGGAGACGTTCTCGCCGTTTTTGGACACCTTGCAGGCCACCATGAACCCGGCCACGGTCATGGCCAGGTAACCGATGATGTAATAGACGGCCATGGCGTAGCCGGACTCGCGCAGGGTGACGATGCCCAGGAGAACGTATCCGGCATGGGCGATGCCGGAGAAGCCCAGCATGCGCTTGAAGTCGGTCTGCACCAGGGCCACCAGGTTGCCGTAGAACATGGAGCACACCGAGAGCAGGGCCAGAAGAGAGACCACGGCGTGGGAGTCGGACGGGGTCATCATGGCGATGCGGATGAGCAGCGCCACGGCGGCCACCTTGGGGACCGAGGCGATGAAGGCCGTGGTCTCGTTGGAGGCGCCCTGGTACACGTCCGGGGCCCAGAAGTGGAAGGGGAACACCGCCAGCTTGAAGAAGAACCCGCCCATGGTCAGGGCCACGGCAATCACCGCGGCGGGGGAGAACTGCATGGCGTGCAGGGCCGGGACGGCGGCGGCCAGGAAGGTGGTGCCGGTGAGGCCGAAGACGTAGCTCATGCCGAAGAGCATCACGCCCGTGGCCACCACCCCGAAGAGGATGTACTTGATGGCCGATTCCATCTGGATGCGCAGCCCCGAGTGGTCGTCGCGCATGGGAACCAGCAGGTAGAGCGAATACGACGACAGTTCGAGCGAGATGAACACGGTCAGGAGGTCCACGCTGCTCACCAGCATCAGGAGCCCGAGCGTCGAAAGCGTCAGGAACAGGTAGTATTCCGGCCGCACGTCGTCGGCCACGCCCTTGAGTTCCGTGCCGAAGAGGAGCACCGCGGCGAAGCCGGCGGTCATGGCCAGCTTGAGCATCTGGGAGAAGAGGTCCACCTTGTACGTGTCATAAAACAGCATCCCCTGGGCGTGCAGGCTGGAGATGCAGACCACCAGGCCGCCGAGGGCCACGGCCAGGGTGATCGCCCGGGCCTTGCGGCCCGAGGCTCCGAAGGAGCCTGCCAGGAAGAGCACCAGACTTCCCACAAGGAGGAACAGTTCCGGGGCGAACAACGTGAGCTTCATGATGTAGCCTTTGCGTTGGTTCTCGTGCGTTGATTTCTACGGAAGCATCAGGCTCGAAAGGGTCACGGCCCCGTTCGACGCCAGTCCGGTCTGCTTGATCAGGTTGGTGACGCTTGCGTGCATCACGTCCATGAAGGGCTCGGGCGAGAGCCCGATCCAGAACACGAACATCAGAAGCGGGGCCAGGGTCACGATCTCGCGCAGGTTGAGGTCGGTGAGCGCGGACTGGTCGGGGTTGTCCGTGCCGCCCCAGATGACCCGCTGGAGCATGCGCAGCATGTAGGCCGCGGCCAGCACGGCCCCGGGGATGGCGCAGGCCGAGAGGATCTTGTTCTGGGCGAAGCTGCCCGCCAGGATCAAAAACTCTCCCACGAAGCTGTTGGTGCCCGGGAAGGCCAGCGACGAGAGCGAGAAGAAGGCCAGGTAGGTGACGTAGAAGGGCATGTATTTGCCGACTCCGGCGGCCACGGCCAGTTCGCGGCTGTGGGTGCGCTCGTAGATCATGCCCACGCAGAAGAACAGCGCGCCCGTGGTGATGCCGTGGTTGATCATCTGCAGGATGGCGCCCTCGATGCCCCGCTGGTTCAGGAGGAAGATGCCCAGGGTCACGAAGCCCATGTGGCCGACGCTCGAGTAGGCGATGAGCTTCTTCATGTCCTTCTGGGCCAGGGCTGTGAAGCCGCCGTAGAGGATGCCCGCGATGGAGAGCCAGAGCACGTACGGCAGGAAGTACCGGGTGGCTTCTGGCGTAATGGGCAGGCAGAAGCGCAGGAAGCCATAGGTGCCCATTTTCAGGAGCACCGAGGCCAGGATGACGCTGCCCGCGGTGGGCGCCTCCACGTGGGCTGCGGGCAGCCAGGTGTGGAAGGGGAACATGGGCACCTTGATGGCGAAGGCCAGGAAGAAAGCCAGGAACACGAGCATCTGGAAGGTGGTGGAGTAGTCCTGGCCCATGAGCGCCGGGATGGAGAAGGTGCCCTTGCTGACGTAGAGGCCGATGATGGCGACCAGAAGGAGCACCGATCCGGCCAGGGTGTACAGGAAGAACTTGATGGAGGCATATACCTTGCGCGGCCCGCCCCAGATGGCGATGAGCAGGTACATGGGGATGAGCATGGCCTCCCAGAGCACGTAGAAGAGCACGAAGTCCAGGGCCATGAACACGCCCAGCATGGATGTCTCCATGACGAGCAGGCAGAACATGAACTCCTTGACGCGCTTGTCGATGTACTTCCACGAGCCAAGCACGCACAAAGGCATGAGCAGCGTCGTCATGAGCACCAGGAGGAGCGAGATGCCGTCGATGCCCAGGGTGTAGTTGATGTCCAGGGCCTTGATCCAGGGCAGGTGCTCGCCGAACTGGTAGCGCGCGGTGCTGGCGTCGAAGTGCGAGTACAGCGGCAGGGAGATCGCGGCCGTGGCCAGGGTCACCGCAAGGGCCCAGTATTTCGCCGCCGTGTCGCCGGGGATGCACAGCATGAGGAGCCCCCCGGCGAGCGGCAGGAATATCAGCACGCTCAGGATGGGGAACCCCAGGTCGTTGAGTATCAGAAAGTCCATTCCCTTAAGCCCTCCCGTTTGGATCAGGCAAACACGTAGATGACGAGCACGATGGCCACGAGGGACACGGCGTAGAAGATGCTGTACTGCAGCTGGCCGCTCTGCACGGTGCGGAGCTTGCCGCCCACGCCGCGCACGGTCCTGGCGATGCCGTCGACCACGCCGTCGATGGCGTTCCAGTCGAACCAGGACCAGAAGCTGGCCGTAGCCATGAGCGGAATCAGGCCGATGACTCGGTAGGCCTCGTTGACGCAGTTGTCGGCCCACTGGATGGGCTTGCTGGCGATCCACAAGAAGGCCCGGCCGCCCATGCGGTAGAACCAGTCCATGTCCAGGCTGATCTTGGCCTCGGGCGTGAGCTTTTTTAAGAGCAGGAAGAAGCCCAGGGCGGTGAACAGCAGGATCTGCAAGGATTCCGAAACGTGGTAGGCCGTGTACGGATGGTATTCACGGGCCACCTCGGGATACGGCAGCATGTCGTAGAGGTAGGGCGTGTAGCATCCGATGAAGATGCACAGGAAAGAGGCGATGGCCATGGCCCATTGCATGTTCATGGGCGGGTCTTTGGCCTTCTTGCATGTTTCCGTGCTGCAGTTGTTCTTGCCGAACCAGATGTAGTAGGGAACCTTGAGGCCGGTGTGCAGGAAGGTACCGGCCGAGGCCACCAGCAGCAGGAACGCGGGCAGGTTGCTGTGCGCCTCGAACCCGGCCACAACGATCATGGATTTGCTGACGAAGCCGCTGAACAGGGGGAACGCGGATATGGAGAGACCGCCGATCAGCGTGAACACGAAGGTCCGGGGCATCCTGTTGAAGAGCGCGCCCAGCTCGCTGAAGTCGCTCTTGCCGGTCATGTGCAGCACCGAGCCGCAGCCCATGAAGAGAAGTCCCTTGTAGAGGATGTGGGCGAAGGCGTGCGCGCACGCTCCATTGATGGCCATCTGGGTGCCGATGCCCACGCCCGCCACCATGTATCCCACCTGGCTGATGATGTGGTAGGCCAGCAGTTTGCGGGTGTTGTTCTCCAGCACCGCGTAGACGACGCCGTAGAGGGCCATGCACACGCCGAGCGGCACCAAGATCTCCATGCCCGCGAAGGCCCGGGCCAGGGCGTAGATGGCGGTCTTGGTGGTGAAGGCGCACATGAACACCGCGCCGTTCACCGTGGCTTCCGCGTAGGCGTCGGGCAGCCAGGCGTGGAAGGGGGGCACGGCGGCGTTCAGGATGAAGCCGATCAGGATGAGGTAGGTGGGCAGGGTGGCGTGCTCCACGCCGATGGGCCCGAAGGTCAGGTCTCCCCCGGTGGCCTGGTAGCGCAGCACCAGTCCGGCCAGCAGGAACAGGCCGCCCGCCGTGTGCACCAGAAGGTAGCGGTAGCCCGCCCCCAGCGACTGTTTGCGTCCCCTGAACCAGATCAGGAACACCGACGAGAAGGCCATCATCTCCCAGAACAGGAACAGCACCAGGTAGTCGCCGCAGAAGATGACCCCGAGCGATCCGCCCACGTAGAGCCAGGCCGCGATGTGCTGGGAGTCCTGCTCCACGTGCAGGCCGTAGATGGTGCCGATGATGCACATGAGGGTCATGATGTGGCCGAACACCAAGCTCAAGCCGTCAACCCGACCGAAGGTCAGGGTCCAGTTCATGTAGTGGACCACGCCGTGGGTGCCGGTGGCCCCCTGCATGAAGAGCACGTCCATGAAGGCCAGCACCGGAACGACCACCAGGTACGGCTTTTTCAGCTCCCGGGGGATCAGCGGCAAGAGGAAGGCCCCGACCAGGTAGATCACGGTCGGATGCAGCCAGAAGTTACCGATCATAGTAGTCCTCGCGGGTCATGATTCCCAGGTGGCCGAACCATTTCGAGAAGAGGATGATCACCACGCAGGCCACGAATCCGAACACGGCCCAGAATCCGGGCAGCTTTTCGAACCAGGTGTGGGCGTGTTCCTTGTCCACGAACAGGACGTCCCAGGCCACGAGCAGCGCCAAAGCCACGTAGCAGAGATGCACGACGCGCTTCAGGTTGTCGCGCAGCAGTTCAATGATCCTGACTATCATCCTGTCACCGCCTTGACGAAGGTCATGAAGAAATCCGGGTAGATGCCGATGACCACGGAGATGACCGCCGCGATCATGATAGGAATGACCATGGAGAGCGGAGCTTCCTTGATGCCCTCATACGCCTCGCCAGCCGGACGCCTGCCGAAGAAGGCCCTGTAGGTGACGGGCGCGAAGTAGGCCACGTTGAGAAGCGTGCTGGCCAGAAGGATGAGCAGGATGCCCATGGAGTGCGCGGGCATCTCCATGGCCCCGACCAGGAGCTTCCACTTGGTGACGAAGCCCGCCACCGGAGGCGCTCCGATCATGCTGAGCGAGGCTATGGCGAAGGCCGCGAAGGTGAACGGCATGGTTCGCCCGAGCCCGCTCATCTCGGAGATGGATTTCTTGTGCGTGGCCACGTAGATGGCGCCGGCGCAGAAGAAGAGCGTGATCTTGGAGAAGGCGTGGTTGGCGATGTGCACCAAGCCGCCCTGGATGCCGTCGATGGTGAGCAGCGACACGCCCAGGATGATGTAGGAGAGCTGGCTCACCGTGGAGTAGGCCAGCCGGGCCTTCAGGTTGTCCTTGGAAAGGGCGATGACGGACGCCGTGAGTATGGTGAAGGACACGAAGTAGGCGGTGGGCACGCCCAGGTTCAGGGCCTGCATGGTGTCCACGCCGAACACGTAGAGCATGACCCTTGTGGTGCAGAACACGCCCACCTTGACCACTGCCACCGCGTGCAAGAGGGCAGAGACCGGGGTGGGGGCCACCATGGCGCTGGGCAACCAGTTGTGGAAGGGCATGACGCCGTTTTTGGCGAAGCCCAGCAGGCAGCAGACGTAGAGGATCGTGACCAGGGTGCCGTTGGCGCCCGCGCCGAAGACGCCCTGGTGGATGTCGTGGGCGAAGTCCAGGGTACCGGTCATGACGTAGATGAGGATCATGGCCGGGAGCACCAGGCCCTTGGCGGTGGTGGTCAGGTAGAGGATGTACTTCTTGCCGCCCTCGTAGCCTTCCTCGTCCTGGTGGTGTGCGACCAGGGGGTAGGTGCAGACGCTGACGATCTCGTAGAAGAGGTACATGGTGAAGAGGTTGTCGGCGAAGGCCACGCCCGCCGCGCCGAAGAGGGCCAGGGCGAAGCAGGTGTTGAAGCGGGTCTGGGCGTGTTCGTGCAGGCCCCTCATGTACCCGGCCGAGTAGAACACGGCGATGATCCAGAGGAACGACGCGGCCACGGCGAAGATCATGGAGAAGGCGTCCGCCCGGAAGGTGACGGACAGGCCGGGCAGCACCTTGAAAATCTGGCACACGAGTGTCTTGCCCTGTCCCAGCGGCGCGGGGGCCACATCCGGGATCATGGATGCGATGATCCCGAACATGGTCACGGCGGCAATGGCGGACCAGCTCTCGCGCACGTTGGGCTTCTTGCCCGAAAGCGCCACCAGGATGGATCCCGTGAGCGCCGCCAGCACGGCCAGGAGCGGCTTCGAGGATGCGATGATGTCCATGCCTGTCTTTTCCTCTCTCTAACCGTTCAGATCCACGGCGTCTTCGGCCTCGATGGACTTGTAGTTGCGGTACACGGCGATGATGATGGAGAGCGCGATGGCCGTCTCTGCGGCGGCGATGGCCATGATGAACAGGGTGAATATCTGCCCCACGGCCTGGTCCGGAGCCAGGAAATGGTTGAAGGCCATGAAGTTGACCGAGGCCCCGCCTAGCACCAGTTCGGCGCAGATGAGCATGCCGATGAAGGATGGGCGCTGCACCATGCCGTAGACGCCGATGCCGAAGAGGAAAGCGCCCACGACCAGGTAGGTCTCCAGGCTTCCGCTCAAGGCGAGGATGCTCATGACTTGCTCCTTCCGGACCGCGCCAGCACGAGCGACCCGACGATGGCCACCAACAGGACCAGGGAGATGAGTTCGAAGTTCATCCCGAACGTGGTGAGCAGCGCCCGGCCGACACCCTCCAGCGAGCCGTCGCCGGTCTGGGGCAGCTTCACCCAATCCGTGCGGCAGGCCAGGGCGGACAGCGCCCAGATGAGCACCACGCTGGCCGGAAGGCCCGCTATCTTCAGGATGGCCTTGCGCTTGGGGTTCGGGCCGTCGTCGTTCTCGGCCAGCATGATGGCGAAGACGATGGTCACGCAGACCGCGCCCACGTAGATGAGCAGCTGCATGAGGGCCACGAAGGGGCTGCCCAGGTAGTAGTAGAGCCCGGCCACGCCCAAAAAGCTCAGCGCAAGCCCGGCGACGCTCCGGATGAGCCTCTGCGCGCCCACGGCGATGAACGCCCCGGCCACGGTGGCGGCCAGGAAGCAGAGGAAGACAATGCCCGAGAGCCCTTCGGCCGACAGGATGGAAGGGGTCATGAATGGGTCTCCTTCAGTCTCTTCAGGAGGTCATACTTGAACTCGTCCTCGCTGCGCCCGGCGATGTTGTAGTCCTTGGAGAACTCCAGCGCCTCGGTGGGGCAGACCTCCACGCACAGGCCGCACAGGCTGCAGGTGGTGAAGTTGAGTTCGTACTTGGTCAGCGATTTCTGCTTGGCCCCTTCGAGCTTCTCCCCGGCCAGGGAGATGCACCCCGACGGGCAGGTCTTCATGCAGGCGTTGCAGACGATGCACTTGTCGCCGCCCTTGCGTTCGTCCCACACGAGCTGGGTGTGCCCCCGGTAGCGGGGCGTCATGGGCACGGCTTCGTGGGGGTACTGCAGCGTGACCACCGGCTGGAAGAAGTACTTGATGGTGATGCCCATCCCGACGAACAGGCTCCACGTGCCGCTTATGATCTCTTTCAGGTAGCGGGTCATGGCTAGAACACCTTGAGCAGGGCGCTGGTGAGGATCAGGTTGAAGAAGGACACGGGCACCAGTATTTTCCAGGACAGGTTGAGCAGGCCGTAGAAGGTGGTCCTCGGGAAGGTCCAGCGTATCCAGATGACCGTGAAGATGAGCAGGTACATCTTGATCAGGAACCAGTGGACCCCGGGGAAGAGGCCGAAGGGGCAGCTCCAGCCGCCCAGGAAGAGCACCGTGGCGATGCTCGTGCCCACCACGATGTTGGCGTACTCGCCCATGAAGAACACGCCGAAGCCCATGCCGGAGTATTCGGTGAAGACTCCGGCGATGAGTTCGCTTTCGGCCTCGGCCATGTCGAAGGGGGCGCGGTTGGTCTCGGCCAGCATGCACACGAAGAAGATCAGGAAGGCCACGGGCATGAGCGGGCTGACCCCGAGCCGGAAGATGTTCCACTGCCAGAATCCGCCCATCTGCTGGGTGACGATGTCGTGCATGTTCAGGGTGCCCGTGACCATGACCATGGTCACGATGACCACCAGCATGGGCACCTCGTAGGCCACGTTCTGCGACACCACGCGCGCCGCCGAGATGACGGCGTACTTGTTGCGCGAGCCCCACGCGCCGAGCAAGAGGCCCAGCACGTTCACCGAGGCGAAGGCGAACACGGCGAGCAGGCCCACGTCCAGGTTGCGCGGGGCCAGCGTCTCGCTGAACGGGATGGTCACGAAGCTCATGATGGCCGGGGTCATCACCAGGATGGGGGCGATCTTGAAAAGCACCGGATCGACGCCGTCGGGCACGAGGAGCTGCTTGCTCATGAGCTTCAGGCCGTCGGCCATGGGCTGCAAGAGGCCGTAGGGGCCCACTTCCTTGGGGCCGATGCGGCGCTGGATGTGCCCGGCTTCCTTGCGCTCGAGCCAGACGAGGTAGGCGGCGTTCAGGGCCACGAAGCCGATGATGCCCACGATGAACGCGGCCAGGCGGATCACTTCATAATCTATGCTCATGTGGACTTGCTCCTCACCGGTCAATCTCGGGGATCACGAGGTCCAGGCTGCCCAAGAGAGCCAGGGCGTCGGGGAGCAGCATGCCCCGGCACGCCTCGCCGAACACGATCAGGTTGGAGTAGCTCGGGGTGCGCATCTTCAGCCGGTAGGCGGAATTGCTCCCGTCGCTCACGGCCCGGATGCCGAAGGAGCCGCGCGCGGTCTCCACGGCGTGGTAGAAATCCCCCTTGGGGGGCTTCAGGCTCTTGGGAACCTTGGGATGCATGACCGGGCCTTCGGGCATCTGGTCCAGAGCCTGCTCGATGATGCGCAGGCTCTGTTCGATCTCGTCCATGCGCACCATGTAGCGGGCCATGGAGTCGCCCTGGGGGTAGACCGGGATGTCGAAGTCGAAGCGGGGGTAGATCGAATAGGGCTCGTGCTTGCGCACGTCGAAGTTGATGCCCGCGCCCCTGGCCACCGGCCCGGTGGCCCCGTACTTGCGGCACATCTCGGCCGGGACGAAGCCGATGTCCGTCAGTCGCTTCATGAGGATGATGTTCTTGGTGACCAGGGCGTGGTACATGGGCATGCGTTCGCGCATGCGGGCCACGAAGGCCCTGGCCCCGGCGGCGAAGTTCTCATCGATGTCGTTGTAGACCCCGCCGAAGCGGAAGTAACAGTAGGTGAGGCGCGATCCGGTCACGCTCTCCAGCAGGTCCAGGATCATTTCCCTGTCGTCGAAGGCGTAGAGCAGGGGGGAGAAACCGCCCAGGTCCAGGATGAAGGCCCCGAACCAGAGCAGGTGGCTGGAGATGCGGTTGAGCTCCGCCGTGACCACCCGGATGTACTCGGCCCGCTCCGGCACCTCGAGGCCCATCATCCTTTCCACAAGCCCGACGTAGTTGTGGTTGTAGGCCAGGGCGTGCAGGTAATCCATGCGCGCGGTGTTGGGCAGGAACTGGATCCAGTTGCGGTTCTCGCCCATCTTTTCGTGCATGCGGTGGGCGTATCCCAGCACGGGCTCGGCCTCGACGATGTACTCTCCGTCCATGACGAGCTTCACGCGCAAGACGCCGTGCGTGGCCGGATGCTGCGGCCCCAGGTTCAGGACGAAGGTCTCGTTGTTTGAGCTTTGGGCGAAGGCTTTCATGCTTTGAAATCCTTGAGCAGCGGGTGGAAATCGGCGTCCTCGGGCAGGAGCAGGGGCACCAGGTAGGGGTGCCCGGTGAAGACCACACCGAAGAAGTCGTGGGTCTCGCGCTCGTGCCAGTGAGCGGCGGGGTAGATGTCCGCGATGGTGGGCACGCGCGGGTTGTCGCGCGGGGTTCTGGTGCGGACCACCACGCGGCAGAGCTCGTCGTAGCGGTTGAAGTCGAAGACCACTTCCAGGTCGTCTGGGCCCGAAGGTTCGGGGATGGGTTCCGGGATGGGCTCGGCAACGGGTTCGGGAGCGGGAGCTTCGGCGGGGGCGGCGTCTTCGCCTTCTGCCGCGGCGGCGGCTTCTGCGGCCTTGGCTGCGCGGGCCTTGGCCAGGGCTGCGGCCTTGGCCAGGGCGTCCTTATGCTTTTCGGCTTTCTCGCCCAGCCAGTCCACGCCGGTGATGGTTTCGATGAAGAATCCCAGCCGGTCGAGGACGTTTACCGCGTCGAGCAGGCGGTCCGGCGTCACCGAGACGTCCAGGTGGTATCCCGTTTTCGAGTGCTCCGTTTCTGCCATGGCCAGGGGAGCGGCCTGTGCCATGGCTTGCCTGACTTCGTCGAGCTTCATGGTCAACCTGCCTTCACCCGGGGCCACCTGCGCGTCCCGGTCATTTTTTCCTCCAGCTCCAGGATGCCTTCGATGAGGGCCTCGGGCCTGGGCGGGCATCCGGGGATGACCACGTCCACGGGGAAGAGCTTGGAGGCGCCTTCCACGATGCCGTACTGGCCCTCGAACACGAAGGGGCCGCCGGATATGGCGCAGTTGCCCATGGCGATGACCCATTTGGGCTCGGGCATCTGGTCGTAGAGGGTCTCGACGGCGGGGGCCATCTTCTTGCTGATGGTGCCGCTGACGATCATGACGTCGCTCTGCCTGGGGGAGGGCCGGAAGACTTCCGCGCCGAAGCGGGCCAGGTCGAAGCGCGAGGCTCCGGTGGCCATCATCTCGATGGCGCAGCAGGCCAGGCCGAAGGTCATGGGCCACAGGGAGTTGGCCCGGCACAGCTCAAGAAGTTTCTCGAGCCGTGAAAAATGGACTATCGGTTGTACGAGATCTTGCGTTCCCACTTAAAAACTCCCTTTTTCCAAGCATAGAGAATGATCAGCGAGAGGATTGCGACGAAAAGCAGAATTTCAAGAAACGCGGTGAGGCCGTCCACGACTCCCGGCTTGTTGTAGACCAGGGCTGCAGGGAAGAGGAACAGGATGTCCACTGCGAAGGCCACGAACATCAGCGCGTACAGGTAGTAGACCACGCCGAACTTGATCCAGGCGTCACCAATGGGCGGGATGCCGCATTCGATTAGTTGCGTGGTCTTTTCTTGCGTGTTTCTTGTGGAGCGTGGCGCAAGCAGGAGCGCGATAATGAACGGTCCCACGGCGAACCCAAGTCCGCCAAGGAAAAAACCTGCCACATAGAGAATGTCGATCGTTGCGTTTTGTGCCACGAGACCAACTCCTTCGCAGTCGCAGAATTGCTACTTAATGCGTAAAATACAGTAGAGGCTCGAAAAGAATATCGTATTGTCTGGTAACTGAGCACTCAATAACGGCCGTAATGCAGGCGACGACCACATAAATGCACTCAATATATTCAACGAGACGGATAACTAGCTCGGTTCAAGAACCGGCCATGAGTTTCCTGTTTGGGAGGTTCACATACATTGCACGATGGCGCAAAGTTATGCAAGCCCTATTTCTCGCTTCACACTCATTTTCCACGGTTTTTTCCCGCACGCCTTATCCGGTCTGGGTGGCCCGCTTGAGCAGCGAGGCTCATCCTGTTCCTCTCGGACGGGGTTGACCCTGCGTTGCCCGGGTTGGCGCGCGCGGGGACGGCGCTTGAGAACAAGTTCCATGCCAAAATTAAAATCCAGTTATTTCATCGTAATAGCGAATAATATGGTCCCGATGGGATGCGGCAATGGGGCATTTCGGAAGAGCCTTGGGCGCCCATGGTGCGGCAAGCGTTCCTGTCTTTCGTGCATATAATTGGAATAGCGGAGATATTTCCTGTGGCCTGAGCTCTGGGTCATATTTGGATACGCGAAAGGGGGGTGGTGGGTCAGTCTGGGCTGGGGCGCATGACCGCGGAAACGCAGAAGGCCCCCGAAGCGATCGCTCCGGGGGCCTTCTTTCTCGCCGTTCAGTCTTTGGGCTGGGTTTACCGTTTCGCCGCTCGCCGCGAGAGCTACAGGGAATTCCAAAGGGACTGGCCCCTAAGGCCTAAGGAGGCTTCTTCCTCTCCGGCGCTGATAAAAACCGGTAAAGTCGATTTTGAAAAACACATTCGTGTTTTTTCAAAATCTCGGTGCTACTTGGTGATCTTCTCAATCAGGGCGTCGGCCACCTGGGTGGTGGTGGCGGTGCCGCCGAGGTCCGGCGTCAGCGTCTTTCCCTCGGCGGTGACGGCCTTGATGGCCTCTTCGATGAGGGCCGCCGCGCGTTTCTCGCCCAGGAAATCCAGCATCATGGCTCCGCTCCAGGCCATGGCGATGGGGTTGGCGATGCCCTTGCCGTAGATGTCCGGGGCCGAGCCGTGCACGGGCTCGAACATGGACGGGTAGCGGCGCTCGGGGTCGATGTTGGCGCTGGCCGAGAGGCCCAGGCTTCCGGTGATGGCTCCGCCGATGTCGGTGAGGATGTCCCCGAACAGGTTGGAGGCCACCACCACGTCCAGGGACTCGGGCTTGAGCACGAAGCGGGCGGCCATGGCGTCCACCAGCACGCGTTCGGTCTTCACGTCCGGATACTCCTTGGCCACCTCGTCGAAGATCTGGTCCCAGAAGGTGAGGGTGTGCTTCTGGGCGTTGGACTTGGTGGCGTGGGACAGGAGCTTGCGCGGGCGCGACCGGGCCAGCTCGAAGGCGTAGCGGATGACGCGCTCAACGCCCACGCGGGTGAACACAGAGGTTTCGATGGCCAGCTCCATGGGCTGTCCGGGGTGCATGCGCCCGCCAGCGCCGGCGTATTCGCCCTCGGTGTTTTCGCGCACGGTGATGAAGTTGATGTCGCCGGGCTTCTTGCCGGAGAGCGGCGTGGGCACGCCCGGCAGCAGGGAGCAGGGGCGCAGGCAGATGTACTGGTCGAAGCCCAGGCGGATCTTGATGAGCAGCCCGTGCAGGGAGATGTCGTCGGGCACCAGCTCTGGGTAGCCAACGGCGCCGAAGTAGATGGCGTCGAAGGGTTTCAGGATGTCCAGGCCATTGGCGGGCATCATCTCCTTGTGCTCGACGTAATACTCGCAGCCCCAGGGGAAGTATTCGTACTTCAGGCCGAAGTTGCCGCAGGCCGCTGCTGCGGCGTCGAGGACGCGCACGCCGTGGGGGGCCAGTTCCTTGCCGATGCCGTCGCCGGGAATGACCGCGATGCTGTACTGCTTCATGATGTTTTTCCTTGCCGGGGGCTATTTTATGAACCGCACCTGGCGGTTGATGTCCTCGATGACCGGTCCTTTCTTCTCGTTGAATTGGGCCTTGTTCTTCTCGAAGAGGTTGTTTCCCTGGGTGTCGATGGAGATGATCAGCGGGCCGAACTCCTTGACCCGGCACACCCAGAGGGCTTCGGGCATGCCCAGGTCCAGCCATTCCACCCGTTCGATCTCCTCCACCTCGACTGCGGCCAGCACGGCGCAGCCCCCAGGAAACACGGCGTGCACGGCCTTGTGGCGCTTGCAGGCCTCGGCGGTGTCCCCGGCCATGCCGCCCTTGCCCACGATGAGCTTGACCCCGGTCTGCTCGATGAAGTCCTTTTCGAAGCGCTCCATGCGCATGCTGGTGGTGGGGCCGATGGAGATCATCTTCCAGGCGTCGCCGTCCTTGGCCACGATGGGCCCGGCGTGGAAGATGGCAAGGCCCGTAAGATTCACGGGCAGCTCGCGGCCAAGTTCGATGAGCCTGCGGTGGCCCACGTCGCGGCAGGTGACCAGCAGGCCGTCGAGGTACACCACGTCGCCCGCGCGCAAGGATTCCAGGTCCTCGTCTTGTATTGGTGTGGTCAGGACCTTTTTCACAGCACGGCCTCCTTGTGCGAGAGAATTTCGTAGGACAGGTCCGGGGCGATGCGGATGGTGCCTCGCCTGTGGGCCCAGCAGCCCACGGACACGCCCACGCCGATGGTGGAGGGGTGCCTGGCCGAGGATTCGATGTGCACCCCGAGCACCGTGGAATTGCCGGACAGTCCCTGGGGGCCGAGGCCCACTTCGTTCAGGCCCTTTTCCAGCAGAAGCTCCATCTCGGCGGCCTGGGGCTTGGGGTTGCGGGTGCCGATGGGGCGCAGGATGGCCTTCTTGGAAAGCATGGCCGCCGTCTCGACGGACGTGGACACTCCCACGCCCACCAGCAAGGGCGGGCAGGCGTTCACGCCGTAGGAGGTGATGACGTCGAACACGAACTGCACGATGCCCTCGTATCCGGCTGCAGGCATGAGCACCTTGGCCGCGCCTGGCAGGCTGCAGCCGCCGCCCGCCATGTAGACCTCTATCTCGGCCGAGTCGCTGTCCGGGACGATGTCCCATTCGATCCAGGGCACGCGGGTGCCGGTGTTGTCGCCGGTGTTTTTTTCCACGAAGGTTTCCACCGCGTTGTGGCGAAGGGGCGTTTCGCGGGTGGCCTCGCGCACGGCGTCCCCCAGGATTTCCCTGAGTTCGCCGAGCAGCGGAAACCCGGCTCCGGCCCGGATGAAATACTGGATCACGCCGGTGTCCTGGCAGCAGGGGCGGTCCAGGCGGTCGGCGGCCTCGAGGTTCTCGAACATGGAATCGTAAACCACCCGCGACAGGGGGCTGTCCTCGCCTTCGCGGAGCTGGGCCAGCTTGTCCAGCACGTCCTGGGGAAGGCGCTTCCCCACGTAGCCGGTGAACCTGGCCATGATGTCCGTCAGGGATTTTTTCGCCTCGCGCTTGTCCATTCGCAAGCTCCTTTGTCGTCTGTATGCCGCGTGCGGCATGTTCATTCCGGTTCGGTCAGCAGCTCTCGCCGATGAGCGCCAGCTGCTTCTTGATCTTGTCGGCGCTGGCGTGCAGGGCCGTGCGCTCCTGGTCGGTGAGTTCGATCTCCTTGATCTCCTCCACGCCGTTGGCCCCGAGCTTCACCGGCACGCCCACGAACGCGCCGTCGATGCCGTATTCGCCGGTGAGGTAGGCGGTGCAGGGCAGGATCTTCTTCTTGTCCATGACCACCGCGGCCACCATCTGGATCACGGCCGAGGCCGGGGCGTAGAATGCGCTGGTGTGCATGAGCCGGATGATCTCGGCCCCTCCGTCGCGGGTGCGGGCGATGAGCTCGTCGATCTTTCCGGGAGGCATCATTTCCGTGACCGGGATGCCCGCCACCGTGGAGTAGCGGGGCACGGGCACCATGTCCTCCCCGTGCTCGCCCAGCACCATGGCCTGCACGTTCTCCACCGAGATGTTGAGCTCCTTGGAGAGGAAGTACTGGAAGCGCGAGGCGTCCAGGATTCCGGCCATGCCGGAGATGCGGGTGCGCGGTATCTGGCCCGCGCGCATGGCCACGTGGCACATGAGGTTCAGCGGATTGCTTACGATGATGTAGAAGGCGTAAGGGCTGTACAGGGCGGCCTTGGACACGCACTGGCGCACGATGTCCGCATTGATCTTGAGGAGGTCGTCGCGGGTCATGCCCTCCTTGCGGGTGGCCCCGGCGGTGATGACCACTATCTCGGAGTTGCGGGTCTGTTCCAGGTCGTCACCCGAGACGCAGACCGGCTCCAGAAGGTCCACTGGGCTGGCCTCCAGGATGTCCAGGGCGATGCCTTCGGCCTTGCCGGGACTGCGGTCCACCAGGACCACCTTCTTGCAGAGCTTACGCTCGATGAGCCTGCGGGTCACGGCCCCGCCTACGTTTCCGGCTCCGAATACGGTGATTTTTCCATTCATGTGGTCGAACCTCTTTTCAAATGGCCTTGCGGGCGCCTAGTGCGAGATCGTCATCATGTAGGGGAAGTCTATTCCCACCAGGGCGGCGATGAAGATCACCCCGAAGATGAAGCCCAGGGTCCAGAATTCCTTGCGGGTGATGTAGCCGCACCCGTAGTACACGGGGCTCGGGCCCGTGGCGTAGGGGGTCAGGATGCCCATGAGGCCCAAGGTCGCGCAGATGAGGATGGAGAAGGTCTTGAGCGGGATTCCGGGGATGCCCATGGCCGTGGCCAGGATCACCGGCAGGAGCGCCGTGGTGTGGGCGGTGAGGCTCGCGAACATGTAGTGGATGAAGAAGAACAGAAGGATGAGCGCCACCATGAGGGCGTTCACCGAGAAGCCGGACATGGCTCCGGCGGCCAGGGCGGCGAACCACTTGAGGAAGCCCACCTTGCTCAGCCCGTCGGCCAGGGCCACCAGGGTGCCGAACCAGCAGAGCACGTTCCAGGCGGTCTTATGGCTGATGATGTCCTCCCAGCTGACCACCTTGGTGAGGATCATGAGCGACAGGGCCATGAGGGCCACGACGGTGGCGTCGAAGAGCTTGCCTCCGAAAATCCACAGCACCAGGGCGAACACGGCGAGCCCGGCCATGGTGAGCTCCCTGGCGGTGATGGAGCCCATCTTGGCCAGTTCCGCGCCGGCCCACTTGGGAGCGTCCTCGCTGCGTTTGATTTCGGGCGGATAGATTATGTAGATCAGGTAGGGCAGGGCCAGAAACAGCAGGATGCAGGCCGGCGCCAGGGAGACGAACCATTCGGTCCAGCCGATGGTGAGCTTGGTGGTCTTTTCCAAGAGCGACAGGGCCAGCAGGTTGGGGGCCAGGGCCGTCAGGAACATGGTGCTGGTGACGCAGGTGGTGGCCAGGGCGGTCCACATGAGGTAGCCGCCGATCTTGCGCGCGCCGCTCTCGGGCGTGGAGCCGTAGAGAGGCGGGATGTTCTTGATGATGGGGAAGATCACGCCGCCGCTCCGGGCGGTGTTGGACGGGGTGAAGGGGGCCAGGGCCAGGTCGGCCAGGGCCACGGCGTAGCCCAGGCCCAGGGTGCTCTTGCCCAGCGTCTTGATGAGGAACAAGGCGATGCGCTTGCCCAGGCCCGTCTTTTCGTAGCCCATGGCGAACATGAAGGCCACGAAGATGAGCCACACCGTGCTGTTGGAGAATCCGGACAGGGCCCAGCGCACGGCGTCGGCCGGAAGGGGGGCCTTGTCGGCCTGGGCGGGCACCAGGTTGAGGGCCGCAGCCAGGGTGACGCCGATCAAGCCCGCGGCGGCGGCCGGGATGGGCTCGATGACCAAGGCCGCGATCACGGCGACGAACAGGGCGAAATAGTGCCAGGCGTAGGGCTGCAGTCCCTGGGGCGTGGGAATGAACCAGAGGATTGCCCCGATGGCCAGTGGGAGTATGGCCTTCCAGTCGAGTTTCATGCGGCTTGCTCCTTTGCGTTTGGCTGCCCGATTCCTTTGAACCGGACGAAAATTGATCGGCCTCCGTTGCTTTCAATTTTGAAAAGCAGAAAACGTTCCAAAAATAACACTTAATTATATCGATATGTTAACAAGTTGTGTTGTTCGTGTGAAACGAATATGTTTCACCATGTCTCAAATGGTTTCATCATGTTTCATTGTGTCGCATACAAGGAGTTCCTGATGACCTCCATTGCCTTCATGGCCTTGAACGAAACCATGTTCGAGTGTGCCCGCGATGTGCTCAAAGGCGCTCACGATGATGTCCGGCTGGCTGTGGGCCTCATGGGCGGGGCCGTGGACGTGGCGCGCAACTTCGCAGCGGCGGGGGTGGAGGTCGTCATTTCGCGCGGGGCCACGGCCCGGTGCGTCCAGGCCGCCTTGCCGGACCTCTCCGTGGTGGACATGTCCACATCCAGCCTGGACCTCCTTTCGGCCATCCACAAGGCCCAGGCCAAGGCGGAGCGCGTGGCCGTGGTGGCCTTCCCTCCCATGTCCGACGGGGCGCGCGAGATCGGGGACATGCTCGGCGCGGACGTGGGCGTCTACCAGTGGGACCGGGAGGAGGACATCGCCCGGGCCGTGCTCGAGGCCCGGGCCGACGGGGCCGGGATCGTGGTGGGCGGCTACATCATGGCCCTTATCGCCAGACGGCTCGGCGTGCCCTGCCAGCCCGTGGAGAGCAGCCCCCAGTCCATCCTGGCCGCCGTGCGCGAGGCCAAGCGCATCGCCCACGGCAGGGGCGTGGAGAAGGCCAAGAGTTCGCTCATGCGGGCCGTGCTCACCTCCACGGACAACGGCATCGTGGCCGTGGACCGGCGCGGCCAGGTCACGGTGTTCAACCCCGTGGCGGGCAGGCTCCTGCGCATGACCGAGGCCGACGCGCTGGGGCGTCCGGTGTCGGACGTGTGGCACCGCTCGGGCCTGCCCCGGGTGTTGGAGTCGGGGCAGGGCGAGGCCGGGCGCATCGAGCGGGTCTTCGACCAGGAGATCATGTGCTCCATGACCCCTGTCTCCGTGGGGGGCGAAACGGTGGGGGCCGTGGCCACCTTCCACGACGTGCGCCAGATCCAGAAGATGGAGGCCACGGTGCGCAAGCGCATTCTGGCCTCGGGCCACGTGGCCGCCTCCCGCTTCCAGGACATCCTGGGAGCGAGCCCGGCCGTGCGCCAGGCCATCGCCATGGGCATGGACTACGCCCGCACCTCGGCCACGGTGCTTATCCACGGCGAAACCGGCACCGGCAAGGAGCTCTTCGCCCAGGGCATCCACAACGCCAGCGCCCGGCGGGCCGGGCCGTTCGTGGCCGTGAACTGCGCCGCGCTGCCCGCCCAGATCCTGGAGAGCGAGCTCTTCGGCTACGTGCCCGGGGCCTTCACCGGGGCCAGCCAGAAGGGCAAGCCGGGCCTTTTCGAGCTGGCCCACGGCGGCACCATCTTTCTGGACGAGATCGCCGAGATGGACCCCCCGACACAGGGCAAGCTCCTGCGCGTCCTGCAGGAGAAGCGGGTCATGCGCCTGGGCAGCGATCAGGTGATCCCGGTGGACGTGCGCGTGGTGGCCGCCACCAACAAGGACCTCGGAGCGCTCGTGGCCTCGGGGGCCTTCCGCGACGACCTCTACTACCGCCTGAACGTGCTGCGCCTGGGCCTGCCTCCCCTGCGCCAGCGCCTGGAGGACATCCCGGCCCTGGCCGCCCGGTTCCTGGCCCAGGCCGCCACGCGCCCGGGCGGGCATACGCTCTCGGGCGCGGCCCTCAAGGAGCTGCGCGCCCACCAGTGGCCTGGCAACGTGCGCGAGCTCCAGAACGCCATGGCCCGCGTGGCCGCGCTGCTCAGGGAGGAGGAGGTGCCCGGCGGGCTGGTGCGCCAACTGCTGGCCGACTCGCCCCCGGCCCGGGTGAAATCCGCCGCGCCCGGCGAGAAAGAGCGCGTCGTCGATGCGCTGGCTCGAGCGAACGGGCGCATGGCCGATGCCGCGAAGCTGCTCGGGGTGAGCCGGTCGACCCTGTGGCGCAGGATGAAGGCGGTTCGGCCCTGACAGGCCAGGCGCGGGGGCGTGGCGGGGAAGAAGCCTCCGGCGGCCAAAGGGAGTGCCTCCCTTTGGAATCCCATAGAGGCTTCGCCGAGCTTTGCCGAACGTGGCGATGTTGGCGCGCGGGGCTTCACAAACCCGGACAAAGGGAGCACAGTGCGCCCTTTTTCACCGGGTGCAACCATGAAGCAAGAAAGTTCCGCATCGGGAGTCCTGGCCGCCGCTTCGGCATTCGTGTGCTGGGGGCTCCTGCCCCTCTACTGGAAGGCCATCTCCGGCGTCCCTGCCCTGGAGATCATCTGCCACCGCGTGGTCTGGTCCCTGGCCTGCACGGGCCTTCTCCTGGCCTTCGCCGGAGGCTTCGCCAGCATCAGGCAGGCCCTGCGCACCCCGCGCACGCTCCTGCTCCTGGCCTGCTCCAGCAGCTTGATCGGCATCAACTGGTTCCTCTACGTCTGGTCCGTCAACGCGGGCCACGTGCTGGAGGCCAGCCTCGGCTACTACCTGAACCCCCTGGTCAACGTGGTGCTGGGCATGGCCGTGTTCGGCGACCGCTTGGGCCGCACCCAGGGAGTCGCCGTGGCCCTGGCCGCCGCAGGCGTGGCCGTGCAGCTTGCCGCCCAGGGACGGCTCCCCTGGATCGCCCTGGCTCTGGCCGTGACCTTTGGGCTCTACGGCATGGTGCGCAAGCTCATGTCCCTGGAGTCGTTGCCGGGCCTCTTCGTTGAGACCCTGGTGCTGGCGGTCCCGGCCGGAGGCTGGCTGGGCTGGCTGGCGTTTACGGGCGAGGGGAGCCTGGGCCGCGCGGGACTGGGCACGGACGTGCTCCTGACCGGGGCGGGAGTGGTCACCACGCTGCCGCTCCTGGCCTTCGCCTTCGGCGCCCGGCGCATCACCATGACCACTCTGGGGGTGCTGCAGTACCTCGGCCCAACGGGCATGCTGTTTCTCGGCGTCATGGTCTACGGCGAGCCCTTCGGCCCGGACCGGCTGGCCACCTTCGGGCTCATCTGGGCGGGCGTGGCCCTCTATACCGTGGACGGCCTGCGCAAGCTGCGTTGGTTCAAGCCGGGCAAGGCGGGATAGCGTAGGAGCGTTCCTGCGAAAGGAACGGACGTGACGCCGCGTGAACGCTCGCTCGCGTGAGGGGAGTTGCCACTGCGGACCGACAGGGATACACGATGGGGCTTGCGAGGGCCTCCCGGCCCCGAAAGGAGCCTTCCATGAGAGAAAAATTCCTGTCCCACCTGCGCGAGACCGTCGAACAGGTCCGTGCGGACGGATTCTACAAGGCCGAGCGGGTCATCGCCAGCCCGCAGTCGTCCCGCATCCACCTGTCCGCCGGACAGGACGTGCTCAACTTCTGCGCCAACAACTATCTGGGCCTGGCCGACGATCCCCGCTTGATCCAGGCGGCCAAGGACGGCCTGGACCGCTACGGCTTCGGCATGGCCTCCGTACGCTTCATCTGCGGCACCCAGACCATCCACAAGGACCTCGAAGCCGCCGTCTCCTCCTTCCTGGGCACCGAGGATACCATCCTCTACACCAGCTGCTTCGACGCCAACGGCGGGCTCTTCGAGACCATTCTGTCCGCCGAGGACGCCGTCATCTCCGACGAACTCAACCACGCCTCCATCATCGACGGTGTGCGCCTGTGCAAGGCCAAGCGCTTCCGCTACAAAAACAACGATATGGCCGACCTGGAGGCCAAGCTCAAGGAAGCCGACGCGGAAGGGGCGCGCTTCAAGCTCATCGCCACCGACGGCGTCTTCTCCATGGACGGCATCATCGCCGACCTGAAGGGCATCTGCGACCTGGCCGACAAGTACGGAGCCCTGGTCATGGTGGACGACTCCCACGCCGTGGGCTTCATCGGCCAGGGCGGGCGTGGCACCCCGGAGCACTGCGGAGTGCAGGGCAGGGTGGACATCATCACCGGCACCCTGGGCAAGGCCCTGGGCGGCGCGTCCGGCGGCTACACCTCCGGGCGCCGGGAGATCGTGGAGATTCTGCGCCAGCGCTCGCGCCCGTACCTCTTCTCCAACACCCTGGCCCCCAACATCGCTGCGGCCTCGGTCAAGGTGCTGGAGCTGCTCTCTGGCGAGGAGGGCGCGGATCTGCGTTCACGCGTCCGCGAGAACGCAGCGCGCTTCCGCTCCCAGATGGCTGCCCACGGCTTCACCCTGGCGGGAAGCGACCACCCCATCATCCCGGTGATGCTGGGCGACGCCGTGCTGGCCGGGCGCATGGCCGAGGAGCTCCTGAAGGAAGGCGTCTACGTCATCGGGTTCTCCTTCCCCGTGGTGCCCAAGGGCAAGGCCCGCATCCGTACCCAGATGAGCGCGGCCCACACCCCCGAACAGATCGACCGTTGCGTCGCGGCCTTCGCCAAGGTCGGCAAGGCCCTGGGCGCGATCGCATAACCATAAGGCGACAGACACACATGAAAGCGCTGGCAAAAACCGAACGCGGCCCCGGGCTCAAGCTCATCGACACGCCAAAGCCCGAGGTCGGGCACAACGACGTGCTCATCAAGATCAAGAAGACCGCCATCTGCGGCACCGATATCCACATCTGGAAATGGGACGAATGGGCCCAGAAGACCATCCCCGTGCCCATGCACGTGGGACACGAATACGTGGGCGAGATCGTGGAGATCGGCCAGGAGGTGCGCGGCTTCGAAATCGGAGACCGCGTCTCCGGCGAGGGCCACGTCACCTGCGGCTTCTGCCGCAACTGCCGCGCCGGGCGCAGGCACCTGTGCCGCAACACCTTCGGCGTGGGCGTGAACCGCCCAGGCTCCTTCGCCGAGTACCTGTCCATCCCGGCCTTCAACGCTTTCAAGATCCCCGACGACATTTCGGATGATCTGGCCTCCATCTTCGACCCCTTCGGCAACGCCGTGCACACCGCCCTGTCCTTCGACCTGACCGGCGAGGACGTGCTCATCACCGGGGCCGGTCCCATCGGCATCATGGCCGTGGCCATCTGCCGCCATGTGGGCGCGCGCCATGTGGTGATCACCGACGTCAACGACTACCGCCTGGACCTGGCCCGCAAGATGGGGGCCACCCGGGCCGTGAACGTCTCCCGCGAGGACCTGAAGGACGTCATGGCCGACCTGCGCATGACCGAAGGCTTCGACGTGGGGCTGGAGATGTCCGGCGCTCCCGTGGCCTTCACGGACATGCTCGCCCACATGAACCACGGCGGCCGCGTCGCGCTTTTGGGGATTCCGCCCTCCGGCACCTGCGTGGACTGGAACCACGTCATCTTCAAGGGGCTGGTGATCAAGGGCATCTACGGCCGCGAGATGTTCGAGACCTGGTACAAGATGACCGCCATGCTCCAGAGCGGCCTGGACATAAGCCCCGTCATCACCCACCACTTCCCGGTGGAGGAGTTCGAAAAGGGCTTCGAGGTGATGATCGGCGGCCAGAGCGGGAAAGTCATCCTGGACTGGACGAAGTAGAGGAAGATGCCTCCGGCGGCCAGAGAGGGTGCCGCCCACTCTGGACTCTCCCACCAGGGAACGAAGTTCCCTGGACCCGTTACCGCTTCGCGGGATTCGTGAGCCGAAGGGGCTCGTTGCCGGCCCTGCAAATAAGCGCCGCCCCGGCGACCGGATATCCGGTCGCCGGGGCGGCGCTTATTTGAATGCAACTGCTCCGCTACTTCCTGGCGCGTCTGCGCATGAAAGCCATGCCCGCCGCGCCCAGGCCCATCAGACCCATGGTGCAGGGCTCGGGAGTGGCCACCGTGTTCGACCAATGGACGCTGTACTGCTCGGGGTTGGCGCCGGCCAGGGCGGGATCAAAGAAATTGTAGGCCTGCATGATCGTGCCCTTGAACTTGGTGCTGCCGCCGAGAGTCGTGTCGGTGTAGACGGTGGTTCCATTGATCGAGTAGATGTAGGACGATCCCGTGAAGTCGATGGCGAAGTCGTTCCAGGCGTCGTACTGCACGGGGGTGTTGATATCCACCCATCCGTTGATGGTGTCCTGGTCCCAGATCCGGTATCGCGCCGCACCGCCGTAGTTGGTGAAGCCGATGATCGGGTAATCGGTGACGGCCGAACCGTCGGACATGACGGCCCACATGTCCGTGCGCACGTTGCCGGCCGTCGCGGCATCCGACCAGTCCTCGGAAATCCACAGGGCGGCCGAAAGGATCGAGCCGGAACCCGCGTTAAGCTCGTGATTTTCTCCCTGGGTGTTGTAGAACATGCTCTGATAGGCTGCGGGCCGGGCGGTCAACCCGTCGGCGCGGCTGATACCGATTTCCAGCACGTTGTCCCTTCCCTGATATATGCCGATGTTGGCGAAAGTCGCGGGGGCATACCTGTCGGTGGTCCAGCCGGTTGGGACATCCGCGAAGTCGGGCATGATCGAGGCAGCGAAACTGACGCCGGGAAGGCAGAAGAGCAATGCCAGAAGGAGAAATGCTTTTTTCATCTGAGACTCCGGTGATATGTTGTGGTCCTAACGATATTTTCAGGGGCATGAGATAGCAAAATATATTCCAGCCTTATAAAATTGCGTTGATAAATGAATGGCG
Source organism: Fundidesulfovibrio terrae (assembly GCF_022808915.1). NCBI lineage: Bacteria > Pseudomonadati > Thermodesulfobacteriota > Desulfovibrionia > Desulfovibrionales > Desulfovibrionaceae > Fundidesulfovibrio > Fundidesulfovibrio terrae. Next base: position 528,060 of record NZ_JAKZFS010000002.1, read on the forward strand.
CGGGTCGCCAGCCGTTGGACTGGAAGAAATGTGTTTCAAATCAGATGAGTGTAAAGAATGCCATTACTTATAGTGTAATGATTTCCGACAGGTTTGAATATCGGGGATGGTCGGTCTTGCGGGATGCGCAGGGAGGGGCGAGGAGTTGGCGTGATGAGGGTTTCAGATGCTAAATGGCGAGATCGTTTAGCAGAATTGTAAATTTTATTAATGTTGACAATCACACTCTGAAAGCATAGATCGTTCCTGCCTCGAATGAAACGTTTCTCTGAGCGAAACGGACAGGGCGACCAGCCCGCGAGGCATCTGCATACCAGACAGACAACACCCGGCTTCAGGAGCGTGCCCGTGAAGGGGAAGGACAACGCCTCGGAAACTCTCGCCAAGGGCTTGCGGATACTGGACATCTTCGGGGTCGAGGATGCCGGATTCACGCTGAGCCAGATCTCCGGCCGGGTGGGCCTCAACAAGACTTCCGTCTACCGCTACGTCAACACGTTCCGCGAGCTGGGATACCTCCGCCGCGACGAGCGCACCGGGCTCTACCACCTGGGCGTACGCTCGTTGTCGCTCGCACACGCCATCATGGAAAAAAGCGAGATGGTGCAGCAGGTCAAACCCTTCGTGGAAGAGGCCTACCGCAAGCATGGGGTCCACGTTGACGTGGGCATCGTGGCGGGCGACGCCATCTATCTCATCTACCGGCACGAATCCAAGGACACCCAGGTCTTCCGTTCCTTCAGCTATTCCTCCGAGCCCTACTATCTGGCCACCGGCAAGGCCGCCATGGCCTTCATGGATTCCGGGGAACTGCGCCAGCTGCTCGACCGCCTCGACCTCTCCGCCAAGACCGAAAAGACCATCGTGGACAGGGAAGAGCTGCTCGCGGAACTCAAGAGAGCCCAGGAAAAGGGCTATTCGGTGAACAACGAGGAATTCGTGCCCGGGCTCATCGCCATCGGCGCGCCCCTTTTCTCCCTGCGCACCGGCAGGGTCGTCGGCGGAGTCAGCTTCGACTCCACCACGGACCAGTACTCCATGAAGGAATTCGAAGCCCGCTTTTCGGGCTATCTGGTGGAGCTGGCCAAGAAGATTTCGGCGGTCGTCTCGTTGTAGCATCCGCGCCGTTCAAATTTGTCGATGTGTCGATTGGGCCGGTTCGCGAACAGGACGCGGGCCGGTCCTCTCGGCGACAGGTATGATGGGCGCGGGCCCGCCCGCGCCGCAAGCAGCCAGGCCCCGGTTGTCATGTAACCCGTCCGGCTCCGATGGGCCGGAAACAACGCACAACGTGGAGGGATGTCGATGAAAAGGATTCTAGCACTGTGCATGGCCATGATCTTCGCTTTCGCGGGCATGGCTTGGGCCGCGGACGACACCGTCCGCATCGGCGTGTTCCTGCCCCTGACCGGACAGAACGCCTTCGGCGGCCAGCTTGAGCTCGAGGGCGTGCAGATGGCTCACAAGGAAGCCGGCACCGTTCTCGGCAAGAAGGTCGAGCTCTTCGTGGTGGACAACAAGTCCGACAAGGTCGAGTCCGCCAACGCCACCAAGCGCCTGATCGAGAAAGAGAAGGTCCAGGCCATCATCGGCACCTACGGCTCCTCCCTGGCCATGGCCGGCGGCGAAGTCTCCGAGAAGGCCGGCATCCCCCAGGTCGGCACCAGCTGCACCAACCCCCTCGTGACCCAGGGCAAGAAGTACATCTTCCGCGTGTGCTTCATCGACCCCCTGCAGGGCGCCGGCGCGGCCACCTACGCCGCCAAGACCCTGGGCTTCAAGAAGGCCGCCATGCTGGTTGACGTGGCCAACGACTACTCCGTGGGCCTGTCCAACTTCTTCAAGAAGTCCTTCACCAAGATGGGCGGCCAGGTCGTGGCCACCCTGAACTACCAGTCCGGCGACCAGGACTTCACCGCCCAGCTGACCAAGATCATCGCCGAGAAGCCCGACGTCCTGTTCATCCCCTCCTACTTCGCCGAAGGCGCCATCATCATGAAGCAGGCCCGCGAGCTCGGCGCCACCTTCAAGATCATGGGCGGCGACGCCATGGACAACCCCGAGATCACCAAGATCGGCGGCAAGGCCGTGGAAGGCTTCGTGCAGACCACCTTCCCCTACGACCCGTCCATGAAGAACATGAACCCCACCGCCAAGAAGTTCACCGACGAGTGGAAGAAGACCCACGCCGCCGACAAGGATCCCAACGTCAACGCGGCCCTGGGCTACGACGCCTACATGATCATCATCGACGCCATCAAGCGCGCCGGCAAGGCCGAGCCCGAAGCCATCACCAAGGCCCTGGCCGAGACCAAGGGCTTCCAGGGCGTGACCGGCGACACCACCATCAACGAGACCCACGACGCGGTGAAGCCCATCGGCCTCATCGAGATCAAGGACGGCAAGAAGGTCTACGAAGGCGAAGTCGCTCCTGAGCTGTAATCAGGTGCGCTCACCGCGCCGTTGACGAGCATCCGGGCGGGGAGGCGAAAGCCTCCCCGCCCACTTACGGCACCACAAAAGGACTTTCCCAAATGAATGTCGAAACGTTCATCCAGCACGCGCTCAACAGCCTGACCCTGGGCAGCCTCTACGCGCTCATCGCCATCGGCTACACCATGGTCTACGGCATCCTGCGCCTGATCAACTTCGCCCACAGCGAGATATTCATGCTGGGCGCCTATTTCGTCTTCTGGGGCTTCACGGTGCTCCACTTGCCCTGGCCCGTGGCCATCGCGGTCTCCATCGTCTTCACCGCCCTCTTGGGCATCGCAGTGGACCGCGTGGCCTACAAGCCCCTGCGGGACGCGCCACGCATATCCGCGCTCATCAGCGCCATCGGCGTGTCGTTCTTCCTGCAGAACGTGACTATCGTGTTCTTCCAGGCCATTCCCCGCGCGGTCTACCGCCCCGAATGGATGGAGAGCCCCATCCTCATGGGCAATGTGCGCGTTCTGCCCATCACGCTTTTCGTGCCCGTGCTCTCGGTGCTCCTGATGCTGGGCCTTCTCTACATCGTCTACCGCACCAAGACCGGCCTTGGCATGCGGGCCATCAGCAAGGACATCGAGACCAGCTACCTCATGGGCGTGCCGGTCAACCGGGTCATCGCCATCACCTTCGGCATCGGATCGGGCCTGGCGGCGGCCAGCGGCATCATGTGGGCCCTCAGGTACCCGCAGCTGCAGCCCATCATGGGCGCGATCCCCGGCTTCAAGGCGTTCATCGCGGCGGTGTTCGGCGGCATCGGCTCCATCCAGGGCGCCGTGGTGGGCGGCATCGTGCTTGGCTTCGTGGAGATCATGACCGTGGCCTTCTTCCCTGACCTGGCGGGCTACCGCGACGCCTTCGCCTTCGTCATCCTTATCGTGGTCCTGATGTACAAGCCCACGGGCCTGTTCGGCGAAAGAATGGAGGTGAAGGTCTAAATGAGCAAGACAACCCTGCTCCTGTTTAACGTCCTGGCCCTTGGGGTCCTGGGGCTCTTCATCTGGTGGGCCGGTGGGTCGCTGGACGGCTACAAGATCCAGATCCTGAACCTCATCGCCGTCAACATCATCCTGGCCCTGTCCCTGAACCTCATCTACGGCTTCACGGGCATGTTCAGCCTGGGCCACGCCGGGTTCATGTGCATCGGGGCCTACGTGTGCTCGCTGCTTATCCTCACCCCGGATCAGAAGGACACCCTGTTCATCCTGGGCGGGGCCTTCGACTGGGTCCAGAACGCCCAGGCCCCGTTTTTGGTGGCGGTAGTGGCGGGCGGCCTTGTGGCGGCCCTGTTCGGGCTTCTCGTCGGCATACCGCTTCTGCGCCTGGGAGACGACTACCTGGGCATCGCCACCCTCGGATTCGCCGAGATCGTGCGTATCCTGGCCACCAACTTCACCTCCATCACCAACGGGTCACTGGGCCTCAAGGGCATCCCGGACCACGCCAACCTCTGGTGGAACTTCGGCTGGTGCGTGGTGACGCTCTACGTCATCGTGCGCCTGCTCAAGTCCAACACCGGCAGCGTGCTCAAGGCCATCCGCGACGACGAGTACGCGGCCAAGGCCATGGGCATCGACGTGTTCCGCTACAAGCTGTTGTCCTTCACGGTGGGGTCCTTCTTCGCGGGCATCGGCGGCGCGCTTCTGGCGAGCCTGCTCACCACCATCGACCCCAAGATGTTCCTGTTCACCCTGACCTTCAACGTGCTCATGATCGTGGTCACGGGCGGGCTCGGGTCCATCACCGGCTCGGTGCTGGCGGGCATCGGCATCACGGTGCTGCTGGAGTGGCTGCGCGTGGTGGAGAACCCCATCGAGTTCGGCGGGTTCGAGATCGCGGGCATCCCGGGCATGCGCATGGTGGTGTTCTCGCTGGCGCTCATCTTCGTGATCCTCTTTAGGCGCGAAGGGCTCATGGGCATGCGCGAGTTTTCCTGGAGCGCGCTGGCCGCAAAGATGGGGAAGTCCAAATGAACAAAGACCACGTCCTCGAAGTGAACGGCCTGACCATGCGTTTCGGTGGCCTCACCGCCGTTTCCCAGTTCAGCGCCAGCCTGCCCGCCGGGAGCATCACCGGGCTCATCGGCCCCAACGGGGCGGGCAAGACTACCTGCTTCAACATGATCACCGGCTTCTACAAGCCCACTGAAGGGAGCCTCTCCTTCATGGGCCGCGACATCACGGGGCTGCCCCCGCACATGAACTGCCGCTCCGGCATCGCGCGCACCTTCCAGAACATCCGGCTTTTCGGCAACGAGACCGTGCTGGAAAACGTGATGATCGGCGGGCACGTGCGCCAGAAGACCAACTGGATGCAGGCCGTGTTCTTCACTCCGGCCTACCTCAAGGAAGACCGTGAGATGCGCGCGCGCTCCCTGGAGCTTCTCGACGTGGTGGGACTCAAGCACCTGGCGGGCGAGAAGGCCGCGAGCCTTCCGTACGGAGCCCAGCGTCGCCTTGAGATCGCCCGCGCCCTGGCCACCAAGCCCGGGCTTCTCCTGCTCGACGAGCCCGCCGCGGGCATGAACCCCCAGGAAACCCAGGACCTCATCCGCTTCATCCGCGACATCCGCGATCAGTTCGGGCTCACCGTGTTCCTCATCGAGCACGACATGAAGCTGGTCATGGAGATCTGCGAGCACATGTGGGTGCTGGACTACGGCGTGACCATCGCCGACGGGAACCCCGAGGCCATCAAGTCCAACCCCAAGGTCATCGAGGCGTACCTCGGCGAGGAGGCCCACTGCGATGCTTAAGATCACGGACCTCCACGTGCACTACGGGGGCATCCACGCCCTGAAGGGCGTCTCCCTGGAAGTGCCCCAGGGCAAGATCGTCACCCTCATCGGGGCCAACGGCGCGGGCAAGTCGAGCACGCTACGGGCCATCGCCGGGCTCATCAAGAACAAGTCCGGCTCCATCACCTACAACGGCAAGGACATCGGGGCCATGAACCCGGTGGAGATCGTCAAGTCCGGAGTGGTCATGTCTCCGGAGGGGCGGCGCATCTTCCCCCACCTGTCGGTGTACGAGAACCTCATGCTCGGGGCCTACAGCCGCTCCGACAAGGAAGGCATCGAGAAGGACCTGGCCTGGGTGTACGAGCTCTTCCCGCGCATGCGCGAACGCCAGCAGCAGCGGGGCGGCACCCTTTCCGGCGGTGAGCAGCAGATGCTGGCCGTGGGGCGCGCCCTCATGAGCGCCCCCGAGGTGGTCATGCTCGACGAGCCGAGCCTCGGCCTCGCGCCGCTACTGGTGCGCGACGTGTTCGAGATCATCAAGACCATCAACGCCAAGGGCATGACCGTGCTGCTCGTCGAGCAGAACGCCTACGCCGCGCTCAAGGTGGCCCACCACGCCTACGTGCTGGAGACCGGCGCCATCGTGCTCCAGGGCTCGGGCGAGGAACTCATCGCGGACAAGCGCGTCTGCGAAGCCTACCTGGGAGGATAAAGCGTGGATACCCTCGCGTTCGTCGCGCCCTCCGGGCCCGTGCGCATGGAGTCCGACTCGCTGGGCGAGATGGCCGTGCCCGCCGGGGCCCTCTACGGCATCCAGACCCTGCGCGCGGTGTACAACTTCCCCATCACCGGGGTGCGCATCTCCCATTACCCCGAGTTCGTGAAGGCCCTGGCCGCCATCAAGAAGGCGGCGGCCATGGCCAACGAGCGCATGGACCTCCTGGACTCCACCAGGGCCAAGGCCATCCGCGAGGCCTGCGATCTCCTTCTGGCGGGCAAGCATCGGGGCCATTTCCGCGTTGACGTGATCCAGGGCGGGGCGGGCACCTCGAGCAACATGAACGCCAATGAGGTGATCGCCAACCTGGCCCTGGAAATCCTGGGCCGCAAGCGCGGCGACTACGCCTTTCTGCACCCCAACAACCACGTCAACCTGTCCCAGTCCACCAACGACGTCTATCCTTCGGCCATCCGCCTGACGCTCATCACCATGGGCCAGGCCCTGCACAAGGCCATGGGGCGCCTGAGCGCCGCCTTCGACGCTAAGGCCACTGAGTTCGCCCACGTCATCAAGATCGGGCGCACCCAGATGCAGGACGCCGTGCCCATGACCCTGGGCCAGGAGTTCAAGGCATGGGCGGTCATGGTGGAGGAGGACCGGCAGCGCCTGCTGGAGGCCCTGGACCTGGTGCGCGAGATCAACCTGGGCGGCACGGCCATCGGCACGGGCATCAACGCCCCGCCCGAGTACGCCCCCCTGGTAGTGGCCATCCTTAACCAGGTGAGCGGACAGCGCATGGTCCTGGCCGAAAACCTCGTGGAGGCCACCCAGGACGCCGGAGCCTACGTGCAGTTCTCGGGCGTGCTCAAGCGCACGGCGGTCAAGCTCTCCAAGATCTGCAACGACCTGCGCCTTCTCTCCTCGGGGCCGCGCTGCGGCCTGGGCGAGATACGCCTGCCCAAGATGGCTCCCGGCTCGTCCATCATGCCCGGCAAGGTCAACCCGGTGATCCCCGAGGTGGTCAACCAGATCGCCTTCCAGGTGATCGGCTCGGACCTCACCGTCACCATGGCCGCCGAGGCAGGACAGCTGGAGCTCAACGCCATGGAGCCGGTGCTGGCCCACAATCTGTTCAACTCGCTGATGCTTCTGCGTCGCGGGTGCGTGGTGCTGGCCGAGAAGTGCGTCAAGGGCATCGAGGCCGACGAGGAACAGTGCCGCCGCTACGTGGAGCAGAGCCTTGGCCTGGCCACGGCCCTGTGCCCCCAAGTGGGCTACGACATGGCCGCCAAGGTTGCCCAGCACGCCGCGCGCACGGGCGCCACGGTGCGGGGCGCGGCCAGGGAGCTGCTGGGCTGGGACGAGGCGCGCCTGGAAGACGTTCTCGATCCCAGACACATGCTGCGGCCCAGCGAACCCAGGCGTGAATACGTCTGTTTCACCCCCGAGCGCCTGGACGATTGCGAAGGCGTGGACGGCAAGGAATAAGACCGTGAAGATATCGATCTATACGATGGGCGGAACCATCGACAAAATCTACTTCGACGACCTCTCGGACTACACGGTGGGTTCGCCCCAGGTGGGCGAGATCCTCAAAGAGGCCCACGGCGCCTTCGATTTCGAGGTCCACGAGGTGCTGCGCAAGGACAGCCTTCACCTGACCGACGAGGACCGGGCCATGCTGCGCGCCCGCATCGAGGCCGACCCCTGCCCGTTCATCCTGGTCACCCACGGCACCGACACCATGGCCGACACCGCCAAGGCCCTGATGGGCCTGCCGGGCAAGACCATCGTGTTCACCGGGGCGCTCAGCCCGGCCCGCTTCAAGGGCTCGGACGCCGGGTTCAACGTGGGCTGCGCCGTGGGCGCGGTGCAGTCGCTTGCGTCCGGCGTGTACATCTGCATGAACGGGGTGGTGTTCGAGGCGGGCAAGGTCCGCAAGAATCGCGACGCCGGACGCTTCGAGACCGTGGAGTAGGGCGCAGGCCGGGCAGGAGGAAACCTCCGGCGGCCAAAGGGCTTCGCCCTCTGGACACCCTTTCGGCTTCGCGGAGGCGCGGTCCTTTCGCGCCCGGGCTCGGCATTGCCAATACGGCGAAAGTAGTTCACATCACTGCCGCGTGCGTCCAGGCCCCGACCATCCACGGGGTGGCGCTTCAATCAAAACAGAATAGGGGATTCCAAAGGGACGAAGTCCCTTTGGCCGCCGGAGGCTTCTTTCCACCGAGCCCTCCGGCTTAAGCCCAAGGAGGCTCTTCCCGTGTACGAACAGGCAGCATCGTCCCTTCAGTCTTCTTCCTGCAAATGGGTCGTGACCGGCGCGGCCGGATTCATCGGCTCCAACCTGGTGGAACGCCTGCTCTCCCTCGGCCAGACGGTCACCGCCCTGGACAGCTTCGCCACCGGTCACCGCTCCAACCTGGAGTCCGTGCGCGCGTCCGTGGGCGAGGACGCCTGGAAGCGCTTCACCTTCATCGAGGGCGACATCCAGGATCCGGCCGCCTGCCGCGACGCCTGCGCCGGAGCGGACTACGTGCTGCACCAGGCGGCGCTTGGCAGCGTGCCGCGCTCCCTGGCCGATCCGGTCACCACCAATGCGGTCAACGTGGGCGGTTTCGTGACCATGCTCACCGCGGCCAAGGGCGCCGGGGTGAAGCGTTTCGTGTACGCCTCCTCCAGTTCGGTCTACGGCGACCATCCGGCCCTGCCCAAGGTCGAAGACACCATCGGCAACCAACTCTCCCCCTACGCAGTGTCCAAGAACGCCAACGAGCTCTACGCCCGCGTGTTCGCCGCCTGCTACAAGCTGGAGGTGGCGGGACTGCGCTACTTCAACATCTTCGGCCCCCGCCAGGACCCCAACGGGGCCTACGCGGCGGTCATCCCCAAGTGGTTCGCCTCGCTTCTGAACGGCGAGCCGGTGTTCATCAACGGCGACGGCGAGACCAGCCGCGACTTCTGCTTCGTGGAGAACGCCGTGCGGGCCAACCTGCTGGCCGCGCTCTCGCAGCATCCCGAAGCGTCCGGCAAGGCGTACAACGTGGCCTGCGGGCAGCGCACCACCTTGAATGAGCTCTACGGCTTCATCCGCGACCTGGTGGCCAGGCGCAGGCCCGAGGCCGCCAAGGCCCAGCCGACCTACCGCGAGGAGCGCCCTGGCGACGTGCGGCACTCCCTGGCGAACATCTCGCGCGCCGAGACGCTGCTCGGCTACAAGCCGGCGGTCATGATCGGCGAGGGGCTCGAGCGGGCGGCTGACTGGTATTTCGCCACGGCCGCCAAGTAAAGTTGGGGGCGTGGGCGGGGGCTTCCCGCCTCGACCGTGTTTCGTTGCCCGGACCGAACGTCCGGGCGTGCGTCATGATGGGGCGGCGGAGGAATCCGCCGCCCTTCATGCTTTTCCGCGACCGAGAGATAAAATTTTATCCATCTTTCTTCCGTATTCTCCCCCAAAAATCGCAGCATCCCGAAAACCCCCATCTTTTCGGCGTCCTGGCCGACTCGTTCTCGATCGGGCCCATAGTTCTCCTCCTGCGCATGTTCGTGTATAGGCTGCGGTAAAATCCTTGCCGGCCGGGCGCTTTTCCGTTCGGCCCGGTCAGGAACAGAGGGGGCGACCATGTCCGGAAAGAAGACCCTGACCACAGCCTTCGCAATCCCCGTGGGCGACGACCAGAACAGCATGCCCGCCGGAGGTCGCGGCCCCGCGCTCGTGCAGAACGTGCATCCCATGGAGAAGCTGGCCCGTTTCGACCGGGAACGCAGCAGCGAAGAATACATAAACTGCGGGAGGTTGCATTATGAGTGACGATAAGAAGTGCCCGGTGACGGGCAGATCCGGCAGCCAGGTGGCCGGGGGCGGCACTTCCAACCGTGACTGGTGGCCGAACCAGCTGAACCTCAACATTCTGCACCAGCATTCCTGCAAGTCCAATCCCATGGGCGCGGACTTCAACTACGCCAGGGAGTTCAAGAAGCTCGACCTTGAAGCAGTGAAGAAGGATCTCTTCGCCCTGATGACCGATTCCAAGGACTGGTGGCCGGCGGACTACGGCCACTACGGCCCTCTTTTCATCCGCATGGCCTGGCACAGCGCCGGGACATACCGCACCGGCGACGGACGCGGCGGGGCAGGGTCCGGCAGCCAGCGCCTTGCTCCCCTCAACAGCTGGCCCGACAACGTCAACCTGGACAAGGCGCGCAGGTTGCTTTGGCCCATCAAGCAGAAGTACGGCAGGAAGATTTCCTGGGCCGACCTCATGGTCCTCGCGGGCACCTGCGCCATAGAATCCATGGGGCTTACGCCGTTCGGTTTCGGCGGCGGTCGCGAGGACGTCTGGGAGCCCGAAGAAGATATCTACTGGGGGTCTGAGGACACCTGGCTGGGGGACAACCGTTACACGGGCGATCGGAAACTCGACAATCCCCTGGCTGCGGTGCAGATGGGCCTGATTTACGTGAACCCGGAAGGGCCAAACGGCAATCCCGATCCGGTGGCGTCGGGCCGCGACGTGCGCGAGACCTTCGCGCGCATGGCCATGAACGACGAGGAGACTGTGGCGCTCGTTGCGGGCGGGCACACGTTCGGCAAGTGCCACGGCGCCGGCGACGCCGCGCTGGTCGGACCTGCGCCGGAAGGCGCGGGCCTCGAGGAGCAGGGGCTCGGCTGGAAGAGCAGCTTCGGCAGCGGCAAGGGTGGAGATGCCATCGGCAGCGGCATCGAGGGCGCCTGGAAGGCGAACCCGACCACATGGGACATGGGCTATCTGAACACGCTGTTCAAATACGAGTGGGAGTTGGTGAAGAGCCCGGCCGGGGCGAACCAATGGCTGGCCAAGGACGTGGCCCCCGAGGACATGGTGGCCGGCGCGCACGACAAGTCCAAGAGATTGCGTCCCATGATGACCACCGCGGACCTCTCCCTCCGGTTCGACCCGATTTTTGAACCCATCGCGCGCAACTACCAGAAGAATCCCCAGAAGTTGGCCAACGACTTCGCTCGGGCCTGGTTCAAGCTGACGCACCGCGACATGGGGCCGCGTTCGCGCTATCTCGGCTCGCTGGTCCCCAAGGAAGACCTCATCTGGCAGGACCCCGTGCCCCCGGTCGACCATGAATTGATCGACGGGAAGGATATCGCCGGCCTCAAGGCCAGGATACTGGCTTCGGGGCTGTCCGTTTCCCAGCTGGTCTCCACCGCCTGGGCTTCGGCGTCCACGTTCCGGGGTTCCGACAAGCGCGGCGGGGCCAACGGGGCGCGCATCCGCCTGGCGCCGCAAAAGGATTGGGCGGTCAACCAGCCGGACCAGCTCTCGGCGGTGCTTGCGACCCTCGAGGCAGTCCGGAAGGAGTTCAACGGCGCGCAGTCCGGAAACAAGAAGGTCTCTCTCGCCGACCTGATCGTCCTGGGCGGCTGTGCGGGCGTGGAGAAGGCGGCCAAGGCCGCCGGACACGACGTGACGGTACCCTTCTCACCGGGGCGCACAGACGCTTCGCGGGAGCAGACCGACGCGGCCTCGTTCGCGGTGCTGGAACCGGTGGCGGACGGGTTCCGGAACTACCTCAAGGGCAAGTTCTCCGTGACGGCGGAGGAACTGCTGGTGGACCGCGCGCAGCTGCTGACGCTGACCGCGCCCGAGATGACGGTTCTCGTCGGCGGCATGCGCGTTTTGAACGCCAACTTCGGCCAGTCCCCGCACGGCGTCTTCACCCGTCGGCCGGGAGCGCTCACCAACGACTTCTTCATGAATCTGCTCGACATGCGCACCGAGTGGAAAGCAACCCCGGACGAAAACCTGTTCGAGGGGCGCGACCGCGCGACGGGCGAACTCAAATGGACCGGCACGCGTATCGACCTGGTCTTCGGTTCGAACTCCCAACTCCGCGCAATTGCGGAAGTCTATGGATGCGATGATTCCCAGGAGAAGTTCACGGACGACTTCGTGTCGGCATGGACCAAGGTAATGAACCTCGACCGCTTCGACCTCGCCTGAACGCACGGGTGGCGAAGGAGGCATTCAGTCTTGGGTTTGCCGTGAAGATCGTGTATTGGATTCAGGAATCCGAAACCTCGTGCCCCACGCGCCTTCCCGGGCGCGTGGGGCCCTGAAATGAAGCAACAAGGAGAACGACGATGCCGGACAAGGAAGCGCGTAAGCAGAAGGTGATCGAGGCGCTGAACACCGCCAGGGGAATGGAGCTCTTCGCCATCAGCCAGTACATGAACCAGCACTACAACCTGGACAACAAGGACTATGGCGAGCTGGCCAAGAACATGAAGCTCATCGCCATCGACGAGATGCGCCACGCCGAAATGTTCGCCGACCGCATCAAGGAGCTGGGCGGCGAACCCACCACCACCCTGGTGGGCACGGTGGTGAAGGGCCAGGACGTCCGGGCCGTCTTCCCCTATGACAGCGCTGTGGAAGACGACACCATCGACAAGTACAACCAGTTCCTGGGCATGTGCCGCGAAATGGGCGACAACATCAGCGCGAAGCTCCTTGAGACAATCATTGATGAAGAGCAGGCGCACTTCAATCATTTCGACAACGTGGACGAACACATCAAAACTCTCGGCGACACGTACCTCTCCAAGATCGCCGGGACTCCGTCCAGCACGGGCGGCTTCTCCAAGGGCTTTGCCCTCGGCGGCGGAGCGGCCTAGCCTGTTCACGCCTCCCCCGGCCGGGATGGTTTCCGGCCGGGGGAGGCCTCAAGCGGCGCTCCGATCCATGGCGAATCGCGGCCCTTGCCCTGGCCGTGGCTTGTCCGGACGGCATGCTGGCGACCTCCTCGCCGTCTTCCATCCTCGAAAGCGTGTGCCGGTAAACCGGTTCACAGATGCGCAGGAAGTTCCTTCTGGCGATTGTCAGGATGCGGCAAATGCCGTATTGATCCAGCCCGGAAGTGATTCCGGGATCAAGATGTTCCATGCCCGGGGGGGTTATCCCAACACGAGGCGGTTGCCTGATGCGGCGTGGTTTTATCCTGGGCGGGTTGTCCCCCTCCGAGACCGTGCAGGCTCAGTGTGGCACGTTCGGCCTGGACCGGTGCGGTGATGCGGTCCCGGACCACTTCAGCGTCACCATCCGCAACGGCCGTTTCAAGACCGTACTCAACTCGTCGGATTCACAATGAATTTCAAGCCCATCGCGACCATCATCCGCAATGGACTCGTTCTGCGCTCCATGGTTCCGGCCGTGGTCTGCCTGGCGGTCCTGACCCTGGTGTTGGGCGCGGAGCGCAAGCGCTCCGTGGAACGGCGCAACCAGGACTTCGCCGCGACTCTGGCCACGTTCACCCAAGGCTACATGGACGGAGTGTGGCATTCCCTGGAGCATTTCACGGACGATCCCACCCACAAGTCGCTCGAGGATATGCTCGTGGTCATGCCCATGATCGACCGCCTGCTCCAGGTCGACGCGGGCAACACCGTGGTGGCGGCCGCGCCGCCGGGCGGCAAGGGGCTTAACTTCACCACCGGTTTTGACAGCTCTTCCGAGCGCAGGCTTCTTTTGTCGCGGCCGCTTCCTTCCCCCCAGTCCGGGGACACCGCGGTGCTCATCGGCGTCAGGGGGGCCGGGGGCTCCACCCTGGCCGCCGAGCTCAACCTGAAGGAGCTGGCCGGGCACATCGCGGCCATGTCGAAAACCCGCATCGGAGACGTCATCCTGTGCGACGCTTTCGGCAACGTCATCATCCATCCCGATCCCGGCATGGTGGCCACCCATGGCAACATCGGGGATTCGCCCCTTTTCCTGGCGGCCATGTCGGGGATGCGCTCCTGCGTGCACGACGAGGACGGGACGCTGTACCTGGGGGCGTACGCCCGGGTTCCCGGCACGGGCTGGTTCGTGCTGGTGCGCACCGGCGCTGTGGACGCCTTCGCCCCGGCCATAGCACCCGTGGCCGTGGCCACCGGCCTCATGGCCGTGGTGTTCATCGCCCTGACACTCTCGCTGCGGCGCGAACTGAACAACTCCATAGCCCGGCCCATGGCCGAGGCGGTGAAAAAACTCGAGGCGATGCCCTCTTTGGACGGTTTTTCCCGCCGGGAGACCCCCGTCTTCGAAGAACTCGCCAGCCTCGAGAAGGCCGTGGAGGAGATGGCCGGGCGCATCGCCGCGAGCGAGGTCAGGCTTCGCGAATCCCTGCACGAAAAGGATGTCCTGCTGCGTGAGATCCACCACCGGGTCAAGAACAACCTGCAGATCATATCGAGCCTGCTCTACCTCCAGGCCGATCGCGTGTCCGATAAGCAGTACCTGGACATGTTCGTGGAGAGCCGCAACCGTATCTCCACCATGGCCCTGGTGCATGAGGAGCTGTACCGGTCCGAGGGCATGTCCCGGGTGCGCATCCGCGAATACGTGAACAAGCTCGTGCCGAGGCTGGCGTCGGCCTTCAGCTGCGGCCGGGACATGCGCTGCTCCGTGGACGTGCAGGACACGTCCCTGTCCATCGAGCAGGCCATTCCGTTCGGGCTCGTCCTCAACGAACTGGTGACCAATTCGGTGAAGCACGCCTTTATCGGCCTGGAGTCCGGGGTCATCACGGTATTTGTCCGGCGTGTTGACGGAGCCCTGGAAGCGGGTGTATCCGATAACGGCGTAGGGTTGCCTGAAAGTTTCGACGTTCAGGATACGCCGACACTGGGCATGCAATTGGTTGTGCAGTTGACAAGGCAGTTGCGGGGCTCCCTGTCGATCGGGAAAGGTCCGGGCACGTCGTTCATTGTAACTTTTCCGGTCAAGGAGGCGTAGCTCAATGGGAGCTGCCAAGGCAATGATAGTAGAGGACGAGGTCATCGCGGCCATGGCCACGGAGCGGATGCTCAAGAAGCTCGGCTTCGAGGTCTGCGGCAACGTCACGTCCGGCGAGGAAGCCTTGGAGACCATGGATGAGGAGTGCCCCGATTTGGTCATCATGGACATCCGCCTGGACGGCGAACTCGACGGCATCGAAACCTCCATGCTCATGAAGCAGAACCGCGACGTGCCGGTGATATTCGTCACCGCCTATTCCGACGACTCCACCGTAAGCCGCGCCAGTGCGGCCAAGCCCCTGGCCTTCATCAACAAGCCCCTGGACATCACCCTGCTCCAGAAGGTCCTTTCCGGCATCACCGCAGGCGGCAACTAAACCCCGTCGTCCGCGCTCGCGGACCTTGGCTTGACGGCTCAAGTGCCGTACAAGACCCTCAAACCATATGAGGAGTCTTAGCCAATGTCCGAGCACGTCGTGATCGTCGGGGCGGTAGCGCTTGGCCCCAAGGCCGCCTGCCGCTTCAAACGCCTGCGCCCAGGCGCACAAGTAACCATGATCGACCGCGACCGCATCGTGTCCTACGGCGGCTGCGGCATTCCCTATTTCATCTCCGGCGACGTCTCAGACTTGAAGGAGCTGCGCACCACCAGCTTCAAGCTGGTGCGCGACGAGGCTTTCTTCCACGGCTGCAAGGACATCGACGTCCTCACCCGCACCGAGGCCGTGCGAGTCGACCGCAAGCGCAAGGTCGTGGCAACGCGCAACCTGGATACCGGAGTCGAGACCGAAATCCCCTACGACAAGCTGGTGCTGGCCACCGGCGCGTCCCCCCGCAAGCTGGACATCCCGGGCGTGGACCTTCCCGGCGTGCACGCCGTGGCCAACCTCCACGACGCCGAGGCCGTGCGCGGCCTCATCAGCACCGGCAAGGCCGGGCGGGCCGTGGTGGTGGGCTCGGGCTTCATCGGCCTGGAAGTGGCCGAGGCCCTGGCCGAGATGTGGGGCCTGGAAGTGGCCGTGGTCGAGCTCATGGACCACCTGCTGCCGCGAAACTTAAGCCCGCTCCTGGCGCGCATGGCTTCCCACCATCTGCAGGAGAAGGGCGTCGAGCTCTATTTCGGCGAGAAGGTCCTCTCCATCGAGGGCGACGGCAAGGCCGAGCGCGTGGTCACGGACAAGCGCGTCCTTGAGGCCGATCTGGTCGTCCTGGCCGCGGGCGTGGTGCCGAACGGCGAGCTGGCCCGGGATGCCGGTCTGGCCGTGTCCCCTCGCGGGGGCGTGCAGGTGGACGAAACCATGCGCACCTCCGACCCGGACATCTTCTCCGGCGGCGACTGCGTGGAAATCAAAAACGTGATCACCGGCGGCTCGATGCACCTGCCCCTCGGTTCCATGGCCAACCGCCAGGGCCGGGTGATCGGCACCAACCTGGCCGGCGGGGACGCCGTGTTCCCTGGCGCGGTGGGATCGTTCGCGGTGAAGCTCTTCGAGAGAAACATCGCCGGCGCCGGGCTCACCCCCGAGCAGGCCAAGCAGGCCGGGTTCGACGCCGTCAGCGCCCTGGTCATCCAGTTCGACCGGGCCCACTTCTTCCCCGGCAAGGAGCTCATGAGCCTGGAAGTCACCGTGGACCGCGCCACCCGGAAGGTGCTGGGCATCCAGGGCTTCGGGCCCTCCGGCGACGCCCTGGTGGGGCGCGTCGGGGCCGTGGCCGCCCTCATGCAGAAGGGCTGCAGGGCGGAGGACCTCTCCGTGCTGGAATACCCGTATTCGCCGCCGTTCTCCTCGGCCATGGACATCGTCAACACCGTGGGCACCGTGGCCGAGAACATGCTGGCGGGCCTGAACCAGGGCATCAGCGCCGAACAGTTCGAGGCGTACTTCGAGGGCAAACAGGACTCCTGCTTCTTCCTGGACTGCCGCGAACCCGACAACGCCGGACCATACCTGACGCGCCACCCCGGCAAATGGCACAACATCCCCCAGGGGCAGCTGCGCGACCGCCTGGACGAGATTCCCCGCGACAAGACCGTGGTGCTCATCTGCAACACGGGCATCCGCTCCTATGAGGGCCAGATCACCCTGGAACAGGCCGGGTTCAAGGACGTGCTCAACGTTCACGGCGGCATGGCCGGGCTCAAGCAGAGCGGGCTGGACCCCCTGAAGCAGGAAGAGGCTTAATTATACGGGATTCCAATGGGACTTGTCCCTTTGGCCGCCGGAGGCTTCTCCCCCGCAAGATCAAGAGAAGAGTAAGACGCCTCCGGCGGCCAGGGGGAGAAGCCTCCCCCTGGACCCGGCCGTTAGCTTCGCGGGATTCGTGAGCGGGCAGGGGCTAGAGCGTTTTGGAGAGCATCCAGACGTAGGCCGCCGAGGCCGCCAGCTGGCAGCACGCGACGGGCACGCCGTAGCGCAAGAACTCCACGAAGCGCACCGGACGTCCGTTGGCCCCGCAGATGCCCACGCTCACCAGGTTGGCCGACGAACCTATGAGCGTGGCGTTTCCGCCCAGCGTCCCCCCGAACATCATGGCCACGAACACCGGCAGCGACGTGTCCGGCCAGTCCGTGAAGGACGCGCCAAGAGCCTCCTCCGGCACCATGTTCAGCAGCACGAAATAGCCCTTGGTCATGAGCACCGCCGCGGCCACCACCGGGATGTTGGCCAAGAATCCCGATGCGAGCCCGATGCACCCCAGCAGCACGAATCCGGCCAGCAGCAGGTTGTCCCCGAACGCCCCGTGCAGGGACCGGGAGAATCCCGCCAGGATGCCGGTCTTGGTGATCTCCTCCACGTAGCACATCATGCAGAAGATGAAGATGAGCGTCTTCCAGTCGATGTCCTTGAACACGTTCTCCATGGGCTCCACCTTTGACGACTGGATGGCCAGGAGCGCCAGGCTCGCCCCCATGATGGCCGCCGCCGGGGGAATCACCGGGGTCGGCATGCTCTCCCCCACCAGGAACATGCCCACCATGAAGGCCAGGGCCAGGACGGCGAAGGCGCAGAAGGACGGGCGTTCGATGGGGGCCGGGGCCAGTCCGGGGGGCAGTTCCCGCCTGGTTCGCCACACCTTGCCGAAAAGCAGCGGCATCAGCGGCACCAGCACGGCGATGGCCAGCACGCCCCCCAGGCTGACCTTCCCGAGATATTCAGTGAAGCTTAGGCCCACGGCCTGGCCCACCAGGAATGTGGCCGGGTCCCCCACCAGGGTGAGCAGCCCCGCTGCGTTGCTGAGCATGGCCGTCAGGATCATCGGGCCCGCGATGTCCACGTCCAGCTCCCGGCAGACCCGGATGATGATGGGGGCGACGAGAATCACCGCCGTGGCGTTGGGCAGGATGGCGCACACCACGGAGACGAGCACCGTGAGATACAGGAGGAACCTCCTGCCGCTGCCCCGGGTCAGGATGAGCATGCGCGTCCCGGCGTTTTCGAAGATGCCCGTGGGCGCGAGCACCCGCGCCACCACCATGCCGCCGAAGAGAAGCGAGAGGGCCCCCTCGGAAGCGGCCACGGCGCGCATGACGTCCGGCTGGTTGACGATGCCGAGCAGGGTCAGCGCGCAAAGCCCCAAGAGAGCGGCCAGGGTCATGTCCATCAGGTTTAGGGCGATGCACGCGATGACCGCTCCGAAGACTGCGTAGATGGCATAGGCGTGTATCTCGGGCATGGGATGTCCCCCTGCGGGCTTGGGGTTCGGGGAATACTTCTAGAAGGGCGGGGCGAACAGAAGGCCCCCCCGGCTCCACAGCCTGTTCACGCCGCGCTCGAGCTTGAGCGGGCTCCCTGACCCCAGGTTGCGCTCGTATATTTCGCCGTAGTTGCCCACGGCCCGGATGGCCCTGAGCGCCCAGCCGGGCTCCAGCCCAAGAGGCTTGGCCAGGGCGTCGGCGCGTCGCAAAAACAGCGCCCCGGCCGGATTGGACGAGGGGGTGACGCCGTTCGCCGCCGCCTCCCTGGTGATGGCGCATTCCTCGGCGGTTATCAGGGCAGCCAGCACGCACTTGACGGTCAGGCTCCACTGGGCGTCGCCGCGCAGCACCGCCGGGGATATGGGCTCCTTGGAGAGACGCTCGGGCAGGATGGTGTATTCGTCAGGGCCTCCGGGGGCCTGGGAGCGAAAGGCCGCCAGCAGCACGGCGTCCTCGGACAATGCCTGGCACTGGCCGGCGAAGAAGGCGTCGCGGGCCTGCTCCACGGAGTCGTAGAGCACGATCTTGAAGCGCATCCCATGGGTCACGGCCATTTCGTCCAGGTTCTGGACGTGCGTCGTTCCCCTGACCGCGCCCACCGTGGCCCCGTCCAGCCCTTTGAGCCCGCCGCCCGCCGCCATGGCCGGGACCATGAAAGCCAGTCCGGTGAAGAGCATGGGGCCGGAGAATTCCACCCCCAGCATGGCCTCGCGGCTCAGGCTCCAGGTGGTGTTGCGCGAGAGCAGGTCCACCTCCCGGGCCATGAGCGCCGTGAACCGGGCGGACGTAGCCAGGGGCAGGAAGGAGACCTTGGCCGGGTCGCCCAGGACGGCCGCGGCCACGGCGTGGCAGAAATCCACATCCAAACCCGCCCAACGCCCGGATGCGTCCCGGACTGCGAAGCCCGGGACATCGCTGGCCACTCCGCAGCGCACGAGCCCCCGGCTCTTGACGGTGGTGGACGTGTCGCCAGCCAGGCACGGCGAGGCCGCGAGAAGCAGCGCGCAGGCGATCAGGCTGAAAAGGCGCATATCGGAGCTCCTCCTGTCGAAGGATGAGATGATATGTAATGCCTAATGCATGCGCAGCGTTCTGGGCAACGTATTTTAACCGGAAGAGGGCAGGCGGGAATGTTGCCGGGAGTCATCCGCCTGCAGATTCAGGCCGTGCTCCCAGGCCAACAGGGCTGTTTTGCGTTCGATGCCCCAGCGGTACTGGTTGAAATCGCCGCTTTCGCGGATCACCCTGTGGCAGGGAATGAGAAAGGCCACGGGATTCTTCGCCACTGCTCCGGCCACGGCCCGGTGCGAGGAGGCCATGCCCATGGCCGAGGCCAGCCCGGAGTAGGAGGTCACCTGCCCCGGGGCGATGCGCAGGAGCGCCTCCCACACCTTGATCTGGAAGTTGGTGCCCTTGAGGAGCACCCGCAGGGGAGAACGCTGGGCGTCACCGGTTCCGGGCATGTCCCCGAACATCTCGCCGGAAAGCGCGCGGGCCTGGGCGTCGTCGCGGATGAACGCGGCACGCGGCCACTCGGCGCGAAGCTCCGCTTCGGCGGCCTCATCCTCCCCCTGCGCGACGAAGCGCAGGTGGCACACGCCGCGCGGGGTCGCCCCAGCCAAAAAGCGCCCGAACGGGGATTCCGAGAATCCGTACGCGATGGCGGTGCCCGCTCCGAGAGCCCCGACCTCGCCCGGGGTCATGGCCTCGCAGGAGACCATCAGGTCGTGCAGCCGCCCGGGCCCGGACAGGCCGGTTTCCGTCGAGACGCGCAGCACGTCGCGGGAGGCTCGCAAGAGCTCCCTGGCGCTCTGCTTGGTCAGGAACTGTAGGAACCGCTTGGGGGAGATGCCCGCCCAAGCGGAGAAGACCCGCTGCAGGTGGTGGGGGCTGAGGCTCACGTGGGCGGCCACGTCCTCGAGGGTGGGCTGGACCCGGGCGTGGCCGCGCACGTAGCGGATGGCCTCGGCCACGGTTTCGTAGGCTTTGGACTGCTGTTCCGGCGTCGTCATGGCGTTTCTCCCGCAAGCGCGGCCTGCGAGGACCGCGCTTGCGCAAGAGAATAGGACGCGCCGGGGCCGCAAGCCACCCGATTCTTGCGGCCTCGGCGAAAAAGCGCTTTCACGCCTAGTCTGGTCATGCGCGATGCCGGACAGGCTGCAGCGGGCGGCCGCGCCGGTCAGGGCCGGCCGGGAGCGGGGGGCGGCAGCTCAAGCTCGTAGCGCGTCGATGACATCCAGGCCGCGTCTCCTTCGATGCCTTCCGCGTTCAACACGTGCCCGCCGGTCTTGCCGTCGGCGCTCACGAAGTGGAAGTGCCAGCCCGGCACCCATACGCCCGTGGGCTGCGCCGGGCCGCGAAGCCCGACGATGGTGCCCGTGGCGTCCGTCAGGTCCCGGATGTTCATGGATTTCAGGGCATCGCCCAGGGCCGGGTAGGGGGGCGTGAACCCGGCCACGCTGCGGATCTTGAGGTGCTTGATGGTGGCCTTGACGCGCACGGCGGCGAAGCTCCCCTCGGGGAGTCTGGCGTTCAGCCATTTGCCCAGCGCGGCCGAGTCGCCGGGCATGGAGATGGAGGACGACGCCTCGGGCTTGAAGAAGACCAGCTCCGCGAAGGGGGAGAGGGTGGCGGGATCCGGACGGGTGAGCGTGCAGTCCGCTTGGGCGCGGTAGATGGTCCCGTCCAGCACGATCATCTCGCCGTCCAGGCCGCTAAAGGTGCCCAGGCCGAAGTCGCCGTGGGTTTTCAAGGCCGAAAGGGGGATGCTCCCGGCGTACTGCCCGGCCGCGAAATCGTCGAACGCGGCGTACTGGTAGACGGCCGGGGCCGGGTGCCGGGCGCAGGCGGCGAGAAGGGCCAGAAGGCAGCCAAGGATGAAACGTGTGCGCACGGTGGTGTCCTCCTCAAGGCTTCACACTTTGAAACGGCCCGGCCGGGCGCATGTCCGGCCCGTGTCCTTTGGTATGGAAACGGCCGGGTCTCCCCGGCCGTTCGAATGTTTGCGGTATGCAGCCGATCCCGGTTCCGGCGGCGGCTACCCGATCTGCCCTTCACGGGCGAATTTCGGCTCGTGGATGGGGATGATGATGTCCGCCATGTCCCGGCACTTGAGCACGATGTCGTAGGCCTGCTTGATGTCCAGGCAGGTGGAGGGCGGGATCACTTCCATGCCCAACCCCTTGACTTCCTTGGGCGGGTAGAAGTTCTCCAGGATGCAGCAGAACCCGGTGATGAGGGCCTTGCCCTTGGCTGTGTCCACCAGCACGCTCATGGTGCCCTCGGTGTGGGCCGGGGTGTGGATCATCTTGATGCCCGGGACCACCTCGGTGTCTCCGGTCAAGGCAACGATCTGCCCGCTCTCCTCCACGTCCAGGATGAAGTCCTCCTGGTAGCGGTAGTCCATGGGGTGCGGGTCGTGGACCACCTCCAGCTCCTTCTCGTGCACGTAGAACTTGGCGTTGACGAACTTGTAGTCGTTCTCGCAGTGGTCGCGATGCAGATGGGTGTGGATGACGATGTCTATGTCTTCCGGGGTCAGGCCGAAGCGCCCCAGCCCTTCCTCGATGGTCTCGATTTTGGCCCCGATGAACTCCTCGCGGTCCGGGCTGACGATGGGCTTAAGCTCCCCGGTGTCCACCAGGATCTTCTTGTCGCCGCCAAGGATCAGCCAGGCGTACAGGGGGATCACATAGGGCGTGCCCATCTGCTGCTGATAGGTCATGAAGCCTTTGTCGAAGCGCTTGGAACCGGCCACGATGGGGTGGATGGTGTAGGTCTGGGACATGTTCTCTCCGGGATTTTGCGAAGTACCGGAAGCAGATAGCCATCCGGGCGGCTTTCGGCAAGTCCGACCGCAACGGGAGGAATCAGATCAGGTCCAGCTGCTTTTCCTTGCGCACGGTGCGGGCCACCAAGTGGGAGCGCCGGGCCTCGTCCAGGTCGAGCTTCTTCAAAAACCGTGAGGGCTTGAGCATGAGCAGCCTGCCGTAGAGCTCGCGCTTCTCGGCGTGGCTCAAGTACAGGCGCGACTTGGCCCGGGTGAGCCCCACGTAGAACAGGCGCTCCTCCTCGGCCTCGTCGGGCGGGGCCTCGGCCGGGGAGAGCTTTCCCGTGAGCATGCCCATGCCCGCGAAAGGCAGGATGCCGTCCTCCAGCGACGGCAAAAACACCACCTCGAACTCCAACCCCTTGGCCGCGTGCAGGCTCATGATGCGCACCTTCTCGGACCTGCGCCCCACGAGCTCGAGCTCGCTCTGGGCGTTGACGAAGGTCAGGAGCCCTGCCCAGCCGCCGTGCCTGGAGTAGCCGTCCACCAGTTCGCCGAATTCGGGGCTCTGCCAGAAGAGGTGGTCGAAGGGCGGCACGTCGCGAAGGTAGAAGGCGATCTCCTTGGGGCCCTTGGCCAGCACCCGGTCCGGGCAGGCCAGGGTGAGCGCGCCCTCCATGCCGGCCATGCCCAGGAAGCGCCCGGCGGCGTTCAGGATGGCCTTCACCCGCGAATCCGCCCAGAAGGCTTCGGCCTCGGGCACGGAGCAGGGCACGCCGTAGCGGTTGAGCGCCTTCTGGATGGGGTCCATGAGCCCTTTGAAACGCACCAGGATGGCGATGTCTCCGGGCGAAAGAACGGGTCCGTGGCCCTTGGTCAGGGTGAGCGACGTGGGGCCGAGCAGCTGCCTGATCTTTTCCCCCATCCAGGAGACCTCGCGCAACGCCTGGGGCGCGGTGAACTCCATGATCTCGCCCTGGTCCCGGACGCGCCTGGCGGTGAGGCGCGTCGAGCGCGGGAACAGGCCGTGGGCCAAGTCCAGCACGGCCTGGGTGGAGCGGTAGTTCTCGTCCAGGGTGACGATGACGAGCTCGCGCCAGAATCCCTGGAGCTCGCGGGCCACGTCGCTGACCGCGCCCCGGAAGCCGTAGATGGACTGGTTGGGGTCGCCGATGCCGAAGAAGGTGCGCAGGGGGCCGTCGGACAGGGCCCGGATGATGGACAGCTGCAGGGGCGAGAGGTCCTGCACCTCGTCCACCAGCACGTGCTTGAACCCGGATTCGTAGATGCCCGCCTCGATCTTCTCCAGCCAGAATTCCAGCAGGTCGGTGTAGTCGGCCAGGTTCCAGGAGGCCTTCTGCTTGGCGTAACGCGCGGCGTGATCCTCGGGAGTGGGGGGCTGGGCCGGGGTGGCCCCTGTCCCGGTGCCGCTTCCGGGCTGGCCTGAAGTTCCGGCGGATGTTCCGGGAGATGCGGCCGGAAGCGGGGCGGACGGAGTCCCGGACCGGATGTTCGGCGCGGAGGCAGCGCCCAAGGCCCCGCCGCGCGTTTTGTCGGCCGCCTCTCCCGGGATGTCCCGGGCCTCCCCGGGGGCTTTGGGCCACACGGGCAGGGGGCGGCGGCGCATGCGCTCGCGGTCCAGGGTGAGCTGCTGCCAGGCCTGTTTGAGCTTGGGGCCGGTGAGTTCCGGGTTGACCTCGGCGAAGAGCCTGCGGGCGGCCTCCTCGGAGAGCAGCACCGGTTTCTCCCCGTAGGCTTCGGTCCAGTACTCGTGGGCCAGGGCGTGCAGGGTGTCGGCGCGCACCGGAGCCTCGCCCAGGCGTTCTTGGAGTTCCTGGGCGGCGCGCCGGGTGAAGGTGACCACCAGCAGGCTGCGCGGGTCGGCTCCTGTGTCGAGCAGGTGGCGGATGCGGGCCATGAGGGTGTGGGTCTTGCCCGTGCCGGGACCGGCCAGCACAAGTAGACGCGGGTCCTTGGAGGTGGCCGCATGGTGCTGGCGGCCGTTGAGCGCGGCCAGGGCAACGACCGGTGCGACGGCCGGTGGCGCGCCCGCCCCGGTATCCCCCGAAATATCCGCCGGTTCGGCTGTGTTCCCGGCTGCCTTCGCCTTTCCGGCCTTTTTCGAGCCCGGGGAGTTCCGGGAACCCGCCGGGGAACTCACCAGGGCCGTGCCGCGCGTAAGCCGCGTCAGCTCCTCAGGGCTGAACACCCGGATGCGCCCGTACTGCCCGTCGAATCCGGGTTGGCGGAACACCTCGCCCCGGCGCATGCGCCCCACGGCCTCGGCCAGCACGGCGGACTCCTTGGCGATGTCCTCCAGCGGCGCATCCGATAGGATGTGCAACTCCGGCCCGAGCTTGCCGAGCAGCCGGGCCATGGACGCCTGGACCTTCTTGGAGCCGGCGCCGACGCCGTGGATCTCGCCCAGTACTTCGCTCAAGGGTATGAGCGAGACGAATCCCGGCTGGCCCTGGGGCCGCACGGGCTGCTCGCGGTCGGCCAGGTCCAGCACCCGGTGCAGCACGCCCACGGTGAGGGGCTTGCCGCACACCGGGCAGATGCCGCGTTTGGCCTTGGTTTCGTGGGGGTCCATGACCACGCCGCAGGCCAGGTGGCCGTCCATGTGGTATTTGCCTTCCTCGGGGAAGAACTCCACGGTGCCCAGGAAATCGTGCCCCACGCCCTCGCCCCGGAGGGCCCGGTAGATGCCCTCGTAGGAGACCGGGCCGGAGAACAGGTTGGCCTCGCGCCCCAGCTTCTCCCCCGAGTGCGCGTCGGAGTTGGAGATGAGCCGGTAGCGGTCCAGGCTCGAGTTGAGCCAGTTCATCTCCGGGTCGGAGGAGAGCCCCGTCTCCAGGGCGAAGATGTGCTGGGCGTAGCTGCCGAAGCACTCTTCCACCGAGTCGAAGCCCGACTTGGAGCCGAAGATGGAGAACCAGGGGGTCCAGATGTGGGCGGGCACCAGGAAGGCCAGCGGATCGGTCTCTAGCACCATCTCCAGCAGGTGGCGGCTGTCCAGGCCCAGGATGGGGCGGCCGTCGGAGGCCAGGTTGCCCACGCGCGAAAGTTTTTCGTTGAGTTTTTCGGCCGCCTCGAAGGTGGGCACGTAGACCAGGTTGTGGACTTTGCGGACCTTGCCGCCGCGCTTGTAGATGGAGCTGATCTCGGCCGAGAGGATGAACTTGGCGCGCCCCGGCAGGGGGTAGTCGGTGAGCCAGGGGATTTCCGGCTCCAGGCCCGTGGGGTCCTTGAGGTGCAGCAGGCCCTGGCCGTCGGGGGCCAGCAGGTCCTTGAGCTCCTCGAGCCAGGCGGGATGGGTGAAGTCCCCGGTGGCCACCACATCGATGCCCTTGGCCCTGGCCCACGCGGCCAGATGCCTCGGGGTCAGGCCCTTGCTGGTGGCCCTGGAGAAACGCGAATGTACGTGGAGGTCGGCCCGGTATTGATCCATGTCGCCCCGCTCAAGATGATGGGGACAACCTAGCGTCTTCGGCCCTAGGGGGCAAGAGTCCCGGAGAAGTGATCGAAATCTTTGAGGGCTTGCGCCTGGGCGTGGCGCCGGATCCCGTCCAGATCGTGACGTCTGGCGGACACAGTGCTGACCACGTCGGGATCCAGGGCCTTGCGGTCGGCCAGTTCCTGGAGGGACTCGACGATCTTGTGCAGCTCGATGCCCGCGCGGTAGGGGCGGTCCTCGCCCATGGCGGTGAACACGTCCGACACGGCCAGCACCCGCGAGGCCAGCCCGATCCTTGCGCCCTTGAGCCCGTGCGGATAGCCCGTGCCGTCCAGGCGCTCGTGGTGCTGTCCCACCAGCTCGGCCACTTCCTCAAGCCCCGGCGCGGCGCTTAAGGCGTTGTAGCCGTGCTCGGCGTGGCGCTGCATGGTGGCCGTCTCCTTCTCGTCCAGGGCGGCGGGTTTCATGATGATCTCGTTGGGGACGCCCAGCTTGCCCAGGTCGTGCAGCTCGCTGGCCACCTCAAGGGCGTCGCGGTTGTCGCCGCTCATGCGCAGCTCGTGGGCGATGGCCATGGACGTGGCCGAGACGCCGCGCGAATGGGTGGCGGTGAAACGGCAGCGGAAGTCGATCACCTGGCTGAAGAGCCGCGCCAGGCGGGAGACGTCCTTGCCCCCGAGCAACGGGTTGTTCTCGTCTGGGATGGTCATGCGCAGGTCGATGGCGTCGGACTCCGACACCTGCTCGAGAAAGCCGGTGTCCACCAACTCTTCCAGGGCGTCCACCCACCAGGGGTTGAACATGCGGCCCGTGCCCGAGCGTATCCTGGCCAGGATGAAGTCGCGGTCCACGCTTTCGCCGGGAGACCTGGGCAGCAGCGTCTCCACGCGGTCGGCCAGGCAGAGCAGGTTGCCCAGCTCCAGGTCGGGCAGGAAGACGGTCTTGGGCCGGCTGTCGTTGTTCCAGGCGGCGTGGTGGCTGCGCACCAGCCCGGCGGCGCTGGCGAATTCGGGATAGCTGAGAAGCAGGCGGTAGCCGATCTCGGGGTGGGTCTGGTCGTCGGATTCGAAGGCCAGGGTGGAGAGGCGGTCCTTGAGGGCGAAGGCGCCCATGTCGTGAAGCATGCCCGCCAGGGCAAGATCGGCGCAACGCTGGCCCGGCAGGCCCACGGTCTCGCCGAGCTTGAAGGCCACGGCCCCCACGCGGATGTGGTGCCCGGCCACTTCGGGGCTGACCAGGTCCATGGCGCTGGACAGACACCCGACCATATCGAAAAGACGCATGCTCACAACGACTACTCCAGAACAGCTCGCTCTGGGTAATCATTTATGCGTGAAGTGGCAAGTTTTCCGACAGTGGGGGCAGGACCAGGAAAACGGCTCTCCAAGCGGAAACGCGAAACTCGCGCGAACATGGCGGCTTGTTTCCGGAAAACAGGTTCATGTTTTCCGGAAACACCAGAAATGATTGAAGCCTGATGGCGCTTGAAACGTATTCCCGGAGGGCCCGGGGGCGACGCTAGCCCGCGCCGCAGTCGGACTGGTCCCCGTGGCATTTCTCCAGGGCATGCTCCATGGCCGGAAGGATGGCGGCCAGCGTCTCGCGCACGCCCTTGGGGGAACCGGGCAGGTTGACCACCAGGCAGCCGCCCAGAAAGCCCGCCACCGCCCGGGAGATCACCGCCCTGGGCGTGGATTGTATCCCAGCCAGGGTCATGGCCGCCTCGAAGCCGGGCAGGCGCTTCTCGATCACCGCCTGGGTGGCCTCGGGGGTGATGTCGCGCGGGCCCACCCCCGTGCCGCCGGTGGTGACCACGATGTCGAAGCGCTGGGTCAGGGCCAGGTCCATGAGCAGCGCCTTCAGGCGGCGCTGGTCGTCGGGCAGGATGTGCCCCTGGATCACCGAAAGCCCCAGCTCCGCCGCCACCATGTCGCCGATGAGCGGCCCCGAGGAGTCGTCGCGCAGGCCCGCCGAGCCCTTGTCGGAGAGCGTCACCCAGGCCAGGCTGTAGCCGCCCGTCCAGGCCTTGAAGCTAGCCGCGCCGGTGGGCAGGTAGACCTCGTCCAGGGCGTCGGCCAGGATCACGTCCATGGCCGGGGCCGCGCCGCCCTCGGGCCAGCGCATGCGCCCGGCCACCTGGAAGAGCGGAATGGCGTCCTGCCTGCCCAGGTAGGTCCCCGCGCCGAGCTCCGGCAGCGCGCCCACGGCGGGCAGAACAGGCGCGAGGCCCCCCGAGGGAGCCCCCGAAGAGATGAAGACGCGCTGGCCCGGAAGGATGGTCGTATCCTGGGTCACGGCGAGAAGCATCGAGGCGTTCATGTGAAACCACCTTGACTGTTGCAAATTTGGCGGGCATGGGCCACAAGCCCACTACTGAAAAAAAACGCACATGCGAGGACATGCATGAAAGGCATCATCCTGGCCGGCGGCTCCGGCACCAGGCTTTATCCTATTACCAGAGTCGTCAGCAAGCAGCTCCTGCCCATCTACGACAAGCCCATGATCTACTATCCCCTGTCCGTGCTCATGCTGGCCGGCATCCGGGATATCCTGATCATCTCCACCCCCCACGACCTGCCCCGCTTCGAGGAGATGCTGGGCGACGGATCGTGGCTGGGACTGCGCCTGCAGTACAAGGTCCAGCCCAAGCCCGAGGGACTGGCCCAGGCGTTCATCCTGGGCGAGGAGTTCATCGGCGGCGACAAGGTCTGCCTGGTGCTCGGCGACAACATCTTCTACGGCCAGGGCATGGCCAAGGTGCTGCAGCGCTGCGCCCAACTGGACCAGGGCGGCGTGGTCTTCGGCTACAAGGTGCGCGACCCCGAGCGCTACGGCGTGGTGGAGTTCGACCAGGACAAGAAGGTCATTTCCATCGAGGAGAAGCCGTCCAAGCCCAAGAGCAAGTACGCGGTCACCGGCCTCTACTTCTACGACAACCAGGTGGTGGAGATCGCCAAGAACTTGAAGCCGTCCCCGCGCGGCGAGTTGGAGATCACCGACGTCAACAACGTCTATCTGAAACGCGGCCAGCTCAAGGTGGAATTCCTCGGGCGGGGATTCGCCTGGCTCGACACCGGCACCCACGAGTCCCTGCACCAGGCCGCCGGGTTCGTGCAGGCCATCCAGGACCGCCAGGGCCTCAAGGTCTCCTGCCTGGAGGAAATCGCCTTCCGCATGGGCTACATTTCCGATTCCGAACTCGAACACCTGGCCCAGGACATGCTCAAGAACTCCTACGGCCAGTACCTCATGGACGTCGTCCGTGAGTCCAGGGGGGAGGACTAACATGGACCATATCGTCCCCGTGCCCAAGGGATTCTCTTTCGCAGCCCACGCCGCGGGCTTCCGCTACCAGGGCCGCGACGACGTGGCGCTCATCGTCTCCGACCGTCCGGCGGCCGGGGCGGGCGTGTTCACCAAAAATCTCTTCCAGGCCGCGCCCGTGGTGGTCTCGAAGGAAAATCTCAAGAAGTCCGGCGTGATCCGGGCCTTCCTGGCCAACGCCGGGCAGGCCAACGCCTGCACCGGGGCCGAGGGCGAGGCCAACTGCCGCGAGACCCTGGCCCTTGCCGCAGAACGCCTGGGCCTTGCCGCCTCCGAGATTCTTCCGGCCTCAACCGGGGTCATCGGCCCGCAGCTCAAGATGGACATCTGGCGCGCCGAAATGCCCGAACTGGCCGCCAAGCTCGGCCAGTCCAGCCCTCTGGACGCGGCCAAGGCCATCACGACCACCGACGCCTTCCCCAAGATGGCCTGGGGCGCGGTGGAGATCGAAGGGCGCGAGGTGCGCCTTCTGGGCATGGCCAAGGGCGCGGGCATGATCTGCCCCAACATGGCCACCATGCTTTCCTTCATCGTCTGCGACGCCGACGTGGAGAAGGCCCGCTGGCAGGCCATGCTGGCCGCCGCCGTGGACGCCAGCTTCAACGCCGTCACCGTGGACGGCGACACCTCCACCAACGACTGCGTGCTGGCCATGGCCAACGGCGCCTCCGGCGTGAAGGTGCGCTCCGACGAGGAGTTGGCCGCCCTGGCCGCCGCCCTGAACGAGCTCTGCCAAGCTCTGGCCTACATGGTCGTGGAGGACGCCGAAGGCGGCACCAAGATCATCCGCGTGTGCGTCACCGGGGCCGAGGACAACATGCAGGCCGAGGTCTGCGCCCGCGCCGTGGGACACTCCCCGCTGGTGAAGACCGCCATGTTCGGCCGCGACGCCAACTGGGGCCGCATCGTGGCCGCCGTGGGCCGCAGCGGCGCGGAGTTCGACCCGGCAAACGTCAGCGTCTCCATCGGGGGCATTCCGGTTTTCATGAACGGCACGCCCGTGGCCGGGGACCTGGACAGCTTGCTCGCCCCGCACATGCGCCGCGCCGAGATCGCCGTGGACATCGACCTGGGAGCGGGCAACGGCGAATACGTGCTGCTGGCCGCGGACCTGACGTACGACTACGTGAAGATCAACGGGGACTACAGGTCATAGAAGAACCGGGGCGCTGCCCCGGACCCGGCAGGGCGCTGCCCTGCACCCGCCAGGGGGGAGGCCCCCCTGGCCCCGCCAATTGCTAGACTCGGGCCATCCTGGCCCTCGCCCTTCGGGCGCTGCTACGCAGCGTCCAATTCCGCTGTCCTGCGGAATTGGCGCGGGATTCGGATGGAAATATCGCACGATGTGTGAGAATTGAAAGGGAAGCGCGCAAGGCCGCGCTTCCCTTTTTCATTTGGAGGATACGGGGATGAAGAGCGCGTTCGTGACCACGGCGTTCGGGTTGGAGGGCTACCGCGTGGTGGAAAACCTGGGCGTGGTGCGCGGCATCATCGTGCGTTCAAGGAGCATCATCGGGAACGTCGTCGCCGGGCTCGAAGCCATCTTCGGAGGCAGGATCAACGTGTACACCGAGCTGTGCGAACGCACCCGCCAGGAATCCTTTGACCTCATGAGGGAACACGCCATGGAACTGGGAGCCAACGCCGTCATCGGCATGCGCTACGACGCCAACGAAGTGGCGGCGGGGATTACGGAAGTGTTGTGTTATGGGACGGCGGTGAAGATCGAAAAGATTTGAGTCCGGCCTGCCGCTTATACCCGCGAAGCCGTATGGGATTCCAAAGGGACTTGTCCCTTTGGCCGCCGGAGGCTTCCCCCTTCGCTCTCACGAACCGAGGCCGAGCCCCCGCGCGATCGCAAGCGTCCTTTTCGCCACGCCTTCCGGGCAGCCCGCCGCCAGCCGCCTCAAATCCTCCACCGTGTCCATGTCCATAAGTTCCGGCAGCAGCGCCGGTTGCAGCGGCGCAAGCACGTCCATGGTCAACCCGAAGAGTTCCGACGTGCTCCAGGGCATGCCCTCGAATACTTGCGGCAGGTAGCTTGCGCTCTGAAATCCGATGGTCCAATAGCCGCCGTCCGGGCTCGGGCCTACGAGCGCGGGCTCCGAGCGCATCAGGCGCGTGAGCGACCGGGCTAGTTTCGGCGTGAGCCCTGGCACGTCCGACCCCAGGGCCGCCGCCGACACATACCCTTGTGCGAAGGCCCAGCCGAAGGCGTGCTCCATCTTGTGGCCAAGGTCGCCCTCAGGCTGCGGCAAATAGAAGCGATCGCCTCCCAGCCAGTGGCGCACCATGCCCACATCCCCGCCGGGCGACACCCAGAGCGCCACGTCCGCTCCGCAACCGGCGAGCGAGTCCAGCATGTCCTCCACGAACGCCTTGTACAGGGCCAGGGCGGCCTCGTCGCCCAGGTCCCTGGCCAGGCGGGTCTTCACCCGGCCCAGGCGCGGCGCGCGCAGGAAATACAGTATGCAGGCGCTGCTGGTCATGCGGTCCTCATGGGAAATGCTTGTGACAGGATGTTCCGGCTGGGAAAAGGGTACGATCGGAATATCGGCGGAAGAATCTTCCCGCCGGAAGATCCCGTTCGCGGAGCGCGGTTGAGCATGGCCGATTCACGGCTTGCACCGTCCCGCCCCTTCTCCGGTCGATCTCGCCGGGCGGTGCAGGCACGCGAGCCGCTCCGGATCGACCCCCAGCAGGTACAGCGCGATGATGGCCCAGTTGGCCAGCGTGCGCCGCCAGACGCCTTCCGACTCCCAGCGCCTGGGCGAGGTTACGGCCCGCCCTTTGGCGAAACCGATGCGCATCCCGGCGTGCTTCAGCCGCCGCATGAGGTCCACCTCCTCCAGGATGGGCATGTCCTGGTAGCCGCCCAGCGCCT
Source organism: Fundidesulfovibrio terrae (assembly GCF_022808915.1). Lineage (NCBI taxonomy): Bacteria > Pseudomonadati > Thermodesulfobacteriota > Desulfovibrionia > Desulfovibrionales > Desulfovibrionaceae > Fundidesulfovibrio > Fundidesulfovibrio terrae. The sequence continues at coordinate 559,909 of NZ_JAKZFS010000002.1, forward strand.
GGAACGCCTCGCGGGTGAGGAAGATGGCCTGGTCGCCGTAGGGGATGCGGGTCATGCGCGACCGAAGCGACGCCACCCGCGCGATCAGGGCCAGCGACCACCGTTTGGAGCGGATGCCCAGGTCGAAGGCTCCTCCGGCCGTGTCACCGCCCGCCAGCGCGCGTTCCATGGCCTCGAAGGCTCCGGCGGGCAGGCTGCTGTCGGCGTGCAGGAAAACCAGCACGTCTCCAGTGGCGTGGCGGGCTCCGGCGTTCATCTGCCGGGCGCGTCCCCGCGGAGCGGGCACGGCCAGGATGCCCGGCCGGGCGAGCGCCGCCAGGGTTGTCCGCTCCGGATGGCCGTCGGCGATGATGATTTCCGGATTTCGGCCGTAGCCCACCGTCCGGATGTGATCCACCAGCCGGTTGACCAGGTCCTCTTCGCCCAGGACCGGCACGATGACGGAGAAGGTGAGAGCCATGCCCGCCCCGTCTATCAGGACGTCCGGGCGGGCGCAAATGCGCGGTCGGGCTTTCCCCTTGACGAAAAAGGCAAAGCGGTCCAACACCCTGCCAGGAGTTGTCCTATGCGAATCCATTCCATCGAACACGTTCCGTTTGAGGACCCGGCCGGAATTTCGGCCTGGGCCGCCCAGCGCGGCCATGAGTTGACCCGCGCCCGCATGTACCTGGGCGATCCCCTGCCTGCTCCGGCGGATTTCGATCTGCTTGTGGTGATGGGCGGCCCCATGAGCGTTCACGACGAACTGGAATTCCCCTGGCTTCGGGCCGAGAAGGAATGCGTGAAGCTGGCCGTTGCCCGTGGCCGCAGTGTGCTCGGCGTGTGCCTCGGGGCGCAGATGCTCTCGGAGGTGCTGGGCGGGCAGGTGACGCAGGGGGCCAATCGCGAGATCGGCTGGCATCCGGTGCGCCTGACCCCGTGGGCATCGGCCAGCCCTGCGTTCGCGGGCATCCCCGGGGAGTTCACGGCCTTCCACTGGCATGGCGAGACGTTCTCCATCCCACGCGGGGCCGCATTGGTGGCCGAGTCCGACGCCTGCGCCCATCAGGCTTTCGCCGTGGGCGCAAAGCTGGTGGGGCTGCAGTTCCATTTCGAGACCACGGCCGAGAGCATGGAGCGGCTGATCGCCAATGGCGCTGCGGACCTTGTGCCCGGCCCATACGTGCAGACCCCGGACGAGATGCGTGCCGGGGCGGCCCACCTGGACGGGCTCAAGGCCATGCTGCACCGGCTCATGGACAACATGGCCCGCGAAATTTAAGGGCTCACGGACGTATCGCCGGTTTCGGACGCGAAGCAAGAGGGGTTTCCAAAGGGACTTCTCCCTTTGGCGGCCGGAGGCTTTTTCTCTTACTCTTCCACCTCAAGGAGAAGCATCAGTGCGCAAGGCCGAACGTGAAGTGAAGGATTTCAAGCTGGTCGAGGCCATGCTCATGCGGGCCGAGTACATCCACCTAGCCATGTGGGATGGGGCGTCCCCGTATGTGGTGCCGGTAAGCTTCGGCTACAAGGACCGCGCGTTGTACTTCCACAGCTCGCTCAAGGGCCGCAAGGCCGACTGCCTGCGCGCTTGCAACCGGGTGAGCTTCGACGCGGTGATCGAATACAGCCTGTCGCGCCAGCTGAAGCCCTGCGACTACACGGCGCATTTCAAGTCCGTGGTGGGCGTGGGCCGGGCGAGCTTCGTCACGGACCGGGCCGAGAAGAGGGCGGCCCTGGACCTGATCATGAGCCACTACGACGGCCCTGTGCGCGAGTACGAGGACAAGGTGCTGGACGTGACCTGCGTGGTGCGCATCGACCTGGATGAGCTGACCGGCAAGTCCAACCCGCCCTGGCAGGGCGACGAACAGTACGAGGTTGTGGACACCGTGGGCTCCACGGGCGAGAGGCTTTCCTCGGCCGACTAGGCTCGCGGGCCTGGCGGGATCGTTTCGGCGGCCGGAGGGGATGTCCCTTCCGGCCGCCGCTTGTTTTGTCTTAGCGCCGGACGAGCTCCGCCACGCATTCGATGTGGGGCGTGTGCGGGAAGAGGTCCACGGGAGTGACCGAAGCCACGTCGTAGCCGCGAGCGAGCTTGCCCAGGTCGCGCGCCAGGGTGGAGGGGTTGCAGGAGACGTAGACCAGCCGCGCGGGGGCAAGGCGCAAGAGCGCCTCGGCGGTATCCGGATGCAGCCCGGCCCGGGGCGGGTCCAGCACCACCACGTCGGGGGTGGATTTCTTGCGGGCCACGGCGTCCTTCAGGTCGCCGGCCACGAAGGCGCAGTTGGAGACGGCGTTGGCCTGGGCGTTGGCCTGGGCGTCTTCCACGGCGGCGGGCGATATCTCGTAGCCCGTCACGTGTTTCGCCGCCCGGGCCAGGAAAAGGCTCAAGCCCCCCGCGCCGCAGTACAGGTCCCACACGGTCTCGGAGCCGGTGAGCCTCGCGGCCTCCACGGCCTTGGCGTAGAGCAGGGCGGCCGCGCGGGTGTTGGTCTGGAAGAACGCCTCGGCACTCACCCGCAGGGTGAGGCCGTCCAGCTCCTCCTCGAGGTGCTCCTCGCCCACTGCCCAGATACGGGCCTCGGAGATGGCGAAATCCGAGCGGTCGCGCCTGAGGTCCAGCACCACCCCGGCCAACTGGTCGAACTCGTTCATCAAGGTTTCGCCAAGGGACCGCAGGCGCTTGAAGGGCGTCTTGGGGCCTACGATCAGTTGCGCCAGCCACTTGCCGGACGCTTCCGAGCGCCTGAGCACCAGATGCCGCCACGCGCCCGTGCCGGTACGGGCGAAGTAGGGCGGCAGCTGCAACCCTACGGTCAGGCGGCGCACGGCGTCCACGATGTCCATGGCCGGTTCAGGCATGAGGAAGCAGGTCCGAACTTCCAGCACGCGGCCCGGGTTGAACCGCTCGCGCAGGCCCAGGTTCAGTATCTTGCCCTGGCCCGGCCCGAAGGCGAACTCCATCTTGTTGCGGTAGAAGCGCTCCTCGGGCGAGGCCACGGTGGGCGCGACCTCGGCCTCCAGGCCGCCCAGGCGCCTGAGCTGCTCGGAGACGATGTCGCGCTTCCAGTCGAGCTGGGCGGCGTAGGAGGCGTCCTGCCAGGTGCAGCCGCCGCAGACGCCGAAATGAGGGCAGAAGGGCTCAGCCGCATGGGGAGAGGGGGTGAGCACCTGTTCGGCAACGGCCCGCAGGACGCTCTTTTCTTCCCGGGTGATGCGGGCGGACACCACGGAACCGGGCAGTCCGCCCTCCACGAAGACGATACGGCCGTCGTGGCGGGCAAGGCCCGCTCCTCCGAAAACGGCGCGCTCGATGGTCAGTTCAAGTGATTGCGACATGGAGGTCAGCATGCACGCTGGCCGCTCCCCTGGCAAGGCCCGCTGCTCGGCCGCGAGGCCGCGGCGCATCTTGTGGAGCGGCGCGGATAGGCGTAGGGGGGCGGCGGAGGGAATCGCCATGAGACTGTTGTTCGCGTCGCTGCTGGTCGTGCTCGCCGCCACGCAGGCCATCGCCCAGGACTGGCAGGTCCGGGCCATCTGCGATCTGCGCAAGGGGGGAGGGGCGTCCGGACGCGCCGCCGAATGCGCCCAACTGGCCGCAGAAGTGCTGATGCTTCTGCCGGAGAAGGCCGGGCCAGGCAATTTCGCCGTGTTGGCCGAGTTCACGGACAACATCGAAAAAGCCGGGGTCAACTGGGACGCGCCCTGCCGCGACCAGGCCCACTGTCCCGATTCCGCCTACACCGTCCGCTACGCCTTCGTCTCCAAGAAAATCCTCACCATCCCCAAGGACAAGATCTTCACCGCCCTGGTCTGCCGCGAGGGCTTCTCGGACACGGCCCCCGACGACTCCGCCTGCCGCCTGAAGCTCATGAAGGTGTTGCGGGAAATGACCACCCGGGCCAGGCGGGAGGGCGCGCTGCTGGCCGTCATCAAGTGCGGCGCGGCCGAGGGCGACGCCGTCCGGCCGGACGGGCAGGGCGTGGCCGGGTACGAGCTGACCTACGCCTTCGTGCAGCTGCCGGACATGCTGCCCATGGCGGGAAACGATCCCAAGGCGGCCGCCAAATACGCCGTGGACCAGATCGCCGGGCCGCACGAAACCGCGAGCGCGGCGCCGGGCAAGCAGGCCTCCTCCCCGACCTCCGCCGCCCCCGCGCCCCCCAAGCCTGCGGCGCAGAGCGCCCCGCCTTCCCATGCGGGACAGGCGCTGGCGGCATCTGCCCCGGCGGTCTCGGCCCTGGCTTCACCGGTGTCTGCCGGACCGGGAGTCCAGGCCCCTGCGGGACAGGCCCAGACGGCCCCTCCGCCGTCCGCCCCCGCCTTGGCCCCGGGAGAGATACTGATGCAGGTGGCGGCCCTTCCGAGCCTCGTTCAGGCAGAAACCGTGGCCGACAGGCTCTCGGCCAAGGGGATCGAGTCCAGCTTCGAGCGCACCGATGTGAACGGCAAGGAAGTGTTCCGGGTACTGGCCAAGGGCAAGGGCAGCCCGGACGCGTTCAGGCAGAAGCTGGCTGAGATGGGATACCCGGGCGCGATTCAGAGAAGGTAAAGAGGGAAGAGGGGAAGAGTTTTAGATGCCTCCGGCGGCCAAAGGAACAAGTTCCTTTGGAATCCTTTGTCGCTTCGCGTCGATCGATGTGAATATGGGCAAAAGAAGAGCGCCCCGTCCCGGGAGGACGAGGCGCTCGTTTGTTTCGACTGGTTGCTTCAACTCAAGGAACACTGTGTTCCGTATCTCTCGTTAAGGCTTTCAAAATTTACTGATGTCCGGTTTCCTGAGCCTCTGTCTCATCCGTAGCGCATTGGTGACGGTTACTCCGTCTGGTTTGCCTGGAGGGAGGGCTTATTGTGCTCCCTGTTTCCAAGGCCTCTTTGGGTGCGCTACCTCAGTAGTCTCGTCTGCTCGGTCTTCTGGCCCAATGGTCTTCCCTCCGTTGAGGTTCTCCAAGTCGCCTGGGACACAACCATGAAATAAGCCGGATATGGGCGGTGTCCAGAAGCCGCAAAGGGCGAAAGCGAAAATATTCACGCGCCCGGGTCGGATGTTCTGGCGAGAAGAGCACTTGTTGGCTGGAAAAATTTGTTCCGGTCAGTTGTCCTGATTCTTGAAAGCGCGCTCGATGCGGCGGTCCGGAACGAGCCATAACAGCGCCACGAGAACATAAATCCCGTCAGCGATCCACTGCTCGAAGAAGGCTGCCGGTATGGCTGCGAGGTAGAGCAGCGGAGACAATTTCCCCTTGAGGTCCCTGCCCACCGCGGCTTTTAGGAGGGAGTCGCGGCCTTGCGCGGCTATGATCGTCCGCTGCAGGATCCAGTAGGCGAAGGCCGCCATGAGAAGAATCACCCCGTACAGGGCGGTGGGAGCGGCGGCGAAATGGTTCTCGCCCATCCAGGCCGTCACGAAAGGAATCAGCGACAACCAGAACAGCAGGTGCAGGTTCGCCCACAAGATGCCCCCACGCACATGCTGCACGGTGTGGAGCATATGGTGGTGGTTGTTCCAGTAGATGCCCAGGTACACGAAGCTCAGCACGTAATTCAGAAATATGGGAAGCAACGGGCGCAACGCGGCCAGAGTGTCGGCGTGAGGTACCTTCAGCTCCAGGACCATGATGGTGATGATGATGGCTATGACGCCATCGCTGAAAGCTTCGAGTCGGTTTTTTCCCATAACATGCACGGTTGGGTGGAATCGTTTTCACAGGGATACCGGCCAACAGGCCGTTGCAGGCGACGAGACACCGGCGTGGAGCGTCCGGCGAGACGGCGCCCTGACAGGCCAAGTCCTTCCGGGAGAGACCAGCCCCCCTGTAGCAGGATGCACGGCGCCTGTACACGATCTCCCTCTCTTGCGCCGAAAGGGCTTACAGGCCGGCCGCACTGGAGGGACTCCCCAAGGACCAGGGGGCGCCAATAAAAAAGGGGGCTTAGCCCCCCTTTTTTCAATTGTTCTTGAGATACGCTACACCTTGGCCCCGCAGCACTTCTTGTACTTCTTCCCGCTGCCGCAGGGGCAGGGATCGTTCCTGCCGACCTTGGGCGCGGCGCGCTTTTTGGGCTGGGTCTTCTTGTCGGTGCCGTCGTCGGCCCCCTGGAACTGCAGGTCGGAGGCCTTCTCCTTGTGGGTGAACTCCTCCTCGCGCACTTCGGCCTTGATCTGCAGACGCGAGAGGTGGCGCACGGTGGTGTCCGCGATCATCTCGAGCAGGCCCTGGAACATCTCGAAGCCTTCGCGCTTGTACTCCTGCTTGGGGTCCTTCTGGCCGTAGCCGCGCAGGCCGATGCCGTCGCGCAGGTGGTCCATGTTGAGCAGGTGTTCCTTCCAGTGCTTGTCCAGCGCTTCCAGCAGGAAGTAGCGCAGTATCTCCACATAGTGGGCGGGCGCGGCGCTCTTGAGCGATTCGAAGCGCCCCGTGACGGCCTCGCGCAGCTGCTCCTTGGTGGGAACGCCCTGGGCGAAGTCCACGCGCAGGTTGAAGACTTCCTCGAAGCGGGCGGCCGCAATCTCAATGGATTCCGGGTCGGGGCCTTGCTTGGAGAGCGTCAGGGGCTCGTAGATGTCGTCGAGCAGGTCGTCCACGAATTCCAGCAACGAGTCCTCGGGATTCCCGGCCTCCATGTAATGGCGGCGGCGCGAATAGATGACCTCGCGCTGCTGGTTCATGACGTTGTCGAAGTCCAGCAGCTGCTTGCGTATTTCGAAGTTGTGGCCTTCCACGCGCTTCTGGGCGTTCTCGATGGCCTTGGAGACCATGCGGTTCTCGATGGCCTCGCCCTCCTGCATGCCCAGGCGCTCCATGATGCCCTTCAAGCGGTCGGAGCCGAACAGGCGCATGAGGTCGTCGTCCAGGGCCAGGTAGAAGCGGGATTCGCCGGGGTCGCCCTGACGGCCGGAGCGGCCGCGCAGCTGGTTGTCGATGCGCCGCGACTCGTGGCGCTCCGTGCCCAGGATGAACAGGCCGCCCAGTTCGCGCACGCCCTCGCCCAGCTTGATGTCCGTGCCGCGGCCGGCCATGTTGGTGGCTATGGTCACGCGGCCCGTGTGTCCGGCCTCGGCCACGATCTGCGCCTCGCGCTCGTGCTGCTTGGCGTTGAGCACCTCGTGTGGCACTCCGGCCTTTTTGAGGAGCTGGGAGAGCAGTTCGGATTTCTCGATGGAGATGGTGCCCACCAGCACGGGCTGGCCCTTCTGGTGGAGCGCCTTGAGTTCCTCGGCGATAGCCGCGTACTTCTCCTGCTGGGTCTTGTAGATCATGTCCGGGTGGTCCTTGCGGACCATGGGCCGGTGGGTGGGTATGACGGCCACTTCCAGGCCGTAGATCTGCTTGAACTCCACGGCCTCGGTGTCGGCGGTGCCGGTCATGCCGCCGAGCTTGTTGTACATGCGGAAGTAGTTCTGGAAGGTGATGGAGGCGAGCGTCTGGTTCTCGCTCTCCACGGTGACGCCTTCCTTGGCCTCCAGGGACTGGTGCAGTCCGTCGGAGTAGCGCCTGCCCGGCATGAGGCGGCCGGTGAATTCGTCCACGATGACCACCTGGCCGTCCTTGACGATGTAGTCCACGTCGCGGGCGTAGAGGTGGTGGGCGCGCAAGCCCTGCATGATGTGGTGCTGCAGGGAGATGTTGGCCTGGTCGTACAGGTTGTCGATCTTGAAGATGTCTTCGCAGCGGGCCACGCCTTCGTCGGTGAGAAGGACCGTGCGGGCCTTTTCGTCCACGGTGAAGTGGACGTCCTTCTTGAGCATGGGGATGAGCGCGCTCACGCGGGCGTACTGGGCCGTGGATTCCTCGGCCGGGCCCGAGATGATGAGCGGCGTGCGCGCCTCGTCGATGAGGATGGAGTCCACCTCGTCCACGATGGCGAAGTTGAGTTCGCGCTGGACCAGGTGCTCCTTGTAGAACTTCATGTTGTCGCGCAGATAGTCGAAGCCGAATTCGTTGTTGGTGCCGTAGGTGATGTGCGCGCCGTAGGATACCTGGCGTTCCTCGTCGGTGAGGCCGTGCAGGATGGTGCCCACGGTGAGGCCCAGATAGTTGTAGAGGGTGCCCATCCAGGCGGCGTCGCGACGGGCCAGGTAGTCGTTCACCGTGATGAGGTGCACGCCCTTGCCGGAGAGGGCGTTCAGCACTGCGGGCAGCGTGGCCACCAGGGTCTTGCCTTCACCGGTCTTCATTTCGGCGATCTTGCCCTGGTGCAGCACCATGCCGCCGATGAGCTGCACGTCGAAGTGGCGCATGTCCAGGGAGCGGAGTCCTGCCTCGCGCACCAGGGCGAAGGTCTCGGGGAGCATTTCGTCCAGGGGGCGGCCGTTTGCGGCCTCCTGCATGAGCTCGGCCACGCGGGACTGCATCTGACCCTGGTCCAGCTGCTGGATCTGGGGCTCGAGGGAATTGATCTTGTCGACGGTGGGGGTGAGGCTTTTCAGGTAGCGCTCATTCTTGGAGCCAACGATCATCTTGATGATGGAACCGAACATTGTATCTCCTTCAAATCAGGGCATGTCCGCGATCGCGGACCGTAACCCTCGGGGGCGCAAAGTATGCTATGGCGCGTATTTTGTTCATGAAAACATGTTCATGTTCTCATGGACGTTATTCGCCAATGATTTCGAGCCAATGGCCGACGCTGACCCCGGCTGGGGCATTGGCCCTCAGCTGGATGACGCAACCGGAGCAGCCGGTGAGTATCTGCTCGCCGGGCTTTGGTCCATAGAAATCCAGGCAGCGCTTCGCCACGGCGTCGGAGAGCTCCGGGGCGGAAAGCTTGAGCGCTCCGCCGAAGCCGCAGCACAGGTTCTTGTGCGTACGGGCCTGGAACCGGTCTCCGGCGGCGGTGCGCAGGAGCTCGGCGTCGTGGCCTCCGCCCGCCCCGTGGCAGGGCGTGTGGTAGTGCACCCTCTCCGGAGCGCCTGGCAAAATCTCGTAACTCGCCCGCGCGGCCAGAATCGCGAAGGGGGCCAGGCCCTGAAGCCACAGGTCCTGTTCGCCGGGCTGCCAGCCCAGGTCGCGGGAGGCGTAGCCGCGCAGGCCGCAGCGGCAGGTGGCGCAGAAGCTCATGAGTTCGGGCCGCCCAGCGTCCCGCCAGGCCTGCAGGTTCTTACGCTGCATGGACAGCTGGGCGTCTTTCAAGCCCGCGTGGCCCAGGGTGCAGCCGCAACAAGCGAAATCCGGACGGGGGAGGACGGTGAACCCGAGGCCCGTGAGGATTCGCTCGGCGGATGCGGTCCAGTGATCCTGCACGTGGGAGGCGACGCAGCCGGGGAACACTACGGCTTTGCGCCCGGTCCCGCAAGCGTCGTAGGCCACAGGACGAAGCCAGGGCGTGAGGCGCGCGCCGGGAGCCATGGCCTTGAGGCCCGAGAGCAGCCCGGCGTAGCCTCCCGTGTTCAGGCGCGGCACCAGGCGGGACAGGGTGGCCATCATGGGCCAGAGCACGCCCGCCTTCTCCACCCAGGTCTGCCAGAGCTTGGCTTCCAGGCCCTGATGCGCGGCCTTGAGGCCCGAGACCAGTTCCGGGGCGCACAGCCCGAAGGGGCAGGCCTTTTCGCACTTGCCGCAGCCCAGGCACTTGGCGGCCAGCTCCACGGCGACTTTCTCGGATATCTCCACCTCTTGCCCTTCGATAGTCCTGGCCAGGAAGAACTTGGCTCTGGGGGAGAGTTCCTCGCGCCCGGTGGCGGCGAACAGCGGGCAGACCTCCAGGCATTTGCCGCAGAGCACGCAGGACTGGGCGCGGCAGGCCGCCTTGCCGCCCTTGTGGTCGCAGCGCGGGGATTGGGGTTTGTCGGCGATATTCATAAGAAGTGTGGGGCGGCAGGAGGGGAGCCTCCGGCGCCTAAGGGCTACGCCCTTTGGAATCCCGTATGGGGTTTGGTTTCTCCGGTGGTTCGGGCAAAAAGTTGTTTCACTTCAGTATCCCTTCCCGGGGTTCATGATGCCGTGCGGGTCCAGGGCGGCCTTGACGGCCCGCATGGCTTCGACCTGTCCGGCTCCGCGCATGCGTTCGAGCCAGGGCAGCTTGGTCAGGCCCACTCCGTGCTCGCCGGAGATGGTGCCGCCAAGCGAAATTGTCAACTCCAGCACGGCTTCCTTGGCCTTGAGGGCGCGCTCGGCCTCGCCGGGGAGAGCGGCGTCGTGCATGACGTTGACGTGCAGGTTGCCGTCGCCCAGGTGGCCGAAGGCCAGGATGGTAAGCCCCAATTCGCGTCCGATCTCCCGGATGCGGCGCACGGCCTGCCCTACCTGGCCGCGCGGCACGGCGATGTCGTCGGAGAGCTTGTCCGGTCCGAAGGTGAACGCGGCCTGGCTTATCTGGCGGCGCGGCTCCCAGAGGTTTTCCTCTTCCTTGGGGGTGCGGGCCTCGTCCAGATGTGCGGGCCGGGCGGGCGTAACGGCCCGGCGCAGGCGGGAGAGATCGGCGCTGACTGCCTCGGCCGAGCCGTCGATGCGGAAAAGGAGCGCCGCGCCGGACCCCTTGGGCCAGGGCACGGGGCCGAGACCGGCCAGGCCGGCCAGCACCTCGGCGGGCATGAACTCCAGAGCCGTGGGCAGGATTCCGGCGGCGAAGACCATGCGGGCAGCCGCCAGGGCGTCCTCTTCGGCGGCGAACACGGCCAAAAGCGACGCGCTGGCTTCGGGTTTGGGCAGGAGCTTGAGAGTTGCCTCGCAGATGAAGCCGAGCGTTCCTTCGGAGCCCACGAACAGGCGCGTGAGGTCAAGGCCCGCCACGTCCTTGTGGCAGCGCGAACCAGTCTTCAGGATGCGCCCGCCGGGCAGGGCCACGGTGAGCCCCAGCACCCAGTCGCGGGTGGTGCCGTACTTCACGGCGCGCATGCCCCCGGCGTTCTGGGACAGGTTGCCGCCGATGGTGGAGAACTTGGCGCTGGCCGGGTCCGGCGCGTAGAGCAGGCCCTTGCCCGCGCAAGCCTCCTGGAGCTCGGCCGTGACCACGCCGGGCTCGGCAACGGCCACGAAATCTTCGCCGGAGATATCCTGGATGCGGTTCAAGCGCGCGGTGGAGACCACCACGCCGCCCGAGAGCGGCACGCAGCCGCCCACCACGTTGGTGCCGCGCCCGCGCGGGTACACGGGCACGCGTTCCGCATGGGCCAGGCGCAGAAGCTCGGCCACCTGCTCAGCGCTCTCGGGGCGCACCACGGCGCAGGGCAGGGCGTGCCTGCGGCTGGCGTCGGCGCCGAAAATGAGCGTTTCGGCCGGAGCCGTAAGCAGCGCGTCGCCCGGGAAAAGGGACGCAAGCGATCGCAGGAAGGATTTGGGAAGTTCGGGCATGTGGGTACGGCCGTCTAGGCCAGCATGTAACGCAGCGTGTACCCGAAGGACGGGTAGGCCCACACCATGTCCATGATCTGGCTCACGGTCAATCCCTGGCGCATGCACAGGGCGGCCAGGTTGACCACCTCCTCGGCGTCCTCGCCCATGTAGAAGAGCCCGAGCAGTTTGCCGCCGCCGGGCTCCAGGATCACCTTGTAGCCGCTGTGGCGGATGCCCAGGCGGGTCAGCTCCGACCAGGAAAGGCCGGTCTTGGCCTTCACTTCGTAGGCCAGCCCGGCGGACTTGGCCTGCTCTTCGGTCAGCCCCACGCCGGCCAGGGTGGGATGCGTGAAGGTTGCGCTGGGGACGTATGCATAGTCGGGGCTGACGTGGTCGCCGTGCAGGATGTTGGCGGCCACGGCGCGGCCCTCCATGACGGCTGTCGGGGTGAGCTGGTAGCGCCAGGCCGCGTCTCCGGCGGCGTAGACGGCAGGATTGGTGGTCTTGAGGAATGAGTCGAGCGTGAGCTTGCCGTCCTCCACAGCGATCCCGGCTGCCGCCGGGTCGAGCCCGTCCAGGTCCGGCACGCGTCCGGCCCCGTGGAAAACCATGTCCGCCTCCACAGCGTGCTCGCCAAGGGCTCCCACGCGCAGGACGAAGCCGGACTCGGTTTTTTCAAGGGAGTGCGGCGGCGAGTGGTAGAGCACTTCCACGCCGAGGCTCGCGGTTGCCGCGCACAGTTGTGACACCAGGTCCGGCTCGAAGCGTTTCAGGCAGCGGTCGCCGCGCACGGCCATGGTGACGGTTGCCCCGGCGATGGCCGCGATATGGGCGAACTCCATGGAAATATAGCCGCCGCCGATGAAGGCGATGCGGGGAGGCAGTTCCTTCAGGTTCAGAAAATCATCGCTGACGGCCAGGAGCTTCGCGCCGGGAAAGGACAGGGGTTGGGGCTTGGATCCAGTGGCCAGAACGATGCGCGCGGCCTCCACCGGGGTGTCGCCCACCAACATGGTATTGGAGCCGGTGAAGCGGGCCCGGCCGCGCAAGAGGGTGATGCCCAGGCTCTGGTAGTTGTCCTCGGACCAGGGTGGAACCCGGTCTACGTAAAACTGCTTGCGAGCGGCCAGGGTTGGCCAGTGGATGGACAGGTCGCCGCGCACGCCGTTTGCCTGGGCCATCTCACGCACGCGAGCCACGGCGTGGGCCGTTTCGGCCAGGACCTTCTTTGGTTCGCAGCCGCGCAGGGCGCAGGTGCCGCCGAAGGGGCCGCCCTCTGCTATGGCCACGTCCAAGCCCTCGGCCTTGAGGATGCGGGCGCACGCGCCCCCGGCAGCGCCGGAACCGATGACGAGCACGTCGAAACGCTGGCTCATTCTTCCTCCAATGGCGGCCTGACTCCCGCCGGATGTCTTGCCGAAGCCGGTGCGGTCCCGCACCGGCCGGGCTTCACCCACCAGAACGAACAATTACGACAAAAATGAAGCCGCAACAAGGCGTTGGAGCCGCAGGAGCGCTGGAGTCGGGCTGATGGAAGGAAATACGCGTCAGGAGGTTGCCGGAAATCGTTGGGAGCTGCTATGGTGGCGCCCCCGTCCGTTTGCTGTCCGGACGCAGGAGGGAGGCGGTTTGCCGCCGGGCGGCGCGCGGTTGGTCGTTCTTCAGGGAGGCCGGGCATTCGGTTGCCCCCGAACGGGACAACCGGAACCCGCAGGATGAGCCATGACAGAACCCGGCAGTGCGTTCCGGCTCTTCACGGGGAAGGTCAGGCGTTTCTTCGCCGTGCATTTCCGGAAGAAATACGTGGAAGGGCAGCTGAAGGCCCGGCAAGGGGACTGCAGCCAGTGCGCGGTGTGCTGCAGCCTGGCGTTCTCCTGCCCGCTGTTGACGAAAGACAGGCTCTGCGCGGTCTATGGGACGTTTCGGCCCCTGGCGTGCCGGGCCTTCCCCATCGATGAGAAGGACATCGAGGAGGTGCGGGCCTGCGGGGGCGAGTGCGGGTACAGGTTCATTCCTGATCCGGATGCCCATGGACGCTCCTAGCCGGAAGAGTTGGTGCGCCCATGCCGGGGCCGGAGTTCATGGGGCCGTCGGATACAGGTACAGCTCTATCCGCCGGTGCGGACCCGAGCCGTGCGCGTCCTCGGACGCCAGCCCGGCGTCGCGCAGGAAAGCGATGTCCACGCTCAGGGACCGTGACGGCGTCCTGAACCGATTCTCGAGGAAGGCGATGGTGTCGAAGCCGCGCCATCTGTCCTGTGTGCGTGCGAGCGCGGTGGAGGTTGAAGCGGCGCTGTCCCCGGTGCGCAATGTGATATCCACCCTGTCGCCCTGCGTCGATCCCGGATTGGCATGGGGAAAGAACACCAAGCTCGCCTGGCCGATATCCCTGGTGAAGCTAAGGTCGATGGTGGTGCGGGCGAATGCTTCACCGGCGGCATCCGTGGTCAGGTATTTTATTCCTCCTCCGCCCTCTCTTCTTGTCGCCGTGTTCTCTTGGGAGACCGAATACGATCCGATGATGGCGTTGTCCGGGATGACGATCTTGCCGTCATTGGTGAATTTCAATTCAAAGGAAACCGGGGCCGTGTACGACGGCGATTGCGTGTTGTCCGTGAATTCGAGCCTGGCGGAGCCGTCGCCGGACGCTTGCCTTATCCTCCCGACGATGTGCTGCGCGATGAGCGTGTTCCCCGTCGCGTTGCAATGGATGTCGAGAGGTTCGAGAAAGGGGTTGGTGTCGAGATCGGCGAGCAATGTGCGAAACGGGGCGGTCATGTCCTCGAACTTGATCCCGTTTTTCCGACAGAATCCGGACAGGGCTGCGCTGGGAGCATTGGCGTACTCATGTACCTGGTGCGGATCGGGAACGATGAGTAGCAGGAAGTCGGCGCCGTCGGCCACCACGGCGTCGTGCAACTCCTTGAGCTTGGCGCGGTATTTTTCCCACGGTACGCGCATGGTCTCGAGGTTCCTTTCGTCCAGGAGTTTGTCCCGGCTGCCGAGCACTTGGCGCAACGCTGGGTCGGCGTCGGCATCCGAGGCCGGGGCGGGCTTCGGGGGCTCAAGCGGTGGCGTGCTGTTGAGAAATCCGAACAGGGCCGCCACCGGGGCGCTCTTCGTCATGGACCGCACGGCGTTGACGGTGATGTCGTTCTCCAGGGAGTCGTCTTTAACCGGGGAGTAGATGGGTGCTTTTCTCGCGGAGTCGCCCCGCTTCCCGCTTATGATCTCGATGTCGTAGATGTTGAACTGGACGATGACGAGGCGCGGCTTGAGCGCGCGTCCCTTTGTCCTGTAGAATTCGAGATGCTCCTCGATGCCCACGTCCATGGAGCCCGCGTTGACCACCGAGATGTTCCCCGCGCCGCCGAGCTGCCGTCCCAGGATGAAGGGGAAGGTCTCGTTGTCGTTCACGCCCAGGCCGAAGGTGTAGGAGTCGCCGATGCAGAGGACCGTGTCAGGACCGCCACTTCGCCCGTTGGTCCTGAAGCCGTTAGAGTCGGTCGAATACCTGTAAGGCAGGAGGGGGTTCCACCATGCGGTGGCCCGAATGCCGGGTTTGAGGTTGCCGGCGACGTTCCGGTAGAATTTGGGGTAGGGAAGCCGGTTGAATGGCAGGACGTCCGTCCTTATGAGAATTTCTACAGCGAGATAGGACGATATGAAGAGTATGAAGAGGGCGCTCGATAAGACGTGAAGGAATTTCCAACGCATTGCATGCCTGCCGGGAGCTGTTCTTGATTGCTGCCGAACGCGCGTCCCGGCGTTCAATACCTATCCCTCTCCCTCTTCGCCTCTCTATCCAGATCCCGCTCCTTCAGCGCATCCTTCCTGTCGTGCACGTTCTTGCCGCGCGACAGCCCGATCTCCATCTTGATCTTGCCGCGTTTCAGATAGAGCTTCAGCGGAACAACCGTCAGCCCCTTCTGCTCCACCTTGGCTTTCCAGTCGCGGATCTGGTGCTCGTGCATCAGGAGCTTCCGGTCGCGCTCGGGTTCGTGCTGGGCGTAGCCCGCATTCTCGTACGGGCTTATGTGCAGCCCCGAGACGAACGCCTCGAAGCGCCCCGTGAACTTCACGTAGCTGTCCTTGAAGTTGACCTTTCCGGCCCGCAGGCTCTTCACCTCGGAGCCGGTAAGCGAGATGCCCGCCTCCATGGTGTCCAGCACCTCGTAGAAGTGGCGGGCTTTTCTGTTGACGGCGATGAGCTTGATGGCTTCGCCCGCGTGTGCGCTCACTGTGAGGGTCCCTCCTCGGAATCCAGCAGCGAATAGAAGAACGCCAGCTGGTCCGGGAATTTTTCGAAGATGGTTTCGCGCACGAGCTGGTTGGTGCGGGCCACGGTGGGGCTGTCCAGCACCTGCTTGAGCAGTTTCTTGCAGTCGTCCATGGTGGCCTGGCGGATGAGATGCTTGATCCCCGGGATGGTCTGGGGGTTCAGGCTGAGGGCGTCCATCTGCATGCCCATGAGGATGGGCACGCAGAACGGGTCCGAGGCCATCTCGCCGCAGAGGTTGCATTCGATGCCGGCCTGGTGGGCGGCGTCCACCACGTGCTTGATGGAGCGCACCACGGCCGGGTGCAGCGGCTGGTACAGATACGACACGTGCCGGTTGGTGCGGTCGATGCCCAGGCTGTACTGGATGAGGTCGTTGGTGCCGATGGAGAAGAAGTCCACCTCGCGGGCCATGATCTCGGCGGTCATGACCGCCGACGGCAGCTCCACCATCATGCCTACGGGCATCTCGGGATGGTAGGGCAGTCCCTCGCGCGAGAGTTCGGCCTGGCACTGGCGCAGCAGGTTCACGGACTGGCGCAGCTCTTTCAGTCCCGAGATCATGGGGAACATGATGGAGATGTTTCCCACCACCGAGGCGCGCAGGATGGCCCGCAGCTGGGTGCGGAAGAGCTCGCGGTTGCGCAGGCAGAAGCGGATGGCCCGAAGCCCCATGGCCGGGTTCTGCTCCTCCAGGCGGCCGAAGTGGGCCATGAACTTGTCCGCGCCCAGGTCGAGCGTGCGCAGGATCACCGGCCTGGGGGAGAGGATGTCCGCCAGGTCGCGGTAGTGCTCCAGCAGTTCCTCTTCCGTGGGCAGGCTGGTGCGGTTGAGATAGGTGTATTCGGTGCGGAACAGGCCGATGCCGTCGCCGCCGTTGTCGATGACCTGGGCCACTTCCTCGTAGAGCTCGATGTTGGCCTTCACCTTGACCCGGTAGCCGTCAATAGTTTCGCCGGGCAGGTGGCAGTTCTTGATGATGCCCGCGCGGTAGGACTCGAACTGGTACTTGAGGTCGCCGTAGCGGGCCAGTTCGTCCTCGTCGGGCTCGACCACGACCATGCCCTTGAGCCCGTCCACCACCACCAGGTTGCCGTCCTGCACGGTCTCCTCGATTCCCGCCGCGCCGACCACGGCCGGGATGCCCAGCGACTTGGCCAGGATGCCCGCGTGGGAGGTCTTGCCTCCCTGGACGGTGGCGAATCCCATGATCTTGTCCACCTGGAGTTCCACGGTGTCGGCGGGGGTGAGGTCGTGGGCCATGAGCACGGCCCGGCTGCCCAGGGCCTTGAAGTCCACTTTGCGGCCCATGAGCAGGGCACGCACGCGGTCGGCCACCAGGCGCACGTCCTGGGCGCGCTCGCGGAAATAGGGGTCGTCCAGGGCGTTGAAGGCTTCCTCAAGGTCGGAAACGGCCTTTTCCAATGCCCATTCGGCGTTGATGCGAAGCTGCGTGAGGTGGTTCAGGGCCGAGCCCTGGAGCTTGGGGTCGCTCATGATCATCAGGTGGGAGTCGATGATCAGGGCGTGGTCCTTGAGTTCCGCGGGCACGCGGTCGCGGATGGCGCCCAGTTCGGCCTTGGCCTCGGCGAAGGCGTCGCGCAGGCGCTGGGCCTCGGCGTCCACCATGTCGTCGGCCAGGGTCTGGCGCGGCACCTGCCCGAAATTGGATCGGTTGATGAAGTAGGCTTTGCCGATGGCGATGCCGGCTGAGATGGGGATGCCTGAAATGGTGGCTAAGGCCATGCGGGCCGCCTTACTGGAAACGTTTTTTGAACAGGTCCGCCAGGGTCTCCAGGGCCGTACCGGCGTCGCAGCCTTTGGCCCGCAGCTCCAGGTTGGCCCCGTGTCCGGCCGCCAAGGTCAGGATGTCCAGGATGGATTTGGCGTCCACGGACTGGCTGCCCATGGCGATGGTGATGGATGCGTCGAACTTCTGTGCGGTCTGGGCCAGGCGCGCGGCCGGGCGCGCGTGCAGTCCCTGTTCGTTGAGGACGCACACGATCCGGACGCTCTCGCCGCCGCACTCGGGTTCGTTTTCGCAGGAGGATATCGTTTCGGGCATCTTGTTCACCGTGCAAACCCAACCATTATAATCGAATCCAGAGAAAAAACAAACCTGCCGCCAGGGCGAGTCCCACCAGGAGCTCTCTGTTGCAGCGCAGCCTGCCGGATGCGTAGGCCAATCCAAGCACCACCGCCACGCCCGCAGCCCAGGCCAGGGGGTCCATGTCGCGGGGCCACACCTGGGCCCAGAGCACCACGAGAAGCGCCGCGTTGAGCACCTTGAGCCTGCGCCCCCAGTTGACCAGGTCCCAGCTGCGGATGCTCGTGAGTGCGGCGAAGCCCTGGCGGTAGCCCAGCACGAAGGTGCCGATCTTGAACGCGTTCAGGGCGACGAACAGCGTGAGCCCCAGCCCGAAGGCCGCCCACGCCTGCCCGGCCGTGAGCAGGCAGGCGGTGCACAGGGCCCAGAACACGGTGAGGCTGCCGCCGAAAAAGGAGTCGCCAACGGCGGACAGGGTGAAGACAACCGTGCTCTTGACTTGGTCCAGCATGGAGTCGGGAAACTGCCTGCGGGCGATGCGCGATTCCAGGGCCAGGAATATCCCCACCAGGAAGGGGGTCCAGAAGGGGTGCGTGTTGTAGATCTTGAGATAACGCTTCCACGCCTGGCGGCGGTCGGCCGGATCGGGGTAGAGCGCCGCCAGGCCGGGCTCCATGGCCAGGGCCAGGCCGATGGTCTGCAGGCCGCGCGTGGTGAAGGCCGCTCCCACGAAATAACAGCGCAGGTAGGTCCGGATGAGAATTTTCGCGTTGAGTGCGCCTGGGGTGCTCATGGGGTTTCCGGGGGATTTTCCCTTGAGGCGGTTGTGGCAAATGCCGGGAGAAATGACAAGCTCGGCCAGGCGCTTGCCCTTGAAGGCGGGTCGAGTTATAAATAAAACTTAGGGTGTTGACTTAATCCGAGAGGAGTCGCCAATGAGCGGGCCTTCCGCCAAAGCGGTCAAAGAGGACATCTCGCGGGCCATCGGCTACGCCCGGCGCTTCATGGCGGTCAGGGCGCTCCAGGCCGGGGCCAGCGCGTTCGAGTCGTACGCCACCAGCACCGCCATCATGGGGCGAGCCAAGTTCGAGCTTGAGGTCCTGCTCATGGACATGTTGCGCGAACTGGAGCTGGTGCCGGACATCAAGATGCAGATACGCGGCCCGTTCAGGTTCCAGAAGGGTGCGGAGAGCAAGTTCGCCCTGGCCTTGTCCGCCCTGGCCCTGCACCTGGAAAAGATGGAGAAGCGCGCCCAGGACGCAGCCCTCCAGGACAGGCTCGGGCGTATCGCCCAGGCTTTCGAGAAGGCTCGCGAATCCCTGCGGGAAAAGAACCTGCCCTCGGCCAGGCGCGTGCTCAACACCGTGTGCGAGCAGAACCCCAAGGAGCCCGGCATCTTCACCAATGCCGCCAAGATGCTGGCCGAGGCCGGGCTCATGGCCGACGTGGTTCCTTTCGCGGAAAAGGCCATTGAACTCAATCCCAAGGACGCCCAAGCCTTCAGCCTGGCCGTGGAAGCCTGCAAGCAGATCGGCGAGCTGACCAAGGCCGAGACGATCCTGCGCGGGGCGCTCAAGAATTTCGGAGCCCATCCCAAGACCTACGTGTCGCTGGCCCGGGTGCTCTATCAGATGGGGCGCTGGGACCAAGCCTACGACGCTGCCCGCGCCGCCTACGACCGGGACAAGACCCTGGCCGAGGCCAAGGAGATTCTGGACCTGACGGAAAAGCGGGTGATGGGGTAGTTTCTACTTGATCAGCCTCTTCCTCATGGCCCCGATGGCCAGCGGATAGAACACGAGCGCGAATCCAGCCAGATACAGCACGTTCCAGATAATCCCGGAGCCGATCCTGCCCATGCTCACCGCCCGGCAGGCCTGGGTGAGGTGGTAGAGGGGCAGCCCCATGGCCAACCCCGAGGCCCAGGCCGGGAGGCCGTCCACCGGGAAGAACGCGCCCGAGAACAGAAACATCGGGGTGATGAACAGAAATATCGGCAGGTTGAACATGTCGATGGTGGGCGTGATGCCGGTCATCCACATGGCCACGCTGCCGAAGGCCAGCCCGCCCAGGGCAGCCAGCGGCAAAAGCCACAGCGCCTCGGGCAGACGGATCAGGCCGCAGGCCGCGATCACCGCCCCCATGAGCAGCGTGCCGCCCGCGGCCTTGGTGGCCCCCCACAGGATTTCCGCCGTGATGACGTCCTCCAGGGAGAGCGGCGTGGCCAGCATGGCGTCAAAAGTCTTTTGATAATACATTCTTACGAACGAGGCGTAGGTGTTCTCGTAGAAGCTCTGCCACATTACCGACGCGGCCACCAAGCCCGGGGCGATGTAGGCCGTGTAGCTGACGGCCTGGCCGTCCACGGTGACGCTGCCCACCATGCCGCCCAGTCCCGCGCCGAAGGCCAGGATGTACAGGGCGGGTTCGGCCAGGGGCGGGATGAAGTTCACCTTCCAGGTGCGCATGTACACCATCAGGTTGCGCGCCCAGACCCGCCACAGGCGCCAGGAGAGGTTGTCCAGCATGCTCATTCGCGCAGCTCCCTGCCGGTAAGGCGCAGGAACACGTCCTCAAGCGACGAAGGCCTGGCCACGTATTGCCCCGGCGGCAAGGTCTGCCGGAAGGCCTCCAGCTCGTCGAAGGAATCGGCGAACACCAGCATCCTGCGTCCGAAATCTTCGGTGTCGAGCCCGGAGGAGCAGGCCTTGTCGCGGGCTTCCTGGGCCGGGTCCACCAGTTCCAGCACGGCCCGCCCCGCATGGGAGCCGATGAGTTCGGCCGGGGTGCCGCGCACCAGTCCTCGCCCGTTGTCCATGATGAGCAGCTCGTCGCAGAGGGTGGCCGCCTCTTCCATGTAGTGGGTGGTGATGAGGATGGTCAGTCCGCGTTCGCGCAGGTCGCGCAGCCGGTCCCAGAGCTGGTGGCGGGACTGGGGATCGAGCCCGGTGGTGGGTTCGTCCAGGATGAGCAGCTCCGGATGGTTCACCAGCGAACGGGCCAGCATGAGCCTTCGGGCCATGCCCCCCGAGAGGTCGCGCACGTCGGCGGCGGTCTTGGATTCCAGGGCGAAGAAGCCGAGCAGTTCCTCGGCGCGGCGCCTGGCCTCCTGCCGGGGGATGGCGAAATAGCCCGCGAAGGCCCAGATATTCTGCTCCACGGTGAGGTCCGGGTCCAGGGCGTTGTCCTGCTGGCAGACACCGATGCGGGCGCGGATGTCGCGCCAACGGGTGGCCACGTCCAGCCCGAACACCCGAAGTTCCCCGCCGGTTTTGGGGGAGAACCCGTAGATCATGCGGATGGTGGAGGTCTTGCCCGCCCCGTTGGGGCCGAGCAGTCCGTAGACCTGGCCGCGCGCGACGCGCATGTCCAGGCCGTCCACGGCGGTGAAATCCCCGAAAGTCTTGCGAAGCCCTACGGCCTCGATCACTGCGTCCATCAAGTCTTTCTAGCCCAAATCGAGCCGGGACGCCACCGCTCGGAAGCCAGGCCTTCCGCCCCTATATGGGATTCCAAAGGGCGCAGCCCTTTGGCCGCCGGAGGCTTCCCCCTCCCAACACGTTCACTGCCCGAAAAACCCGAACGCCCCGGTGACGGGATTGCGGTGCACGCGCACGTCCCTCTCCCCGTTCTGTCCGAAAAACGGGGCGCAGGCGGCCAGCAGCACCTTGAAAACCTTGTGGCGGTGGTCCAGATGGCCGTGGGCCGTGGCGGTCACCTTCCAGAGGCTTGCAGGGGCGCGTCCGGCCCGCAGGGAGAAGGCGTCCACCGCTTCAACCTCCAGCACGAAGAGGTGTTCCAGGCCAGCGCCCTGATGGGGGACCTCCTCGCCCACCAGGCCGAAGCGCAGGTATACGAAGATGTGGCTCGCTTCCACCGACTTGGCCTGGGCGAACCCACGACGGAGCAGTTCTTCCGCCAGGGCGGCCGAATACCGTCGGAAGTCGAGGCTGCCCGGATCGATGTCCTCCTGGCCGCGCACGATGGAGAATTCGGTGGGGTCGAGCGGGGCGGCGGCCGAAGCCTCGACGCGGGCGCGGTAGACGTCCGGGGCGCAGGAAGCGACCAGCAGGACGAGCAGGGACGCCATCAGGGCTTCGGGGATTCCCGCAAAGCCTTTTTTGGTGAAAGCGGGATTTCGTTTGAACGAGACGGACTGTGTGGTATGGAACAAGTCCCCTCCCTTGACGGCTGGTTCATGCGGAAAGCAGCGCCTGAATAGGCCGCAATTCGAGGGAACCGTCAAGGCGGTTGTATCTCCATGGGTAAAGTGGTAATCTTGTATTTAGGATTCATACCTATTTTGTCCGCTTTACTCTCACCATCTGAGCCGTTGGCAGGGGCGGCATTCCCATGAAGGACATCCTCAAGCTCAATCCGCAGATTCAGAGCGTGTATCTCAAGGTATCTGAAGGCGGACTGTACGTTGCGCCCACCCTGGTGCAGACGGTTTTGGGGTCTTGTCTGGGGGCCTCCTTCCATGCTCCCGCCAGGGCCATGGGGGCCTTCTTCCACGCCTTCCTGCCCCGGCTGGCCGAGTATCCGCAGTTCGAGGGGGAGAGCGTCTTCAAGTTCGTGGATACGGCCTTCGACCATGTCTTCACGGCCTTCGCCCGCAAGGGGATTCACGCGGCCGACCTGACGGTCAGCCTGATGGGCGGCGCCAATGGGTTGGTGGGCGACTCGGCGGGCGTCGGGGCCAGGAATATCGAGGCTGCCTACGAGGCCTTGGAAAAATACCACGTCAAGCCGGTTTTCGTGGACACCGGAGGGGCCAAGGGGCGCAAGGTGTTCTTCCTGTCCGGCACGGGCGAACTCAAGATCACCAAGCTCTCGGGCACCACGGGGCTGCAGAATGTCCCGCCCGGTGCGATGCGCCGAAAGGTCTGAACGCACACCACCCGGGTTGCGTCCGCGCAACCCGTCTCGAAGGGGCCGGCCCGCAACACAAGAGCAATCTTGGTCTTGATTTTCGAAAAACAGGGATATGTTTATCGAGATCGCGGCGCTAGCGGTCCTGGTTGCGTGCGTCATCCACCACGGCGTGCGCGAAGGACTTCTTGTTGACGTAGGCCATGGCGTCGATGAAGCGGGCGGTCTCGTCCATGGTGGCCGTCGCGTGGACGTGCACCTGCTTGCCGGAGATGTGCTCGTTGTTGATGTATTCGAGTACGTAGTAAATGAGATAGCGGGTCTGGGTCCGGAAGATGGCGATGGTGGCCAGGTGGGTCTGGTTCTGGGCGGCCGGTTCGAGGCAGTCGCCGGACGCGTGGTAGAAGCTCAAGAGCTTCCCCTTGAACAGCATGGATCGATCGCCCCGGGCCAGCTTGTACTTGCGCGGCTTGCCCAGCTGCATGGAATTGATATCTTTTTCTCCGAGAGTGCGCAGAAAATCGAACATGGAGGCTCCAGCCCGCCCGGTGGGACGGTCGGCGGCTTCTTTAGCGCGGAGTATGCGCTTAGGCAAGCGATGGAACGGGGCTTGCCAAGTGCTGGCTGATGGGGGACAATAGCCGCAAACTCCGGGAGAAGGCCATGGCGGTGCAACCGCTCGATCCGAGGACAGCAGGGGCTGCGGCCCCTCAAGCAGCGAGCGCCCCCGCGCCCGTGCCCCGCGGGGCGGCCAACGCGGCGCGCAGCGTGGCGCATGCGCCCGTGGAACAATCCTACAGCGCCCTGCATCAGTCCCAGGCCGGATTGCCCGTGGAGATGGGCGACAAGGGCCGTATCGTCCGGATCATGGTTTGAGGCCGCATTCTTCCGGGAGTCCCCCCATTTTCAGCCATCCCCGCCGATACGAGCCCGTCCGTCCGGGCCAGCCTGACCTCGCCGCCGCCCTGGCGCGCGCCGTCATCGCCTTTTTGTGTCTTGCCTGTGCGTCCTGCGGCGACCGGGAAGAGCAGGCCGTTTCGGCCGGACCGCGCGTGCTGGAGTGGGCCGAAGCCGGGCCCGGAGACGTGCTCCGGGTGGTGGAGGCGCAGGGGGTGGTCCGGGCCAGGGACAACGCCTTCATCCGTGTGGGCAGCCGCATAGCGGGGCAGATCCTCAAGATGCACGTGCGCACCGGCGACGTGGTGCGAGCCGGACAATTGCTGGTCGAGCTCGACGACCGCGAGCTCCAGACGCAGCGCCGCCAGGCCGTGGCCAAGCTTGAATCCGCCCGGAACGAGCTGGCCAGGGCCGAGGCCGAGGTGGTCCCGCGCCTGGAGGCGGCCCGGGCTGCGCTGTCCGCCGACCAGGGACGCAGCGAATACGCCGGGCGGCTGAATCAGAAACGCCAAGCATTGCGCGAGAAGGGCTACGTTGCCCAGAACGACGTGGACGCCTCGCGTCGGGACGCCTCGACCGCCGAGCAGTCCGTCACCCAGGACAAGGCCGCGTTGTCCCGCGTCGCCAATGAGACCCTGCACGACCGGGAAAGCGCCCGGAAGGCCGTGGACCAGGCCTCGGCCGCCCTGGCCCAGGTGGACGCCTACATTTCCATGACCCGCATCCAGAGCCCCATCGACGGTATCGTGGGACAGGTGCTGACCCAGGAAGGCGAGCAGGTGGTGGCCGAACTGGAGGCGGTGAAGATTCTGACGGTCATCGATCCCCGCTTCCTCGAATTGTGGATATACGTGAATGAGGCGGACGCGGCGGGGATCAGGCCGGGCATGCAGGTCCGCTTCTTCCAGCCGTCGAGCCCCGGGCGGATGCTCTCGGGCCAGGTCGAGCGCGTCTCCCCCTCGCCGGAGACCGTCTACCGGGTGCTCTACTATCCGGCCATCGCCACGGTGGAACCGGATGCCTGGCTGTACCTGCGCCCGGAGATGAACATGCAGTGCTTCGTGCTCACGGACAGCCTCCCAGGCGTGCTGTCGGTGCCCAACGAGGCGGTGGTGTCCAAGGGCGGCAGGCGCGTGGTCTACGTGGACGACGGGCGCGGCGGGGCCAGGGAGGTCCGGCCCGAGTTCGGTCCGCGTGGAGGAAGCCGCACCCAGGTGCTCTCGGGGCTTTCGGCCGGACAAAAGGTGGCCGTGAAATTCGCGGCCAAGGAGGGGCGATGAGACTGCGCAAACCGATCCTTCTTCTGCTGGCGGCGGTGCTCTCGATCGCGGCCTTGTACGCGCTTTTCCGGGAACGCCCGGTCCCCCCCCCTGCCTCGCCGGAATTCACCCTCAAGGAGCTGAAGGGCTACGGCGTGGAAAACCGCCACACCGGTCCCCTCTACGTCATCGAGGGGACCGTGGCCAACGACATGGCCGCTCCCCGGTGCCGGATTCAAATCAAGGTCTCCCTGCTGGACGCAAACGGCCAGGAACTGGCACAAGCGCTCACCGAGGCCGGACCGTCCGTCTCGATCTCGGAACTGAAATTTTTGGGCTGGGACGAGCTGACGGCGAAACTGGCTCCCGATGTTTCCGACCCCTGCCGGGCTACCCTGGTGGCTCCCGGCGGCGAGACCGCGTTCATGGCCGTATTCCGCAAACCGCCCGCCGGGGCGGCCACCTACTCCGCGGTGGCCACCGGCTCACAGGCTCCGGCCCCAAGCGCAAAGTAACGAGGTGATCATGTTCGAATCCATGGAACGCGAGGACAAGCTGGCCGCGCGCAAGTTCGCGGACCTGCGCAAGAAGCCCCACATCCCGGCCCAGCTCGTCGATCTGGTGGAGCAGGTGAGGAGCATCCAGAGCCAGGCCAGGGGGCAGGCGGTGGTGCCGACCGTGTTCGCGGGGCCCGGGTCCGGGCTTGCCTCCGTGGACCAGGTGATCCAGGGTGCGCCGCTTCTGGCGCGCGAGCGCTTCAGTTACGACGCGGCCCAGGCCGGGCAGCTTTTCGGTCGCTTCCAGGAACTCCTTTCGGGCATGGGCGGCCCCATGGCCCAGTCGGCCGGAATCGTTCGCGAGGAGGGCGAAACCCTCATGCGTGCGGCCTTCGACGCTTTCATGGCCAACGACTCCTCCGTGTTCGTGGAGTTCGCCAAGCGTACCCCGAACGCTCCCAGGGCGCTGTCCTTCCTGGCTCAGTCCAGCCTGACCCCGTCCATCACGGCCCTGGCCGAGAGCCTTTCCGCATCCCTGCCCAAGGACCGGACCTGGGACCAGGGGACCTGCCCCATCTGCGGCAGCCTGGCCTTTCATTCGGTGCTCTCAGGCAAGGAGGGCGTGCGGGTGAACTGCTGCTCGTTCTGCCGGGCGGCCTACCGCACCGTGCGGCTGCAGTGCCCCTACTGTGAGGAGCGCGACGCTGCCAAGCTGCCGTACTTCACCGCCGACGAAGAGCCGGGCTACCGGGTGGACGCCTGCCTGAGCTGCCAGGGCTACATCAAGACCACCGACTTCCGGGAGTTCGACCGTCCGAGCCTGCCGGCCCTGGACGACCTGGAATCCATGTCCCTGGACATCCTGGCCATGAAGCGGGGCTTCACCCGGCCCACGGCCTCCGCCTGGGGGTTCTAGGGGGTCTTGCGCCGGCCCGGGGAATAGCGCACTCTGGCGGCCTATGGACGCCCCGATCACCGATGCCGAAGAATCGCAGGCCAGAGAGCAGATCGCCTCCCTGTGCCGGGACATAGGGGGCGACGGGTGTCCGCGCTGCCGGGGCGAGAAGGTCTACCGCCTGGGATCGGGGCGCATGCGCTGCAAGGCGTGCGGCTACACCTTCCATGAGTTGACCGGGCGCTTCATGGGCGTGGGCGGGCTTGGCTGCGCCCAGTGGCTCAGGCTCATCCGGCTGTTCGCGGACGAGATCGCGGTCAAGGAGTGCGCCCAGGCCATGGGCGTGGCCTACAACACCGTCTACAAGGCCTACGACGCCCTGCGCCAGGCCATCGTGTGCCGGGCCATCGACGCCGGGCAGATCAGGCAGGCCCTCAAGGACCAGGCCGCCGGAGCCAGGCCGCCGGTGTTCGGCATCATGGCGCGCGGGGACTGGGTATTCGTGGACCTTGTGCCCGACGTGGACGCCGCGGACCTGACGATCTTCAAAATGCACTTCCGCCTGAAGACCTCGCGGGTGGGTTCGGTGGTGTATACCGGCCCCATCCGGGGGTATCTGGGGCTTGTGAGCTGCGGCGGCCCGCAGTGGCTGACGCCCGCGCTCAAGGCCCGGGATTCGGCGCTTCCCCTGGACGAGGACGGCGGGTTCTGGCCCTACTTGAAATCCCGCCTGGAGCGGCTCCAGGGCGTGTCGGCCGAGAAGTTCCCCTTGTACCTGAAAGAGCTGGAATACCGCTGGAACCATCGCGGGCAGGACCTTGCCGGCCTTCTCGCCCGGGTGGGCCTGGGGTTCATGCCGCAAAACGGCGAGGCCTGCTGCCGGTCCTAGCGCGTCCGGACGCGGTGGCTCGCAACGAAAAAAAACGGCCCGCCTTCCCGGGAGGGAAGGGGGCCGTCGCCTGAAACGTTGGAACGCCGGGAACTACCAGCGGGCGGGGCGGCGTTCGCGGGGGCGGGCTTCGTTCACCTTCATGGTACGGCCGCCGCAGTCCGCGCCGTTCAAGGCCTGAATGGCCTCCTTGGCGCCTGCCTCTTCCATCTCCACGAAGCCAAAGCCGCGGGGACGGCCGGTTTCACGGTCATTGATGAGCTTCACGGAGTTGACCTGGCCGTAGGCCTCGAACATCTGGCGCACCTGTTCATCGGTGGCGCTGAAAGGTAGATTCCCGACGTAAATGTTCGTCAACATACTCACAAATGCTCCTGCAAGAGGTTACCGTAATCGACCGGGCACCCTGCCCAGCCGTTTCATCCAGCTCAGGCCCGCGTCCGTGGTTCACGGGACGCGCGCCTTGTGAATAAAACCGGTTTCCTGGCCTGTCCCCCCCGCATAGCATACGGCCTGGAAACATGAACTGATTACAGGCGGCGGTAGCTGGATTTGGAAGGAGCGTCAACAAAAAAAATTTGGCGAAACAAGCGCTTTCACGATTTCGTCAAGCCTTTTTGGCCAGCAGGAACTTGAGTCCGTCCTCTTCGCTCTCGTGCAGGGAGGCCAGGGCGGTGAGCCCGGCCGCCTCGAAAACCCTGCGGAAGTTCTCCGGCTTGCAGGCGATGGCCGAGGCCCCGCCCCTGGCCGTCTGCTCCTTGATGATCCGAGAAAGGCCCTCGATGCCCGCTCCGTTGATGGAGGCGCATTCCGACACGGTGATCAGAAGCCCGGCCTGCGGGCGCGCGGCGTCGATGTCCTCGGCCAACTGGTCCAGGTCGGTCGAGAGGTTGCCAGCGATGTCCAGCACCGTGACGCCGTCGGCGTCGCGCAGCACGGTGACGGGCTTGGAGTCCGCCCGGCGGCTGATGCGTCCTTCGGCTCGGCGCAGGGCGCTGGCCAAGGCCTCCTGGGAGATCGGCTTGTCGATGAAGTCGGCGGCCTTGAGGTTGAGCGCGGCCAGGGCCAGCTCCACGTCGCCGTGTCCGGTGATGACGATCACTTCGGTCTCGGGGCGGCTGGCCTTGATGCGCGAGAGCACCTCCATGCCGCCCAGGCCGCGCATCTTGATGTCCGTGAGCACGATGGGGAAATCACCCTGCTCGAAGAGTTCCAGGCCGCGCTCGCCGGAATCGGCGGCCTTGGGCTTGTAGCCCATGGCCTGCAGCAACAGTTCGAACATGGCCAGGGTGGGCCGCTCGTCATCGATGACCAGGACATCCGTCATAATGCCTCACGAGTGCGCGGGCGGAAACAAAAGCTTGAAGGTGGTGCCCTCGCCGGGCTCGCTGCCCACCTGGATGTCTCCCCCGTAATCCTTGACGATGCCGTAGGAGATGGCCAGGCCCAAGCCCATTCCCTCGCCCGCCCGCTTGGTGGTGAAAAAAGGCTCGAATATCTTGCGCAGGTCCTCGGGTGCGATGCCGCCGCCGGTGTCGGAAACGCTCACGGCCACCGTCCCGTCTTCCGCCCACGACCGGATGGTGATCTCGCCGCCCCCGCGCGGTCCGGATTGTATGGCATCACGGGCATTGACCACAAGGTTGAAAAAGACCTGCTCCAGGCGGTTGGAGTGGGCCAGCACCGGGGACAGCCCCTCGCCCAGCTCCAGTTCCACCTCGATGTTCTGCAGGGCCAGCTGCTTGCCTATGATGGCGAACACCCCCCGGATGGGCACGTTGATGTCCACCTCGTCGGGAATGAGGTCCGACTTGCGGCCGAACTCGCGCAGGTGGGTGATGATGCCCGCCGCGCGTTCCACCTGGGCGCAGATCTCGTCGGCCACCTGCCGGAAGCGGTCCCTGGGGATGTCGATGCCGTTGTCGGCGGCCAGCTTCAGGAAGTCGCTGCCGAGCATGATGGCGTTGAGGGGCTGGTTGAGTTCGTGGGCCATGCCGGCGCTCATTTCGCCCAGGGTCTTCATCTTGCTGGCCTGGATGAGCTGGGCGTCCTTCTCCACCAGCCCGGTGACGTCGGCGGCGGAGAAGATGACCACCTCCTTGCCGCGGTAGTGGGTCTTGGTGGCGTGGATGTTGACGAAGATGGAGCGACCGCCGCGCACGGTGTGCTTGACGTTGGTGTAGAGCACGTGGGCCTCGGAGTTCACGTCGCTCAGGAAGCGCTGCACGCCGGCCTGGCTGTCGGCGGGCTCGATGTCGGAGATGGTCATGACCGAGAACTCCTCCTTGGAGTAGCCGTAGAGCTCCTGGGCGCGGGGGTTGGCGTCCAGGAAGCGCATGGAGGAGGCGTTCAGCACCAGGAAGGGGTCGGGGTTGGCGTCGAAGAGCGGGCGGTAGCGCTCCTCGGATTCGCGCAGGCGGTGACGGTAGAGCCTGATGGACCAGACCATGTTGGCGAAGGCGTCGGCCAGCTGCACCACCTCGTCGCCGGGGCGCTCGCGATAGAACTTGCAGGGATCGCAGTTGCCGGGGCGGCGCTTTTCGCCGCGCGCCAGTTCGTCCAGGTGCCAGCAGGGCAGGTCGTTGTCGTTGTAGGCCGGGCATTCTCCCGGATTCCATGGCGGGCCGCCCAGGTCCAGGGGCTGGTCGAGCCTGCCCCGGCTGATGGACTCGGCCGCGCGGGTGAGCCGGGTGAGCGGCGTGGCCACGTAGCCCGACAGGATGAGCACGATCAAAAAGATGATGACCACCACCAGCGAGATGAATCCCAGGAATGTCAGGCGCAGCTTGCCGACAAGGTTGTCGATGTGGCTCTGGCGCAGGCCCACGTGCACCCGGCCCAGGGTATATATGCCCTCCTGGACGGGTACGGAAATGTCCACGGCGTCGCTGCCCTCGAAACTGACCGGACGGTAGAGGATCTCCTGGCTGTCCGCCGGTGTGTTCCAGTCGAGCAGCTCCTGGGGGAACGGGCGGATGAAGGTGTGGGCCAGGAGCTTGTTTTCGTTGTCGGTGAGGAAGATGTAGGCCACGAGCGCTTTTCGCTCGCCCAACTGGGCCGTATCGAAAAGAAGCGACACGAGGCCGGCCCGGTCCTTGTCCAGGATGAAGCCGCCGCCGCGCTCGGCGATGGACTGGGCGATGGCCATGCCGCGCATCTCCAGTTCGCGCGACAGGCTGCTCACCAGGATGCCCCGGGCCAGGAGCGCGATGGCCCCGCTTATGAGCAACACCACGCCCACCGTGGACAGGAACATCTTGTTGCGCAGGCTCAGCTTGCGGAAACGGTCCAGCATGGCGGCTTCAGTCCGGCCTTCGCGGCGGGGTGGCCCGGTTGGGGGAGGTCATTGGCAGTCGCGTGGGGCGAAGGGCCTCGACCAGTCCGTGACCAGCACGAAGCGTCCCTTCTCCAGGCGGGTGAAATAGACCCGTTCCAGGCCTTGGTGGTCGCCGGGGGCGTAGGCCAGGGTGTTGCCCAGGCCCAGGGAGTAATCCCTGATGGTTTCCACGGCGTCGATGAAGCGCTCCCGGTCAAGGTCCGGCCCGGCGCGCCTGAGTCCCTCCACCAACACCTTGGCGTTGACGAAACCCTCCAGGCCCACCGCCGTGACCGGGTGGCCTGGGAAGTACTTGCGCGAGAGCTCCTCGTATTCGCTCACGCCCCACAGGAGAGCCCGGGATTCGGGCATGTCCGGGGGCGGCATCACCTGGGAGATGATCACCCGGGCCTTCTCGTCCGGGCCGAGGGCCTTGGCGATCTCTTCCGCGCCCACGAAGGACACGGCGTAAAAGATCAGGTCGGGCTTCTTCTCCATGGCCATGCGGATGAACTTGGCAGAGGGCGCGGACGTGCCGATGATGACCACGGCCTGGGCGTCGCTGTCCAGGAGCTTGGCCAGGCCTTCCTCCACTTCCAGGGTGCCGCGCGCGTAGGACCCACGGGCCACCGGGGCGAGGTTGTAGCCGCGCAGGGCCAGTTCCGTGCCCTTGAGGCCGTCGAAGCCGTAGGCGTCGAACTGGTAGAACACCCCGATGCTTCCGATTCCCAGGTCCTCCACCAGGTGCTTCACCGCCGCCGAGGTCTCCTGGTAGTAGGAGGGGCGCACGTTTATCACGTAGCGCTGGAAGGGCTCACGCAGGTCGTAGGCCCCGGTGAAGGCCCCCACCAGGGGAATCCTGGCATCCACCAGCATGGGCAGAATCTTGGTGGTGGTGGGCGTGCCCACGTAGCAGGACAGGGCGAACACCTCATCCTCCACGATGAGGCGCTGGGTGTTGTCCACGCAGCGGGGCGGGTCGTAACCGTCGTCCCGGGCAACAAGCTCCACCTTGCGTCCGTGGACGCCGCCCTGGGCGTTGACGTGGCTCAGGTAGGCCAGGGCTCCGCGCAGGGTCTCCTGGCCCAGGTAGGCGGCGTGCCCCGTGAGCGGCAGGCTGGCCCCGATGCGCACCTCGGTCTGCGACACGCCCATACGCCCGGTCTGCTGGGGTGGCGGGGCGGGGGAGCCGCATGCCGCAAGGGCGGCCAGCAGGACGGAGCAGACAATCCTGGCGGCCCAGGCGGTCTGGATCATTTCAGTGCGTCCAGGGCCTTGGCCAGCTGGCCAAGGTCGGGGCGCGTGTTGATGTCGTGGACGTCGATGTAGCGGATGATCCCCTTCTTATCGATCACGAAGAGCGCCCGTTCGGAGACGCCATCGGGCCGCAGGATGCCGAGCTTGGAAGCCAGGCCGCCGTGGGGCCAGAAGTCCGAGGCCACCGGGAACCACACCCCGCCCATCTCCACGACCCAGGCGTTCAGGGAGGGCAGGTTGTCGCAGGAGACGCCGATGAGTTGCGCGTCCCGGCCATCGAAGACGTCGCGGGCCAGATTGTAGCCCGGCCACTGTCCGGAGCACACCGGGGTCCAGGCCGCCGGGACGAAGGAGAGCACCACATTCTTTTTGCCCAGGTAGTCCGACAGGCGCACGCGCTTGCCGTCGATGCCCGGCAGGTCGAAGTCCGGAGCCTTGTCGCCCACGGCCACCTTGAGCGTGCTGTCCGTGGGCTTGAGGGCTCCGGGCTGCCAGATGAGCTGCTGGGGGATGGACCCCTGGGCCAGAGCGAAGACCGGCAGCAAAAGGGCCAGCGCAAGAGCGGAGAGCAGTTTCGCGGCCATGTCATTTCCCCTTGGGCAGACCGGTTTTTTCCACCACTCCGTCCAGGAACGCCTCGGCCGAGGTCATGCAGCCGAGCTGGCCGTCCGCGATGACGAAGCCGTTCCCTTGGCGCTTCAGGACGTAAAAGTAGGGCGTGCCCACCTGCCCCAGCGCCTTGTAGGCGTTGAAATCCTGGTCCGACAGCAGGGTGAAGGGCGTGGAGAACTTCTCTCGGAACACGTTCACCTCGAAGGGCGAGTTGCCCGCCCCCATGCCCACCAGTTTGAGATTGTCCGAAAGCCCCCGGGACTTGATGAGGGCGTGGAGCTTGTTCAGCTCCGGTGCTTCGCGCTGGCAGAAGGGGCAATACATGGAATAGACCACGAAAATGACCGCCTGCGCCTTGACGTCGGCCAGGCGCACCGGCTTGCCACCCGATCCGGCCCCGAGGTCCTGGGCTTCCTTGTCCGAAATCGGGCTCGGGAAAGTCAGGTCCGGGAAGGCCTGGCCCGCGGGAAGAGGCTTCATGAAGGGTGATTCGGACGCCTGGGCGGCCAGGGCCTGGGAATGCGCGAGAACGGACAGCGCGAGGACCAGCGAAAGGGCGAGGGCTTTCATCGTGGAACCTGCCTTGGAGTGATCGTTTCTCGTACCGTGAAGTCCGTCGGGATTCCAGTTCTTTCGAGCTTCCTAAAGCTTCGGCACGGCGCCGGGAAAACCTCCCGGACTGTCCGGCGTGCGGGACAAAGCGGCGAGCACGTGAAGTTTTGCTTGACGAAGGAGGCTTGCCTTGTCATATGTACAAGTAGATATGATATTTGGTAATGAGATATTATTGCATGTTGTAACGCGGGGTGTGGAATATGAATGACGAATTTTGCACGGGTAATGTGCGGGTAGAGCCTCTGGCCGTGGTTGCAGAGGCTATTTCGATGGCGCGCATTGAGTGGAAAACATATCTTGCGTGGGCCGCAGTCCCCATCGCCATCTGGATAGGCTCGCTGTTCGTTCCACTGGACGCGCGGGCATGGGGTAAGACGCACTGGACTGAGCCCGCTGGGGCTTGGGCCATCCTGATCCTCCAGGCGTTGCTGCTGACGGTGTTCAACATCCGGGTCTACCGGCACGTCATCCTGGGGGCGAGCCCGGATGCCAGCATAGTCCGGCAGATCTTCACGGGACGGACCTGGAACTACATCGGCAACGGATTCGTCATGGGCATGAAATGGGGCTTCATCTCGCTTTTGATGGTGATCATTCCAGCTCTGATTGGCTTCCTGCTTGAATCGAAGCTCGCCGGGGTGCTGGACTTGAAAGGGAAAGAGAATCTGCTGTTCAGCCTTGTCGGTCTGCTCTGTTCATACGCGGCGTTCATGACGTTCGCGGAACAGTGGGTCCTTATATTCCCCGAGGTGTCCGTCGACGGTCCGGCGTCGTTTTCGAGGTTGAGCAGGTATGCCGGTTACGCCCGCTGGAACGTCATCAAGACATTGGCCCTGGTGTGGTGCGTTCCCTACGTGTGCGGGACGGCCATTCAGCTGGCGGTTGTCCTGGGGTGGAACGTCTCCTGGACGCGCCATCCCGCCGCCGTGGTGCTTGCCCAGTCGCTCGACATCGCTGCCGGCGTGCTTTCCACCTTCGTGGGCGCGGTGCTCTACAAGAAGCTGAGCGCCGACTGGCCCGAGCGTGATAGTGCCGAAGCGCTGAAACAGGTGAGGACGCCACAATTTCGCTCGGCAACCGGGCCCGAGCGGACCGCCGAAGAGATTAAGCAGACGCCTCCGTTTAGCCCGGAGGACGGGAACGCGTAAAGCCCATCGGGAACGCTTCCGGTAGTGCCGGTCCGGCATGCCCGGGGGACATGCCTTCGGAGACGAAAAAAAGTAAGCGGCGGACCGGTTCCGCCGTTTCCGGCGCGGGAGGTCCAGTCCCGCCGGGAAACGGCCGGATGACCGGCCCGCCGCTTGATCAAAGGGAACCGACCAGCCTTCGATGGGGGGTCGAAACCCCGGCCGCCTCCGAGGCGGCCGGGGCATGTTGCCGGTTTCCCGCTAACTCCGCGCTTGGCGCAACGGAGCGAGCAGCTTGTCCAGGGCGGCGAAGCGGGTGAGCGTGTCCGTTCCGCCCGCGTCCGACATGAGGGTCTTGTGGTAGAGGCTGGGGGCCTGTTCCGTCAGGAAGACGACCCGCACCTGCTCATAGTCCACGAGAACCGCCTTGGGATTGGTTTTCTTGAGTTCCTCGAAGCGCTTTTTGGCCATGGCCAGCATCTCGTCGCGCTCCCCGAAGTTCATGGCTCCGGTGGGGCAGGTCTTGACGCAGGCGGGCAGAAGTCCGGCATGCACGCGGTCGTTGCACATGTCGCACTTGCTCATGACCTTGGTCTTGGGATCCTGCCTGGGGATGTCGTAGGGGCAAGCGCCCTTGATGACGTCGAAGGGCAGCCCCTTGGTCTTCTCGGTGAAGACCACCGCGCCGGTCTCCTTGTCCTGGGTGATGGCGTCCTTGATGACCCCGTCGCCCGCGTCCTTGCACGGCGGGTCCACGCAGTGGCGGCACTGGTCGGGCAGGAAGAGCAGCTTGAGGTCGCCGCCTTCCCCCACTTCCTTCATGCGCACCACCTTGAGGGTCACGAAGGACATGTCCGGCGGGTTCTGGTGGGAACCCGTGTTCTTGGTCTGCTCCGCGGGGAGCTGTTTCCACTGCTTGCACGCGATCTGGCAGCCGCGGCAGGCGGTGCACCTGGCGAGGTCCACGAAGAAGGTCTTGCCTGGCATGTTCGTTTACCTCCCTAGGCCTTTTTCACGTTGACCATGAAGGCCTTGGTTTCAGGGATGCCCGTGTTGGGGTCGCCCACGGACGGGGTGAGCAGGTTGGCGGAGTCGCCGCCGTCCTTGGGGAACACCCATCCGTAGTGCCAGGGGATGCCCACCATGTGCACGGTCTGACCCATGACCTGCATGGGCTTCAGGCGCTCGGTGACGATGGCGATGGCCCACAGGGAGCCGCGCGCGCTCTCCACGGTGCACTTGTCGCCGCCGTTTATGCCGCGCAGCTTGGCCAGTTCGGGGCTCATCTCCACGAACATCTGAGGCTCGCATTCGAGCAGCCAGGGGGTCCAGCGGGTCATGACGCCGGTCTGCCAGTGTTCGGTGACCCGGTAGGTGGAGCACACGAACGGGAAGCGCGGGTCGCACACGGCGCGGGTTTCGGTCGGTCCCTGGAACACCAGGGCCGTGGGGTTGTGCAGCACCTTGGAGAACGGATGCTCGGGGATCGGGCACTCCAGGGGCTCGTAGTACTCGGGCAGGGGGCCGTCGTTTCGGCCGGGGCCGAAGATCTGGCCGAAGCCCTCGGTGGTCATGATGAAGGGGTTCTTGCCCTTGTCGTCGGCCATCGGCGGCCACGGGCCGTCGGGCACGTCGCCCACCCACTTGCCGTCGGTCCACTCGATGACCGGCTTGGTGGGCTGGTAGGGCTTGCCCTGCGGGTCCACGGAGGCGCGGTTGTAGATGATGCGGCGGTTGACCGGCCAGCACCAGGTCCAGCCGGGGAAGAGTCCGATCTTCTCCTGCATGGGGGTCTGGGTCTTGTCGCGGCGGGCGGCCATGTTCTTGTCGGTGTAGGAACCGCAGTAGATCCACGTTCCCGAGCAGGTGGAGCCGTCGTCCTGCAGCAGGCCGAAGGCGGGCACCGGGTCGCCGGCCTTGTAGGTCTTGTCGCCGATGGTCTTTTCCTTGAGGAAGTACCCGTTGATGAGCTTGGCCACCTTGTGCGGGTCGAAGGCGTGGTTGGTGGCGAAGTCCCACTTCAGCTTCTTGATGGGCTCGGGGAAGACGCCCTTCTTGTCCTTCTCGTAGAGCCCCTTGATCTTCTCGAAGAGCTCATAGATCAGGTCGCCGTCGGGCTTGGTGCCGCCAAGCGGCGCGGGGCCGGGGTAGCGCCACTGCATCCAGCGGCCCGAGTTGGAGATGGAGCCTTCCTTCTCGATGGACACGCAGCAGGGCAGGAAGAAGACCTCGGTCTTGATCTTCTTGGGGTCCATGCCCGGGCCCTTCCAGAAGGAGGCGGTCTCGGTGTCGAAGATGTTCACCGTGACCATCCAGTCCAGCTTGGCCATGGCCTGGCGGACCTTGTTGCAGTTGGCCGTGGAGGCCGCCGGGTTCTGGCCCCAGGCGAAGAAGCCCTTGAAGGCGCCCTTGTACATGTCGTCGAACAGAGTCAGCCAGGAGTAGTCCCTGCCGTCGTCGAGCTTGGGCAGCCACTTGTAGGCGGTCTCCAGGTCGACGTCGGGGTACATGGACTTGAGGAAGCTGGCCATGTACTTGGGCCGGTTGCCCCACCAGTTGGCGCTCTTGGGGTCCTTGGTGACCGGGGTGTTCTTCTCGTTGAAGATCTTGAGGTCGGTCATGGACGCCGTGGGAGCGGGGATGTAGCCGGGCAGGATGTGGAACAGGAGGCCCTGGTCCGTGGAGCCCTGCACGTTGGCCTCGCCGCGAAGGGCGTTGATGCCGCCGCCGGCCACGCCGATGTTGCCCAGCAGCAGCTGCACGATGGACATGGCGCGGATGTTCTGCACGCCCACGGTGTGCTGGGTCTGGCCCATGGCGTAGAGCACTGTGCCGGTCTTGTCAGGCGCGCCGGTGGCGCCGTACATCTTGTAGACTTCCTCGAGCTTGGCCACGGGGCAGCCCGTGATCTTGGAAACCGCGTCCAGGGTGTAGCGCTCGTAGTGCTTCTTCATGAGCTGGTACACGCAGCGCGGGTCCTGGAGGGTGGGGTCTTTCTTCACCAGGCCGTTCTCGTCCTTGGCGAAGGACCAGGCGGACTTGTCGTAGGCTTTCTTCTCGGCGCTGAAGCCGGAGAACATGCCGTCCTTGAAGTCGTACTTCTCGCCCACGATGAAGGCGGCGTTGGTGTAGTTGGCCACGTAGTCCTTGAAGGTCATGTCGTTGGCCAGGATGTAGTTGATGAAGCCGCCGAAGAAGCCGATGTCCGAGCCCGAACGGATGGGGGCGTAGAGGTCTGCCTTGTTGGCGGTCTTGGTGAAGCGGGGGTCGACGCAGATGAGCTTGCCGCCCGCGTCCTTGGCCCGCATGATCCACTTGAAGGAAATGGGGTGGTTTTCGGCAGGGTTGGAGCCGATTACTAAAACTGCATCACTGTTCTTGATGTCGATCCAGTGATTGGTCATCGCGCCGCGTCCGAACGACTCTGCCAGAGCCGCTACAGTTGCGCTGTGTCAGATACGGGCCTGATGTTCGATGTATGTGAGGCCCAAGGCTCGGAGCATGGACTGGTAGATCCAGCACTCCTCGTTGTCCATGGCGGCCGATCCCACGGAGGCGATGGCTTCCAGGCGGTTGACTTCCTGGCCTTTGGCGTTCTTGGTCTGGAAGGCGGCGTCGCGCACCTTCTTGACCCGCTGGGCGATCTGCTCAAGAGCCCATTCGTAGGTCTTGACCTGCCACTTGTCGGAGTTGGGGGCGCGGTAGAGCACCTTGGTGATGCGCTTGTCGTTCTCGCCCAGCTGCCAGATGGACGCGCCCTTGGGGCACAAGGAGCCCTCGTTGATGGGATGGTCCGGATCGCCTTCCACGTTCACGGCGCGGCCCTTGCCTTCCTGCGCAGTGGAGACGATGAGGCCGCAGCCCACGGAGCAATAGCAGCACACCGAGGTGGTCTGCTTGCAGCCCTTGAGCTTGGCCAGTTCGGCGGCTGCGTGGACCGTGGTCAGGTCCAGGCCCAGGCCCCCGAAGGCCGTGACCACCGCCGTGGCAGCGGTCAGTTTGAGAAAGTCTCGCCTTTCCAATGACATACGTGTCCTCCTGAGAAGAGGTTGCCTCAGCCGGCCCGTGTCTGGCGGCCAAGTGTTACCAGGAGCTCGATCCCCCAGGGTCTTTGGGGAGCGGGAACAGGCCGAAGCCGCGCGTCCGGAGCATGCCTCGTCAGGCTTCTCTCCAGTCGCACGGCCCGGAACAGGGCGGCGTCCACGCACAGCCCCAGCCCGCAGAAGGCCGGGAGCCGTCTTGCATCCATGGTCGTGCCGCGACGGTCCATTCCACTTTCGTTCATGGTGCGCCTCTAGCGTGGCGCTTCGCCAGCGTCAAAGGATGGGGCCTTGCTTTCGATCTGACACTGGGGGCGACGAGGATGTGCTCGAAAACAGTTTGCGGTCCGGGAGGAATGACCGGGGCCGCGGGTCGGGCCCACTTCGGCGCGCGGCGCTGAAAAGCGAAAAGCCCCCTCGCGGCAGTGTCGCGAGGGGGCTTGGTCATTATTGGATCTCCCGGCGGCCTAGAAGGCGTCGGCGGCGTCCACGCAGGCGATGTTGAAGGCGTCGCCCACGGCCTTGCAGGTGAGCAGGCCGTTGTGGGTGTTCAGGCCGAGCATCAGGCTCTTGTCGTCCTTGAGAGCGTCCAGGCCCTTGGCGGCCAGCTTCATGGCGTATGGCAGGGTCTGGTTGGTCAGGGCGAAGGTGGAGGTGCGGGGCACGGCGCCTGGCATGTTGGCCACGCCGTAGTGCACCACTCCGTCGATGATGTAGGTGGGGTCCTTGTGGGTGGTGGGCTTGATGGTCTCCACGCAGCCGCCCTGGTCCACGGAGACGTCCACGATCACGGAGCCTTCCTTCATCACCTTGAGCATCTCGCGGGTCACCAGCTTGGGGGCCTTGGCGCCCACGATGAGCACGCCGCCCACGACCAGGTCGGCCTTGGCCACGGCTTCCCAGATGTTGGGCTCGGTGGAGGTGATGGTGGTCAGGCGGCCGCCGAACACATCGTCCAGGTACTGCAGGCGCTTGTGGGAGACGTCCAGCAGGGTCACGTTGGCGCCCAGGCCCAGGGCCATCTTGGCTGCGTTGGTGCCCACCACGCCGCCGCCCAGGACCACCACGTTGCCGGGGGCCACGCCGGGCACGCCGCCCAGCAGCACGCCGCGACCGCCCTGGTACTTCTCCAGGTAGTGCGCGCCCACCTGGGTGGCCATGCGGCCGGCCACCTCGGACATGGGGGTCAGAAGGGGCAGGCTGCCGTCGGGCAGTTGCACGGTCTCGTAGGCGATGCCGGTGCACTTGGAGGCCAGCAGGGCCCGGGTGAGCTCCTCGGCGGCGGCCAGGTGCAGGTAGGTGAAGAGCAGCAGGTCGGGGCGCAGGTACTGGTACTCGGAGGGGATGGGCTCCTTGACCTTGATGACCATCTTGGCGCCCCAGGCCTTGTCCGCGGAGACGAGCTGGGCTCCGGCCTTGGCGTATTCGTCGTTGGTCAGGCCCGAGCCCACGCCCGCGCCGTCTTCCACCAGAACAGTGTGTCCGGCGCGCACGAGGGAGGCGACTCCGCCGGGGGTCATGGCCACCCGGTTCTCCTGGGGTTTTATCTCTTTGGGAATGCCGATGATCATGATGGTCTTTCCTTGTTGAGGGTGGAACCGGGAGGGCCTATTGTTCCTATGAGCGGAACGACGAACTTGCATAGCGAAAACCATGCGCCGTCAAC
Organism: Fundidesulfovibrio terrae; assembly: GCF_022808915.1. NCBI lineage: Bacteria > Pseudomonadati > Thermodesulfobacteriota > Desulfovibrionia > Desulfovibrionales > Desulfovibrionaceae > Fundidesulfovibrio > Fundidesulfovibrio terrae. The sequence continues at coordinate 599,435 of NZ_JAKZFS010000002.1, forward strand.
AGGAAAAGCAAATCGCTCAATGTGACGAAGATGTCAATATCTGTGAAACAAAACCCGGATGGTCGAGGCGACGAAAGACGACAGGAATGGCCGATCCGCAATGGTTTGGGAAAAGCCTACAGAGTTTCGGGAAAAATGAAAGAGGCGGCTCCCGAAATTGCCTGGTCACGGAAGACGCGTGTGCGGTGACGATGCGGGAGGCGGCCGTGCGACGGCGGCACCTGCATCTGGGAGAGGCGCCGGGAAATCAGCGCGAGGATCGGGATATGGGGGGCGCCGGAGCGGAAGACAAGAAGGCGCGGGCGGGAAACTCCGGACTGCGAGGCCGTCAGGACGAGCTTCTGGCTTTCTTGGAACGCTTGCCCGAGGGATGCGGCTCCTTGGGCGCGGGGGCGGGCTCGTTGGCTGCCTGGGCGAAGCCGAAGTCCAGCAGGCGCGAGGCTTCCACCTCGCGGATGATGGGGTTGCGCGCGCCCATGAGCACGGCGATGAGCCGGGTGTTGCCGCGCTTGGCCGTGGCGGTGATGTTGTACCCCGAGGCGCAGACGAAGCCTGTCTTGAGGCCG